>JAEZFD010000021.1 GCA_023417655.1 Planctomycetota bacterium | reverse complement strand
CTTCGCCTCCACCCCCACCGCCGAAATTTTCGCCGCCACCGGCCCGGCCCCAGACAGGTCCCGGTGTGATCGTCAGCATCAATGCAAAAACGACGAGACCGAGAACTGTCCAGCGCTTTACATTCTCCATTCGGGGCTGCATCCTCGAGTTAGAAGATGACTCGGAAATGACATAGCCGGGGGCGGAAAAGTCGACAGATTGGGACTGGTCCGAATTCTCGGCAGACAGACCTCGTTCGTCAGCAGAATGGGCTTTCTTGAAGTTCTGTTTCATGATGGCGAGCGATTGCAATGGGAACGGAGTTGCCTGACGGGGTTGGCAGACGAAGTTGGCTGTCTGTGAGGATGATATCGCGCCGAAGTCGGGAGATCCCATTGAGAACCGCTTGAATCTTCCGCTTCCGCGACCAAAGCCCCTGCAGTCTTCTTAGTCGCAACTTGGGCCGCAACATGAGATTGTCTGACTTCACTTCTGTTGGGGAAGTGGCGATCGGAAGCGCCGCATGAAAATTGAGAGAGAATTTCGTCACGCTAAGCAGAGACTGTTGGAACCCGGGGAGGAACGCGTCTACAATGTCGGCTGAAGTGAATGACGGAATGCCTGAGTGACTTTTTTGACAGGATGATGTGGTGCCCGAAGATCGCCTTCCACCCGAGGAGTGTGCCGGCAAATTGCGGGCGCTCGGCGACCCGACTCGACTGAAGATTGTCGAACTTCTGCTGGATTCGCAGAAGTCGGTCGGCGAAATTTCGGAGAGGCTGGGGCTGGAGATCGTGCTGATCTCACACCATCTCGGAGTTCTGCACAATGCCGGAATCGTCAACCGTGAGAAACGGGGACGATTCGTGTTCTATCGCATGAAGCCAGAACTTGTGACCAACGACGCCGGCGAGATTTCTGATCAACTCGACTTCGGTTGCTGCCGACTTGAAGTCCGGCGCTCGAACTCGGTTAATCTGCAGTTGCCTCAGCGGTAGTTGCGAATCCGCAATATTTGAGAATCTGTCCGTGCAGCTGCCGGCTGACTGCGTTCCACCGTCAGCCGTTGCTCTTCACTGATTCAGGCGGCTCCAGACCTCTGTGGAACGAGTCCCGGGTCTGACCTCACCGCCGGGAATGATGTCTCTTCCTTGCCAGCGTACCGCGGAGGTCGTGACGATCGAAAAGGGAAGCTCGGGGCCTGCGGACCATTGATCCGAATCGGAATCATAGATCAGCGATGTTCTCGGGAAGCCGGGGTGTTCCTCAGGTTTGAAGGAGAGCCGGGTGCCATCGTCACCGCCGAGCAACTCCAAACGGTTCCCTGCGAGCGCAATCGCTGGCGAAGGGGCGGCGACGGCGACTCGCGGGAGATCTGCAATTCTTTTCCATCCGTCCTTTGGTGTGAACCGGTAAGCATCCTTCAGCCAGATTCTTTCCGGCTCACCAGTCTTTGACGGTCGTAGTGCTGCGCCGGAGAACAGAAAAATGGCCTCGTTCGTCGCGGCCGCTGTCGCCAGCATTCGACCGGGACCGGGAATGGGGGGAAGAGTCTGCCACCCTGACTCCAGATCAGAAAGGTCCAGCTTCCAGAGAGTCTGGAGTGCACTTGTGGAGTCCGGTGCCATGGCTCCGCCCATGACGTACAGGTGGCTGTGAAGCTGAACCCCGCACATCATCGCGGAGGGAGTAGGAAGGTTCGGGAGCGTCTCAAAATGCAGTTCCCCGTTAGTGCGGGTCATTTTCAGGACCTGGCTGGAATGCCCTTGTTCATTGCTTCCGCCGGCGAGAATCAATCCGTCTGGTGTCGTGAAGGAGACACCATAGCCCATCGGTTGCGGCAGCCGACCGGCGGGAACCCACGTTCCTTCTGGTGTCTCGAGGGCGAAGACGGAGTCGTACCAAACCTTCCTCCCGCCTTCCCACGGCCGCTTCTCTGGGAAGTTCGCTCCTCCTGCAACGATCAGTGTTTCGTTCACGACGCCAGCGAACGATCCAGCGAAGCCCAGTTGATCAGGAATGGGGGCGAGTTGTTGCCAGCACGCGGGTTCGTCATCGGCAACGGAGTTCCCGATGGTTGAGCCGCTCAGTACGATCAGAACCACGACACAGGTCAGGAAATCTTGTCTCCATGGATCCGGCATCCTCTGCTTCTCCCGGTCAGGTCACTCAGACTTTCGACCCTTCGCCATTCCACTTCATGACGATAATATTATTCTTTTAAAGATATTAAACGTCGACACCGGCGAGCTCAAATGCCTCCGCAGAAACCGCAACAGATTATCACCATTGCACAGCGGATCCTCTCTGACATCCGCAAGCGTCAGCTGCGGCCGGGCGATGCCTACATCAGCACCGCCGAGGCAGCGAAGGATCTGAAGGTCAGCGGATCGACGGTGAATCGAGCGTTCCAGCTGTTGGCGATGCGGGGCATTGTTGAACGCCGCCAGCGGCGCGGAACAATCATTCTCGACCCTGACGGTCAGGGAATTGGCGGGCTGGAACGCGTGCAGATCCTCGTCCGGGAAGATCATCTGCAGGCAGAAGGCCAGTGGATGGAAGGTTTGCTTCTGGGACTTCAGCATTCGCTCCCGGGCGTGGAACTGAGCATCCGCTTCCGACCAGTGGATGATGAACAGGAGTTCGTGCAAAAGCTCGTGGGCGAACTCCTCAGCGAAGGACAGTCGACCGGAGTTGTTCTGATTCGTTCCGGTGTCGTCACGCAGCGATTGATTCAGGCAAGTGGACTCCCTGCCGTCGTGAATGGCACACTGCATCCCTCGATTCAGGGATTGCCGAGTCTTGATCGGGATCAGCATCAGATCGGGCGAATTCTGATCGATGACCTTGTGAATCGCCGAAGTCGGAAGTTTCTGATCCTGATGCGCGAACGCATGGTCGGAGGCGACCATCGGATGTTGGACGCGGCTCTGGCCGCTCTATCAGATCATGGCATCACTCAGAAGGATTTCGTTCTTCGATTTCTCCCTGCGGATTCGGCCGCCATTCACGCCGAAGTAGAAACCCAGCTCCGAAAACTCGGACGGCACGTTGGCTGTCTCTGCCGCAGCGAGCGACTGGCCGACGGCGTCTTGAAAGTGGTGGAGCAAGTCGGGCTTGCAGGTGCTCATATTCCGAAAGTGGCCATGGCAGATGTCGCGAGTTCTTCTGAACCGCAACCGTTCTCCTCGATTACTCCTGAACTTTCGGCAGAGCAGTGGGGGCGTCGCGTTGGTGAACTTTTGCTGGCGTCAATCAAAGGGGAACTGGGACGTGCCGAGGAAGAAGTCATTCCTGTGACGATCGTTCCCGCCGCGAAGGGGTCGGTAAAAGACTTGGTGAAGGATTGAAGTACAGGCACGATCACTGAGCAGCAGTCTGTGTTGACGGCAACTTGCTCAACCGGGCGGGGACTTTCAGTGCGATCTCATTCAAGACGAGCCGACGCATCGCGTCGTATCCCCTGTCATTTGGATCTTCCAGATTGTCGAAGTACCAATAGAACGGATCGTGCCGCTGATAGAACGGTTTCCAGAACTTGCGGCAGTGAATTCCGTGTCCGAGAAACGGTCCACGAATGTCGATCATGTGAGCATTCGTCCGCCCATTGCAGACTTCGGCAATGACTTCGTTATAGCGACGCAGGACTTCGAGACCATCTTTCCACGCCGGAAGACCGGCGTTTTCTGAGTCGCCAATTCCATCGGTCGGGTCATAGATATTCATCACGAAGATTTCGCAGCCGCCGGGGAAGAGTGCATCGATCTTCTCCAGAATCATCGTCAGTCGATGGCGGTAGTTGTCGATCCAGGGTTCGGCCTGTTCCACCGTTGCTCCGAACATCGCTCCTTCCCGGGGAGGCGTTCGTCCATAGTGATGGATGACGTCATTTCCCCCTGTCGACAGGAGAACAATACCGAACGTTTCAACGGCCGCTGGCTCCTGCCGTGGCAATGAGAACTCAATCAGTTCGATTGACGTCGTCCCCGAGAGGGCCGCATTCTTCGAACGCAGGTGGGGAAGGACTTTCTTCAGCGTCAAGTTTCGAACATCGGCGGGATCGTCCAAGTGACCCTGTTCAACAAGTTTGAAATGACTGCGACCGGGACTGGAACCGAATCCGGCGGTGATGCTATCTCCCAGCCCAAGCAGCAGGACATCCCGTTCACTCCAGATGGAAGAGAAGGGAGTCGCGTCCACTGCGATTCCAACGGGGCCGAAGCCGATCGGGCGTCGCAGCCAGAATTCATAGTACCCAAACGCCAGCAGCCCGCAGGCGATTGCAATGAGGCCAACGCGGATGACCTTCCGGCGTGTGGTATTCAGAGCCGTCGGCGAGACTTCCTGGTCCATGTCCTTCTCCTCTCGAATCGCTGTGAGCAGACTCGTGCCAATGACGAGTTTGCTTCAGATACGCGAGGAATCAGGAAGACGCTGGAAGAAATCGCCCCCTTCCGACATGAGTTTCAGGAGTATCGGTACCTACAGTGTTGCCAGCTGATCGGCGTTGCGTTCCTGGAAAGTTGCCACGGTTTCGATTGCGATTTTCATCTGATCATGATCGATCTCGTGGACATCGATCTTTCGGCCGATCTGTTCCAGCATGGTCACGGTCAAGCGACCGCCGAGATGCTGCCGGAATTCTTCGAGGCCATCAAACAGCGTCTGCGTCTCTTCCAGCAGGGGATGGGACAAAGTCAGCCCGAGCTTCGTCAGCACTGTGAGGACTCGCTGGGCATCCCGTTGCGGGAGCCCGTGGACAAGGGACGAATAGACTGTGTCGATCGCGACGCCAATGGCGACGGCTTCACCGTGACGCAGTTCAAACTGAGTCAGTGGCTCGAGCTTATGAGCGGACCAGTGTCCGAAATCGAGCGGTCGCGCTTCCAGTGCTTCAAACGGATCGCCCCCTTGTGTGATGTGTTGCAGATGAAGCAGGGCGGAGCGGCGGATTGCACCGCGAGCGACGTCCATGTCCCGCTGACGAATCTGATCGGCCCCCGCTTCAAGTCGCGCGAACTCGGCCGGATCTTTCAGCAGGGAGACCTTCACCGCTTCCGAGAAGCCGCAACGGAATTCCCGGTCCGGCAGAGTCGAAAGCAATGCCTCATCGTTGATGACGGCCCAGGGGACGGCGAATGAACCGATCCAGTTCTTCTTCTCAAACAGGTTGACGCTGTTCTTCACCCCGACGCCGGAATCTGCCTGGGCGAGTGTCGTCGTCGGCAGCCGGATCAACCGAATTCCGCGGTGAGCAATCGCGGCAGCGAAACCGACGGCATCGAGGACCGCACCTCCGCCGATCGCAATGACGTAACTGCGACGATCAAGGTCTGCTGCGTTAATGCATTTCAGCATTCGCTCCAGCAGGTGGATGTCGTTCTTGACTGCTTCACCGCCAGGACAGACCTGGATGTTCCCTGGCATCGTCCACTTGTCCTGATGACGCTGGGCGAATGCGCGAATCTTCGATGTCAGCTGGGGCTGGGCCTGAGCAATGTGCTCATCCAGCCAGAACTGCACCTTGGGGCGGGCATCACCTGACGGCTCAATGAGCGAAGCGAGGACTTCTTGCTCTGCCCCGAACAGATCACGAGTGAACCGAAGTCGGTGCAGGTAAGGAACCGAGAAACTGATGTCGGCGGCGAAGTGATCGAGATGGCTCATGCGGAATCGGCGGGGTGTTCAGCAGGAAAGGAGCATCCGTCTCCGTGAGGGCTGGATTCACAGGCACATTTGCAGGATCGTCTTTACGGGATCGTTGTTCCCGGTACGGCCTCTTTCTGCAAAGCAGAGATGCCATGTGTGACCTGCAGATGCGTCACAGATCAGTGTGGGGGAATTCGAGGCCAATTTCAACGCCTGTCCCCCCTCGATCTGGCAGGTTGCCATCTTCGCGCAAAGAGCGGAATGGTGATCCTTCTCCAAATAACAGAACTTCCGAGTGGGGCGAATGTCCTACGGATGCAGTCCCGTTTAAGCCGCTCGTGTTTCGTGAACCTGAGAATTCGGGGCCAAGTCCAGCTCGTTCAGTTTCTTTAGGATCTTGCGACCGTCGGGCGAAACGCGGTAGGTCATCTCGGTCAGTGATTCATCAAACTGGAAGTGCAGCCAGCCGTACGCGATCAGCTGACCATGCATTTTTGATATCGCTTCCGGGGCGAGATTCGCGAATTGCGAGATTCGGGCAGCCCAGCGAGGACCTGATTCCTGCACGACCTGAGGTTGATCCTCTCCGGCTACAGGAACCGGTGGAGGTGCAACCGGCGATACCGTCGCGGCGGTCAAATATGCCTCTAGCAAGTTCCGCCAGTGCGGATTCTGGGCGAGCAATTGCAGGTCGATTTCGTCCATGCAGGCGATATCGGCCTACGGATCATCCGACTCTCGCCGAACGCCTGCCAGAACAGACCTGTGATTCTACTTGAACCGGGCTCTGCGAATAACCGACAAAGTTTGACCAGCTTCACTTGAGTAGATTCAGAAGAACATGCATACGTTCACCCAAGGGGACGACAGTCGCGAGTTGATTCATTCAGTCTGCTCTCTTCATCTCATGTTGGAAAACAGGGGGAGTTGGGTCGAGTCCCGCGAGAATCCCGTAACGCGATGTACTGCCCGGGGTCTGAACCCGCTACACTTCAGGGGTTATTCGGGAGAAACGGGAAAGAAAGGTTTCCCGTTCAGTTCGCTATCTGTCTCGACGAGGGGCGTGATGAGCGACGGTTGGAGCAGCCCTGTTTCAGGTCGGTTGATCGGCAGCTATGTTTGAACACGGTTTTCTCGGCAATGATGCTTCCTTCATGCTGGACTTCGTTGTCGTGGCATTGATTGCCATTGTTCCGATTCAACTTTACAGCTTGTACCTGGTGAAGTATCGCAGGAAGTTTCTGCTGCACCGCAATCTGCAGATCACGCTGGGGCTCACGTTGCTGGTTGCTGTTCTGGCGTTTGAAGTCGACATGCAGTTGATTCACGGCGGCTGGCAGAACATCGTCAATAAAGATCCGGAATCTCCTCGACTGACCGGAACTGCTCTGGAGACCGCTCATCAGGTTCTGCGGTTGCATCTGATCTTCGCGGTCTCAACGCCGTTCCTTTGGGCGGTGACGCTGACAATGGCGCTGCGAAATATTTGTCCCCCGACGTTTCAGAGTCCACACAACCAGCTTCATAAAACGCTCGGCTGGCTCTCAGTCGCCGACATCGTCGGGACCTCTTTGACCGGACTCTGGTTCTACTACGTGGCCTTCATGATTTGAGAAGAAGCAGCAGCTTTCTCCAACTCTGATTTCGATCGCGAACCGCTGCACTCTTTGAGTGTCTGCCCCTGACCCGGGAAGCATGAAGGATCGCCAGAAGGGCGATTCCTGTTTCCCTGCAAGTTGGGCAAATCGCCATGAAATCGAAGATGAAGAAAACTGTTCAAGACGGTCTCCAAGTGGCGCGAATGCTGGCCCCGGAAGAGATCCGCCAGGGTGACTTCGTCTCGATCATGAACGAAGTGATCGAACTGCCGTCGTTCCTGTGGTGTGGAGAAAGTCTTCCGACACCTGCAGAGACCCCGGTCCGCTTCACCCGGTGTGCAGCCGATGCCGGCGCGGCCTATCGTGTGATGTCCGTCTGCATTCCGTTCGTCGCCTTAAAGTCGGCGGAAGGAGCAGTCCGGACGGTCGATCTGCGCCGGGAGCAGGTGGCGCGTCTGTCTGCCGAATATGCCAAACGCCTTTGGGGCGAACTGCGTAAGAAACCGACGGTCTGAGGGACTCTACTTTTTCGAAATCCCGACAAGGCACATTTGAACCTTGCTCAGTGCTCTGGCCCGCTGTAACTGGTTTTGAATGAACCGCTTCAGCGGGCCATTAACGTTCCACTGGTTTGCTGAGTCCTCAAGGAAGTCCCGGTGTGTCGTATCAGTGGATCCAGTGAATACTTCTTTCCCAGTCTCGCTTCAGAAAAAGCCACGCGGTTCGAATTCGCCGCGATTTCCATGTGATTTCTCTTTGCATTGGACAAAGGCGAGTTAAACTGACGATTAAATCAAACAGTTGATTGAATCAATCGTTTGATCGGGAGTGGGCGGGTAGACGTCCCTGTTTCTGCTCCGTCGGTTCAGCGCTCTTTCCGGGAATTCACGCGATGGATGATACGCGGCAACGACTACTCGATGCTGCAGGGCAGATCTTCGCCGCGAAGGGCTTTGACGCCACGACGGTGCGGGAAATCTGTTCAGCGGCAGGGGCCAATATTGCCGCAGTCCATTATCACTTCGGGGACAAACTTCGACTGTATACCGAAGTCATGTCGCTCGCCTGCTGTCAGCATTCGGCCTTCCCCGACTTTGGCTGGACGGCGGAGACGCCGCCTGAGACCCGGTTGCGTGACTTCATTCGTCACATGGTCAGCGAGATGATCGACCCCGACCGTCCCGACTGGCAGATCGAATTGATGATGCGCGAGATGGGACGGCCGACGGATGCCACGACGGAAGTGGTGAACAGTTACATCCGGCCCATGTTTGAAGGGCTACTGGCAATCCTGCGACAGTTCTTTCCGGCAGGGACGTCACTTCAAACGCTGCATCTTCATGCATTCAGCATTGTGGCCCAGTGTCTGCTCTATCGATATCACCGCCCGATCGGTCGCCTGCTTGTCGGGATGGATGCGTATCAAAAGTTCTTCGATCTCGATCTGCTGACCGATCACATCGTGGCCTTCAGTCTGAATGGCATCGCGTCGAGTCATCGACCTGTACGGGAGGTCATGAAATGAACTGGCTTGCCTGGAAAATGCTGACAGGTGACCGCGCGAAGTACATGGGGATCGTCTTCGGCGTTGCATTCGGCTCGCTGCTCATCGCTCAGCAGTCCTCGATTTTCGTAGGGCTGATGCGACGGACCTCAAGTCAGATTATCGATGTGACGGAGGCCGACATCTGGGTGATGGACAAAGCCCAGCAGAACATTGATGAAATCCGCCCGATGCCGGAAACGCGACTGCATCAAGTGCGGGGAGTGCAGGGGGTCGAATGGGCGGTACGGCTGTTCAAGGGACTCGTGCGCTGCCGAACGACTGAGGGAAATTTCCGTCAGGCGATTCTGATTGGCGTCGACGATACGTCGCTGGTGGGGGCGCCCCGTGTGATGCTCGAAGGAGACGTGAGTGACCTTCGCAGACCCGACGGGATCATTGTCGACAAAGCGGGTTTCAATCTGCTGTTCCCCGGGCAACCTGTCCGGACAGGCGTAACCGTCGATATGAACGACCGCCGCGCCGTGGTTGTGGGTATCTGCGATGTGACACCGCCTTTCCAGACATTTCCGGTGATCTATACCCGCTATAGCCAGGCGACCCTGTTCATCCCCGCCGAGCGAAACACCCTTTCCTTTGTGCTCGCGAAGGCACGTGCCGGGGCAGATCTCAGTGACCTCAATCGTCGCATCACTCAGGCGACTGGTTTAAGGGCCATGACCTGGGACGAATTCTTCTGGTTCAACGTTCATTACTACCTGACGAACACCGGAATCCCCGTGAATTTCGGGATCACTGTGACGCTGGGGTTCATCGTCGGAGCCGCCATCGCAGGGCAGACGTTCTACCTGTTCACGCTGGAAAATCTGAAGCAGTTTGGCAGCCTCAAGGCGATGGGAGTCGACAACCTGCACCTGATCGGAATGATCCTGTTCCAAGCGGCCGCCGTTGGACTAATGGGGTTCGGAATCGGGATCGGAATGGCAGCCAGCTTCTTTGAATTCATGGAAATCAGCGGACAGGCTGACCTGCGGGGGATGTATGTCCCTTGGCAGATCGTGCTGCTGACCGGCTCGGCAGTGGCACTCATCGTCACCGTTGCCAGCTTGCTCAGTCTGCGGAAAGTCCTCGTGCTCGAACCGGCCATGGTCTTCAAATAACAGGAAAACAGGTGGCCTGACATGACCAGTTCCAGCCCAACGCTGACTTCCGCAACTCAGTCGCTGCCGCTCCCTTCGTCTGACAGTCCCGTCAAAGACGATCAGTTCGCCGTGGTTTGTCGCGGGGTCACAAAAGAATATGGGGCAGGCGATACACGCGTCCGGGCTCTGCAGGAAGTGAATCTCGATATTCAGTATGGCTGCATGACGCTGCTGGTCGGCCCCAGCGGATGTGGAAAGACCACGCTCATCTCGATCATGGCCGGCCTCCTCGATCCCACTGAAGGAAATGTCGTTCTGCTGGGAAACTCGCGGAAGAAGTTGACCGGCCGCAAGCTCGTGCAGTTCCGCGCGGAAAACATTGGCTTCGTCTTCCAGCAATACAACCTGTTGCCCGCCCTGACGGCCGTTGAGAACGTCGCGGTTCCGTTGATCATCCGTCGACATCCGCGAAAGCAGGCCCTCGAGCGAGCGGCCGAAATGCTGCATCAGGTCGGACTCGGGGACAAGTGTGGCAGTCATTCCTCACAGCTGTCAGGTGGTCAGCAGCAGCGAGTCGCCATCGCCCGAGCACTCGTGAATCAGCCGCGGCTGCTTGTCTGTGATGAACCGACGGCCGCGCTCGATGCCCGATCAGGACGAAACGTGATGGACCTGCTGCGACGAACCACGGTGCAACCGGATCGGGCGGTCATTGTGGTGACTCACGACAATCGTGTTTTTGACTTTGGCGACCAGATCGTTTCCATGAGCGATGGCCGCGTTGACAGTATCGAATGCCAGCCGAACGCCAGCCGGAATTCCGATCCCGACAGACATGTTCCGGCTCATTGAGACCGCCTCGCGATTTCAGTCATATTGCAATTTGGACAACTCCCATGCCAAGGTCCTTCTGGCTCCCGTTATTCGCGATTCTGATGTTGCTGTTTGCAGCGAATCATGTTTTCTCGCGCCAGCGACCGGTTCAGCAGACAGAGCCGCCTGTCGCTCCGCCAGAGGTCGAACTCCGTGACTGTGTGGCCGGAGCAGGGATCGTAGAGCCCCGTTCGGAGAACATTCAGATCGGGTCGCATTTGCCGGGGATCGTCAACAAGGTTCATGTCAGCGTCGGCCAAAAGGTCGCCCCAGGTGACCTGCTGTTTGAACTCGATTCGCGTCAGGTGCGTGCGGATCTCGAAGTCAAACGGGCAGAACTCGACGCAGCGTATAGCGAGCTCTCGCGGCTGGAACAGATGCCTCGTCCGGAAGATGTTCCCCCTGTCACTGCACAGAAAGAGGAGGCAGCGGCCGCACTGCTCGAGATGCAGGATGCCTATGACCGCCAGAATCGGCTGAAAACGAGTGGGGCGGCAACTGAAGAAAAGATCGTCTCTTCAAAGGCCAGGCTGGACGTCGCCAAAGCTCAACTCGAGCGAATGAAGGCGGAAGAAGCCAAACTCCTTGCAGGTGCCTGGGCCGCCGACAAAGCTCTCGCCATGGCGCGCGTTCACAGTTCGCAGCGGAATGTCGAGCAGAAGGAAATCGAACTTTCCCGTTATCGGGTGGAAGCCCCCGCGGTGATCGTGAACGGAGTTCCTTCGCATGAACTGACAATTCTGCAGGTGAACGTGCGTCCCGGCGAACCGGTTGCTGCTGTTCCTGGGAATCCATTGATCATCCTTGGCGATACTTCGGTGAAGCACGTCCGTGTCGATATCGACGAACATGACATCCCCCGCTTTCAGGAGAACGCCCCGGCTGTCGGCATTGTGCGAGGAGAATTGCAGCAGAAGTATGCGTTGAAATTTGTGCGACTCGAACCGTATGTCGTTCCGAAACGATCTCTCACAGGGGACAACCGGGAACGGGTCGACACTCGTGTCCTGCAAGCAATTTATGCTGTTGTTGAAACTCCCGATCAACATCCCGTCTACGTCGGGCAGCAGATCGATGTGTTCATCGATGCGGCTGGCGTAAAAGGAGAGAAAGAAGGGAATCAGAATCCCGCCTCGAAACACGGCTCGAATTAGAAATTGAAAATCGGCAGAAAATTCCGGTTGCGAATTTGTCGGGAATGCGGGAGTCGACTTTGAAATTGGATCTCGCCGGGAACTGGGGCAGGGGATAAGATTGCTTCTCGACCGTCTGCAACATGGGATTCCCGGCCCCGCCCTCATTGCCAACTACGATTGTGCACGCGACTCGCAAGGATACGCAGTCATGAATGGCGATCTGTTCCGCGATGTCTGCCACCCAGAGAAGCGCGGTATCAACACGGAAGTGCTCGAACAGGTCCTGTATATTGCCGTCGAAATCGCCCGGGAAGGGCGAGAAGGCCGTAAGATCGGGACACTCTTTACTGTCGGGGACGAAGCCGCAGTTCTTCTGCATTCCCGTCCTCTTGTGCTCGATCCGCTCTTCGGACACACCCCGGAAAAGAAACTGATTTCGCTCCCTGACGTCCGCGAGACGATCAAGGAATTCGCCCAGCTTGATGGTGCTTTCGTCATTTCAAATGCCGGAGTGGCCGTGTCGGCTGCCAGGTATATCGATGTACAGTCCGATGGAGTCAAGATTCCGCTCGGTCTCGGCAGTCGTCATATGGCAGCCGCCTCGATTACCCGGAGGACGATGGCCGTCGCTATCGTGGTTTCGGAGAGTTCTGTGGTTCGCGTTTTTGACGAAGGAAAGATCGTCTCAGAGATCCTTCCTGAGATCTGGATGATGCGAAAACATGGCCTGCTGATGAATCTTTCAGGCGGTGTCGATCGGACTTCAAACGACATGCTTGTGCGGACTCGCACAGACGACTGATGGGCGTGGAAATCTGCAGGGCGGTTTCTAGAAGACAACGTCGACAAGCAATTTCCGAAATTCAAATCAGAAAAGAAATTTCAAACTCGAAAACTTTTCAGATTGCTCTCACTCCGGGCAATAGAGACTTGGCTTCGTTTCGAATTTCGGGTTTTTGAATTTGAGATTTGACACCCGACACGCCACGACATTCGTCAGCGAGTCCACGTCCAGCTGCTCTCCACCTTCCCGCGAGATGGTCGTTTGCTCTACCATGAGCCCGCGCACGCGGAGTCATGAGAGATCGAGTCCGTCGAGTGCGCTTTCCCCAGGAAGAGAGATTCGTTTGTGACTGCTATGCCTGCCCCTTATCAGACGGAACTTCAGGTCGCAATTGCGGCTGTTATTGATGCCGCTCATGTCTGCCGTTCTGTGCAACGCCAGATGGGAGCCGATTCCCTCGCGAAGAAAGATCAATCCCCGGTGACGGTCGCGGACTTCGCGAGTCAGGCTCTCATCTGCCATCAGATCCATCAGACGTTTCCAAATGATCCGATCGTCGGCGAAGAAGATGCCCGAGATCTGCGAGATCCTGGGCAGGCCGAGTTTGTGGAGCGTCTCCTGAAGGAGATCCATCTCGCAGGAAAGCCGGATTGCACAACGAATCAGTTGCTCGACTGGATTGACTCCGGAAACCACGACGCGACCGGAAGTCGCTATTGGACGCTCGACCCCATCGACGGAACCAAGGGGTTTCTGAGGAAAGAACAGTTTGCCATTTCACTGGCGCTGCTGATTGACCACCAGATTCAGGTCGCCGCACTTGCCTGTCCGAATCTTCCGTTTCAGCAGTCGACAGGGGCGGTATATTTCGCGGTCAAAGGGCAGGGAGCCTTTGCCATTCCGATCGATGAACCTGGTGCAGAACCGATCCGCGTTCAAGTGTCCGCCGTCGCCGATCCCGCATCCGCTCGACTCTGTGAATCTGTGGAATCAGGGCACAGCTCTCATGGCGAGTCCGCGTCGATTCAGCAGCAATTAGGAATGCAGGGTGAACCTGTCCGCATGGACAGCCAGGCGAAGTATGCCGCCGTCGCAAGCGGTACTGCGGAAGTTTACCTGCGTTTGCCGACCCGACCGGGATATGAAGAGAAGATCTGGGATCACGCAGGTGGGGTACTGGTTCTGGAAGAAGCCGGCGGCAAGGTGACCGATATCAACGGTAGCCCGCTGGATTTCGCTCAGGGATCGACGTTGAAATCGAATCGCGGTGTCGTGGCCAGCAATAGCCTGCTACATGAGAAGGTGATCGCCGCTCTGCAGTCACGGTAGAGTCAGATGCCCTCACGGCAGCGCGCTGTCGGTGAGTTGAAATGTAAAGAGAGCCCCGATGATCAGGGCTCTCTCGTTTCTCCGGGACTCCAAAAGTCGCGTCAGACGTCAATGTCGTCCACTTCCGCCGCGTCGTCCATGATAATTTTGTATCGCTCGGAAGCGTCTTTCCCCATCAACTGAGCAAAGATGGCATCCGCTTCAACGGCGCTTTCGATTTCGACTTTCAGCAGAACGCGCGAATCAGGACTCAGGGTCGTTGCCTTGAGCTGATCGGCGTTCATTTCGCCGAGACCTTTAAACCGCTGGATGTCGATGTTTCGGTTGGCGGGAATCCGTGCGAGGATCTCTTCCTTCTCCACATCGTCACGTGCGTAATACCGCTCTTTACCGACCTCGATCTTGTACAGCGGCGGCTGCGCCAGAAAGATTCGTCCCTGTTGAATCAGTTCCCGCATGTGGCGGAAGAAGAACGTCAGCAGCAGCGTGCTGATGTGGTATCCATCGCTATCAGCATCCATCAGGAGAATGACGCGATGATAGCGGAGCTTATGAGGATCGAAGTTGGGACCGATCCCGGTTCCGAGTGATTCGACGAGGTCTTTCACTTCCTGATTCTGCATGATCTTCCCGAGTGTGAGGGACTCGGTGTTGAGGATCTTGCCTTTCAGGGGAAGTACAGCCTGAATTCGGGAATCGCGACCGCTGGCAGCGGTTCCACCGGCTGACTGTCCTTCCACGATGAACAGTTCGCACTCTTCCGGCTTTCCAGATCGACAGTCCAGCAGTTTACCCGGGAGGTTGCTGCGTCGCGTACCGGCTCCTTTGCGTTTAACTTCTTTAATAGCCTCGCGACTGGCTTCGCGTGCGCGGGCGGCGAGCACGATGCGGCCGATCACCCCGTCTGCCACGGTTCGATTGTTATTCAGCCATGTTTCCATCGCACTGCGGACCATGCCATCGACCAGAGATGACATTTCCGGGTTGTTCAGGCGGTCCTTCGTCTGCCCCTGAAACATGGGGTCATTGTGGAAGACGGAAATGATGCCGACGATCCCCTCGCGGATGTCGTCAGGCGTGATGGTCAAACCCTTGGTCTTGATGTCATGGACATCCATATAATTCTTGACCGCTTTTGCGATCCCTGCGCGGAAGCCGGATTCATGCGTTCCGCCTCCGCGAGTTCGGATGCCGTTCACATAGCTGCGAATACTCTCATCGGTTGACTCGGTCCAGCGGAGCACCGTTTCGACGCGAACCTTCCCTTCGTCCTTCTCTGCAGTGAAGGACTGCTCGTGGATCACCTTCCGTTTGTCATCAGCGATGATCTTGTTCAGAAAGTCTGAGATGCCGGCGGGGTGATGAAGCAGAATCTTTTCGTGCTTCGCCTCATCGATGAAGGTCAGCTTCAGACCACCATGCACATAGGAAATGTCTTCCAGATTCTGCTTGATGGTGTCCGCATGAAACTGCACCCGGCGGAAGATCTCATCGTCTGGCTTGAAGAAAATGGCGGTGCCATGACCTCGGAACGGTCGGACCTTTTCGACCTTCGTGGTGGCGCGGCCCCGTTTGAACCGTTGACGCCATTCGAAGCCATCACGCCAGACAGTCGCAATCAGTGTTTCCGACAGGGCATTGACGGCGGATGAACCAATCCCGTGGAGTCCACCGCTGCGCATATAGTTCTTCTCAGAGAACTTTCCCCCGGCATACAAGGTGGTGAGGATGACTTCCAGTGCCGACTTGCCGGTCTTCTTGTGGATATCAACCGGGATCCCGCGACCGTTGTCTTCAACGGTGATCGAGCAGCCGTCTTTATGAAGAGTGACCGAAATTTCGTTGCAGTGCCCGGCAAGGTATTCATCGACGGAGTTGTCGACGATTTCCCAGATCAGGTGGTGCAACCCGCGCGAGTCCACGCCACCGATATACATCGATGGACGTTTCCGGACGTGCTCCAGTCCTTCCAGAACTTCAATGTCATCTGCGACGTAACTTGAATCGTTTTTTGCGGCGACAGCCATGCTCTTCCCTGGATTCCTTGAATCGCACAATCGTCACTTTTCGCTGCTCCGGTTCGAACAATGAGCAGGACGAAGGCGGTCCCATTCTATCGACTTGTGCCTGCGGCATGAACTCCGCAGGAAGACCAGCGTTTCAGGCGTTTTCAGTCTGCTGATTTGAGGAGGTCCGTGTCGAAAGCCGGAATCAAACCGCCCCCCGCGTCTTCGGTGAACGGCAGCCAGACGAGTGCAATTTCATTCACCGTGAGATCCGACTTCCGGGGCGAAATCTTTCGTGTTTCGACGACCAGCCGGTCCTCGGAATACCGTTCTTTGATCTTCTCGAGATCTTCAGCCAGACGCTGTTCGAGTTGTGACAATTCTTCCTCAACGGCCTCCTGATTCGCCTTGGCTCGCTGGATATCGCTTCGCTGCTCCGCCGCCCGATTGGCAGCTCGGAAGGTGCTGCTCGCCCGACCTGCATTGGCTGCGGACATCGTTTTCCGACCGAACAGGGCCCCCAGCAGTGACGTTCCGAATGTCATCGCCGCCGACATCGTTGCTGAGTTCGCCTGCTGCTTCTCGACTTCGACCCTCTGTTCGGCCTTGCGAAGTTTCTCCTGCTGCCGTGCGATTGCGGCCTGATTTTTGACTCGCAGTTTTTCGACCTCAAGGTCCCGACGTTCGCGTGCTGCGTGAGACAGTCGCGCTCGGAACGCTCCATCCGTTTCGCCGGGGCTGGCCAGTAAGCCAAGTTCAGGACACGTGTTCAGCGATAAGAACTGTTCCCGATACAGATACGCCTTGCAGCTTGTCATCCACCTTTTATAGGAGGCGGGGCGAAGGCACTCCGGCGGAACGAAGCCGTATCTCGCTCCATTTGCCGCATCGGACGTTTTTAATCTCTTCAGATCGGCCTGCTCTGATTCATCCCAGGGATCGTTCGAGATCGAATCGTGTTCGAGCGGAAGGAGCAGTCCGATGTCTTCCCAGAGGTCGATCCCGGCTTTCGCATCGATGTAATGGAGACGTCCCTGCGCAAGCAGCCCGGGTTGATAGATGATTGAAGCCTGTCGACCACTTCGAGCTGCAATCGCGAGATAGCGCTGAGGAATCTCGGGCGGAACAATCGGCGCAGCAGCGGATGGGCCATCGCTGACGATGATGGGGCTGACAGATGAAGCAGAGCGGACCGTTGGGACATCGCCGTCTGTTCCAACGGTGACTTCCCGATCCTGTGTCAGTCGACAAATCTGCGCGCGGGTGAGCGGTCCCCGCAGATAGGACAGGGCCCAGCGACACTGAAAGACGATCGGTGCATCTTCGTGGACATTGTTGAGCAGGAAGACACGGTTCTTCAGACCCGAGATGATTCTTTCCGTCTGCTGACGATCGAACTTCACGCCGGCGGTCGCCGATGCTCCTTCGAGTCCATCAAGCATTCTCGCTTTGTCCCGTTCCGTCTGCAGACGTCCCAGAAACCAGGTCCCGGCATTCGACAAAGCTTTGTAGTCGAGGTCGACAGGGTTCTGTGTGGCAAGAATGAGACCGACACCGTACGCCCGTGCCTGCTTCAACAGCGTCAGCATCGGCAATTTGGACGGTGGGTTCGCAGTCGGCGGGAGATACCCGAAGACCTCATCCATATAAAGGACGGCTCTCAGGCTGGAGGTCCCCGGCTGAGTTCGCATCCACGAGAGAAATTCATTGAGCAGGATTGTGATGAAGAACATTCGTTCCTGATCACTCAGGTGAGCGACCGAAACCACGGCAACCCGGGGACGCCCATCCTTGGCATAGAGCATCTTCTGAATGTCGAGACGTTCGCCATGGGTCCAGCTGGCAAAAGCCGGGGATGCGAGAATGTTGTTGACGGTCATCGCCAGCGCGCGACGGTCGGCAGTCGAGATGATGGACTCAAGATCCATCACGCCGATCTGTTGAAAGGGAGGATTCTGAATCTCGCGGATCAGCTGGGCGAGATCGAGATTGCGGCCTGCCTTCCATGCGTTCTCGATAATATTCGAGAGCAGAATGTGTTCAGTGCTGCGGAGCGGATCGGCGTTGATCCCCAGCAGTGTGAGCAGTCCTGAGACAGTTGTTGAGACTCGTTCCCTCAAAGCATCAACGCTGTCGCGAATCACTGGCGGGGGAGCGTCAAGAGACTTCAGCACAGTTAATGGACGGCCTGCGTCACTTCCCGGCGTGTAGAGAACGACCTCTGCGGCATTGCGCAGACGCTGAATCCGGTCAACTGGTTGATCCCATTCGGCCAGTCCGGCCTTCCATGTTTCAGCCGTTTCCCGGGCGCGGTCTTCAACGGTCTGTCCATGACGCATCGCCTCTGACGCATCGATCCAGGGGACGAAGTCTTCCGCCTTGAGTTCAGGGAAGGTCAGCAGCAGATTTCCGAGATCTCCTTTCGGATCAATCACAATCGACGGAATGTTGTCGATCGCGGCTTCTTCGAGCAGCGTGATCCCGAGACCGGTCTTGCCACTGCCGGTCATGCCGACGATGACGGCGTGTGTCGTCAGGTCTTTGGCGTCATAGAGGAGAGGAGTGCTGTCCGTGCGACCCGAGGCGAGATCGTATTCCCGACCAAGATAAAAGGCACCGAGCTTTTCGTAATCGTCCATGGAGGTCTCGCGCGCTGGCTGCTCTTTTCAGGAAGCATCGGGGAAGGCGATTCAAAACGTAATCCAAACCGCGCGGGTTGGGCAAGCACTGATCAGACTTTAGCCAAAATCCCGGAACACGCTGACAGAGTGAGATTCCGGTCACTTCGAACTTCCACCGGAACACCCATGATTTGGCTGGAGTCAAATTTTATGCACAGGAATTTGGCGAAGTTCCCGGGCAGTTGGAAACTGATCCGGCAGGGACGGATCGATCCGATTTCGCTGAACATCTGAAAGAACCAGTGACAGCTGAACAGCGCGGGACACTACGTCCCGCAACTTCCGCGCACCATGACTTCAGTTGCCGAACCAGACCCCGACTTCTCATTTTGGTTGGAACCAGCATCGTCGATTGCTCGATACTCCCACTCAGCAGGAATGCGGAAGTCGACCTCGCAGATTTGAGTGAGACAACGTCTGCGGTACTTACTTGATTTGGTGTCCCGCCCGAACTCGGGAATCACGATTTTCGATCAGGACTCCGAATCCGGTTGGAATAAAAGTTCCGCAGGCGAAGAGATCATTTCGCAGAGAGAAGACAGAGCGCAGGAAGTGCGGACTGGGTGCCAGAGAAGGAGGGTTGGCCCCGCAACGAACCCCTTTGAGAAGACACAGGAGAGGCAGTTGAGCCATTCCCATCTGGCAATTCGGCATCTGGTGAAAAAGCTGGAGATGTCCGATACACGCCGCACGACCAAACCAACCCTGCCAGAATGGCTGACCCTGTTTATCGACGACCTCTCTCAGCGGTTTGAACCGTTCAGCGGGGTCGCCCGTGTCGGCTATGAATGTCAGAACTCAGAAATGGGCTGGGAAATTGCCCTGTTTCTGGGAGAGCATGAAGTTGTCGGAGGACCACAGGACGGTGAACTGAAGCCGGTGAACTTCCGGTTTGATATCACCGAGATCCATCGGAGTTTCCAGTCGATCGAAGGAATCTTCTGGAACGCCTTCCCTAACAGTCATGTCTGTTACGACGGCATGGCCGATCTGTCCTTCCTGACAATCCAAGGGAAAGTCAGCGACCACACTGTCCGTGTGCAGCTGCACGCTGGTCCCCCGGACGTCATCGGTCCGGCATTACGACAATATGCTGACGGACGCCTTGAACTCGTCTGATCGAGTCCCCGCTGTCTGTTCAGCATCACGGAACAGTATTACCGAACAGCATCACAGAACAATTGATTTCGGTCCGCCCGCCGTCTCCTGCTTGCAGGGGGCGGCGGCTTGCGTTGATAGCGCTGGTTTTCACACCGAACAGCGACCGGCAGCAGCGGCAGCTGACAGCCTTGTTTCTCCGGCGGTGCAAAAAAAAGAGGGGAGCCTTGTTGAGACTCCCCTATACCGAAATCAGTTCTGCTGCGTGATCGGATCAGTAATCGGAAGCGGTTGCTTCGCCTGAATCCTGGAATCCGGTGAATGATCGCTTCACTGCCTGCCGGATGACACGGGAATCACGTTCGGCCGTCAGTTTGGCAATGGCGTCAGCGATGGTCATGAATCCGAGATCACCGTCGATACGGTCGCGGACGGAGACGCCTCCCTGATCGCGATCCTTCGGTCCAACGACCAGCATATATGGAATCAGGTCGAGCTGAGCGTCGCGGATTTTCTTCTTCACGTTTGCCGACTGGCGGTCGATCGTGACGCGGAATCCGGCCTGCTGCAGCTGTTTCTTGATTGACTCGCAGTATTCCAGCATTTCGTCATTCAGACCCAGGATGCGGACTTGTTCCGGAGCGAGCCAGAGCGGGAAGGCTGCGGCAAAGTGCTCGATCAACATGCCGACGAATCGCTCCATCGAACCGAACGGAGCGCGGTGGATCATCACAGGGCGGTGCGTGGCATTGTCGGCTCCGACGTACTCGAGCTTGAACCGCTCAGGCAGGTTGTAGTCGAGCTGCACGGTCCCGAGCTGCCATTCGCGACCGATGGCGTCTCGGACCATGAAGTCGGCCTTCGGTCCGTAGAAAGCGGCTTCGCCTTCACACTCGGTGAAGTTCAGGCCGCTTTCCTGCAGGACGCGACGGAGCGTCTCTTCCGCGTTGTCCCAGAGTTCCTTGGAGCCAACGTATTTATCAGAGAGCGGATCTCGCTTGGAGAGCTGCACCCGATAGTCTTCCAGTCCAACACTGGCGAGGACGTACTTCACGAGATCGAGAGTTTCCTTGAACTCCTGTTCGACCTGTTCCGGAGTGCAGAACAGGTGAGCATCGTCCTGAGTGAGTCCCCGGACCCGGAGCATCCCGTTTAGCTCGCCCGACTGCTCGTGACGGTAGACGGTTCCGAACTCAGCCAGTCGGACAGGCAGGTCACGGTACGACCGTGGCTGTGCCTTGTACATCTGGACGTGGTGGGGGCAGTTCATCGGCTTCAGCAGGTAACGTTCCTGCTGCTTTTCCCACTTCACAAGGTAAGCAAGCTTGTCGTCGTTGCTGGCCGCTTTGGGATAATCCTGGAATGGACATCCCAGGTCGACGGCAGTGGCGAGGAAGTCGGTTTCAAACTTCTCGGAGAGTTCATTGGCAACGAGAGCCTGCTTCCAGTTGTCGACCAGCTGTCCGGCCGGGTGCCCGAAAATCGGAGCAAACTGGGAATCGCGGTAGTACGGGAAGTGACCGCTGATTTCGTAGAGTTCCACTCGACCGACGTGCGGTGAATAGACCGGATCGTAACCGCGCTTGAGCAGCTCCTGCTTGATGAAGTCTTCGAGCAGAGCGCGGACGGTCGCACCTTTGGGGAGCCACAGACACATTCCCTGACCGACATCATTCGAGATGGTAAACAGGTTGTGCTGCTTTCCGAGGACGCGATGATCGCGACGGCGAGCTTCTTCGACGAGGTCGAGATGGGCCTGCAGGTCCTTCTTGTCGAAGAACGCGGTCCCATAGAGTCGCTGCAGACGACGATTGTTCGCATCGCCCTTCCAGTAGGAACCAGCCACGCTCAGCAGTTTGAAGGCCTTGATGCGTCCGGAGTCCGGGATGTGCGGGCCCCGACAGAGGTCGACAAATTCCCCCTGTCGATAGAAGCTCAAGGTCTCATGGTCGGCCAGACCTGTCTGAATGTGTTCCGTCTTGAGTTCCTGATTCAACCCGCCGACGAACTTCACCGCTTCATCGCGGCTCAGAGAGAACCGTTCGAACGGCTCGGCTGCTTTGATGATGTCTTCCATCTCTGCTTCGATGCGGGGGAAATCTTCCTCGCTGATCGGCGTTTCAAGATCGAAGTCGTAGTAGAAGCCTGCTCCGGTGGTCGGACCGAAAGCGAGTCCGACACCTTTGTAAACTCGCATCACCGCCCGAGCCATGACGTGAGCGCAGGAATGTCGCAGGACTCCCAGAGCAGCGGCATCCTTGTTGGTCAGCAGCTTCAGCGGGATCGGATCAGCATCCGTGAATTCATTGAGTGGACGGGCGGCATCGACAATCTGACCGTTCACTTCGGCGGCAATTGTCGCATTGGCAAGTCGCTCCCCGATTGATCGCGCCACATCAAGTGCGGATGAACCGGCGGGATAGTCCTTCAATGTTCCGTCTGGAAGCTGAATCTGCATGACGCTTAATGCTTTCTGAAAACAATCGGAGGCCGCCGTTACGAGGGGCGACCGAAGCAATTTTCGGGCTCGAAGACAGGTTTCTACGGCATTCTACGACCGTTCGTCCAGTCTGCTCATCTCACCTCTCGAAACTCTGACAGTCAGGGCATACGCTCAAAAGAACGGGTTCCCTGGAGGCGAGCCGACAGCAGACTGGTAAGATTTCATTGACCAGTGTTGCGAGTTTGATCTGCTGATTGTACTTGTTTCGGCAGGAAACCGTATTCCGAATGTTTCAACAGGACTTCCGAGATGACAGCCAGATTTCAGCAAATATTTTTCTGGGTCGCATTGCTGATGGGCACTCTGTCAGGAATGGGGGGCCTTTCTTCAAATGCCACTCTGGCGCAGGAACCTCATGAACTGCTTCCGGCCGAAACCGTTCTGTATCTGCGAGCCGACGGGATCAACAACCACCTGAAGGCCTTTAAGGAAACAGCCGCCTATCAGGCGATTTACGAGAGCGGCCTGGCAGCGTTTATTTCTGAGTCAGTCGCTGCGATGAGCAGTCAGAGTCCTTCGAGCGAACTGAACATGACGCTCGACCATTTGAATGACTTTGGGTTCTTCCTCAGCATTGCTGTTGATCCTCCGACACCCGGGCCGCTCGGACTTTGGGGGACGATTGTTGTCCCGAATGCCGGAGAAGGGGTGGACATTCTCGCGGGTCTCCTCACTTCCATTGATCCCGAGAAATTTGAAGTTCTGTCGACTCGGGTTCAGGGACGCGATATCAAGTTTGTGAAACTACCAAACGCGCAGGTCGATCTTGGGTGGTGGCAGGAAGGCGAGCATCTCGTCATCACATTCGGCATGAATGCCATCGCATCCGAGATTGCCGTCGCGACCGGGAAGCGGAAGAATCTCTTGGAGCATCGCCTCTTCGATGTTTATGCCGAACCTGAAACGGAATTTGAGCTGACGACGGTGCTCTGGTTCGACTTCCAGTCTCTCAGTGAGGCATTCGCTGACGTTCCGCTTCCCATCAATCCGGATCAGGATCCTGTCCCTTTCAAACAGATCGTTGAGATCCTCGGACTTGAGACATTCGACCATCTGGCGGTCCTGAGTGGTTTCCGCGATTCCGCGCTCTGGTCTGAAGTCGTGATTGCCGCTCCCGGCGAACGGAAGGGACTGATGTCGCTGTTGGATCAGCCGACATTCACTTTTGAGGATCTTCCGGCGATTCCACTGAATCAAGTGGGGATTGTCGTAAAGAGCTTTGACTGGGGCCCGGCCTATTCGACCCTTTCGACAATCGCCCGTGAACTGGCTGCTCTCAAATCAGACGAGGACGTTGCCAGAATCGACTCGACTCTGCAGACGTTTGAAGACGACTTCGGATTTCGCCCGGAAGACCTGTTCAATTCCCTCGGTTCTCTGAACTGTCTGTATACCGACCTCGGGCAGGGGAGCCACTGGCTGGGAAGTGTGGCGGTCGTCAGTTTGAATGATCCAAAAGTCTTTGCAGACTGCGTTGATAAACTGCTGGCACGGCTTCAGAAAGAGGCCGGCATGCGGGATGAGGATGCCCTGCGCATCGTGAAAAAAATCGGCGAAGATGAGACGCAATTCCGGATCGAACTCCCGAAATTCCCGATTCTGAATCCGACGCTGACGATTCGCGAAGACTTTCTGATCTTCGGTGCAATTCCTCAGGCGACCCGGGCGCAGGCGTTGAGAATGTCTGGCGACCTGTACAGCTGGTCCTTTGAGACCGACCTCGCAGATGCCCTTGAACTGCTCCCGAAAGAAATGACTTCAGTTGTGATTTCTGACCCGACCCAGACCTATCGCGAACTTCTGGGCTGGATGCCGATGCTGGTTGGCTTCTTCGAACTTGGGTTGCGCGAACAGGGCCAGCTGGGACCGGAGAGCTCTCTTCCCATCAAAAGCGAGAATTTTCCTCCGGCAGAACTGATCACAGAACCTCTGTTCCTCAACGTCACGATTTCAACGGTCGATGAAGAGGGACTGAAAGCGTATTCCCGTATCTCGCTTCCGTAAAACGTTTCGACCATCTTCACTCTAACGGATTGACAGAGACCGCGGCCTCCATTCGGAGCTGACGCGGTCTTCCGGTTCCATCGAGGACCTTCGGACTTTTCATTAGGCTCACGTTTGCCGTGTTCCGCATTGGAACGCGGAGATTCCGGTTTGAAAGAGATCATGCAGTTTCATCACGTCACGCTCGACAACGGTCTGGAAATCATCGCCGAAACGAACCCGGATGCGCAGAGTGCGGCACTCGGCTTTTTCGTACAGACAGGGGCTCGTGATGAAGATCCTGTCGTCAACGGAGTCAGCCACTTTCTGGAGCACATGGCCTTCAAGGGAGATGACCGATACTCCGCAGAAGATGTGAATCGGATCTTTGACGAGCTGGGGGCCAATTACAACGCCAGTACCAGTGAAGAATCCACCATCTATTACGCCGCGATTCTGCCTGAGTACGTCGATCAGACAATGAGTCTGCTGACGGCGATGATGCGCCCGAGCCTGCGGGAAGAGGATTTCGAAGTCGAGAAGAAAGTCATTCTCGAAGAGATCGGCATGTATGACGACATGCCGACCTTCAGTGTCTATGAACAGGCGATGATGCGCCATTTCCAAGGACACCCTCTCGGGCAAATCGTACTGGGGACGACCGACACCATTACGCGGCTGACTGCAGCGCAGATGCGTGCCTATCATGAGGCCCGTTATGGAGCCGGAAATCTGATTCTGGCTGCGACGGGGAACGTTGACTTCGAGCATCTGCTGGAACTCGCAAAACGAGAGTGCGGTCACTGGCAACGAGGGGTCCCGGGGCGGGCGCGGGTCGAAGCGACTCCCTGCCTTGCGAATGTCAGCCAGGTGCGAGAGGAGATGCATCAGCAGCACGTTATGATGCTGGGGAACGCTCCCTCCGCTCAGGATGAACGCAGATACGCTGCTGAGATTCTCGCGACGATTATTGGGGACGACGGCAGTGGGCGGCTGTATTGGGAGTTGGTGGAATCAGGTCTCGCAGAAAGTTGTGACCTGAACTACACCGATTTCGATGGCTGTGGGACGTGGATGACCTATCTCTGCTGTCAACCGGAAGAGACAGACCGCAATCTTGAATTGATTCACTCAATTCTTCATGAATTCAATCGGACGGGGCCGACTCAGGAAGAGTTTGATCAGGCCCGTAACAAGGTGGCCTCACGCGTTGTTCTCTCAAGTGAGCGGCCCATGGGGCGTCTTTCATCGCTCGGGGGGAACTGGCTGGCGCAACGTCAATACCGGAGCGTTCAGGATGATCTGCAACGCCTGCGCAACATGACGTTGTCGGATCTCAGGGATCTCCTGAATGAATACCCCTTGGAGCACCAGACGGTCGCTCAGCTGGGCCCCCATAAAGCAACCTGATCGCTCGTCCGACATGCTGGTCTGCTTCAAAACGCAGCGTCAAAAAGGTGTCGAGATTTTTGAAAGTTCTGCCATAACACTGCCCCGAAGGCCAGTCACCATGAATTCTTGCAGAATTTGCGTGACATTACTCTCTCTCCGGAACAGTCTGAAACCGTAAGAACTGTCGTAACTGGTCGCTGGTAGGCATGGCCCTTGCGAATCCGACAGATCGTTCAGAACCCCCACGGGAGAAATGACGATGTGTGATTCGAGGCCTGGAATGCTCGTGGAGCGCCAAGATCAGTTTCTTACCTCTCCGCTCCGCACTGAAGGCATTGGTCGGCGACATTTTGCAGCGATCCTGAATGGGGCGGCGAGGAAATTCGCCTCTGTTGAAGTTCCTCGAAATCGAAAGCCAAAACGGTCGGTTCGCTGAGCGAACCGAGGCTCTTGAGTCATTCCGTCACGCTCAGGTCAGGAACGGAGTCAAGGATCGCGTGGCATTCGAATCAACGCGGAATCCACCCTGTTATGGCCCAGAATACTTCTTCGATCAGCTGGAATCCCAACGTTGTCATCTCGCTGACAGACCGTCTTGGGGCTCAAGAGACGCGGCGTCGGTTATGGCACTTCCTACCCGGTGTAATCGCCTTCGCGCTTCCTCTGATTCCTCATCAGGAAGTGGTCCGGCTCTGGGTGATGTGCCTGATCGTCGGCGTTGGAATTCTTGTTCCCGGCTTTCTCGCGATGCGGTATCAGCACGTGTATGCGAGATCCCGTCACGAAGATTACTCGCCGATTCTGGGATACGTCATTCCACTCATGTTTCTGTCCCTGCTGCTCCGGGGAACCTTGGAGATTCCACTTGCGGTTGCGGCGATCATCTCCTTTGGTGATGGATCCGCGACGCTGTGTGGACTTCTGACGAGAGGGCCACGGCTCGCTTGGAACCCCCGAAAATCGGTGGCCGGCTTATTCGCCTTCATGGTCGTCGGTACCATCGCGGCCTCCCTGCTGTATTGGATCGAGGCTTCACCGAGCGTTACTCTGTTCACCGCGATGACCGTTGTCTGTCCAGTCGCGATGATCTGTGCCCTTGTCGAGACATTGCCGACAAAATGGAACGACAACGTGACCGTTGGCATCACGGCATCCGCCCTTCTGATTCTTCAGCAAGCTCTCGTCATTGGGGCGTTCTAAGTCGTCACTGATTCAGTATTGGAAGAATCAGTGTTGCGAAGAGATCGCCGATGCATGTCCTGCTGATGCGACATGGAAAATCTTCCTGGAAGTTTCCATCTCTCTCGGATCACGATCGTCCTCTGAAGAACCGCGGGCGACGTGACGTGTTGAGAATGGCAGGTCTCCTTCGTGAGAGGGGCTGGTCCCCGAGTCCATTGTGGCGTCTTCCGCAGTTCGGGCGCAACAGACGGCCGAAATCCTTCGAGAAGAGCTCGGCATTTCGGACATCACGACCGAACCGGCGCTCTATCATTGTGAGCCCGAAGTTTGGGAGGACATGCTGCAGCACGCCCCCTTTGAACGTCTCTCTCTTTGGGTTGGGCATAACCCGGGGATGGAAGAATATCTGACGCGTTCTGCCGGAATCACGATTGCGTTCCCCACATCTGCAGTGGCGTTACTTCAGCGGACTCAAACAAGTCCCGGGGCGTCTTTTGAACTTGTGCAGATGTGGACTCCAAAGGGGACCTGAAGCGGTGCCGCAAATCTGAAGTTCCTGTTTGACGAAGAGAGAAATGGGGGCTTAAGATGCTTCCAGCGGAGTTCCGTTGGAGATGGGCAAAGCGACCCCCATTCTTAAGAATGGCGGCCGGATCTCAGCGGAGTCAATTGCCACCTCCCCCTTCAGCGAGACGCTTTCTCTCTGTACAACTCGGATGGTCATGTCTTCTCTTCCCCGCGGCATGAGATCTCTCGATGAGTTGACGACCGAACTGGTCCGCTTGCAGTTAATGAGCCCTCAGGCGGTGCGTCAGGTTCGGTCTGCCTTGCCGTCGGGGAGTACTCCGGCGGATCTTCTCAAGCACCTGGAATTGCAGGGAACGCTGACCTCTTTTCAGGTTCAGAAGATCGAGAAGGGGGAGTCCGACCAGCTGGTGATCGGCAATTGCAAGCTCCTCTATTACAACGCGGCAGGAAGCTTCGCACGCCTGTATCGGGGCGAACGGATTGCGAACAGGCAGACTGTCGCGATCAAGATCCTTCGTGACAGATGGAGAAAAGACCCTGATGCAGTTCAGCTCTTTCGCCGGGAAGGGGAAATCGGCCAGCGGCTGAAACATCCGAATATCGTTGCCACTTATGATGTGGGGGCGAGTGGTTCGCTGCATTACATCATCATGGAGTTCGTGGAAGGGGGAACTCTAAAGGACTTCCTCAAAGTGAGAGGACGCCTCCAGCCCACGGAAGCACTGCAGTATGGCCTGCAACTGGGACGAGCTCTGGAGGCGGCCTTGGCCCAAGGGCTGACGCACCGGGATCTCAAGCTTAGCAATGTTCTCATGAGCAGTCAGGGTGTCGCCAAGCTCATTGATTTTGGTCTCGCGACAGATGACCTTCCGGCAGGAGCGAAGCAACGGGTGCAGGTCGCACAGGCCATCGAATACTCGACGCTGGAAAAGAATACCGGGGCACCGAAAAATGACCCGCGAAGCGACCTCTTCTTCCTAGGGACAATCCTGTTTGAACTGTTGACCGGGGAGCCTCCTTACGCACCGACCAAGGTCCGTGAGGAACGACGTGAATTCAGTCGCTATCGCGACATCCCGATGATCACTTCGGTCGACAGGACCATTCCCAATGCCGTCGCCGCAATCGTGGATCGCTTGCTGCAGGTCTCACCGTCTGATCGATATCAATCTGCTGCGGAACTGAACTCGGATCTTGAAGTGGCCATGAGACAGTCAGGTCACGCAGAAGCCAGCGGATCCGCGAGCCAGAAGTCCACGGCCGATGAGAAGGTCATTCTCATGGTCGAGCATCGTGAGAAATCGCAGGACATTCTCCGCGATTACTTCAATAAGCATGGGTATCGCGTGCTGCTGCTCGGAGACCCTGATCGTGCTCTCGCACGGCTGAAAACGCTTGTCCCTAATGGGGTCGTCCTGTTTGGCGATGCGACCGGGCAACGGGCAATTGAGGATTTTCAGAAGGCGCTGCAGGTGACGTCAGGGCAACGGGTGCCCGTCGTTCTCGCTCTGGGAGAATCATTGAAAACGGCACAGGTCCAGGTCGCTGAGCCAGAGCGAGCACTCGTTCTGCGACCTCCAGTCAACTTGCGAGAGCTCAGGAACGCCATCGAACGCTATCATAAACAGGTCACAGTCTGAACTCGTTCGGGGGCCTTGGAAGACATCTGGACTCCGGAAGCCCTCATTTGAGCGAGTGATGACTGCCTTACCACGTCAGACAGGGCAGAGCGGTCCGCAGGAAGTCGTCGTGAATTACTATGCACATGCCATCCGGTACCTTGATCGCCCCTGGTTCGTCTGCGGAGTCTCAGTCCCTGACTGGCTGAGTGTTGTTGACCGCAGGTGTCGGGTGCGGAAACGGACTGTGCTGGCCGCCCTCCCTGATCTCAATGACATTGAACGTGAGATTGCCTACGGGATCCTGCAACATCTGGACGACGATCACTGGTTTCATGGAACGCCGGGGTTCTTCGAAGTCAGCAATGAGCTCTCCCGACAGTTCCGTGCCCATCTCGGCAGTGACGAAAGATGGCATTGCGGATTCCTTGGTCACATCGTGATGGAATTGCTGATCGATGCTGTCCTGATTCACCGGAATCGCGCCGGGCTCGAGGCCTATTATCAGGGATTTGATCAGGTGGATCCCGGGGAAGTCGCGCGACTGGTGACGAAACTGGCGACTCAACCTGCCGACCGGCTCGAACATCTCATCCCCCGGTTCGTGGAAGAACGCTTTCTCGATGACTACCTGGATGATGATCTGCTTTTGCATCGCCTGAATCAGGTGATGCGGCGTGTTTCTCTGCCGCCGCTTCCCGCTTCATTGACGGACGCATTGTCTGTCGGCAGGATGCTCGTTGCAGAACGCATCCCTGAACTCTTGCCGACTGAATATTTCCCCACGCTGGACCCCGCTGTTGGCTCTGCGGCGGAACTGGCTCCCCCCCGTCCGAGTTCTTCAGAAAGCCCGTGATCATGCCGAAACTGACTCGCCGACAGCTGCTCTCTACAGTCCCGGCATCTGCAGCACTGGCCGCCTGCCTGGGAGGGGAATCACAGGCGTCGACCCCAATGCCTTCGAACGTGAAATTCTGCCTGAACACCAGCACGATCCGCGGGCAGGGGCTTCCATTGGAACGGGAGGTCGAACTCGCTGCGAAGGCCGGATACGACTCAATTGAACCCTGGATTCGTGAGATCGAGGCATACCGCGACGCCGGCAAATCGCTCCCGGACCTGAAGAAGAAGATCGCTGACCTCGGATTGACGGTCGAGAGCGCAATCGGATTTGCCCAGTGGATCGTGGATGACGATGCTCGACGGCAGGCCGGGCTGGAACAGATGAAACGCGATATGGATCTGCTCCTGCAGATTGGGGGAATCAGAATTGCCGCGCCGCCGGTGGGAGCCCAGACTCCGGACGCCCCGAAGATTGAACTGCTTGCTGCCGCAGAACGCTATGCCGCCGTCATTCAGATCGGACGCTCAATTGGAGTGAAGCCTCAGGTCGAACTCTGGGGGTTCTCAAGAAATCTCTCGCGCCTCGGGGAATCGGTGTTCGTCGCGATCGAAAGCGGCGAGCCGGAGGCATGTCTGCTTCCGGACGTCTACCATATCCACAAGGGGGGGAGCTCATTCGAGGGACTCCACATGCTCTCGGGTGTCGGGATCGAGTGCTTCCACTTCAATGACTTCCCGGCTCAGCCAGGGCGGGAGCAGATCACAGACGCCGATCGAGTCTATCCCGGCGAAGGCGTGGCTCCCTGGGATCGCATTGGTGAGATTCTTCGAGCGATCAATTTCCAGGGTGTCGTATCGCTCGAGCTTTTCAATCGTGAGTACTGGAAACAGGATCCCGAACTGGTCGTCACGACCGGTCTGCAGAAAATGAAGCAGGTCTGGCAGCAACATATTGCCGGATAGGCGGTGTGCGAATTCCCGACAACAGGATCGGTTGATCACCAGATCGAGGACTCAAGAGAGCTTCGACAGAGGCTGCTCAGTAAGGCTCAGCACTTCCAGCACTCGAGCGAGGGTGAGTAACGCATCACACGCCGGAGTCTGGTCGAGAAACCAGCAGCGTCCTTGAGAATCAGAGGTAACCGGCAGATTTTCGAGCCGCTGAATCTCGCGTCCTGCGCGTTCTCCGAGTCCCTGTTTGAATACCTCGTCGACCCGCCGACGCGGTTCCGAATGAGGATCAGAATATGGGATCATGAGGATCTGGAGCAGCCGATCAACTTCGACTTCAGATCCTGTTTCATCTACGAAAGTGAGTGCCCGCCCATCGCTTTCGAACAGAACGCCCAAGTCGAGGTGACGTTCGCAAACAAGGTCGCCCAAAGTGCGTCCCTGCCGATCCTGACGGGAGCGGGGATTCACCTGCAGGAAATGAAGGTCACACGGCGCACGCTCCATGACACGACGAAGCGTCTGCCGAATTCCCTGATCCGGGCAGCTGATTCCAAGTCGTAACGGGCGAAGGGCGTGCAACTGGGCCGAAACGATGGCCTCATAGTCCTCGATCACGTCGATGAGCTCGTAACTTCCCGGCGTACGGCCCAGTCGTGTTCGGGGACGATGCAGCTGAGCGGCCAAGCGGTCGATCCGCTCAGGCGTCAGCCATGTGATTCCTCCTGATTCGACAAGATCGAGCCCGTTCCAGCGGGCACCGCGAGTTCCGCCCGTGATGTAGATCCCAAGATGGGGTTGAAACTCAGCAATCGCGAAATCAAACGCGGGCCGACTTAACTGGTTCACATCGATCAGGTGCACCCCTGACTGCCGCAGCGCTTGCGCGGCCCCGATCGCGAGATCGGGTGATTCCGGCCGGCCGTCTCGTCCCAGTACAATTCGCAACGCTCCCTGTTCGTTCTGAACGCGACGCTCAAAATCGGCGAGGTCCAGAATTCCGCAGACGAGATCGGAGACTCGTTCGCGGGTGAGGTCATTGACGAGCCGTCCCCGAATCCCTTCCTGAGGATCAAAGTTTAACTGTCCACTCACGGCAGCTGTTGGTAACTGCCGCAGGACTGTTCGCGGAAGGGAGGCCGAGATCGTGCGATGCTCACACTTTTGGCAGGCAGAATGCCCTGAAGAGAGCCGGGCCAGATGAACCGAGCGACTCACAGGTTTCCGCTCGCCGGGGCAAAGGTAGACCTCGGCCTCGTGACTGGTCAGCGGTGTGAATGACTCGTTCAAGATGCAGATCCGGCGATGAATCAAATTTCAGCAGGCCGGTGTCTATGGCATTTCCGGAAAAAACGCCAGAGCAATTCGAGCTGTGTGCCCGACCGTGTGCTCGCGCACCACGACTTTCGGCAGCGAAAATGCTGTCGCCCGCTCCGGCTTCTGGCTCGAACGCAAGCGCCGCAGTTATCGGGGGACGACGGAGTACAGGGAATTGAAGATGGTCCCGGGTTCGGGACTTGCCGGAGCAGGGGAATCTGAGGGTGTATCTCCAGCGGCAGCAGGCGGGACCTCATCGGGAGCCGGCAACGGAAACAACGGAAGAAGGACATGAAATGTATGACCCGCCTGAGCATCGGGTTCGACCCAGAGTTTGCCTTTTAGTTTTCGCGTCCATTGGGCAGCGATCGTCAGGCCGGGATGCTCCTCGCTCATGTCCGGATTGAGTTTGTGCGAAGGTGCTTCGGACGATAAATCGAGAGGTTGATGATCTTGCTCGATCATCCGTCCGGTGTCCTGAATTTCGAAATGCACCTGAGCTCGCTCGGAGTCCATTGTGTCGAGGCGGACCGTCACTTCAACGCAGTCCGAGTGTGAGAGCTTCACTGCATTCCAGATCAGATTCACGAGGATCTGTCGAACCCGACTGGGATCTCCGATCACATGCATCGGGACGTTCGAGTGAATCCTGCAAGTCAACTGGAGTCCCTTCAGCGAAGCAGATGCAGAGAGGATTTCAGTGACTTCGTTCACAGCCTGATACAGATTGAACGGCGTGAAGCTGTTTGCAGGGGCATTCACATCGGTCTCTGCGAGATTCACGAGATGCTGCACAATGATCCGCAGTTCGCGTCCCAGTTGTCGAACCTTGGAAGTGTCGGCCCGTTGCCGCTGTCCGCTTGTGCTTCTGAGTGCCCCCTCGGCCGTTTCCATCATTTCATCGATTGAAGTGATGATCTCGGAGCTGATGTCTGCCAGAAAGCGACTCTTTGCCAGGTGGATCGTGTCCGCTTCTAACTGGGCAGCGACGATCTCCTCACGCGCGGCGCTGACCTCGTGTGTCACTCGCTCCAGTTCCTGATTCGTCTCGACGAGAAGCGATGCCCGTTCTTCGACGATAGCTGTTCGTTCTTCCACCCGTTGTTCGAGTGAAGTATTCAACAGTGCGAGCTGCTCGAAGCCTTCTGCATTTTCAAATGCGGCTCCGGCAAGAGTTGCAATGAACTCGGCGATGCGGGATTCGTCCACTCCGAAGAAATCCCGGCGGCCTTCCTGGGTGGCGACTAGACACGCGACCACTTTCCCTCGCAGAGAAATGGGAGCGTAAATCGAGGACCGTTCCTGATCCTTCACAGATGACTGTTCGGTCGGCTTTGAAACAACGACCTGTCGACGAGTCACCGCCTGCCCTAACAGGGCGGGGTCGGTGTTCGGCGGTATTGTCTTGAATTTCGCTGACGAACTCGAGGCGAGGCCTTGTTCGTCGAGCCAGATCAGAAATGCTTCGTCCGTTCTTAGGAGTCGACAGGCGGCCGATTCGGTCTCGCGGCAGATCGCCTCTTTCGTCAGTGACGATGTAATGACCCGTCCGACCTGCAGGAGTGTTTCAAATCGATCAATTAACGAGAGGGTCGGTTGACTGCCTGACTGACGGATGGCGATATCCAGATTCCGGATTTGTCGGTCTGACATCGCAGGACCGGACAGGTCGGTGTTTACCTGAGGAATGTTCCATCCGAAGTCTCTGGCCGCGCGAGCGCGGGCGGCCAGACTGACTGCCTGTTCAACTCGCGCATCTTGTTTGCGGGCAATATCCAAACTTTTTGCGAATGCGAGCCAAGCCTTGCGGGCATTCCCTCGCATGGTTTCGATCAGGCCCAGTTCACGATAGATCTGCGGCAAATCGTTCTTGAACCGCCACGACTGGAGAAAGGCGGACCGCAGTGCACGACGTGCCCGATTCAGACATCGGTTCCGTTCCTGAGGCGCCAGTCCCTGATGCGTTTCTGCGGTCATGCGCCAGGCAGTTGCCAGCCAGACATAGACAGGTGCGGTATATGGATTCTGAACGCCGGCCTTTTCGATGACCGATGCGGCTTCCGTCAGAATCTCTGCTGCGTGGCGTGGCTGACCTATCGCGATCAGATGAACCGCTTTTGCCAGCATCACCTGAGCTCGGCCTTGAGCATCGGGGCGTTCACGTGCGAGTTCGGTTTCGAGGATCGACTGGGGGAGCTTCCCTGGTGTCAGCCGCGACCAGACATCAAGAATGATTCCGGAAGCCTGTTCATCACCCAGCATGATGCCGGAAGTGTAGTTTCTTCTGGTTTCTTCCAGCGCGGCTTCGGTATCGCCCAGACGGAGGAATGATGCGGCGATCTGATATCTCGCAATATGTACCTGCCAGAAATCGCCGGTTCGCTCGAGAATCTGGACGGCGCGGCGGCATTTACTGATGCATTCCTCGTACTCTGCAGCGGCATAACAGATGATGCCGTGGAAACTGAGTGATTGCCCTTGGCCCCACAGGTCTCCGAGCTCATCGCGAATCTGCAGGGAGCGATTGACATACCATTTGCCGCGCCTGATCCATGAGAACAGCAGCATCGCAGGCGCGTGGTCAGAATAAGACTGAGCAAGTTCCAGCGTTGGGAGATATCGCTCTCCCATGTTCATGCCTCGCAGGTGGGCCCACATCGTGCGGCCGAGGCTGCTGGAGTACCAGTAAGCGTGCGAGAGTTCGCTGTAGATTCGAAGTTCCAGGCGCTTCTGTCGATCCGGCAACCCTTTGCGATTGCAGCAGAGGGACGCGAAATTCGAATGCAGGATCTGAATGAACACTTCCAGAATCAGGGAGCAGACCAGTCTGAACCGGTTGCCAGGAACCGGAGATCCCAGACTCTCCAGAGCAGACGCGAAGACTTCCGCCGCCCCTTCCATGTCCCCGCGTTTCTTGCGCAGTTCTCCCTGAAGTCCTCGAACTTCGGCTTTCTCCAGCCGGGTCGATGCCAGCGTTGCGGCCTCATTCAACATTGTTTCAGCGAATGAATATTTTCCGCGGAGAAGTAGGACGTCGCCAAGTCGATAGGCAATGTCGAAGCGGACCTGAACGCTTTCCTCAACGGCTCCCCGGTATGCGATTGAGAACTGCTGTTCTGCGACTTCCAGAGAATGTCGGGAGAGGGCTTCCGTTGCGGCGTCGAGTGCGTACGGCAGCGCAGCCTGATAACAGCCTGCCGCGTCGAAGTGATACGCGAGTTCTGCGACCAGTTCTGGATTGTTCTTTTGCAGGTAGGAGGCTGACTGAAGGTGGAGTCGTTCCTTCTCCTCGGTCGAGAGGAGTGCCAGCAGTGACTCCCGGACCCGGTCGTGTACGAAAACGCAGATCCCTTGATGGAAGTCGCACCACATCAGACGCCTGTTGCGGGCATCATGCACTGCTTCGACAGCCTGAATGCGATTCAGTTCCGCGAGATCCAGCGCCATCATCAGATCAAACTGACTGCCGAGGATGGCACCAACGCTCATCAGCCGACGAGTTGCTGGTGACAGCAGATTGAGTCGCTCGGCAAGGAACTCTCCTGATCTGGCCGAGGAACGGGCCTGAGCGAGTGCCTCTGCATTAATTGTCCAGCCGCGCCGTTCAGGGATTAATGCCCCGGTTTCGACAAGCCCCTGCAGGATGGCCGAGGCCATGAACGGAATCCCGTCAGCGAGGCGAATGACCGTGTCGACCGCCGGCTGCGGCAGCGGACCTGCCATGGATTCGATCAGGCGTTTCACATCCCAGTCGCCCAGTGGTCCCAGTCGCAGGTGGACATCAGGCTGGATATGACGGAGCGGATGCGCTGCCGGAACCTCCTCGGAACGGAATGCCACGATCAGCTGGACGAAATGGCCTCCAGCAGGGGTCGAGGTGCGCAACATGTGCCATCGCTGCAACAGGCGATGCAGCAGGTCTGCGGCCCATTGACTGTCGTCGAGAATCACGACAGCCGGGGCTTCTCTGGTTCCCATCGCTTCAAGAAAAGCAACGAGGGCACTGAGGACACGTGACTCACCGGATGGTCCGCTGTCCTGTTTTTCCTCCTCACTGACACCCAGGACATGCGCAAGTTTTGGAAGTGCGTGAGCGACGACAACACGTTGTTCCTGCAGCCGCTCCCGCATGCGAGAGATTGTTTCCGGAAGGTGCTCTGCCTGATCCAGAAAGTCCGCGGTGACCCCGTCCAGAATCTCGAAGGGAGTCTGTCCCCGGTCAGAGACTGCTTTCCCGTAAAACACGCGCAGCCCGGCCTGTTTCGCACGGATTGTGAACTCGGAAAGGAGGCGGGATTTTCCGGAACCTGATTCCCCTTCGAGAAAGCTTAGAGTCGCTTCACCAAACTGTGTGTCGCGGATTAACGAATCAAGTTTTTCGATCTCCTGGGTTCGGGCAACGAAGGCCGGTTGCAGCAAGGAGGTTCGATAATCGGTGGCACCGACTGCGATATCTGGATCGGTTTCCCCCAGATCCATCGCGAGCAGGAGTTCGTCAATGTCGGAGATCAGTGCTGAAATCGACTGGTATCGGCCCTGCTGATCGCGACTCAGAGTGCGAGAGAGAATTTCATCGAGGGCTCGCGGAACCGTGAGTCCGGACTCTCGCAGAGTGGGGACGGCCCGCGTTGTCTGATTCAGGAGGACATCACTGAGACGCTCCCCATGGAACGGCGGCTTTCCGGTCAGGCACCAGAAAAGCAGGCAACCCACAACATAGGTGTTCGACAACTCCGAGAAGGGAGCATTAGAGACTCCTGTTTGTTCAGGCGACAGGAACTCCGCGAGCTGGATCAGCTGCTCTGATGACACTGCACCGGATGCCATTGCATGTGCAGGATCCGCGACATCGATGGCTAAAAGACGACATCTCAGCTCGAGATCATTTTTCTCGATGAAGACGGTCTCAGGACGAATCGAACGAGGCGTCAACCCCGCTTCCTGCAGCGTCTCAAGCGCGGTCAGGATTTCGCGAGCGAGGAATAAGGAATCGCGAACGGACAAGGAAGATCTGGCGATCCGCGAGGGGAGGGGTTCGACGTTCGAATGATCATGGATCAGCCAGAAACGTTGACTCTCGATGCCTGATGTAAGCAGCGGCACGATCCCAGCATGAGAGATGCTTTTGAGCGTCTCTGCTTCGTGTTCGAGCTGCAGGATCAATGCAGGTGTGGCATGGTCGACGCTGACCGAACGGAACAGCACCTCTTTCCCGGTGATCAGATCACAACCATAGGCGGTACGGACTCCACCGCTTTCCGGGCCTTCTCCCTGAACCGCATAGCGTCCCCCGAACAGCGATTGCGCAGCGGCACCGCCTGCGCGACGCGAAGTACACGCTTCAGAGGGGAGAAGCAAACCGATCATTACGCACAACTCGGTTCAGGACCGTCCGTTTCTGGCATGGGAATCAAGCAGGCAGGGCGCAGTCCCGCGACTCCGCTTAGGGATAATCCGGGAGGCAACAACACGTGCCTACACGAAGTTCTAGCTCGCGGATTTACCCGTGCTGACGCAATTTGCCTCGCCAACGAACGGAATAGGAGGTTTCTCGGAAAAAGGGGCATGTGGGCAGTATTTAACCCTTGGATAACCGGAATATGCGTAAAAAACGAAATAAAAAATACATCGTTGACAATCCATAAAACCGGGTCATTCTGTACAATCGGCACAGGTCACTGTCCAAAAATGCAGCAATCCTAACGAGGAGATTCCGGTGATGCACGATCCTGCTACAGTGGCGAGCTTTGATGTTGAGACGTTCTTCAGTCGGGATGTACAGGCCTTTACCAAGGCGCTTGCGAATCTCGATCGACGAATTCCGGCGGGCCAAATCCCTCAGGATGACATCAATCTCGAAGACCTTACGACAGCTTTCCATCAGTCCCGAGATGCTTGCGAGGCTGCTGAAGTTGCCATTGGCGACAATCCGGTATTGCTGGCAGAAGTTCGGAAGCGATTTCGTGATGAAATCGCTCCCTGGTTTGATCGCAGCTGGTTCATGCAGCGCGCCAAGGTCAAGCCGCGGGGATATCCGGGCGACTATGAAATGTTGACCGCGATTTATGACGGGAAGGCCAAGTCGACAGGAATTGGCGGTTACCTTGACCTCTACTTCCTGCGGACTGAGCTGGCTCGGGCGGTTTGCACTCGTCTCTCAGCCATTCAGAAGTTCCTCGTGAAAGAAGTCCTGAATCGCGCGACGAAGGTTTCGATTCTGAACGTGGCTTCCGGACCCGGGCGCGAATATTCTTCCGGCTTCCAGACGTCAGAACCTGTTCAGCTGACCTGCGTCGATACCGACGAAAAGGCACTGGAGTTCCTGAAGGCGCACGTCGATCCGTCAACTCAGGATTCTCTGGACGTGAACTGTGTTTGCTACAACGCTCTGAAGATGGCTTCTGCGAAGAGCAACATTGAAAAGTTCGGCAAGCCGGACATTATCTACAGCGTTGGTCTGTGCGATTACATTCCAGATCGCTACCTGATTCGTATCCTTCAGGGATGGGCTGAATCGGTCGACGAAAACGGAATCGTTTATGTCGCGTTTAAAGATTGCCTGAAGTACTACCCTGCTGAATACCAGTGGCACGTCGACTGGCACTTCTATGAGCGAACAGAAGAGGACTGCTGGAAGCTGTTCAAAGACGCCGGCTATGCAACCGAAGAGATGGAGATGACCCGGGACGAAACCGGCATCATCATGAACTTTGTTGCTCGCCAGAAGGCCATTCCGCATCGTCGCTTCGACGCTGCAGAAAAGCTGCGTGGACCACACATGCGTCCTCAGGCCAAGGAAGTCGTTCGGGAACTCGAATCCGAAATGGAGTAATGGCGAGATGACGGACGAATTCCCGTTCGGCCGTCTGGCTCTCGCAATCGGATGATTGAGTCTACAAGGAGAAGAGACTCTCTTCTTTCCGAAGCTGCTTTTGCGTTCACCGTATTCAAGGAACGAATCCGGTGGACAGGTTTTTCTTGGGGCAACTCACTGCGAATCTCAGTCAGCTGTCGGTCTTGACGACGGATTCCGTGAGTTCCGAAGTCCGTGGTTTCTGGACGGGCAATCTCACAGCACTTCTGTGGTTCCGCGTCGCCGATTCAGCGTCGTCTCACAATCATAACGACACAACGCCAACGAGCCGTCAAAGAGATGATGTGAATCTCTTCCGATTACGGCGGCAGAGTTACGCCGGCAGAGTTGCGGCGACACAGAACGTTCCGACAAAAGTCTTGATCAGTAGTCCTCATCAGTGACGCCGGGAGTTCTTCACCTTGTTCAACAGCGGGGTGACGACCTGCTCTGGAATAAACTTGAGCAGCTGCTGCGGGCTGGTATCTCGGCCCATCATTGCCACCTGCTTGATCAGCGTGCTGGAGATATGTGAGAACTGCTCCGACGCCATGAGAAACACGGTTTCCAGATCCGGGGCCATCATCCGGTTCGCCAACGCCATCGTGAATTCCGACTCGATGTCTGAAACCGTGCGGACCCCTCTGAGCATCGCGGTGGCTTTAACCGAGTGAGCGAAATCGACCGTCAGCCCGGTGAAGCTTTCTGTCCGGACATTCGGGAGATCAGCGAAAATCTCGCGCGCCATCTCCACCCGCTCATCAGCGCTGAACAGCGGCTTTTTATCCGGATTGATCCCGATGGCGACGATCACTTCGTCGAAAAGTTCCGCTCCGCGCCGTGCGATGTCCGCATGCCCGAGTGTCAGGGGATCAAAACTGCCTGCATAAACGGCGATACGGGGGGCTCGACTGGACACGCAGCTTACCTGTTGGAAGTCGTAAATATTTTTCAGGAACGGGGACCGCTGCGCTGGGGCAGAGATTCTGCTCTCAGGCAGCGGTCTGCCTATTCAGGGGGCATTCTGACGTCATTTATCTCGCTGTGAAGCCACCGGCCTCGAAATCAGCGCGAGCCTTTGCTTCCTGCTCAGCAGAGACCTTTGGATTCGGCGTGGCATCAACGTCGAAATCTCCGCGAATCCACTTCACGGCAGCGACGATGGAATCAAGGTACTGCTGGTTGGTCCAGGACGACTCGTTATGGCCGAGGTTGTTGCAGTAAACGCGACCCTGCCCGTATTCCTTGATCCAGCAGACAGGCACGTGATAGCCGTACTTCACCGGAACGGCGGCCTTCACCGGGCTCTTCGAGTAGTCGAGGCTCATCAGAACATGCACCTTCTCTGGCTGCCAGTGGGTGTACATGTAGATTTCTTCCTTCAGGGTGAGTTCTTTTCCGAAGGATTTGGTCAATGGATTCTCAGGCTCGTGGTTGGTGATCGTCACTTGAGTTCCTGCACCCCAGGGGTGTGCGAGAAAGTTTCCGCCGATCATGTCGAGGTAAGGCGGATAGTTCTTGAAGGTGTCCATGGCGGAGTGAAAGCCGAGAACGCCGTGTCCCTTTTTCTTCAGCCAGACATTGAAGAAGTAATCAAGATTCTCCTGCGAGATGGGCAGGTCTCCGGTCGTATAGAACGCGACGATGTCGTACTTCTGCAGGTTTTCCTTCGTGAAATCAGACTCACAATCCTGCGTGCAGTCGACTTCAAACTGTCCTGAAGTCTCGCCCAGCTGGGTCAAAGCGATTTCAGCAGCGGACAGAGAATCGCCACGTTTGACCGATTTATGAACGAATCCTTTGCTCTGGGTGACGAAGAGAATCCGTGTCTTCTTGTCGGCTGCCTGAGCCCCGGACACGCTCAACAACATCGCGGCCACAAACATCAGCAATAATCGGCGGGAGACCATCAGAACCTCATATTGATCAGAGACCGGGAAAACCTGACTCGTCGAGTGGAACTCTTGCTGCCATCGGGCGGTGCAAAGCTCGACGCCGGAAAACGGAGTCATATCAAGACTGCATCATAGGAACTGGATTGCGACTTGCCACCCGTCAATTTTTGGAGCGAAGATCCGATCTGATCCGCTATTCCTAAAATCTGGAGTGAATTGGTGCGGAGCTTCCGGCGAGTTACACTCTCTGTTTTGGCCCGCCGATCAGCACACTGATTTCGAAAAATGAATCCTCAGTCTCTCCCTGCCAGTTTCTCCGAATCTCCTCTGCAAGTCGGGACTCATCAGCTGAAATCTCGCCTCATTATTGGGACGGGAAAGTATGAGACCTTCGAACTGATGCGGGACTGCCTGGCAGTCAGCGGCTCGGATGTCATCACTGTCGCGGTCCGCCGGGAGCGACTTGTCGATGCCGCCGGTAGAAACATTCTCGATTACATCGATCTGTCCCGGTACACGATCCTGCCGAACACCGCTGGATGCTTCAACGCAGACGAAGCGGTCCGTGTCGCGCGACTCGGACGGGAAATTCTCAGCGGACTTGAGAATCCCGGTGCGGACTGGGTGAAGCTGGAAGTTCTGGGAGACAAGAAGACACTGCTTCCAGACCCGGTGGCGACTCTCGAGGCAACGCACAAGCTCGTCGCCGACGGCTTTCAGGTCTTGTGTTACACGACGGATGATCCGATTACCGCGCGCCGTCTTAAAGAGGCAGGGGCGACTTCCGTAATGCCGGCGGGAAGTCCGATTGGCAGTGGGCAGGGGATCCTGAATCCCAACAATCTGCGGATCTGTCTGGAATACCTGAAAGAGGGCGATCCTGATTATCCCGTCATCGTCGATGCCGGGGTGGGGACCGCCAGTGATGTCGCGTTTGCTATGGAACTGGGATGTGACGCCGTCCTTCTTAATACTGCCATCGCGAGTGCGAAGAATCCGTATCTCATGGCTCAGGCGATGCGGGATGCCTGTCGTGCCGGGCGGATGGCTTCGCTCGCGGGCCGTATTCCCAAGAAACTGTATGCGACCGCATCGAGCCCCGAGACAGGCGTCATCGGCCAATAAACTTGCTTCGACTTTCGGTGTTGTGTTTCAAAGATCGGGCGCATGCCATCCGGCGGCGCCCTTCTTTATTTGTGGAATCTGCTCCCGTTTGTCTCGGTCCGGCTAAAACGGTTGTAGGGATTCTGCCGAATTCCAGATTATTTGCTTTCGTCGCCGGTGTTCATTCGTTGCACCATTCTGCGTGAAAATCTGTTGCCGTGACTCATCCGTGACGTAGGGTTCCGTACCCTCAATGCAACAACAGTTCCCAGCAGGCATCTGTCAGCGAGGCGGTCTCGAGGTTTTTGAGACAGTCTCGTGTCGTCATCTGGAGATGGCGGCGACAGGCCAGGTTTCCCTCTGGATGAGGAGACCGTGCGTCCGTTGAAGCAGACAATTTATCGGTGATTCGGTCGCGACCGCGGCCCAGTCTGTCTTTGGTGACTTCGACAGCACAAATGGTGAGTGACGCTTGTTCTCACTGTGTGCATCGGCCATGAGCCAGTCGTTCTCGTCGGAGAGATCATTGATCTGCCAGACGGAAATTGGATGAGTACATCAATTTGCCACGCCGTGCGGCCTGCAGAAGAAGCGGGTCGTGCTGCGATCACAACTGAATTGGCCGGCCCCCGGTGCGCCTGAAGCGAGACGAATCGCATGGCGGTCGCTGTCCGGGTGCGTTCAATCAATCTATCGACTGCGTGTTGCAGAGATTGCAGGACAGGAAAGAAAATGTCGAATCAAGCTTCGTTACTCGTCGTTGATGACGATCGTCATATCTGCGAAGCGATGGCTGATTACCTTCGCAGTCTGGGCCATCGCACCGAGACGGCGATGACCTGTCGCGACGCCGTCGACCGAATGAAGGAATGCAACTTTCATGTCGTGATCTGCGACGTGAATCTTCCCGATCAGGACGGATTTCAACTGCTGGAATGGGCCGTTGCGAATGTCCCGACGACCGCCGTCATTCTGCTGACCGGTTACGGAACGATTGAAAGTGCTGTCGAGGCAATCCGTCTTGGGGCTTTTGACTACCTGACCAAACCGATCATTGATGACGAGTTGAACTTCTCGATTCAACGGGCACTGGGCCAACGGCGAATCGTGGAAGAGAACCGCTCATTGAAGAAACAGCTGAACGACAAGTTCGGCCCGTCGAACATCATCGGCCGTGACTACAAGATGTCGAAGATGTTCGACCTGCTGGAAAGCGTCGCCGATACTCGAACGACGGTTCTCATTCTCGGAGAAAACGGCACCGGAAAAACCATCACCGCCCGTGCCATTCACCAGTTGAGCTCCCGTCGGGATCAACCGTTCATTGAAGTGGCCTGCGGGGCGCTGCCAGACGCATTGCTGGAAAGCGAACTGTTCGGTCACGTGAAGGGGTCCTTCACAGGGGCCACACAGGATAAGCCTGGAAAGTTCTTGCAGGCGAACGGCGGCACCTTGTTCCTCGACGAAATTGGAACGGCCTCCCAGAGTTTGCAGGTCAAACTGTTGCGAGTGCTGCAGGACCGTGAATTTGAACCAGTCGGCGGCAACACGACTCATAAAGTCGACGTTCGTCTGATTCTGGCGACAAACGAAGATCTTGAGTCTCGTGTCCGGACCGGCGAGTTCCGTCAGGATCTTTACTACCGCATCAACGTCATCGCGATCACTCAGCCTCCATTGCGTGAACGGCTCGGCGATATTCCGCTGCTGGTCGATCATTATCTTGAAGAGTTCAACCGCCAAACCGGGAAGAAGGTCAAAGGCTTTGACGATCAGGCGATGCAGGCTCTCCAGCGTTACAACTGGCCGGGGAACGTCCGCGAACTGGTGAATGTCGTGGAACGGGCCATCGTCCTGAGCAAGTCAGACACCGTCGGCGTCATCGACCTGCCAGAGCAGCTGCGAAGAGACGAAGACACTTCCATGATTCACACGCGGCTGCTTGGGCGTGCCGGATTGAAATCGGCGTTGGCGAATCCCGAACGCCAGATCATCATCGACGCTTTGGAGCAGCACGGATGGAACCGTCAGGAGACCGCCCGAGTGTTGGGAATCAACCGGACCACGCTCTATAAGAAGATGAAGAAGTACGACATCAACTACGACAAACAGGTCCAGCTGTACTAAACGCCTGATGGCGGGATCGACAAACAGTCATTCCGCCCGGACAATTGAAAACGCGAAGCCTCTGGTTGTGGATTCCACTTCCAGAGGCCATTTTGTTGGAAGGGCCGAGACTCTGGTGGCGTTTCTCATGAGAAAGTCGTTTTCTGCGGGCCCGCATTCCTTCTGATGGGCGCCCCGAAGAGTCCTCGCTATTCTGAAGGAGAGACTATTCCGGGGCAGCAGCGGGAGTTGATATGTCAGGCAGTCAGAAAACAAGAGGTTTTCTCCTCTTCCTGGCCGCCGTCCAGTTGACGGTCTGTCCCCTCGCCAAGGCTCAGCCGAATGCCGGTGATGATGCATTGCGGCAGCAGGTGGTCACGGCAATTGGCAATGGACAGAAGGCATTGATCTCGTCTCAGAATCGTGACGGGAGCTGGCCGACCAATAACTATCAGGGCAATCACATTGGGCTGACCTCGCTGGCGACGCTCGCCCTGCTGAATTCAGGGCTGCCGCGAGAACACGACTCGGTTCGACGGGCCATCGAGTGGCTGCGGAAACCGGAAGTCGATCCCGGCAAGGTCTATGATATTTCCCTCGCCATCATGGCACTCGCGGCTTCAGGTGATCCAGCCGTCAACGGGAAGATCAGTAAGCTGGCCCAGCGGCTGGAGGACTATCAGCTGCGGGGAAACTTTGCAGGAGCCTGGGGCTATGAGAACTCCTCGGACTGGGACAACAGCAATACCCAATTCGCCATTCTCGGCCTGAAAGACGCCGCAGATGTCGGCGTGCGAATCGACGCGGCCACTTGGGAACGATCTCAGCAGCACTTCCTCAAAAACCAGTTGGGACCCGTCAATCAGCCGAACGGCGCGCCATGGACCTATGTGCCCGATCGACAGGGAACCGGGAGCATGACGGTCGCGGGAATTGCCTCGCTGTCAATTACGAGCACGATGTTGCTCGATGACAGCAACGTCAATCGGAATGGTGAGATCGATTGCTGTAAATCGAAAGCGGATCCCGTTGATGATGCGATCGACGCCGGTGTGCGATGGCTCTCCACGCACTTTCGGGTTCGTTCCAATCCCGGGTCAGAACATTGGCCGCTCTATTATCTGTATGGGCTCGAGCGAGCAGGGCGATTCACTGGGCAGCGATTCTTCGGTGACCACGACTGGTACCGTGAGGGAGCAGAATTCCTCGTCTCCACTCAGAGCGTGCGCGATGGGACATGGCAGAGCCGACAGGAAGATCAGATCGCCGGAACCAGTCTGGCGCTCCTGTTCCTCGCGAAAGGACTTTCTCCCGTCGTCATCAACAAATTGGAATACGGTCGTCGCGATAACGTGACAGGTCAGGTGATCGGTCGTGATTGGAATCGACACCGCCGCGATATCGCGAATCTCGTCGATTACACCGCCCGGCAGCCGGGGTGGCCGAAACTGTTAACCTGGCAGGTGGTCGACCTGCGAACTGCCGCCGAAGGGGAGGGCGTTTCAGCTCTGCTCCAGAGCCCCGTTCAGTTTATGAGTGGTTCCGACCGCCCGGACACGATTGACGGAAAGGAACTGGAACTCCTCCGGAACTATCTCATTCAGGGAGGCTTCCTGTTCGCAGTTCAGAACTGTGACAGCGCCGAGTTCGACGACGGCTTCCGCGAACTGGTTCGAAAGCTTTTTGATGGTCAGTATGAACTGCGGAAGCTCCCGCCGACCCACGATGTCTATCGCAGCGAGAACGTGTTTCCACCGGATGGTGACGTCCCCGAGTTGTGGGGTGTGGACTTCGGCTGCCGTACCGCTGTCATTTACGCTCCGTATGATCATGGATGTCGCTGGGGAAAATGGATGCGCTATGACCCGCCGCGCCGCCCGGTGAATGTGAAGACGCAGATTGAGCGGTCCATGAAGCTCGGCGTGAACGTCGTGGCATATGCCACTGGGCGGGAACTGCAGGACAAACTCCAGCGTCCCAAGTCACTTTCACCGGCTGACCTGACGCGTCTTGGAAGCGGTCAGGTGACGATTGCAAGACTTCGGCACACAGGTGGCTGGGATACAGCTCCGAATGCGCTGCGACGACTGCAGACGGCACTAGATTCCGCGAACATCGATGTCTCTGCCGACGTGCCAACTCTCGCGGCAACGGACTCAGCTCTATTCAACTTCCCGTTGCTGTATATGCATGGACGCAAGAATTTCCAGCTCAGTGAAGAGGAACGGGCAAAGCTCAAACAGTATCTCGAGAACGGAGGATTTCTGTTCGCCGATGCCTGCTGTGGGTCGCCTCAGTTTGATACGAGCTTCCGAAAGGTCATTGAGCAGACGCTGGGGAAGAAGCTCGAACGCATCCCGATGGATGACGAACTCTATCGGCTCGAACTTGGCTATGACATTCGGAAGGTCAAGCGACGGATGCCGACAGTTGGAGCCGTCCCCGGAAGTCTCGCTGTCACGGAGTCCGTTGGGGAACCTCTGCTGGAAGGAATCAAGATCGGCAATAAGTACGTTGTGGTCTACAGCAAGTATGATTTGAGTTGTGCTCTCGAACGTCAGACAACCTCTCTCTGCAGCGGTTATCCGACCGAAGACGCTGTCCGCGTCGCCGTCAATCTCGTGATCTACGGACTGCTGCAATAATTCAGGACTGGCACTCTGCGATGATCCCTGCCGAGGATGCAGGAATTTGTCCTTGTTTGTCCGAGGGCACGGTGAGGAGAATCCCTTTTCACAGGCAGACTGACCGGGGCGCTGGTCGGGATCCCTAATCGGGATCACCGTTCGGGATTAGCGTGTCCGCCGCCAGTGAATTCCCTGACTTCCTGAGACTTCGAAACCAGAAGGAGTCCCTCCAGAATTGGCGATTGAAGCTCTCGCCGCACGTCCTGTGATGGTCGTTTCCGAGCAAGTTCTCATTTTGAATCGACATTGAGCGGCACCCTGATTTCCCTGTTTGACCGCTCAACCCATCAGATCTCTCTGCTGAACAGCTTGCCGGTCCATGCCCGGTTGGCTATGGTTAAAAAGAACATGGATGCGATGCCCTGCCATTTGATCCCACCTTTCCGGCATGGATGCTGCCTCCGATTCGCTTTCAGTCTGTCCTGATGAGATTGCGCATGAATCGCACGAAATTGTCCGTCTGGCTGACCGCTGCTGTTTTGAATCTGTCAGGAGCGGTCGCATTCGCAGCCGGTCCGGACTGGCCATACTGGGTCGGCCCTCAGTTCACCGGTGTTTCGCCGGAGAAGGGGATTCCAGACAAATGGAACCTCAAGGGGGGTGAAGGCAGCAACCTTCTCTGGGCCACGGAAATTGGTGCCCGGTCGACTCCCATCATCATGGATGGGAAGATGTACCTGATTACCAACAGCTTCCCTGAAGACATCCACAAAGCGGGCGAAAAGATCGTCTGTCTGGATGCGGAGACCGGCAAGGTTCTCTGGGAATACGCCTTCAATGTCTATCTCTCTGACGTTCCCATTGAGCGAGTCGGCTGGTCCAGCGTCGTGGGCGATCCCGAGAGTGGGAATGTCTATGCCCAGGGGGTCTGCGGATACTTCTGCTGTCTGAGCGGCAAGACCGGGGAACTCATCTGGGACCGTTCGCTGAATGAAGAGTTCGGCTTCCTGACAACATACGGGGGGCGAACGAACTACCCGATCGTGCACGAAGGTAATGTCATTATCAGTGCAGTGGTGATCGGCTGGGGCGATCAGGCCAAGCCCAATCACCGCTTTCTCGCCATGGACGGTTCGAACGGCCAGGTTGTCTGGTATGAGGGAACCCGTCCACTTCCTGAAGACACGACTTACAGCTCTCCAGTGATCGGGGTCATCGATGGTGAACTCCAGATGATCTGTGGTGCTGGCGACGGCGCGATTCACGCATTCCAGCCTCGCACCGGAAAGAAGCTGTGGAGCTATGCCCTGTCTGCTCACGGGATCAATAGCACTCCATTGATCGTAGGGAATCGAGTCTACGCCGGGCACTCCGAAGAGAATCTGGATTCCAACACGATGGGTGCTCTCGTCTGTATCGATGCGACCCAGCGGGGCGACATCTCCAAGACTGGCACGATCTGGAAGAAGACGGAATTCTCGCTCGGTCGATCTTCCCCAATGATGATCGACGGACGGTTATACTTCGTGGATGACCGCGCAAAGTTGTATTGCGTGAATCCGGATACTGGCGACCAGATCGGTGACGGCATTGCACTCGGCACGATGATGCGAGCCAATCTGCTTTACGTTGACGACAAGCTGTTCGTCAATGAAGTAAACGGACGCGGCTACATCATCAAGCCGACCGACAAAGGCGCCGAGATGGTCTATAAGTATCGCTTCCCACGTGGGGAAGAATGCTACGGATCACCGATCGCCTGGCGCGGACGCGTTTACATTCCGACCACCTCGAAGATCTACTGCGTCGGCACGCCAGACCACAACGCGGAACCTGCAGAACTGCCGCGCCTGCCGAAAGAGATGCATATCGGACTGGATGAGAAACCAGCCCTGCTCGAGCTGGTGCCGGCCGAAACGCTGCTGGTCCCCGGAAGTCGCCAGGCATTCTCTGCCCGACTTTACAACTCCAAGGGGCAATACCTCAACAATGCCGCCCCTCAGGATCTCGAGTTTTCGATCGCTGGGCCGGGTACGATCGATGAAGAAGGACGGTATACGATTCCGGCCGATCACTCCGCCCATCAGGGAGTGCAGATTACTGCCAAGTACAAAGATGTTGTCGGCAAATCGCGTGTGCGGATCATCCCTCCGCTGAACTGGGAGTTCAATTTCGACGATGGTCGAATTCCCGAAACCTGGGTCGGCTGCAACTATCGTCACATTCCCATCGACTGGGACCTGTTGTCGAAGCTGCGTGCTGAGAATCCCCGGCACGGAGACCTTTACATCTACCTGATGACAGAGTTTTCCAATGTCGGCCCGAAACGTGATTTCGATGATTCCACTCCGCAGCAGCGCTGGAAGAACTTCCTGACATTTTTCGAAGTTGCTGAAGGTCCGAGTAAACCCAAGACCATCGAAGAAGCCGCGAAGCTCTTTGATGCCTCATTGCAGCGACTCGTGGACGAAGGAGTCGTCAAGGAATTCGCCTGGTCGACCTGGGACCGCAAGACCGGCAACGGCGACGAAGTGGTTGCTGAGCCCCGACTCACCGTGGTCCAGGGACCAAGAAAAATCGACGGCAACGGGGTGATGTGCAAGATCACAACGATCCCGAAAGGGACCCGCAGTCAGGGCTGGATGGGGCCAGCGACTCTGTCTGATTACACAATTCAGGCCGATGTCCTGAGTTTCTCGCGACAGGGGAAACTGCCTGATGCCGGTCTGATTGGTCAGCGGTATACCTTCGACCTGATGGGGGCTTCGCAGCAGGTTCAACTCCGCAGCTGGACCCCGCAGCTCGATCGTTTCTCTTCGAGCAAATCTTTCGCATGGAAGCCCGAAGTCTGGCACACCATGAAACTCAAGACCACCACCAAGGACGGCAAAGCGACCGTGCAGGGGAAGATCTGGGTGAAGGACACTCCTGAACCGGAAGAGTGGACCGTCATCGGTGAAGATATCGCTCCCAACTACATCGGCAGCCCCGGCGTCTTCGGGAACACGAAAGATGGCGAGTTCTTCTATGACAATCTGAAGGTCACACGAAACGCCGCCAAATAGTCGATTTCATCCGCGAAGCGATGTCTGTCCTGTGACGGACATCGCTTCATCAAAATCTCCTCAGGACGTGCACAGGTGAGATCAACGTCCTGACTCATTCCGGTCGACACGTCCTCGTGACCGGACTGGTGAAGTTCCTCATCCGATAGAGATCGTTGAAATGTCTGATCGCCTGATTGCGAAAGCCGCTCTCTTCTGTTCACTGTTCTCTGCCAGTGTTGGCATTGCGCAGGATTCCGTTCCTGATCCAACGAAATTCGTGACGGATGAGATCGGAAAGATGAACGTGAAGAAGCTCGACTGGCCACAATGGGGCGGGTCGATTCATCGCAATAACACTCCGCATGCCGAGAATCTGCCGACGGAATGGGATGTCGAATCAGGGGAGAATATTCTCTGGTCCGCGGCACTGGGGTCACAGACCTACGGGAACCCTGTCGTAGCCAACGGCAAGGTCTATGTCGGGACCAATAATCACCACGCTTATATCAGCCGTCTGCCGAAGGCGGTCGATCTCGGCGTGTTGCTCTGTTTCGACGAAAAGGATGGCAAGTTCCTGTGGCAGCATTCCAACCAGAAGCTGCCAACCGGGCGTGTGCATGACTGGCCGGATCAGGGAATCTGCTCAGCTGTTTTCGCTGAAGGAGATCGGGTGTGGTACGTCAGCAGCCGTGGTGAAGTGGTCTGCCTGGATTCAGAGGGCTTCCATGACGGCGAGAACGACGGCCCATACACTTCTGAAGACAACGAGAATAAAGACGAAGCCGACGTCATCTGGAAGTTCGACATGATGGGGGCCCTTGGGGTTTCCCAGCACAACATGTGCAACTGCTCGCTGACCTGCGTCGATGACGTGCTTTTCGTGAACACCTCAAACGGCGTCGACGAATCACACGGTAACATTCCTGCTCCGAATGCTCCGAGCTTCTTTGCAATCAACCGAAACACCGGCAAGGTGCTGTGGACGGATAAAACTCCTGGGCTCAACATCCTGCATGGACAATGGTCTTCTCCAGCATATGGCGTGTTCGGCGGTCAGGCGCAGGTGATCTTCGGCGGAGGCGACGGATGGCTTTACAGTTTCGATCCCGCCGGTGACGGTGCCGGAAACAGCAAGATGCTGTGGAAGTTCGACTGCAATCCTAAGGAATCCCGTTATTCCGTCAGTGGTCGTAGCGAGCGGAATCACCTCATCGGGACCCCGGTGATCTACAACGACAAGATCTACATCGGAGTCGGTGAAGATCCCGAGCACGGAGAAGGCAACGGCCATCTCTGGTGCATTGATCCGACCAAGCGCGGTGATGTCAGTCCGACTCTGGCAGTCGATGCTTCCGGAAAAGAGATCACCGACATCTACGACGGAACTCGACGTCTGCAGCTGGTCAACACAGCCAAAGGCGAAAAGGCGATCGACAATCCGAACTCCGCTGTTGTCTGGCACTATACAGGTGACGACACCAACGGAAACGGAGAGATCGACTTCGAAGAAGAGATGCACCGCACCTGTGGAACCGTCGCAATCAAGGACAACCTGTTGTTCATCGCCGACTTCTCCGGGATTTTCCACTGTCTGGATGCAACGACCGGAAAGTCTCACTGGAACTATGACATGTTCGCCGCTGCTTGGGGCTCGCCGCTCATCGCTGATGGCAAGGTCTACATTGGAGACGAAGAAGGTGACATCGCGATCTTTGAACTCTCACCAAAGATGAAACTAATCGGTGAAGTCTCGTGCGCGAACTCAGTCTACAGCACCCCGATCGTGGCGAATAATGTTCTGTATATCGCCAACAAATCGACTCTTTATGCGATTGGCGTGAAGAAGGAGAAGGAGGAATAACGAATGGAATGCTGGGGAACCAGACTCATCCTGCTTCCTCATGACCATTCGAGAAGTTCTCCTGTTGTTGAGAGTGATTCTCACTCGTACTGATGTGGATTGAAGGATTCTGAGATGCCGGTTTTCGATTTTCGTTGTCAGGATTGTGGCAGTGAAAGTGAAGTCTTTGTCCGCAATGGAGAGGCTCCGATCTGTGCGTCGTGTCAGGGAAGTAATCTGGAGAAGCTGATGAGCGCTCCCGCCGGGCACGTGGCCGGCGGCTCTCGCTCGCTTCCCATCGCGGGAGGTTGTCCTCCAATGGACGCTCCGCCATGCCGACCTGGCTGCTGCCGGATCCCGGGTTAGTATCGCTCGGTGAGCAACACCGGGGTGATCACGACTTGTCGATAACATTTCGCTCATGTCAGAACACCGGATCGGAAGCTCTCCGATCCGGTGTTCTGTTTTTCCAAGACTGCATAAGAGGAATTTAGCTCTCCCTTGTGTCCGCTCGGAAGTTGTACATGGCGATGCTTTGCATCTTTCACACTTCAAATCGCATTCACGATGTGACTAATCGAAGGCAACGTCTTTTTGCTCCGACAATTTGATTTCCGTGCGTCATCAGGATTGGCGGGTCCTTCTTTCCCTGCCTATATTGGCCCTCAATCGATCATTGTCGATGCGTTGCTCGCGACTGACTGCGGAGGCAGTTGATAGGGCCTGTGAGGACTTCCGAGCCGTACCGCTGAACGGTCATGTGCTCACGTGCTGAACCTCTCCTGAGCCCGGCGCCTGCGAGATCATTTTCACAACAAAGACGAGGGCGATTCGTGCTACAGAAAATCAATTCGGAGAAGTCAGGATCAGCGCGACCCCAGCCGGCAGGCGTGTTACCGATACTGACGGGGTGTCTGCTGGCGTGGAGTCTCACTGGGGTCTCTGGAACTTGTCTCGCACAGACAGCTCCTGCAGCGGCCACTTCTTCGGAAACTGCTCCATCGCAAATCATGAGCGAATGGTGGAAGCAGCGAGTGACCCAGAAGTTCCAGGACTGGGATCAGCGTTATGCGACACTGACCACTCCGGAAGCGATCACCGCTTACCAGAAAGACCTGCGAGACCGGTTCGTTGCGAATCTCGGCGGCTTCCCGGAGCGAACTGAATTGAACCCGAAGGTCACCGGTGTCGTCGCTCGTGACGGATATCGCGTTGAGAAAGTCATTTTCGAAAGTCAGCCGAAGCACTTTGTCACCGGGCTCTGTTACGTTCCGAACGATCCGAAGTTCAAAGCTCCTTATCCTGCGGTTGTGGTTGTCTGCGGACACTCAGCGACGGGAAAAGAACTCGAAGTCTATCAGGCAGGTACGGCACTCCTTGCACTGAACGGGATCATCGGCTTCATCATCGACCCCATCTGTCAGGGGGAACGGTATGAGCATCTCGATGAAAGCGGAAAGATTACCGTTCCAAGCACAACGAGCGGTCACTCGCTCGTCGGATGCGGATCTATCCTCATTGGACACAATACCGCCCGAAATGAGATTTGGGACGGGATGAGAGCGATCGACTACCTGCAGCAGCGGGATGACGTGAATCCGGAAAAAATTGGATGCATGGGGAACAGCGGAGGGGGAACTCAAACCTCTTACCTGATGGCGCTGGATGATCGCATCAAGGCAGCCGCTCCTTCGTGCTATATCACGTCCTTTGAGAAACTTCTCAGTGAGATGGGGCCACAGGACGCCGAGCAGAACATCCACGGTCAGCTCGCCTGGGGCATGGGCCACGCGGATTATCTGTTCATGCGGGCACCGTCCTCCGTGCTGGTCTGCGCGGCGACACAGGACATGTTCCCTATCGATGGAACTTGGGACTCATTCCGGAAAGCTCGAAAGATTTATACCCGTCTCGGCTATTCAAACCGGCTGGATCTGATCGATGCTGATGGAAAGCACGGGTGGAACCAACCTCTTCGTGAAGCGGCTGTTCAATGGATGTGCCGCTGGCTCTATGGTCGAGACATCGTTGTGCGAGAGCCAAAGCTGCAGCCACTGACCAAACAGGAAGCCCAGGTCACTGAAAAAGGTCAGGTTCTGCTGATCGAAGGCGCCCGTTCTGCCGTTCAGCTGAATCATGATGAATTCAAACGCCTGCAGAAGGATCGTGACCAACTCTGGAGTGACCCAAAAGCAGCTCTGGAGAAGGTCCGGGAGATCGCAGGGATTCGTGCTGCGTCTGATCTGCCAAAACTGGCAGCGACCAAGCAAGGGGAATCAAAAGTCGGCGACCTCACTGTTGAGTCCTGGTCATTCCAGAATCCAGATGGAACCCGGATGTCCGCCGATGTCTACGTCCCAGCGAAGGTGACTCAGGCTCCGCTGCTGTGGATTACCCCGGGAGGCAAGACTGGCGCGATTGAAGAAGCTGGTAAAAAGCTGACCGCGAAAGAAGCCGCTACAGCGGGTCGCGTGGTGATCGCTCTGGACCTGCGAGGGACCGGGGAAACCGCTCCTGAAAAAGCGACATGGTACGACAAACGCTTCGGGCCGGATGGGCGTCACCTCGTGACAGCTTATCTGCTTGGGCAGAGCTATGTCGGAATCTGGGCAGAAGAGATTCTGCAGGTTGCTCATTGGGCACAGCAGCAGAAGGCAATCATGGGCGATGCGAAGACGCTCGATATCATCGCTCGAGGCCGAGTCGCATTGCCGGCACTGCATGCCGCTGCTGTCGAACAGCAGATGTTCGGAGCCGTGAAGCTGGTCAACTCACTGCCGAGTTGGGAAGTAATCGTCTCTTCACCGCTGTCACAGGATCAGCTGGTGAACTGCGTTCACGGTGCGACTCGGGCTTACGACATTCCCCATCTGGTCAAAACTCTCGGGGATCGTTGTCAGCTGGTTGCCCCTGTGAATTCAATGGGCGTGCCGACCCCGTAACACTGGCAACGATCAGTATCCGGTGAGGGACTGAACTGAAACGAAATTAAGCGGAGCGGGAAGCACAGAAGTTCCTGCTCCGCCTTTTCTGTTGATTGAACTCGTTAAAGACAGCGTGCCGAATCAGAACTGATTGGGCTTCACTTCTTCGCCGTCTTCGCGATTTGCGAGCCGCTGGAGCACCTGCAGGTTGATTGATTCAGACAGAAATGACTGTCGGCCGTCGCCCATCGCGAACAGGCAGCCTCCGGGGTGGTAACTGCCGAAACCTCCGGGATCATCCGCCGACAGTACGACAGGAGGCGTCCTGTTGGACTTACGCGGAGGATTCTCTCCGTCGGTATTTTCTTCAAAATCAATCGGGGTTTCGATGCCGAGTTCTCTGTTGCGGATTTCGTCGACTTCCGAGTCGCTAAAGGGATCATCAAGCGGCTTGGCGTCTTGCTGCGAGCGGAACCCATCCAGCGTGCGATTGATCGGAGTGCCGGCATTTCGCAATGTTCCACGGGTGCCTGAGGCCCAACCCAGATCATCAGGGCTGCGACGGAGTTCTCCCAGCAGAATGGTATAGGCGCTGCCGTCCGGAATCTCATTCAGTGAAAATCGTTGATTCAATGTCAACAGACCTGTGTTGCCATCTGCAATTGCCGTCGCGCGAGAATCGTGACAGCCAGCATAGTTGGACTGAGCAGGAGCTCCCGTCGAGGTCCCTCGTGGCGGAGCGTCATCGCTCGGGCAGAGCATCATCGGAATCTGGTAATGCCGCAATGTACGGCCCGTGTCACTGGTGAGAGTCACTTGGTCCGTGAACTTTTCGGCGAGAAGTGGTTGTTTGAGATCCCCGAGCAGCGGGAGGACCCAGCTCCGGAACTCCCCGTCTTCCCGAGGAGGAATCAGGTTTCGCTCGGCAGTGACCCCTGCAGGGAGCGAACGATGAAAGTCCTGGTACGACTGAACTCCAATCCAGATTTCCCGGAGGTGGTGGCTGCAGGTGTTGCGACGCGCGGCCTCACGACTCGAAAGAATCGCCGGGGTCGCCATCGCGATGATGACCGCGAAAATGGCGATGACGACCAGAAATTCAATCAGCGTGAATCCGGAGTTTCTCTCGGACAACGGACTCTCCTGCAGAATGGAACAAGTCAATTTTCGAATCGTTCGCGCGGCAGACTCTCTTAAGTACGACTGCATCGCCGTGATCTGTTTGAACTTCTCCAGAGGTTTCTGCGAAGAGCTCAAACAGACCGTGGCTTGCAGCTGGACCTGCAGACGTTTCAGGATTGAAGTCGCTCTTCCCAGAGTTGAACCTGTTCTCGCACGCGGTCAAATCCACCCGACCCGAAGGTGATGAGAGCTTTCGCAGCGTTCTCGGCGCCCAGGATCTTATACAGGTCTTCTTTGACGTTCGGGCAGACAGACTGAATTTCTTCCAGCTTCAAATCAGCCAGGCGGCAGCCACGGGCTTCGCAGGTGGCGACCAGCTTGCCGACGATCTCGTGCCCGGTCCGCATCGGAACTCCGGCCTTGATGAGATATTCCATCAACGCTGTAGCGTCGAGGAAGCCTTCTTCGATTCGGGCGCCAATCCGCTCTCGTTGAAGTTCGGCGTGAGCGACGATGGACGGGGCGATTTGCAGACAGGCCTGAATCGTGTCGAATGCTTCGAAGGCGGCGAGTTTGTCTTCCTGCAGGTCGCGGTTATAGGCCATCGGCAGGCCTTTCAGCAGGACCAGCAGCTGCTGGGAAGCGGCGATCACTCGCGCGGATTTTCCGCGGACTAACTCGAGGACGTCTGGGTTCTTCTTCTGAGGCATGATCGAAGAGCCGGTCGTATACTTGTCAGGCAGCTTCAGGAAGCCGAATTCGGTCGTGCACCACAGAATCCACTCTTCGGCCCAACCGGAAAGATGAACGGCGATCAGAGACAGGACATTTGTGAACTCGATCAGATAATCGCGGTCGCTGGAGATATCGAGACTGTTCCCTGCCGGGCCTGAGAACCCCAGTTCTTTGGCGGTGAAATGTCGATCGAGCGGCAGAGTTGACCCCGCGAGTGCGGCGGCACCAAGCGGAGAAAGATTCAGGCGTTTGCGGCAGTCGAGAAGTCTCTCGCGGTCGCGCTCAAACTTCTCACAATAGGCAAGCCAGTAATGTGCGGCGCTGACCGGCTGAGCCCGCTGCAGGTGTGTATAGCCGGGAAGAACGACATTCAGGTCACGCTCCCAACGGCTGAGAAACGCGCGCTGCAGCCCCTTCAGCTGGCCTTCGAGCTCATCAATTGAATTACGAATGTACAGTCGCAGATCAGTCGCCACTTGATCGTTACGTGACCGACCGGTGTGCAGCTTGCGTCCGACATCCCCGAGCCGACGAATCAGGGCCGACTCAATGTGCATGTGGATGTCTTCCAGAGAGGTCCGGTACTCCATCTCCCCGCGGTTGATTTCTTCGAGGATCTCTGACAAGCCGTTGCAGATCAGATCGCGTTCTTCTTCACTGATCAGTCCCACCTTGGCGAGCATCCTCGCATGGGCCTGTGATCCCTGAACGTCGACGGCGGCCAGTCGGGCATCGAAAGAAATGGATTCCGTGAACAGCTCGACCTGAGCGTCGGTCGGTTCACTGAATCGGCCGCCCCATGCTTTTTGAGACACAAGTTCATCCTGCAGAGATGTGAAGAATCGACGCCTGCCCTGACTGAAACCCGACACCGAAGTTTCAGAACGACCAGCAGACGGCCCCGAGTATAATTGACCCGGTTCGCTCCTCAACAGCATGAGGAGGAACCATCGAAATCGGCACAGGGCCGGATTTACGAGATGGAAGACGATTTGACGGTTGCAGCGTTGCGGGTCTGAATTGACCGTTGCCGATATGAAGACTGGCGCTTTCTCCACCAGATGAGAAAGCCGGTCACGGAGAGCAGCGACAGTGCAATTCCGCTGATGAACACCAGCCATCTTCCCAGCAATCCGAATGCTTCCCCGTTATGCAATGGGAGTTGCCAGCTGAGAAAAGTCTCGGCTGCCGAACGGGATTTTGACGAGCGGACGGCCAGGATCTCTCCGCTGTATTGATCGACCCAGGCTCGACTGCTCCCCAGGGTGCGATGGACATCTCCCGTCTCGCAGAACCGCACAATGAATGTTCCATTTGGAGCAGTCGGCGGATGAATCCGTCGGATTTCGGCATCGGGAATTCGATTCTTCACAGCATCGAACGCCTGATCTGCCCATATCCGCGTTCCACCGCCGTCGGGAATCTTTGACACAGGTTTCCCGGAAGTCTGCTCCGAAGCGGGAAGGACAGACCTGACGACCGGTGCGATCCACGTCGGGAATGTCAGATAGACCCCTGTAAACGCGACGACGAACAGGACTCCACCGCTGATCACACCGCCGGTTTTGTGAACGTCGTAATTGAACCGCGCTCCGCGACGGATCGCGAGAGCGGCCCGCCAGCTATGCTTCCAGAGGGGCCACCAGAGAAGAATCCCGGTGACTCCGGAAATCAGCAATACGATCCCCGTGATCCCGACGATGGTCTCTCCGAGATGACCGGCGAATAGGTCGACGTGAAGTTTGTAGATCCACGTCATCAGATCAGCACCATGCTTGCGCTGACCGGTCATCTGTGCGCGATACGGGTCGAAATAGGCCTTGGTCAGCTGCGGGGATTCCTTTGTCCCGGTTTGAAACCAGACCGTCCACACGCCGCTTTCCGATCGTGGAAAATCAACAAAACTGATCTTCCCCAACTGCGCAACAGGCGAGGCCTCGGCGGCGCGGATTACATCTTCGATGCTGCAACGTGATTCCCCCGGTGCGACAGAAAAAATCTCAGGGTTCAGTTGCACGTCAAGCGCCGTCCGAAAGACAAGCAGGCTCCCAGTGCTCCCGGACAGGATGAGCAACAGGCCGAAAGTCAGTCCGAGCCAGCGATGCGAAATGAGCCAAATCTTACGTAAACGGATCAATCGCATGGGCGCATGACTTCGGAAAAGTGACGAAACGTTGAACTGGCACCATCGGGAGAGCGGGATGCTCGAAGCGGCCCCTTCTCTGAGGGAGGATCATTCCTCCGCCGGGCTTGCTCCGACGCCATCCTAAAGCTATTTTGTTCAAAATGAAAATGAGACTCAGTCGCAGTAAGTCTCTTTGAAGTGGTGCTGGCAGTTCGCTCACGATTGGTTTGAGTGGACTGACGGAATCTCCGGCGACTGATTCGCCAATGTCATGATGTCGTTTCTGCAGCCACATGGAGCGGTGACGATGCCCCCCTTGAGGAATGAGATGATGAGAGAAGCTCTCTCTCCTGAAGTTGCACAGGATGCCGGCTCAGCCATTCGTACAAAGCGGATTTCACGACAGCGAAGCCGTTTTCAAGGTTTCACGCTGATCGAGCTGCTGGTGGTGATTGCGATCATCGCAGTCCTGATTGCATTGCTGCTTCCCGCTGTTCAGCAGGCCCGTGAAGCTGCCCGGCGAAGCCAGTGCAAAAACAATCTGAAGCAACTCGGGTTGGCGATGCACAACTATGCCGACACTTACTCGATGTTTCCAATTCCAGACATTGGAATCACGTTCGCTAAACGTGATCCAATTCACTGGGACATGAGCTGGGGAATTGCTCTATTGCCCCAGATTGATCAGGCCCCGTTGTTTCTGAAGTTTAATCAGAATGCACCAAATGGGGTGTCCGATGCAGCCAATCAGCCGATTGTTTCGACCCCGCTGGCTGTCTATGTCTGTCCGACGACCCCTCGTAGCGGTCCGATTCAGGGAATCATCGAAGTGCAGGATCCCATCGCGAGTGCGACGGTGAATCCCAACTTCGTCGCCGCGCCGTCGGATTACATGCTGCCTCGCAGTTTTCAGGATTCAGGGTTTACGCCTTCCGAAGTCTTCGGGGCATTCTGCAACCGGTCAACTGCCGGCGGACTAGACACCACTCGTGCAGGCGGGCGTCTCCGCGATATCACTGATGGTCTTTCAAATACACTTCTGCTGCTCGAACGGTCAGGCTTCCCAGAACTTCGTAAGAAGGGAGGAGCGACCAAGGCTCCGTCGGAATCGACTTACCCGGATGTTGTGATCAAGCACTACAACGGTTGGTGGGCTTCGACGCAGAACGATCGCATCCGCGCCTGGAATGCCGAGGGCACAACCTACGGTGCCGGTCCTTGTGTGGTGAACTGTTCGAATGACTGGGGTGGCGCGTACTCGTTCCACACCGGGGGAATGCAGGTTCTGATGGCAGACGGAGCCGTCCGATTCCTGGGCGAAAATCTCGATAAACGCACCTTCAGAGCTCTCATCGGAAAAGACGAAGGCGACGTCGTCGGAGAATTCTGATCCTGAATCAAAGCACGTTGTCGCCAGGCTGGTTGCGAGTTGGCAGGGAAACTGGAATGCAGGGGATGCGGCTTCTCGGATTGTGGATGATTGTTGCCCTTCTCTCCGGCTGCGGAGGGAAGTCGACACCGGAAAGCTGGCTGGAAACCTACCCGACAACGGGAACGTTGACCATCAACGGTGCTCCGGCAAAGGGGGCCATTGTCAGGCTGTTCCCCCTTGAACCTCAGCCGAACGTCACATCACCTGTGATCCCGACAGCAACCGTGCGCGAAGATGGTTCCTTTGAACTCATGTCCTATCAGACAGGTGATGGCGCCCCGGAAGGGGGCTATGCGGTCACTGTCGAATGGCCTGACCCGAAACTAAACGCATCCAAAGGCGGGATGCCTGAGGATCCCCCGGATCGACTGAAGGGGCGATTTACGAATCCGGAACGCTCCAAATTCAAAGTTCAGATTGTGCCGGGGACGAATCAGCTCGAGGCCATTACACTGGAGAAAGCCGAGATTCTTAAAGGGTCATCCCTGCAATAGGGTGTGAGATGCGAAATCGGGTTCTGCTGGCACTTCTTCTGTTTTCAGTGACAGGGCTGGTAGTGCTTGCTGCGGGGAAATTTTTCATCCTGCAAAACGTGTCTGTCACACCGAATGTCCCGCTCGATGATGCTCAATCGGCTTCCCGGGTAATCACCGATCTTGCTGGAAGGAAGATTCGCCTCCCACGGCAGGTCAACCGTATTGTTCTGCTGCGGGGAATGGGGCTTTATGATCTGGCAGCGCTGCTGGGCGATGAGGTTGAGCAGAAACTCATTGGCTGGGACTCCTCACTCCAGGCAAGTGACCGCGATGCCTATGAGCGGTTCGTTCAGCGATTCCGTGGCCTGAAAGCAGTTCCACTCTTGGGGGACTCTCTTCGCAATGGCGTCAGCGCTGAAGCGGTCCTCGCGCTGCGACCAGACGTCGTCATCGGCGGGACCTACATGATTGGGCAGACCGCAACTCTGGACCAGCTTGAGCAGGCTCGCGTTCCAGTGGTGCTTCTGAGTTCCGATGATCCATTCCGGGATCCTCAAGAGAGTCTGAAGCTGTTAGGGCAAGTCTTCGGTCAGGAGCAGCGAGCAGCAGAGATCGTCGACTGGGTGAATCGTGAGATTTCACTTCTTCAGAAACGAATGGAACGTCTCGAGGGGCCGATTCCTTCAATTTATCTCGAAGCCGGGAACACAGGACCTGAGAAATACGGCAATACCTTCGGCAGCAATCTGCAAAAGCAACGGGTTCACTGGGGAAGCCTGCTTTCCCAGCTTCGGTGCCAGAATGTCGGCGAGGAGATCTCAGGGCCGTTCGGAATGGGAGTCATTCAGCCTGAGTATCTGCTGACTCGAAATCCTGACGTGATCGTCATTACAGGGGCCTGCTGGACGGCATTCCCGGAGAGTCTACATCTCGGTTATGGAGCCGATCAGGCAAAGGCCCGGCAGACACTTTCCAGTTTTCTCGCTCGGCCCGGCTGGTCGGAAATGAATGCGGTGAAGTCGCGGCGGGTGTATGGACTCAACACGCGGCTTGGTGCGCACATCATGAGTTTCGCGGCGGCACAGCAACTTGCTCAATGGCTGTATCCCGACGAATTCAAGGACCTCGATCCAGTGCAGCGGCTGCAGGAGTTTCATGAACGGTTCATGCCGATCCCCTTGACCGGAACCTGGATGACGGAACTGGAAGCCCCGTGAAGCTGCCTGTCACAGATTGTTCTGCTGATCAGGCCTTTCAGCGGCAAGTCTTGCGGCGCAACGTCGCACTGGCCGGGATTCTGACTCTCGTTGTCGCCGCGTTTCTCATTGATCTCTTCACAGGTCCCGCTGCCCTGACTCCACAGGCGGTCTTGGATGCCCTTGTTCGACCGGGATCCGTCTCGTCATCGCAAAAGCTAATCGTCTGGACCTTTCGCCTGCCGATGGCTGTTATGGCGATTGCCGTCGGAGCATCGCTCGGATTGGCCGGCGGGCAGATGCAGGCTGTCCTCAATAATCCGCTGGCGAGTCCTTATACACTCGGGGTCTCCGCGGCCGCCAGTTTCGGTGCGGCGCTGGTGCTGGTGTTTGGCGTTGGACGGACTGGGATGGCGTCAACGCTGGCTGTCTCGGCCGGGGCATTTGTGTCGGCTGTGGCCTGCTCTCTTCTTTTGTTTTTCTTCTGTCGCGTTCAGCGCGGGAGTGCTGAGACACTCCTGGTTGGAGGGGTGTCGCTGCACTTCCTGTTCAGCTCCGGGCTCGCTTTCATGGAGTACATGGCGTCTAGCGACGCACTCAATACGATTGTTTTCTGGACATTTGGAAGCTTACAGGGGGCGAGTTGGGAGAAGGTCGGGATCTTGTCGTCTGTTTTTCTGGGAGTGATCTGTTTGATCCTCCCGTATGCGTGGCAACTCACCGCATTGAAACTCGGTGATGAAGCCGCACTCGGCCTCGGGATTGATGTGCATCGGTTGAAGCTCCGCATCATGCTTCTGGTTTCCATCCTCACAGCGACAGCAGTGAGCTTCACCGGGTCGATCGGATTCGTCGGGCTGGTCGCACCACATCTTGCCCGAATGCTGGTGGGAGCGGACCAGCGATATTTGATTGTCGTCTCGGCAGGCGTCGGGGCGCTCCTCGTTTCCGCAGCCGGTACACTCTCAAAGACGCTTGTCCCGGGAAGCGTTCTCCCAATTGGAATCATTACGGCCGCCATCGGGGCTCCATTCTTTGTCGGACTGGCTCTCTGGTCGGGGAGAGGACGGCTATGAAACTCCGGGCAAAAGATTTGAGCTTCGCCTATGGCACGCGTCGTGTTCTCAATCATGTCAGTCTGGAACTTCGGCCTGGGATCACAGCACTTGTTGGCCCAAACGCCGCAGGGAAAACAACTCTCCTGAAATGCCTGGGCGGACTGCTCACTTCGAATGGACAAATCACATTCGATGCACGACCGCTCACTGACTTTTCGCGGAAGGATCTGTCCCGCGTCATCAGTTATCTTCCCCAGGCAGGCATTAATGGGGGATCCCTCTCAGTATTCGAAGTCGTCTTGCTCGGCCGACTCCACGACTTAAGTTGGCGAGTCTCTGCTGCAGACATCGCCCGTGTTCAGGTACTGCTGGAGGAACTGTCCTTAAGCGATCTGGCTGGCCGCATGTTTCGCGAACTCAGCGGAGGTCAGGCGCAACGGGTTCTCATTGCGCAGGCATTGATTCGCGAGCCCGCTGTCTTACTGCTGGATGAGCCGACTTCCAATCTCGACCTCCTGCATCAGTTCGAGGTCTGCACCCGAATTCTCGAACTGACTCAATCTCGGGGAATGATCACTGTCGTCACCATGCATGACCTGAATCTGGCCTCACGTTTCGCCGATCAGATGGTCGTGTTGAATGCGGGTGAGATCCACTCAGTTGGGACCCCAATGCAGGTCCTGACGCCGGAGATGATGGCAGAGGTTTACCGTGTTGATGTCGAGATCAAGACGAATGAAAGCGGTTGCCCCCACATCATCGTGCGAGGGCCGCAGTCGACACCCTCTTGGTGATTGCATCAATACGCGCGCGGTGGCGCATACGGCTGAAACGCAATTGCTTCGAGAGCGGTTTCCGGACGAAAGTAATTATTCATCTGCATCCACGACCCGTCTTCGGCATGAGCCGGTTCCCACCAGCGGCGAACCGCTCGAAGCATCAGCCGCCAGCCTTCTGCATGTGCGGGAGCATCGCGATGAAACGACCCGAAGCCCATCTTCACGAGTTCGCCAGGCCGCAGCTGTCGACGTTCCAGCCTCCCTGTTGCAATGAGACGATCAATCTCAAGCTGATAGAGCGTCTGTTGCGGGTGACCTAATGGATAATCCGGAAGTTCCAGTTGACCAGTGACGTATTCGGTCAAAGAGACATCACCAAACACACAGATAATCGTCTCTCTCTTGCGAATGCCTTCATCGGTGTTCTGGTAATCCGGTCCGTTCCCGTCCGCACGAGCAGGCACCATATCGCAGTGCCAGCCCAGCAACTGATGCAGGGGATACCAGCCCTTTCGCAACCATGCGAGCTTCGAACGAATGGTCAAATGCGGATCGGTCTGCCACGATTCCGGCAGATGTTCAACGAAAGCTCGAGTCGCTTCGCCCCCCAGCTGGAGAGCTTCTTCACGATTGGCTCGAAACAGATTCCGTTCCTGCGAGATGGCCTCTTGTGAAATGTCCGGAGCTATCGCAATAGTTTCGAAATTTGAATGGAAGATCATGCAGTCACTCACAAATTCGTCGCGTTGCGAATTCCATTCACCAGCGGACGATTGTCTCCCCTTGTTGCTCGGATCCAGAACTGAAACCCGCCGACCGTCGCGACCGAGTGCCGGTGAAACGCCCCCCAGCCGTAACGGTGCAGTGTGTATGGAGGGACATGAGTTGCAGTGAGATGACCGGAGAAGATCCCCGCCTGAAGCCGGCCGTGTCGTTCACGAATCTGATTCATGGCGAGGGGCAAGTCACTCCACTCCAGTTGAACGTTATCCCCGGTCAGGAAATCAATGCCAGCGGGGCCGCAACAGAGAGCGACATGTTCAGCATTCCGCTCACAGTTAGACGCAGCAGGAACTCCATCTGTTCTGCCGGGAAAGGGTTCATGGCACCAGAACATCTCTCCCTGCCGGAAACCGGCCCCGAGCCAGACGAGCGTCGAGTCGATGACAAGATGCTCCTTCTTCCAGTCGTCGGGCAGAGCATCCAGGAACGCCTGAGTGATCGGGCCACCCGTCTGGCGAGTCCACTCCAGTCCAGCAGCAAAGACAGGAGTTTCGCCGCGTGGATCGAATTGTTGCAGATCCAACGACAACACCGCAGTCACCACATGACTCATACTGCGATGTGATCCGGCGAGGTTCTGTTGTTCTGGACCACTGTGATCCGCACCGGCCATGCCACGGTTCCCAATCAGTTCTTCTGTCGTTCGATTCCTCTGTCATTCGCACCCGGCAGACGCTGTCAGGCCAGCAGCAATGACGAAACTGGACACAGCGAACCGATTCATTTTAGGCGTTTCGTTTCAGTCCTCCCAGCAGAGCACAGAGGAAATCCGGACGAGATTATCGCGCAAATCAATGTAATAGGACGAGGGGGCTCGATTGTGTTGTTGATGTTGATGCGCGAAGATGATGCCGCGCCTCGATTCCACATTCGACTGCTGAGAATGACCCACATGAGTACATGGCTACGGATTCTCTCTACTGCTCTTCTGGCGATTGGGACGAGCATTGCATTCGCGGAAGGAGAGGAGACCCGGTTTGGGGATGTCACCGAACGGCATGTGATGATCCCGATGCGCGACGGAAGTCGACTTTCCGCTTACGTGTATTTTCCTGCTGGGGAAGGCCCGTGGCCCGCAGTGTTTCAACAGCGTTATGCCAGCGTGCAGGCAAAGGGAACGCGAGAGAGTGCCGCGAAGCTCGCTCGGGCGGGCTTCGTTGTGGCGAACGTCAATTTTCGCGGAACCCAGCTCTCGGAAGGAAAGTGGATTGGCTATCGCGGTCTGCAGTGGGGCGAACTCAGCGATGGGTACGATACCTGCGAGTGGCTCGCAAAGCAGGACTGGTGTACCGGAAAGATCGGGACCTTCGGCGGATCGCAGGCCGGATTCGCCCAGAACTTCCTGGCAGTCACTCAACCACCCCATCTCGTCTGTCAGTACATGACCGATACCGGACTGAGTCTGTTCCATGAGGGCTACCGACTGGGTGGGATCACCCGGCCGGAGCGATTCAAAGCAATGGCAGAAATCTGTCGGAACCCGGCAGATAATCGCTTGCTCGTCGAAGAATGGTTCCGGCATCCGCACTACGACGAATACTGGCAGGCCGAAGACGCCAGCCGACACTTCGACAAAATGAATGTCCCCTGCTTCACCGTCGGCAGTTGGTATGACTTCATGAATCAGGGTTCCATCGCCAGTTTTCAGGGACGCAATCGACAGGGTGGTCCCAACTCTCGAGGAAAGCAGCAACTCGTCATTGGCCCATGGCTACATGGTGGGAATAAGTCCAATAAGGTCGGCGAATTGGTCTACCCTGAGAACGCGGCCTTTCCCCTTGAAGACCACATGGTCCGCTGGTTCTCCCATTTTCTGAAAGGCGCGGACACCGGCGTCACCAGTGAGCCTGCCGTCCGCTACTACGTCATGGGAGCAGTCGGTGAAGCAGGAGCGCCGGGGAATGAATGGCGGACGGCAAGCGATTTCCCGCCTGAGTCAGTCGCGACCTCGCTTTATCTTCGAGAGCAGGGAGCGTTGTCCGATGCGGCTTCATCTGAAGCCGAAAGTTCGACGAGTTATGCGAGTCAGCCGCACAGTCCGATGGTGTTGCCCGGTCGTGCATTCCCGGGGGCGAAGGATGCTCGTGCCTTTGAACAGCAGTCAGAAGTCCGGACATTTACGACCGAACCACTGAACGAGCCCATTGAATGGACAGGACAGATCCAGGCGGAACTGCACATTTCATCGACTGCGAAAGACACAGATTTCGTCGTTCGGGTGTGTGACGTCTATCCCGACGGCCGTTCGATTCTGATTGTCGACTATCCCTGTCGAGCCCGTTATCGCGAGGGATTCGACCATGAAAAACTGCTGGTCCCTGGCGAGGTCGCGAAGCTGCGTTTCCCTGTCGGCTGGATCAGTCAGGTCTTCAACCAGGGGCACCGAATCCGCGTCACTGTCGCCAGCACTGGGGCTCCTTATTTTGAACCGAATCCCCAGACGGGTGGTCCCCAGACCATCGAATACCCGACCGACGCGCAGGATGCGGTGAATACGATTCATCACAATAAAACTCATGCATCGCGAATCATCGTCCCGGTTGTGAAGTAGGCACAGGTGACAGGCGGGGTCATATCTGCCAGCGCTGGTGGATTCCGGTTTTCTCGCAGCAGGCGGATCTCACATCCGCGGCCGCATCGTAAGCGCATTGAGAGAGATCAGTGACAAGCTGCTTTGAATTGCGACAGTCCTTCACTGGGGACAGGAGTAATCGGCAAGACTGCCTCAGGAAAATTCCTGCGATCGTTCGCACCCGCTCCAGTCTGCCAGTGAGGGGCAGGGGCGGAGCCTCTCCGATTCACCTAGGAGAACCATCCGTCGGTTCAGGCTCCGAGAAACCGGCAGAAAAAATCAAGTCCGCCAATGAACGGTATTTGACCGCTGAATTGCTGCGACGAATCCATGTGATGATTGGAGTTTTACCGGCCTCTTTCAGAATGTCGGGATTGGCTGAGAAATGGTCCCCGCTATAATTGCACTCAGTTGTCCGACTGCACGGAAGGCAGGCGACCCGTCAGGATGTTGAGTACGGTCGCGAGACCTCTCCATTCCTGTCCGCCCGATCTGAGCACCATCCATGAACATGAGTCAGTCACTACGAGGACTCTTTCTAGTTGCAGGGTGCCGGCTGCGTGATCCTCATTTCTTCAAGTCAGCAGTCCTGATTGTGGAGCATGGGGCAGAGGGCGCCATGGGGATGATCGTGAACCGCCCCACCCCGGACACTCTCTGGAAGACCTTGAATGAACATCTCGAAGTCCCCAGCACTCAGGATCTGATTTATTACGGCGGACCCGTCGAATCAGAAGCCCTGTTTCTGGTACATGACTGTGGAGAGATGGACCCAGACGAATGTGCGATTGTCCCCGGTGTCTATATGGGGAGCAGTCAGGAAGTTTTTGAAAACGTCGTCTGTCCAAATCGTCCCAAACCAGCTGGCCTCAAATATCGCGTTTATCGCGGGTGTTCGAGCTGGGGACCGGGGCAACTGGAAGGGGAACTCGCCCGCGGGGACTGGCTGCTGCTGCCCGCTCAGGCTGATTATGTCTTTCATTCCGATCCTTATGCGGTCTGGGATGAGCTGATGAGACATTGCTTTCGCCAGGGACGTGTTCTGCCGACGACCTGCGAGCATCCTGAGTGGAATTGACAAACAGGTCTTCCGCCTCGACGCTGTGTGAAATGGAATGAGCACTGTCGTTTAACCGACCGTGATCTCGTTTCCTGATTCGTGATCCGAGAGTCCCGGAGCACCCGCCCTGTGATCATCTCCGGACATCGCGGATTGGCACTGTTTCTCCGCTCATGGGAACTCAAATGCGTCGATTATTAGCGCTCGCGATTCTTCTGCTTCCGTTTCTTGTCCCCTCGCCGGGACAGGCGCAGATCCCGCCCTCCCTTTCGACTCAGGCGAAGGTCTCCGCCAGTAGCGAGGAAGCCGATAAAAAGAACTTTGCCAAGCGTGCAATCGATGGAAAGTTGAACACCCGGTGGTGTGCCGCCAGTCCTAAGACTGGTGAATGGATTCAACTCGATTTCTCCGAGCCCAAACACATCAGGTCGGTCCGACTTCACTGGGAAGCAGAGAAGAACGGGTACAAGTATCGCATCGAGAGTTCCGCCGACGGGACCGAGTGGCGGACCATTCATGACCGGTCGAATGAGCCTGTCGTCGAGTCTGGGAAAGTGTTGGAAGTCGATGCTCCCAAGACGCGGTTCCTGAAGGTCACCTTCCTCGGAAGTGCCTCTGGCAGTTGGGGGAGTATCAAGGAGATCGAAGCGAGTGAAGGCAAGCTCGAAGCTCTTCCCGACAAGCCGCTTCCGACTCTGGCGGACGTCGTCGCTCCTGCCGGTTTTAAAGTGTCGCTATATGGCGTTCCTCCGGAAGTGAACTATCCGGTCTGTATTACTGCGGCCGCGACAGGCGAAGTCTTCGTCGGCGTTGATGAGCAAGGCTCGCTGGGAAAAGAACCTGGCCGGGGAAAAATTCTCCGCTGTCGTGATACCAATGGAGACGGCGTCGCCGATGAAATCAAAGTCTTTGCCAAGGTCGATCACCCGCGCGGCCTGATCTATGACAGTGGATCACTTTGGGTTCTGCACCCTCCCACGATGTCGGTTTATCATGACGACAACAATGACGGAATCGCTGACCGCCATGAGACGCTGATTACCGGCATCAGCACTCAGGATGTGGCCGCCCGTGGTGCTGACCACACGACAAATGGGATTCAGATCGGGATCGACGGCTGGATCTATATCGCAGTCGGCGACTATGGCGTGACGGACGCCAAAGGAACTGATGGGACGGTGATCAATCGTCGGGGCGGCGGGATCATCCGCGTTCGTCCTGATGGCAAAGAGATGGAGATTTATGCCTGGGGCTTGCGGAACGTGCTGGATGCCTGCGTCGATCCAGTGATGAATATTTATACCCGGGACAACACAAATGATGGCGGGGGCTGGGATGTCCGACTGTCTCAGATCTTCCAGTCGGCGAATTATGGCTATCCGTCTCTTTATCTGAACTTTAAAGAAGAAATTATGCCGCCACTCGCGGACTTTGGGGGCGGGTCTGGCTGCGGGGGACTCTTCTTGGATGACGGACGTTGGCCCTCCAAATACGGGCATGCTCTGTACACCGCAGACTGGGGACGCAGTGAGGTCTATCTTCACCATCCGGTAGTCGATGGTCCCACGCACTCGATTGATCAGGAAACTTTTCTGAAGATCCCTCGCCCGACAGATGTGGACGTCGATGGCAGCGGGCGGATGTACGTCAGCAGCTGGAAAGGGGGCCAGTTTAACTATGAAGGCCCCAACGTGGGGTTTGTTGCCCAGATCGTTCCAGACGGACTGAAAATTGAACCATTTCCCGAGTTGAAGAAGCTCGGAAAAGTGGAACTGACTTCACAGCTGAATGCTCCAGATGCCAAGCACCGACAGCATGCTCAGCTCGAGATTCTTCGGCGCGGGCGAAACGCTGAGACAACACAAGCACTTGTCTCGCTGATTAAGAATGATGCCACAACGCATTTCGGTAAAGTGGCTGCAATCTATACTCTCAAGCAACTGGATGGCGTTGCCAGCCATCCGTTGTTGCTGGAGCTGACTCGAGACCCCCGTCTGCAGGCAGTGGCGTTAAGAGCTTTGACGGATCGAAAGTCGGAAGTTGCAAACTTGCCCTCCGAGCCTTTCCTTGCTGGTCTCGCCTCGACGGATCCGCAGGTTCGTGTCCAGGCGATCATCAGTATCGGTCGCCTGAACCGGCCGACACTGGCGGAAGCGGTCCTGCCTTACACGGTGCGTGAGGACGGTCAACGGGTTTCCAGCAAGAAGCAGAATGAACCGGATCCCCAGTCGGTCATTCCCCATCTGGCGGTGCAATGTCTCGTCGATCTGAACGCCGTCGAGACGTGCCTGCAGGCTCTGAATGGTCCGTACCGTCACGGTGCGCTTGCGGCACTGAAGGGGATGCACAACGCGGAAACGGTGAAGGGACTGACCGCGGCCCTTGCTTCCGCCCGGTCTGAGCAAGAACGTCAGGAGATCCTGACGACCCTAATCCGTCTGTATCATCAGGAAGGTGTCTATGAAAAGAACTGGTGGGGCACCCGGCCTGACCGCACCGGGCCTTACTACGACCGGCAGCCCTGGCAACAGACTGAGGCCATTGGCAAACTGGTTGAAGCGGCCTATCGGGCCGCACCTGCGGAGACTCAAAAGCAGATTGCCTCGCAGCTGAATCGGCATCAGGTGAAACTTGAGGGAATCGCCGATGAACTCGCTGCGATGGCCGCACAGTCAAACGATCCGATCACGTTGCCGAAGGTGGATCCCAATAACCCGAATCTGATCGGGAACATGCCTGTGGATCAAGCGATCGAAAGGTCACTCAAAGCGGAAGGCGATTCTTCCAAAGGTCGAGCACTCTTCGAATCGCACTCTTGCCTTGCCTGTCACACAATCGCTGAAGGGCAGACACCCAAAGGCCCACATCTAGTCGATATCGGCAAGCGATATTCGAAGGCAGAGCTGATCGAATCGATTTTGAAGCCGAGTGCGAAAGTGGCTCAGGGATTCGAAACGCAGGTCTTCGTGACGACTCAAGGCAAGGTTTACACCGGATTCGTCACGAGTGAGGGGGCTGAAGAAATTCAGATCCGCGGAAATGATGGCGTTTCAACCGTCTTGAAAGCGAAAGATGTCGAAGAACGGAACAAGCAGCCGTTGTCGATGATGCCTGCCGGGCTGGTGAACGACCTGACTCCGAAGCAGCTTGCTCATCTGGTTGCCTGGCTCAGTGAGTTGAAGTCGGCTCCGTAGAGCAACGTGAATAACGAAGCCCGGCAGAGGAGGTCTCTGCCGGGCTTTTACTACTGAAGGGAACTCGATTTCATCGGCTCGACGATGCCGATTCGATGGTGCCTATTTGTCAGACGTCAGTGGAGGAGACACGATCCCTTCGGGATTCCACCATCCATTTAGTTGTTTTGCCAGCTGGGCGACGACTTCAGGGTTGGCCTTCGCGACGTTCTCTCCTTCGTGAGGATCGGAGTTGATGTGATAGAGCTCAACAACTCCGTCAGGGACGCGGTTCAGGTTCGGCACGATCAGTTTCCATTCGTGGTTCAGGACCCACCGGTACATCAGGCTCGCGGCGGGATCGGTCATGGACTGAATGTCGTGTTCCAGAATTTCTCCGTACAGCTCCTGACGCTTGCTGACGGCGGACTCATCAAGCAGATTCAGACCGGGTAACCCCGCAATTGGCTCAGTACCGACAGCGGCGAGAACAGTTGGCAGAATGTCGATGGAGCTTGCGAGATTGGTTGAGTCGACCCGTGGTTGAACCTTACCCGGCCAGCGAATCATGATCGGCGTTCGTAATCCACCGTCGTACTGGGACCGCTTTGATCGGTTTGTGTAACGATCAGCATCAGGTTCGTTGATCCACCCGTTATCGGTCAGGGAAATGATGATGGTGTTTTCGCGAAGTCCGTTTTCATCGAGGTGTTTCAGCAGTTGACCGCACGTTTCGTCATACCATTCGCACATCGCCCAGTACTTGGCGATATGAATGGTGGGGGCCTTGTCCCGGTATTTGGCAAGCAATCTCGCTGGCGGATTATGGGGACTGTGAGGCAGCATCGGGGCATACCAGACGAAGAATGGCTTTCCAGCCTTCTGGCTTTCGGAAATAAAGTCATAGATCGGCTGCATCGTCTTCCGACCGATTTCCAGCCCCTGATCTCCGTGACGTCCGCCTCGAGTGGGATCCCCTGATGACATCCCGTGAGTGAAGCCGCCACGCTCGTAATTTCCTTCCCACCACTTGCCGGTTTGGAAGGAGTTGTAACCGAGCCGATGTTTGAGCAGACTTGGCCAGGTGTGTTCGTCGTCGATGTGCTGCATGTAGGCGCGTCGCTGCTCGAGATAGCGAGGGTGGGTACGCAACTCGGCTTTCGTCGCCGTCTCAAGTCCTGCAGGCGGCGGCGGATCGTTTCCGACAATTCCATGCTGGTGAGGATATCGACCGGTGATCAATGTCATCAGGGATGGACGACACAGGCTGTCCGGCACATATCCCCGAGTGAAGGTCAATGACTCTTTTGAGAGCTGATCGAGGTGCGGGGTCTGGATATGGGGATGGCCCATGAATCCAAAGTCAGTCCAGCCCTGATCGTCCGAGAGCAACAGGACAATGTTTGGCGGGGCCGCAGCAGCCGAGAGTCCTGGAATAAGGGCCGCGAACAGGCACAGAAAGATGCGAGTCATCTGGGGGAATCCCATTCTGGAAGCGAGCGGGGAATCTAATGAGACCATTTTGCCTTTGATCTGCCCGTCTCCGCCACGCGGGATGCAGCGTGTTTCAGTTGAAAGTCGCGCTGCGCGGGCACTCGGTAGAGCAGACCGACCTAGGAAACAGACCTCTCGACGCGCCAAGTCGAACGAACGATCTTTCGACTGACCTCGCACTGACTCACCGGGAATGTCACCGTCAGAGAAAAGGCTGACCGCACCCAGCCGGCTCCCAAGCCGTGGCACAGCCCATCATTGGGAACTTTGGAATAAACTCTCAATTGAGATATCGACTGGCATCGAAATGTTACCGTCTCCCCTTACAGAAGGGAACGTAATGCTCAGGGGACGCGAGAACTGGAGCGTGTAACTCCCTGTCGGAAGGGATGTTAGTCAGCTCCCGCCATTAAATGACATCGCCCGGCACGATGGCCGGGCGAATGATCGGTGAAGTGCACCCGAGAGGGCTCGAACCTCTAACCCCCGGTTCCGAAGACCGGTGCTCTATCCAATTGAGCTACGGATGCAACTGAGATCGCTGCGGGAGCGACTCTGGAGGCGAACTTTATCAGATCGCCTGACATTGGCAAACCCGAAGGGAGCTGACGGCGTCTCTGCTCGCAAAATTTTTTGGGGGAGGCTGAAGGATGAGAATTCCCGGAATTTCGCTCATCCGCGAGAATGTTCTGTTTGGAATAACGAGTGGAGTTCACCCCAAGAGGGGGGATCTGGAACGACCTCAAGGCCGCCGCCATTGCGGCGAGAGAGATTGACGCAGACTCGGTTCTCAGTATTCTCAATCCGAATCCCCAATCCGACCGCAGCCCAAATTTCGGGCGGCCGTTTGGTCTCTTTCGCCTGATTGATTCTGCTGTATGAAATCGCTCGCCGTCATTCTGAGTTTTATGACAAACTCGTCCCGTCGGCGAAACCTCCTCGTGCTGGTCAGGATGGTGGCCGCTTTCACCGCGATGGTGATTCTCTATTCGGCGATGTTTCATGTCCTGATGGAATACGAGGGTCGGGAGTTCTCATGGATCACAGGCATGTACTGGACTCTGACAGTCATGTCGACGCTCGGGTTCGGTGA
>JAEZFD010000015.1 GCA_023417655.1 Planctomycetota bacterium | reverse complement strand
GACCCCCCCCCCCCCCGTCCTTGAATCCCGAATTTCACATTCTCCGGATAGTGAACGCGATTCGTAATAGGTGACAAAGAGACATCACCTGAAAATTTTGTCGAAAGAACGGAGTTAGCGGATAATTGTGAATCTTAGATGGCCCACAGCAGGCGAATAGAGCCGCGGAAAAGCACATCCACCATCCGCGCTATGAAACTGCGATTATATGGTCGCTGTTTCGTTGATAGCCATCCAGCCATCTGTCGGGAAGCTCGACTCATCGCAACGGCTCTAGCTAACTCTCCCTACAACCTTACAGACAATTAGGCAGTCGCTTCCCGTGAGCGATCCCATCCCCCCCTCGAAGGAACGCATTGTGTCTCGTCGAATTTTGATCTGCACTCAGACGTCTCACACATTGGGAGGCTTCCAAGTTTGGATGGATCAGATGTACCGACATCTGCCGAAGTTCGGCTGGGAGGTCGTCATCGGTTTCGCGGAAGGGAGGCAGTTTCACAACCCGGAAGCCTATCGAAGGGTCTACCCCGAATTAAAGGGGATCGATATCGACGGTCGGGACGGGACTTCCGAAGGTCGGGTCACTGCAGTCAAGAGAGCAATTCGCAAAGTCAATCCCAAGGTTGTGATTCCCTTACTCCTGGTCGATGCGAACATGGCGATTACTGAGCTCAAACACCAGGGCTCCCACATCCGACATCTTTATACATATCAGGGAACCCATGACTGGAATATCGCTGAACCTGAACGCTATTCCCAGTTCATCGATATGTGTTGCGGATGTAACGTCCTCGCGACCGAGACATTGCTGGAACGGGGATCAATTCCTGAAGAAAGGCTCGCGAGCGTTCCGAATGGCGTGCCGTCAGGACCGAAACCTGCTAAGCGTCCCCTCAACAAGAACGTCCTTCAGCTAGCCTATGCTGGGCGCATTGAGCATCCCGATAAACGGGTCTTCGATATTCCCAGAATTCTCGATGTACTGGATCGGGAAGGCGTCCCTTATCACCTGTCAATTGCTGGGAGTGGACCGCAAGATGTCCAGCTAAAGAAGATGCTCGCAGAGCACATGGAAAAGGGAAAAGTTACTCATCTCGGTCGGCTGATGGTCGACGAACTGTACGATCGATTTTATTCGAAAACGGACATTCTGCTTTTTCCGTCTCCGTGGGAGGGCTGGCCCTTAGTTGTAGGTGAAGCGATCAGCGCCGGCGTCATTCCGGCGGCCGCAGCCTTCCGTGGGTCTGCGAAAGAGCAAGTTCTCATTCCCGATTACAACGCGATCATGTATCAGGTAGGCGATCCCGTTTCCGCTGGCCGGAAGATCGCCGAACTGGCGAGGCACCCGGACCGACTCAATCAACTCAGCCTTCGAGCTTTCGAAACGAGTCAGCAATACAGCTGGGAGCGCTGCGCGGAGCGATGGAGTGATGTCATTGAGAGAACATTGTCGCTCCCTCCGGTTCGGGGAAAAACTCTACCGCAGCGAGGATCAGTAACGCGATCTCGGTTTTCCCGTCTCGGTGTGCCCCTGCACACGCAAATGGTCCTCAGACGTTTGTTGGGACGCCAGGTGAATCACAGCTCAAGTCGTGCGGAATGGCCGCAGCGAGATGAAGATTTCTCCACAGATGAACTCCAGCAGATCGAAGCTGACCTCCTTAGGATCGAGCAGCAGGCAATCTCGTGCTGGCCGGCTCCTTACTGCAATATCCGCAGCCTGACGCGAGTGGAATCGCAGTGACGGCTTGAGTTTTAACTGCTGACAGAGGAGGCGAAGCCCGACCTGCATTTTCCGACTCGGCAGTATTCACTCGAATGAACTTATCGTTCTCTGAGTCACAATTTTAGTAATGCGTTCGAGTACACCTGAAAGCTCTGACCAACGAATGATCGACTATCGACAGAGAATCCTGTTCGTCGCTCCGAGCGCCTATCATTTGGGAGGACTCGCGACTTGGCTGGACTACCTGTTACCAGCGCTGCGGACGCGGGGATGGCGTGCCATTCTGGGGTTGGTGGAAGGTGCCCGTCATCACCAACCCGATCGCTATCTGGAAGAGCATCCGGATTCCGACGTCGTCACGATCCGTTGTCGCACTGGGACAGCTACAGGCAGAAGTCTCGCGCTGAAACAAGTCATCTCACGATTAAGTCCGGATCTCGTCGTTTCGGTCAACATCCCGGAGTGCATAACGGCGGCCGCAGAGTCTTCATCGAGATCGGTGATTGCCTGCCATGGCATTCAGGCGGATCTCTTTGAAGATATGGCGTTACTCCGGGACAGTCTGGATGGCGCTGTCTGCACTAATAAACTCGCATGTCAGTTGGCCACAGACTTGGGAACTCTGCCCCCGGGAAAAGTGTATTACGGTCCCTGCGGAACGGAAGTTCCCGACGAGATGATCAGTCTCAGAAAGACGCTAACACCGACGCTGGCTTATGTGGGGAGAATCGAGCAGTCCCAAAAACGCATCACAGACATGGTTGATATCCTCTGCGAACTGCGTCGATCACAGGTTCATCCTCAATTGTTGGTCGCCGGAACCGGGCCGGACGAGTCCTTGCTCCGTTCTCGAATAGCAGAACATGAACTTCAGAACCATGTCCGCTTTCTAGGAACGGTCCCGGCAAAGCAACTCCGAACTCAAGTCTTCGAGAAGACGGATGCCCTGCTGCTCACTTCCGAATGGGAGACAGGTCCATTGGTGATCTGGGAGGCGATGGCCCATGGCCTCCCAGTTGTCACATCACAGTACACCGGTTCTATTGCAGAAGGGGCTCTGATCGATGGTCAAAATTGCCAGATCTTTCCGGTGGGGAATCCGAAAGCAGCCAGTGAGAAAATTATCGAACTGATCCGGTCACCTGAAAAAGGCGAAATGCTCCGCCGATCTGCACGTCAGCTTGTTCAAGCTCGCTATCGGATTGAGGATTCCGTCCATCATTGGGAAACGGCGTTCCGCTCTCTCTTGTCTGCCCCAAAACAATCGTTTTGTGGCTCGAAATCACTAACAACTGCAAATTTTGGCAGGCTGAACAAAATCCTTCCGAGCGGCTTGGCGGAACGCTTGCGTCATCTTTTGAGGCGGCTAGGGCCCGACTGCGGACCAGGGGGCGAATGGCCCCATTCCATAGCGTCTGTAAAAACAGACACACAACCATTCTGGAACATCGTTAAGGAATTGGAATCCTCCCCGGCTTGCACACCTAATTGACGGTGCCTCCGCATAGAGCAGAGTTGGCACCGTTTATGGAGCCTCACGACAGAGTCCGTCCACTCCGGTAAGTGCGGTAGTTCTCCACCGCTTAATTATCATTTCTATAACATTGGTCCAAATTCGTGACGCCCAACTATCCACCTCCCACAGAAACGGTCAAGTCCAGGAACCCTACAGTATCGGAAGATGTTTCCCGCAACGTGGATCGTTCACGAATTCTTGGAATTGATGTTCTCCGTGGCATCGCCATTCTTGCTGTTGTGCTCGTCCACATTCCTCATCATGCCCACGGAGGTTGGAGGAATCATCTCTTCTTCCTTCCATCGTTCTTCATCGGATTTGGCTATCTCGGGGTACCCCTTTTCGTAACAATTTCGGGATTCTGTATCCATCGTCGAATTGCATTTTCCGGGGCGCCGCGGCGCATGTCAGGAGGAGAGTGGAGAACATTCTGGAAGCGACGCTTTCTTCGTTTATATCCCCCTTATGTCGCGGCGATGATTTTCAGCGTTCTCATAGCGTATTACTTGGGAACTCCTCTGAGCAAAGAGGGCACCTTCTGGGGGGATGTCCTGACCCACACGCTCCTCATACATAATCTGACACATGAGTATAGCGGAGGCATGGGAAACGGCGCCTTCTGGTCGCTTGGCATGGAGGAACAGCTTTATGCTCTGTACCCTATCCTGCTCTGGATCTGGTATCGCTATTCAACGGCTGCTGCAATTTCTACCGCTGTCGCCATCTCAGTAACATGGATCATGCTGATCCCCGTGTTTGATGGATGGAAGTACGGATTCAACGGTCTTCATCTTGGCAATACCAATCTCTGGCCTTGGGCATACTGGATGCCCTGGGCGCTCGGCGCACTGGCCGCAGAAGCCGCAGCCAGGCGGGTGCAACTCAACCCCGTCTGGTATTCTGGACGACTTGCCTGGGGACTCATTGCGATCGGGATCATCGGGAGTGAACGAAGTTTTACGTTCTTCGAAAACGTCAGTTCCATTCCGGTTTCATTCACTCACTTGTTGAAGAGTCAGGAGCTCTCCGTCAAATTGATCCATCAGGTCGCTCACATCTGTTTTCTTGTTTCGTTCTTTATCTTTATGAACCGAGCCGCCGATCCTGCTGGAGCAACGCATTCGCATGGCCTCACGGTGTCGCTGTTCGCTCGACTTGGAATCGTCTCGTACTCAATCTATCTCACTCATATCCCTCTCCTGAACTGCCTTGAACGAGCTGGTCTTTATGAAAAGCTCACTTCTTTTGATTATTCACTTCGATTTGTCATCTCGCTTCCGCTTGTCTTGCTTCTCGGGATTGCGTTCTTCTACTTCATTGAGCGTCGTTGGCTTCCAAAGCCAGAATCCCAATCGAGAAATAGCACCGAACTCTTTCACAATTCGAAGGCATTGAGTAATGAGAGGCTCTCAGTCGCCGAGCCGACTCTACATTAGTCTCCATGCAGTCGTCATTTCAGCAACGCCACTATTCCATCGGATGATATCAATTAATGCTCTTCAATATTCTCCGTGGACTCTGGCTTCTCCGTCGCCCGGAACTCCTGAAGGATCTCGGGGAACGACGCATTCGCCTTGCGCAAATAAATGACCTGAGACGACGCTTCCCGAATACGAAGCTCTCGGATGAAACCCAATTAGTCTCATACCGAGAAGGGCTTCTCGATGTTCTCCCGGGAGTAACAATCAGCGATGGGACTGTGCTTGCCTTCGGAGATTCCCAGAACGGATACGGGCGAATCACAATTGGATCACAGAGCTGGCTGGGGCAATACAACAATATTCGCTCTGGCGGCGGAGATATTCAGATCGGCTCGAACTGTCTCATCGCTCAGTTCTGTACTTTGACCGCATCAAATCATGGAATGATGAAGCAGCGTCTCATTCAGGAGCAGGCCCCCGATCCTCATCGGAAAGGGGTGATGCTGGCCGACGATGTATGGCTGGGCGCAGGTGTTACCGTTTTGCCGGGAGTCAGTATCGGCCAAGGGGCGGTCATCGGCGCAGGGGCAGTCGTCACGCGTGATGTGCCTCCTTATGAGATCTGGGCGGGGGTTCCCGCCAGACGAATTGGATTTCGGGAGTAATTTACGCAACGATGATCATCACTCTTAAAAACAAACTGGGATGCTGGGCTAACGAACGATGGCGAAGTGAATTCATTCTCTCTTCGCCGATTCTTTCAAAGGCAGTCGGCAAGTCATGGCTTGATCTCCGTAATCGTCACGAGGCGATCTCCATTGATCCCCGATCGAAAGGACGCATCTGCCACTGGGCCGACAGTTCTCCCCTCACGGTGGCCCGCATCTTCCCTGAACTAGGGGCCCGGCTGTTGCAGCAAAGTCTTCAAGACTGGCCGGTACGATTCCAAACCTCGGCATCGGCTTCCGAACTCTCGCGACAAGCTCCCGATGTCAGCATTATTCTCGCAATCCGAGGCCTGGGGCGTCTTCGCCTCCTTCGAACGGTCCTTCCCTCTCTTCTTGCTCAACGCGATTGTTCCGTCGAAATCATCGTTGTTGAACAGAGCAGTCATCCAGAGTTTATAAATGAAGTCCCATCGGGCGTGCGTTATCTCCACACTCCAATTCCGGAAGGAACTATGCCGTTCAATCGCTCATGGGCACTGAACGCCGGAGCGAGACTCGCCCAGGGCCGCTGCCTGATTCTCCATGATGCTGATATGGTCGTTCCCGATCGCTATGCGGCATCCGTCTCCGAACGCCTCACAGATGAAATGCCAGCAGTTCGGCTGGCGCGTTACATTTTTTATCTCGATCAAACCACCTCCGAAAACCTCATGAAATCCCACAACTTCGATGGGATTTACGCAATTGACCGGGTCGTGCAGAACAATCCAACGCCCTTTGCAGTCACCCGGAAGGCTTATTATCAGATCGGGGGGCACGATGAATCGTTCTTCGGATGGGGTGGAGAGGACAATGAATTTCTTGACCGCCTGCGGACCCTTCCAATCTCGGAAGGCAGCTACCTCCCAATCATCCATCTGTGGCATCCTGAAGCTCCGAATCGCTCTGGGGATAGAAACGCAGCTCTGCTCCAGAGGCGGCTCGCGGAGCCTGCGCACGAGAGAATCAGGAAACTCGCCAGGATGGAATTCGGAGGAGACACTCCAAGCGTGATGAGCGACGAGTCTCCGAAAGTAAGGACTCACTGACTTGAGGCCACCGCGAACGTGTCTCTGACGGGGAGTTTGCTCCTGCCGAGTTTGTTGAGCCGCCACATCTTGCCGCTGTGGAAGCCGATCCGCGCGGATCCGCTGTAATTCCACTGCAATAATCTCTCTTCATCCGATCCCTTTCGATTTTCTGACAATTGAAGTCGACTACAGAATGTGACGGAAATCGGCGGTATTGAAGTAATCGGTCGCCCGACAAAACTAGACTGCCCTGCATTCTACATTCGGGAAATGAGTTATGCGGGGTTCCCATACTGCTCCTTGCCGCTCCATAGTGCCCTCTTGAGAGGGCCCGAATGCAGCTGACCAAACAAAAGGGCCCGCCGCTGGTCCCTGTCATCATAACTTTCACTACTGTGAATATGTCAAAGCCCTTCAACATCGCTATTTACAAGAATCGGGTCTTTGCCACGTGGGTAGTCCTGAGAGCGGTTCCATCTCTCAGTTTCAACCTGAAATTCTGGAAAGCGATGGCCTTATCAGGCTCCCGTGGGTTCACAATCACTTTCGCTTCACGCCCCTCAGCCGCCGCCACAATTCATGAACGTCAGGTCAGAGTCTCTGGTGATTCCGAAAACTGCGGCCCAGGGTCAATCAGCAACTCGTGTGTCGGTGATCATTCCGATGCACAATGCCGCTGGGACAATCGAAGAAACACTTCAATCAGTTCTTGATACTCACACCCCGGGCTTAGAGGTCATCGTCTCTGATGATGCATCAACCGACGCTGGCGTGCAGATTGTTGAAGAATTCGCGGCGAGAGTGAAGAGTGTCCCGATTCGGATCTGCAGAAACCCCGAGGCAATGAGTTCCGGGGCCGCGCGCACCCGCAATCGCGGCGCCGTAATCGCGCAAGGGGAATACCTTGCATTCCTCGATGCCGATGATATTTACCTTCCCCACCGCTTTGTCGGAGCATTACGAGCACTCGACTCCGACGAGCGTCTCGCGGCCGTTTTCGGGACATTCCGCTATGAGTTCGTTTCCGAAAGCGGCGTCACATCCCTCCGCGAATTTACGGCAAACGCCGTTGCTGAAACCGAGAACAGAATCTTTGACACTAAGCCACTATTAACGCAATTACTAAATGGAAATGCGGGGCTGCATATCAGTTCATTGACAATCAGGCGACAAACGTTTCATGAACTGGGTGGTTTCCCCCCAATCCCCTTTGCTGAGGACAACGCATTTCTTTTGCGTCTCTTCTCGACTCGAGTGGTCAGGCGAACAGCAGACTCACCGGTCTCTGTTTACCGCATCCATCCCAACTCACTTTGTTCCAAAGGTCACCTGACGACGCCATTCCTCCTCGGCCCGTTGCATGATCGGATCGACACGATCAACTGGCTCAGTCGTCATCCACAGTTTCGCGAAGCGAAGCACGAAATCTCGCGATCGTTGTTTCATCGAGTTCTCTTCAAATACTCCCAGATTCGCGACCAACATCCTCATGCAATGCCTGCACTGGTTCGGACGATGGTCCGGTCAGCTCGAATGTGCCCTTCGTTTCTAGGATCCCGAAACTTCTGCTCTGCATTGCTCCGAGGCAGTACATTCATCCTCCGCAGGAAGTTCATCGGCCATCCTACATATTCAACGTTTCGAACGGACATCGGAATTCAATCTTGACCGTCAACTTGATGACGCGCGTTGTACTGAGGTCGGTCTTTACCACTTATGAACTCCAGATCACGCTTAGTCAGCACAATTATCCCCGTCTTCAATCGCGAATGGATGCTTGAACCGGCAGTGATGTCCGTGCTGCAGCAGACGCATCGCGAAGTCGAAGTAGTGATTGTTGACGATGGTTCTACGGATCAAACGCCGGCCATGGCTGCCCGCCTCGTCGCCGCCAATCCGGAAAGAGTGCGATTCATCCGACAGGTAAATCAGGGACCCGGCGTTGCCCGAAACACAGGATTGCTGGCAAGTTCGGGCCTGTACATTCAGTACCTTGACTCCGATGACCTGCTGCATCCTCAAAAGTTCGAGCTCCAGATCGCCGCTCTTGATTCAAATCCCAACGCCGATCTCGCATATGGCATCACGATCCGAAAGAACCTCCGAACCGGCAATTCCGTGGTCTGGGCTCGTACAAATGATCAGATCGCCAATATTTTTCCGTCGTTCTTAATGCAACGAGGGTGGGATACCAATGCGCCTCTTTGGCGCCGGTCAGCATGTGACCGTATTGGGCCTTGGGCGGATTTTCGGGTTTTGGAGGATTGGGAGCATGACCTTCGGGCTGGTCTGCTTGGAATGCAGGCCGTTCATGTCCCCGTCCCGTTGGTGACAGTACAAGATCATGACGGTGATCGGGCCAGCGGAATGAAGACCGGATACACGCCACAGATCGTCCTTAATGTGTTTCGGGCACATGAATCGATCTGGAAAAGGATGCGAACTGCCGGCCTCATCGATCACTCATATCTTTCTGAATTTAGCAGCAAGATGTTCTGGATTGCTCGGATGTGTGGTGAACGTGGCCTGATCGAACAAGCGGAAACTGCGCTTTGCTATGCGGAGGAGATGGCGACTCTTTGTGGAACAGAGAAGCGGATCTGGATGTTCCGAACGCTCAAAAGAACCGTGGGATGGAAGGCGGCGGTTGCTGCGGTGGAGTTGTCAGCCCGAATCCGCCGGGCGGTTCACCGTTCCGACGTCAGCGCCTGAGATGGCAAACCAGTTTCCAGACTTCACCGTCTCATCTGAAAACTCCTCCATTCCACGAGGGCCTGCCTTGATCAAGATCTCTGTCGTTACCAGCGCCTATAACAATGAAGACCGGATTCAGACATCGGTTGACTCGATTCTGAACCAATCGTTTCGTGAACTGGAACTGATCATTGTCAATGACGGATCAACCGATCGCACCGGTTCGATCCTGGACCACATTGCAGCCCGGGACAACCGAGTCCGAGTCATACATCAACAGAATCAAGGGCTGACTCGTGCATTGATTCGCGGATGCAAGGGAGCTGTCGGCGAGGTCATCGCTCGACAGGACGCTGACGACTGGTCACACCCTGACCGCCTTACTGAACAGTGGGAACTCCTCCAATCGGATCCCTTCATCGGAATGGTCTCCTGTCACGTTGAGTACGTCGGCCCTCAAGAGGAGCATCTCTCATACATAGAGAGACCAGCGGACGCTGAACAGGCAACATTCGGATTGATTCATCAGGAGCAAGGGCCGCCGGCACATGGAAGTTTAATGTTTCGCAGATCACTCTATGAATCTGTCGGAGGTTATCGCACAGAGTTTCACTTTGCTCAGGATGCCGATCTCTGGTTGCGGATGGCCGCTTACATGCGGATTTCCTACGTACAGCGTCATCTATATATCCATCATCGTGATATCCATAGTACGTCCGGAAAACACTATCGGGTTCAGAAGCAATTTGGAGAACTGGGACAACTGTGTCATTCCGCCAGACTCAATGGCCGATCTGAAGATGAGTTTCTCTGCCAGGCACGACACCTTTCTGAATTGATTCGATCCGGTCAGTGCAAGTCGGCCCTGAGGGGAAACTTGATCGATGCAACTTATGCGCTCGGATCCCAACTCGTTTCCAACGGAGACAAGCGAGCGCGGTCTTATCTCTGGCAGGTGATCCGATCCCGACCCTGGCATGGAAAGGCATGGATTCGTTTGCTCCAGAGCGGCATGCATTCTTTGACTCCCCATGCCTGCAAAGCAGCTCCCCATAACTGATTCACATTTCAGAGTCCACACACGCGAGGATCTTCCTCCCGATCCCCGGGTAAGCGAAGCCGGCCGCCAGTTCTCGCGGAACGGCTACTCCTCTGCACTCGTCGAAGACATCAATGAACATCAGCATCGTCATTCCGACCTACCAACGGGAACAGGTTCTGATTCAGACGCTCGAGGCACTGCTACCGCAGTTGGTCTCTGGCGATGAATTGATTGTCATCGATCAAACGCTGGTGCACCTGCGCGTCACCGAGCAAGCACTGCAACACATGCACGACTCCGGCGAAATAATCTGGATCCGGCAGTTACCTCCATCGATCCCGTGCGCGATGAATCGCGGCTTAACACAGGCAACACGAGAGATTGTCCTTTTTCTCGATGATGACATTGAACCATCACCGTCGTTAATCGCAAGCCATCGTAGAGCTCATCAAGAACTACCCAATATCGGCGCGATCGTCGGACAAGTTCTCCAGCCCGGCGAGAACTCTGGCCCCAGAAAATTGCCCCGACGTAGTCGAGGGCTGAATGCCGACATGAATTTCCCATTTTGGTCAGATCAACGAACCATAATCCAGAACGTAATGGCCGGTAATTTGTCAGTGCGCAAGGAACTCGCATTGGCGATCGGAGGATTTGACGAGAGATTTCAGGGTGTCGCATATCGCTTCGAAACAGAGTTTGCCAGAAGGCTGATTCAGAGCGGACACTCCGTCTCGTTCGAACCCGAGGCAAGCATTCGCCATCTCAGAGCTGCAAGCGGGGGAACTCGGGCGAAGGGGTCACATCTGACGTCAGCCTCTCCGGTCTATGGAATGGGCGATTATTACTTTGCAATGCGGCATGGACGTTTCGTCGAAGCTTGCTGCTACATGCTCCGGCGCCCGATTCGTGAAGTGACGACACGATTTCATCTCAAGCGACCATGGTATATTCCCATCAAACTGCTTGGGGAAGTTCGTGCATTTCTCGCAGCATTCTTCGCGTGGCGAAACGGGCCAAAGTTAATCCCTCCTGAGTCCACCGCCGTCTTCCATAGCAAACAGGCATCTTCCAAAGTCTTTAGCGGATTCGATTGGAAAGAGTGACGAGGCTGCTCTGCCAAAGGCACGTAGTACCGCAAGTCACTGAAGCGAATTGAACCATGACCTCTCTCAATTCAGAAGTCATTTCGCCTCAATCCCTCCACTTAACTATTCCATCTTCAATTGTCATGGTGAGCAATCGTTCCTCCAAGGTGGATGCGGGCCTCCATGATTGAGAACATCTGGTATAGCAGCGTCATCATTTGTTGTATTCTGGCGCTTTCGAACTGGCGTTTAGGGATCTATCTCGGAATCCTTCTCGATTGTCTGCGGGATCCCCTCCGCAAGCTGACAATCGACCAAAGCGTCTTGATTACGCTCACCGGGATGTTGGTCTGGGGGTTCGTGATTGTTGGGGCAATTCAGCAAAATCAGACCGAACTGAGGCAGATCTTTCAAAGATACCGCTCGATCAGATCGATGTTGGGTGCGTTAACCCTTGCGCTCGTTCCTGCGGCAGCGATTTCGATCTTTCTTTACCAGAATGGCTGGAAAGTGGCGGTCGTCGGCGCGATTTCCTACCTCGCTCCTCTCGTGGGAATCGCGGTGGGTTATCTGATCCCGCGGTCAGAGTCCGATGTTGAGCGGCTGTTCAAGTTCTACGTGGGTGTGAATTCGCTAATGCTCGTCGGCGTCCCGCTTGAGTATCTGGATTATAACATTCCGGCTTTAGGAGGAATCGACGCCAACTGGATCCGCTATCGGACCGGTTATATCGTTGACTTGATGTGTGGCTTCTATCGTAGCCCGGATATCATGGGGCTCCATGCAGCCCATGTCATTATGTTCTCGTTGATCCTCGCACTTCGAGAGAAGGCGACATCCCGTCCATTTTGGATGAGTTTGGCACTCTGGGCGACGTTCTGCATCTTGCTCTCCGGGCGACGCAAAATGATCGGCATCCCGATGATATTTGTGGTTGCGTTTCTTTGTTTCAGTACTGTTCGAAAGGCGAAAGGGGCCAGCAGGCTCGCTACGATTACTGCGGTTGCCGCCTGCACATTTGCGACCCTAGGGTCTCTCTTCTGGTCTCCCGATGCGTCAAAGGAGTACCATGATTTCGCCAGCAGCTTGTTCACCGAGGGAGTGTCCCGGTCGAACGAAGTCATCGTCGCGTCATCAATCGAGACGCTGAGACAGGCAGGCATCCTGGGATCGGGACTCGGGATGGCCACCCAAGGACGTTACTACGTCAAAAGCAAGGGGGACGCAGGAGGCCGGAATTGGCAGGAAGACGGAGTCAGCCGATTAATCCTTGAATTCGGAGTGCCGGGATGTCTTCTACTCGGAGTCGCCGGATATCAACTGCTGGTGAGCTTGAAGAAGGCTTTCCAGATGGTGCCGCGGGGATCCCCTGAGCAGGAGGTACAGATTGCGTGTGCCTCTGTCGTCTGTGGTGACGCTGCTTCATTTGCGATCTCGCATCAGCAGTTCAGCGGGGACCCAGTGAATGGCTTATTTGTCCTCCTGATGCTGGGCATGGTTTTAGGAATTCCACGCGTCTATTTCCGTCGACAATCACGGCTTCGTTATCTTGCGCCAGCTGTGAGGGTCATTAATCGACCGCGACTCCAGGCTGCGTCTTCAGGGAGCTAATTAAACCAATGCCTACCCTTTCAGTAAGTCCCTCCTTTTCCGAGTCGCGTGCGTCACGCCCGCGTCGCACGTCCCGAATTCTGATTTCCGCCCATGCCTGGTACGGGGATCTCATCGGCGGGTCGTTTCGACTGGCGAGCGAGTTTGCAGAGCACCTGGCTCAGAGCGGGCATGAAGTCACCTACGTCTGTTGCGCAGTGACGGGGCAGGATTCTGCTCCGAAGCCTGAGTTCGTCAACGGTGTACGACTGGTCCGATACTCGCCCCCGCGAAGTTCATTCGGAGGGCTGAGACGCCTGGCTGCTCATCTCGCCTCATCTCGTCGAGTTGTGTCGCGACTGAACTCGCAAAAGCCATTTGACGCGGTTCAAGGTCACAGCCCGCTTCAGTATTTTGGAGCATTGAAAGCGTTGAGTAGCGCTCAAGTGACCCGGAGCTATGCAGTGCATTCTCCTTTCGATGACGAAATTGCCGCTAACCGAAGTTCATCCCACTTTTCGCTGGCCGGAACAGTCGCCACAACGATCGCATCTCGAATTGACCGTTCGAATCTGCGGAACTCCGATCACGTTCTCACAATGTCGCGATATACGCTCGACTGCCTCGAGCGGAAACACGGTGGCATTGCCGCCAAAGGAAGTGTCCTTCCCGGATGGGTGGATACCGAATCATTTTATTCCGCTGATGATCGCCAATCACTCCGCCACAGCCTGGGAGAAAGCTGGAACACAAACGTTCCTGTCTTCTTCACCTTACGCCGTCTTGAACAACGTATGGGACTCGAGACTCTCATCGCGGCAGCAGCAATCCTGCGGAAACACGGTTTCCACTTCAGAGTCCTGATCGGAGGCGGTGGTTCACTCCGGAATCAATTGCAGCAACAAATTATCGATTTGCAGTTACAGGATGTGGTTCTTCTGATTGGTCGTATTCCGGAAGCTCGGCTTCAGGCTCACTACGCGGCCGCGGACTGTTTCGTGCTGCCGACGCGGGCACTTGAATGTTTCGGTCTGATCGTGCTGGAGGCGTTCGCGTGTGAGACGCCGGTGATTGCCTCGAACGTCGCGGCAATTCCGGAACTCGCGACCTATCAAGGAAACGAATGGCTCTTCCCGCCCGGTGACGCAAATGCCCTGGCAGATCGGATGCGGCAGTTTCTTCAGGGGGAGCTAAATCCGGCAGTTGGACTCCGTGAATTTGCAAAATCCTTCGACCGGAAAGCCATGTTCGCCCGCTGGACTGATGCTCTGCTGCACAACAGGTACACCCATTCCCCATGCTTCGCCCTGTGAAGAACTCTCGAATCAAACGCGGTTGGTGGACTCTGTGGCGGAATCTCTGCTTCCGCTGGAGTCCACGTATTGCCCATGGCTGGCGACGGCGGCTACTACGACTCTTCGGAGCACGCATTGCATCAGGCGTTCATCCCTATCCCAGCTGCCGGATCTGGGCCCCCTGGAACCTGACAATGGGACCGCAGAGTTGCCTGGGCGATCGTGTCGACTGCTATTCAGTGGATCAGATTGTGATTGGCGAATGGGCAGTGGTCAGTCAGGATGCTGTGTTATGCACGGCGAGTCATGACTTCCATCGGCGTGACTTTCCGCTGATCACCTCCCCGATCTCGATCGGCCCCTATGCGTGGATCGCCGCTGGCGCATTCATCGGCCCCGGCGTCACCGTCGGGGAAGGAGCAGTCGTCGGTGCTCGAGCTGTCGTAATGAAAGACGTTCCCCCTTGGACTGTCGTCGCAGGCAATCCTGCGAAAGTCATTGGACAGAGACCTCGGTTTCTGACGATGGATGAGCAATCAGCATCTCGGACATCAAGACCTATTCACGATGATAATCTTTCTGCCGAACACCTTATATTAAATACCCACTGAACAGGTCCCGCCGTCGTTAACGATGAGTTCCCCGTCATCTGAATATTGGAAGGCCGGTCCGTGAGTGAAACTCTCGTATTGAATGCCTATACGTCTCGTTCCCAGACAGCGGTCGCGACGAAACTCCCGATCACGGTCGTCATTCCAACGAAGAATGAATCTGCCAACATTGCGAAGTGCATTCGCTCTCTGACGCACGTCGAGGCTGTTGTCGTTGTCGATTCAGGAAGTACAGACGAAACTGCGAAGACCGCGAGAGAACTCGGGGCGAGCGTTGTGAATTTCCACTATGCCGGTGGGTTTCCGAAAAAACGTCAGTGGTATCTGAACAGTGGAGAGATCCGGACACCTTGGACATTGCTGCTCGATGCTGACGAACAGATCCCGGAAAAGCTCTGGAGAGAGATTGAGCAGGCGATCAGTTCACCGGCGCCGGCAGCAGGTTACCTGATTCAGAAGGGCTTCTGTTTCATGGGTCGCCCGTTTCGTCATGGTGGTTTCTCTCATCAGGCATTGCTCCTCTTTCAAACAGGGGCTGCCCGATTCGAACTGCTTGATGAGTTGTCCGAGACCGGCCTGGATATGGAAGTCCATGAGCGGCTGATCGTGGACGGTCCGGTTGCCTGCCTGAAGACTCCGTTAATCCACGATGACCTGAAAGGTCTTGCCGCATACATTGACCGACATAACCGTTACTCCAGCTGGGAAGCAGCGGTGAGAACTCAGTTTCTGCATACTGGCAGCTGGGGCGCCGAATCCATTCGCCCACGATTGCTTGGAAACGTTCAGGAGCGACGCCGGTTTCTTAAGCAGCTCGCCTTAAAACTTCCCGGCGAACACTGGGCCTGGTTTCTCTATCATTACGTCTTCCGTCTTGGCTTTCTCGAAGGCAAGCCAGGCCTTATTGCGAGCCGTCTGCGTTCCCAGTATATCGCTGACGTCCGAGCGAAGATGGAAGAACTCCGTCAGTCGCGAGTCGGTGTGCCACACTGATAGCAACTGATCTCGCGTGGTCAGATTCCACGTCGAACGCTTAACCGGTGGCCTAACTCAACACGTCTTTGCAGACTCGCATGATATTCCCGCCCAGAATCTTCTGAATGTCGGTGTCTGAGTAGCCCTTTTGAACCAGGCCTACTGTCAGCAGGGGCCAGTTCGTCCATGTCAGGCTGGCTGCTCCCGGCCACTTTCCACCCAGTGCACGCGGTGGCCAGAGTGAAGCAAATCGCACCTCCCTACGGCCGCGCGTCTTCACCTTTGCATCCTGCTCGGCCGCATATTGTGAGGTGTGTGCGATGTCAGTCCCTACGGCGACATGATCAATGCCGAATTTCTTCACGGCATAGTCGATGTGCTGGATCACCCCGGTCAAATCTCCGTTGCCACCGATGAACTCAGGGATCCAGCAGATCCCGATCAGCCCTCCGGTGTCACAGATGGCGCGAATCACTTCGTCCGGCTTTGAGCGAATGTGATGGGTCACTGCCGTGCAGGTTGTGTGGCTCGCTACCATCGGCTTCGACGAAGCCTTGGCCGCTTCCAGACTGGTCTGCCAGCCGCTGTGAGCAACATCAACGATCACGCCCACCCGATTCATCTCTTGAATAACAGCCCGACCAAAGTCGCTGATGCCGCCGTTTGCCGCTTCAGCGCAGCCATCCCCGAGCAGATTCCGGCGATTATAAGTCAGGTGCATCATCCTGACTCCCAATTCGAAGAAGAGTCTGACGAACTCAAATCCTGCCGTGACACTGCCCGGATCCAGCGGAAGGGGCACCCCATTGCCGGTCAAATAGAGACAGTGCTGCCCAGCGGCGCGGGCGGCTTCGATATCTTGCGGTAACGTTGCTCGTACGAGAACATCGCGGAGCATGTCTCCGAGATAAGTGAAGTGGGCCAGTCGTTTCAGCAGAACCATCGGGTTGGAGCTCTCTTCACCTGCGTTCTGAAAAATGCAGGTGACTCCAGCGGTCTGCATCGCCAGAAGAAACTCCTCTCGTTCTGCCGGAACCTTGGCAGCGCGGGTCATCGACAGCTCAGCACGGAGATCCTGCAGCTGCAGATCAGTGACTCCGGCGGCATCTGCGGCGGCAACAGCGTCTCCGTCAATCGAAGCTCGTGGAGCGAAGCCATAAGAGTCAAAGACCAGACTGTTTCGATGCAATTCCAGACCATGCTGCAGCTGTGCCGACGTAGGACGGAGGAGTTCCAGCGCTGCATCCCTCGCTTTGATAATTCGAGGATGTGTGGAGACCAGCAAGGGGTCACGCTCATAGGAATACGGTTCCTTGAGCGCCGGTGCAGCAATTGAAGTCGCCTGCTCCGCTTTGGCAGTCGATGCTGCAACCGCACCTGCTAATAATGCCGCCGAGGATGCCAGAAACGCCCGACGGGGATGCCCTGGCGGTTGGCTGCGAGATGAGTCAGAGGTTCCATTTCCGCGAGACGACGAGGACATCAATACTCTCTCTGTGCAGAAGGAAGGGCAATCAGGCAGGGGTACGGCAGAAATTATCACGGGCAAGGTTGATGATCGTCGCCCTCCGATAAGGCGATTTCAAGATCAACGCCCCGCGATGCCACACGATTTCTCTCGATGCGTATCAAGAAACGATTGAGCGCGCACACCGATGGCAAGCACTCATATGCTGGCCCCAGGCACTTTTCTTTCTCGTGACTCTCTGAAGAAGACGTATGAACGCCCCCGAGAGTCAGGCGAAGGCTCGACGCATCCGATCCAGCACAGGGTTATCTCGATCACCCGTGCCTCGAAGCTGATAGACCGTCAGTGCCAGATAAGTATCTCGCCAGGCAGGGCTCAGCTGTTCTGCATCTTCCAGCACAGCAGACGTAAACTTGTAGTCATGCGCGTCACGGCTTTTTGAGAAAATCATCCGCCGTGCCCCGGCAATCAGTTGTTCCGGAGTTCCTCCCGCCGCGAGATACTCACGCACTTGCTGACTTGCGAGTGACTTGTCTGCAGACACGGAAGCGAAAATCGTTTCAAGACCCGGCGCGGTCGTATTCTTCGGTTCGACAGGTTCAAATTGATCAATCGTGACCGCTTTTAATGCGCCGCGCTGGCCTGCGGCATCGCGGAACATCGTATTAAAGGAGCACGCCTGCCAGAGCAGTCGCAATCGCAACTGTTCATCGTCGACGTTTTGCCATAGGTAATGCACCGCATTTGCAGTCGTGAGCCCATGCAGCGTCACAATACCGGGTTGCCGCATCAGCAACTCTCCTGAGCCAACGAAGACAGCATCCCAGACTGATTGTCCGGCAACGCCCTTCTGCATCATGTCCGCAGCTGAGACCGCGGCAGCATGTGGGTCGACCGTGCGGAATAATGTGATCAATTCGCGCGTCGCAGCTTGGTCGATCTTTCCGGCATTTCCATTGGCCGACCAGTCTTTCTGCAACAGCTGCTGATTCTGACGCCAAGGACGATCAGCAGGCAGGTCCGCTCGCGCAGGATTCTGGCTCCCCTCGGCATTCAGCATCGCAAATGCAAGTGACCTCATCACCGGCTCAGCGTACTTCCAGCCAATCACTTCGAGGGTTCGCCAGCTGTTCGCGAGAAAAATGGCTTTGTGACCAATCGACCGGAAGTCACGTGCCGCGAACTGTGCGAAAACTCGAAAGACATCATTGGCCGAACTGGACCGAACGAGCCCCGCGACAGCGACGTCCGCCTTCTCGACGTCCCATTGCTCCATCGCCGAGATGAACTGCTCATGTGCCTGAGCCCCCATCGGCAATTGGGACTCACTCACAGGCTTCATTCGCCATCCGCTCTTGCTCGACTCTTCGGCCTGGGCACCCTTGAAATAGTCAAGTGCCCAGAAGATCGGAAGCCAGCGGTCTTCGTCCGGTCCGGTCTGACTTGCAAGATGGCAACTATTCACACACAGGACACTGTGAAATTTGTGACCAACCGACGGCCGTGGTTGCACATTGCGGATTCCGGCGAGCAGTAACGCGGCCAGCACTTCGTGATAGGACGTCCCGGATCGAATGCGGTTGGCAATTTGTTCCAGAAGCTGTGGTCGGGGCGTCTCCTCAATCAGCCGAACGAGCGGCTCGATTTCCGGCTGGAACTGCACGAGATCCGGAGAGACCTTCACATCCGCAGCACTCAATCTCGGCAGCTGGTGCAGAAAGTCGAAGGGACCTGAGAACGCAGCAAGACTTCCCGTCGCAGAGGCCGCCAGAAAATGCCGTCGATTCCCGGAGTGCAACATGGAAGTTCCCCTGTTTCGAATGAGAGCCGCTTAAATCCATCTGAATTGATGTTATCAGAAATATCCTGCTGCAGAACGGGATCTTCCATCGGCCCGAAGAATTCGTCGCATTTCGTCGTCGTATTTTGCTGTGTGGCGGCGCGGTCGGGTCCTTCAACACAGCCGCGCGGTCGCACCTGCCAAGGCCAGAGAGGAGCGGAAACCGGTCACAGAGTTGTCCGCGTGATCTCAGACAAATATGCTGGAGGAGTGACGGCTGGCGGTGAGACATCCGCGCATCGAAGTGATTTCCCGATGCGTCTGGTCGTAAAAGTTCCGCAATGACTCGCAGGACATTGCCTCGAAGAATTCGTTGGATCAGGCAATTCAGGAAACAGGAAGTGTGAATCATGTCGGAAGCATCAAATGCTGGTGAAAAGAAGTCGCCGATCGAACTGGTTTCGGATGAAGACTGGAAGAATCGCGTGAAGGCGGAAGATGCCAAGCTGGACGCCGCCCTGCAGGACAAAGAGACGCCTGCGGACTCGGATGACGCTGTCGAACTGCCGGAAGCAAGTTTCATCACCTTGCTTCAAATGCTGTCGACGCAGTCCATCGTTGCTCTGGGATTGATCCCCGGTCCAGATGGAAAGCCTCACGTCGAACTGCCAGTGGCCCGGCATTTCATCGACTTGCTGGCAGTCGTCGAAGCAAAGACCAAAGGGAACCTTTCTACTCCGGAAGCAGAGTTCCTCGAAGGAACGCTGCATGAACTGCGAATGGCCTATATCGCAGTCTCAAAACAGTCAGGTTGATCCTGACTTGTGGCATCAGCGGAGATCGTTCATTCCGGTGGAATCGTCTCTTCACCGTTGATCACAGTCGTACCTCCAAAAGGATTCGAACTTGGTACAAGCCGCTCCCGAGCACTGGACTCAGCTCACCGGACCGGCCAACTGGTTCCGCCTTTGGCACCCGCCACGCTGGACTACGGAAGTGCGCCAAGGCGTCTATGCCTTGAAGCCGCCGAATTCGTCCGCGATTCTTGCCGTGCAGGCACTCTGGATCAATGAGGAAGAGGCATGTGACGCCCGGCGTCTGGATCAGATCATTCGTAAATTCCCCAGCAGCCGCAAAGTTTGCAAAGGGAATGAGAAGTGGAACGAACAGGTCGTTGAAAGCCTGCAGGGTGAAGCCGTTCTCGAAGTACCCCGCCACTGGTGGGAGCGGTTTCTCCCGTTCCGCCGATGGCGAAACTGGAGAATGTGGGCGCTGCAGAAGTCGCATCTGCTCTTGATTGTCACGTTAATTCATGACAACGAGCGGGACCCGGAACTTGAGTCGCTGGCAAAAATGGTGGTCCGCTGCATGGAACTGCCGACGATCCCGGCGGATCCTCCGGAGGTTTTCGCCAGTCGCGTTCTGAAGCTTTCCCGACAGCATTTTCCTCGCATGTCGATTGATCTGGTCGACGGATTTCAGATGCAGATTGATTCCTGTCGACTGAATCTGGCCGACTGGTATCGCGCTTACGTCCAGAATCCCGATCGGTTTGAACAGATCCTCGAGTCCGCAGTCACCAGCGTGACGATGACGCAGCTTTCCAAATGCGAAACAGCTCTCCCGCGTCTGGAGATGATTCGTGATCGCATTATGCCGATGCTGCTTCCACAGCAGGTCTGGGAAGAAAGTTTTTCACAGACGCCAAGTCAGCCGTGGGTGGCGGGACTCGTCATCGTCTATGTCGTCGATGAAATGCAGACGATGTGGTATGTCAGGGCACCGCTTCTGAATCACTGGAAGTTGACAGTTGCCGAACTGCATGAGATCGCCATCGAGAATCTGCAGACCTATTTCGACAAACGGCCGATGGAGATGACCGTCGCCGCCTCACAGGACGGAGTTCCTTCGGTCATGATGCCGTCGGAGCCGGATTCTTATAATTGCGTCCGGCTGCTCTGCCCCGAGTTCCTGAAAAAATTGCGGACTTTAGGTTGCGGTAACCTCGCAGTCGGAATGCCCGGTCGAGAATTTTTTGTCGCCGTCAATATTGAACAGCGACAGATCATCGAGCAGATTCGTCAGCAGGTCCGTTGCGACTATGACCGCGTCGACTACCCTTTGACGACACGTCTCCTGCTGATTTCTCCCGACGGCGTTTCTGAACTGATTGAAGATGATGCCCGCTAAGCAATCCGACCGGCCCAACGAATCTCAAATCCGTTTGACGCTGATGGGAACAGGCACGAGCGTGGGCGTTCCAATGGTCGGGTGCGACTGCCCGGTCTGCACATCGACGCATCCTCGCGATCAACGATTGCGAAGCGGCGTCTGGATCGAGAACGGCACTCGCAGCTTTCTGATCGATACCGGTCCGGAACTCCGATTGCAACTGGTGCGTGCACACGTCAGGAAGATTGAAGGAGTGGTTTTCACACATGCTCACGCGGACCACATCATGGGGCTGGATGACCTCCGGCTGCTGAGCTTCCGCCAGCCGGAGCCGATCCCGCTGTATTGCGAACAAATTGTTGAGAACGCGCTGCGGGCGACATTTAGTTATGCCTTCAGTGAGATCGCCACTCTGCATTCCCGGCCTCGACTCGCCTTTTCGAGAATCTCTTCAGAGCCCTTCGAACTGGCGGGGGTGACGATTCAGCCGATCCGCTTCATCCATGGACAACTCGGAATCTTCGGATACCGCATCGGCGATGTCGCCTTCTGCACCGACGTCAGCGAGATCCCGGACGAAAGCTGGCCGCTGCTTGAGAATCTGGGCGTCCTCATCATGGGTGCCATCCGAGATGAACCCCACCCGACGCATTTTAATGTCGAGCAGGCAATCGAGGTCTCCCGGCGTTGTCGACCACGGCAGACCTACCTGACTCACATCTCACATTCATTGGGCTATGAAGAAACGAATGCACGTCTCCCGGATGGAATTGAACTGGCCTATGACGGCCTGACCATCCCGATCACGATGCCGTTTTCCTGACGCCACTTTCCTGTGGACATTTTCTCGAAGCCTCGAATTGTCGGGTCACTTCTTCTTTGTCCGGCTGGCATAAGTGCGGCCAAGAACATCGACAATCGCGCGACGCAGTTCCAGCGAGTCAATCGCACCGCTTTTGCGATAGACGACTTTACCGCCCGGAGCGATCAGGATCGTGTAAGGGAGTGCCCCTTCCCATTCTTTGTCGAGGGCCTCTGCAAACTTGTCCTGATCTTCAATGGTAGAAATATAGTTTGGCGTCGAGACATGGCGTTCTTTCAACACCTTGAGCGCATCGGCCTGACGGTCCGGTTCGTCAAAACAAAGTGTCACCAGCTTGAAGTTCCGATTCCGGTAGCGGCGGCTGATCTCCACGAATTCCGGGAGTTCGACAATACACGGACCGCACCATGTGGCCCAGACATTGATGAGCACATAGTCCTCGGTCGCATTCTCCACAAGTTTTTTAAGGCCCGCTGCATCAATCTCTTTCAGATCGACAGGCTCAGCGTTCCACTTGTCGAGCGACGCCTGTGCTTCAGGGCGTTTGTCTGACCATTTTGTGGAGCAACCGAAAGTTCGGGTTTTCTCTACAGGGACCGGCTTTCCTGCAAGCAGAGCGTCAATCGCATTTCGGGCATCATGGCTTGTCACTTCCTTCACGTCAGAGTTGTCAATTCGCCCGACATAACGGAGCTTTCGACCTTCATCGAACAGAAACACCTGCGGTGTCGCGACCACTCCATAGGCCAATGACACCTGCTGAGTTTCACCGTCATAGAGATATGGGAACTCAAAATTCCTCTCTTGAGCCCGGATTTTCATGTCCTCGAACGAATCACTCACATCGGTATAGCCGAGTTCATCCAGTCGGAGTGCGGTGTCGTCATTCGGAGAAATCGCGACCAGCGAGACACCCTTGTCCCGGTAGTCCTTTTCGAGCTGGATAATCCGGGATTCATAGGCCTGAGCCGTCGGACAGTGATTGCAGGTGAAGACCACAAGCAACAGTTTCGCTTTCTCAAAATCCTTCAGGTGCCAGGTCTTCCCGTCCACTCCCGGCAAAGCGAAATCCGGGGCAGCGCTCCCAATCTCCAGAGTTTTAAATCCCGGAGGAGCCGACTGAACGGGTCCTCCCGTGAAGCCAATGACAGAAGTGAACACGGCGAACAACAAGATCGAGCCACGCATCAGTGTCACCTTTTTCTCGGAACCTGAAGAACGTCCGAGATCATACGCCCGGCGCACTTCACTGCAAAGTAAGACAGCAAAGCACGACATTGAACCACGACATTGAACCACGACCGTTGCATTCCAGCCGATTTCGGAGCTGATCTGGAAATCCGGAGGGATCTCAAAATCCTTGCGAGATCGCCCCGGTTTTTCAGATGCACTAGCAACTCAAAGCGTCTGTCGAGTATGGTTTCCGGCGATTGAATGGACTCAAACTCGACCCCGCAGGCAGGCGGACGTGATCATGCACATCTTTATCTCAGCTGGCGAACCAAGTGGAGACCAGCACGCCGCTCAGTTGGTCACCGCACTGCGTGAACGTCACCCGGACCTGCACATCAGCGGTTTTGGCGGTCCTGAACTGGCGCAGGCCGGACAGCAGCAACTCTATCGACTCACCGATCTGGCTGTGATGGGAGTCATGGCGGTGCTGCCGCTGATTCGAAAGTTCTGGGCGCTCTATCAGGAGTCGCGAAAGTTCTTCTCCGATCAGCGCCCCGATGCGGTGTTGCTTGTTGATTTCCCCGGATTCAACTGGTGGATTGCCAAAGCCGCAAAACGAGCCGGCATTCCGGTCTACTATTATTGTCCCCCGCAACTGTGGGCCTGGGCGAGCTGGCGGATTCGCAAGGTGCGGAAGTTCGTTGACTGCGTCCTGTCAGTGCTTCCATTCGAAGCCCAGTGGTATCGCGACAAAGGGATCGATGTCGAATACGTCGGACACCCTTTCTTCGATGAGGTCGCACACCACGAGATCGATCAGCAGGTGGTTGGACAACTGAAAAACGCATCTCCGCGACGCGTGGCGGTGCTTCCCGGTTCACGCAAGCAGGAAGTGAACCGCAATTTCCCGATGATGCTCGGGATCGTCCGGGAATTGCACCACCGGCATCCTGATGTCCGGTTTCCTGTCGCATGCTACAAGCAATGGCATCTGAATCGTTGCCGTGAACTTGTCGAAGCTCACGGAGCAGACCTTCCCATTGACCTCTACGTTGGTAAGACATCAGAAGTTATCGAAGCCGCTGATTGCTGCTTCATGGTCTCCGGGTCGGTCAGCCTGGAACTCCTCGCCCGACGCAAGCCCGGGGTCGTTGTCTACCGCGGAGGAGCAGCCATGGCGTTCTTCGCACGACTGCTCATTACCTGCAAATACATGACCCTCCCCAACCTGATCGCCGGTCGGGCCGTCATGCCTGAGTTCCCATGTGTTCGCATGCAGGGTCGCCACGTCACGCAAATGAAGGATACCCTCAATCACTGGCTCTCTGACCCAAGTGCCTTACAGGCGAGCCGTGATGAAATTGAAGCCCTCGCCGAATCCGTGGTCCAGGCAGGGGGGATCTCTCGCTGTGCCGACGTCTTGCTGCAGCGGTTGACCGAGTCACCGACATCCAGCCAGCCGACGAGCGAACATCTCGCTGCCTGATCAAAACTCGCCGAGAAAGTTTTCCCAGTTCACGCCAACAGATGATGAGTCTGCTGAGGGAGATTTCAAAGAGCATAGCCCTTTATGATTTGTGCATCAGCCGTCGATGAACAAGGTCCATGAATGCCCGCTGAATCGGGTTCTCAGTTACCCGTCGGGTGCTGAAGCCGTAGCAGACCGCCGGCGGCAGGAAGTGCTTCAGGGAACGCTCGACCAGCGCTGGAGCGCGGGGCCGGTCAGGCAGCACTCGTCCAACGAGACCGATCCCATAGCCCTGTTTGACACATGCGCGAATGGAGGAAGCGAGAACCAGGTCAAATCCCCGGTCCGGATGCTTGAAGACTCCGGCCCGTTCCAGAATCGCCCGACCTTCATCATCAGGGTAGAAGTCCGGATGATTCAGAAATGGATACTTGGCGAGATCCTCGACATTGACACGCTTCTTCTTTGAAAGCGGATGCCCCACCGGCATGATCACCATCGGCTCGATTTCATAGAGCTTCTCGACTGCCAGCTCCTCAGGTCGACGGCAAGCTTTCCGATCGCCGATCACCAGATCGACCTCCTGAGCCTCAAGAAGTTCGTTCCCAAGCGATTCGAACACCTCTCGCATCTTCAGTTTGACGTCGGGATACAGTTCGCGGAATTCCTTGATGACCGGCATCAGGTCATCCGTAAAGCCTCGAGGAGGAGCGGCGACTGCGAGTTCCTTCACTGCCGAACCACAGGCTTCACGAAACCGTTGCTGGAGTGATTCGAACTCGGCAACCATCGGAGAAGCGATTTCTGCGAGAATCCTCCCGGCTTCGGTCAGTTCACTCCGCCGGCCATCCGATTGAACTAAAGGTTCACCCAGAAGCTGTTCGAGCGCACGGATTTGCTTCCAGACGGTCGGATGTGAGACTTCCAGGGATTTTGCGGCTGCCGCCATACTTCCCCGGCGGGCCATTTCACAGTAACTTCGCAGCTGCGAATAAGAAAGGTCTTTGTAGATCACGGACCGGGAAGGTTGCGCGGTCATGAACGTCTTTCTGCGTATGATTGCATTCTGTCTTCACCTGAATTGCAAATTATCATACAGAATGCAGTGTGACATGCCCAATTTAAAAAGGTAAGATTGATCAAGCGTACATTGCGACGATCCGAAACCATGCTGCACGAAAAATGACGCATGTTTCTCTCCCGCCTGAAGACCTGCCCTGACACACCCCGGATGCCTGCTCCGCCGGGTGATGTTCCCTCCCCGCAAGTCGCAGAGGTTCCAATGGCCGACATTCAACGCCGTCACGTTGCGACAGAAATCGTCAACGCCCTGCGGATCACCGCAGTCTTTGGATTTCTGACCACGCTAACCGTGAGCCCCGCTTCTTCCCTGAAGGCCTCTGAACCTGACGCGGAAGGAATCAAGTTCTTCGAAACCAAAATTCGTCCTCTGCTCGTCGAACACTGTATCGACTGCCACGGGGCCGATTCTCAAGAGTCTGAACTCCGGCTTGACACCTTCGCCGGCATGATGACTGGCGGACACATCGGGCCGGTGATGGTCCCCGGCAGCGTCGACGAAAGTCTTCTCATCTCCGTCGTCCGTTATAAAGATGAAACTCTGAGGATGCCTCCGGAGAAAAAACTCTCCGATGAAGAAATCGCCCTGCTCACCGAATGGGTCGCAAAAGGATCCCCGCATCCCGAAAAAGAGGCTTCTGGCAGTGTCGCCCCTCGTCGCGGCAAAATCGATTTTGAAGAGGCCAAGAACTACTGGGCCTTTCGCCCAGTGACTCGCCCGGAATTGCCCCAGACTGCATCTGATCCCTGGGTGAAGAACCCCATCGATGCATTCATGCTGGACTCATTGCGATCTCACAAGCTCAATCCTGTCGCTCCCGCCAGCAAACTGACCCTGATCCGACGAGCGACTTTCGACCTGACCGGGCTTCCCCCGACGCCTGAAGAAATTGCCGAATTTGTCGCCGATAACTCGCCTGAGGCCTTCGAGAAAGTCATCGACCGCCTGCTCGCCTCGAAAGAGTATGCCGAGCGCTGGGGTCGCCACTGGCTGGATGTCGCCCGTTACGCGGACAGCAATGGACTTGATGAAAACGTCGCCTTCACGGACGCTTGGCGATATCGCAATTATGTCATCCAGTCGTTCCATGAGAATAAACCATTCGACCGGTTCATCCTGGAACAGGTCGCCGGAGACCTGCTGTATGAGCAGGAAAAAATGCAGACCCAGCCCGATGGGACTCGGAAGCCCATCGATGAAGATTTCAACCTGCTGATTGCCACCGGCTTTCTCTCGCTCGGGCCGAAAGTGCTCGCCGAGAAAGATCCGGTCAAAATGGAAATGGACATCATCGACGAACAGATCGATGCCCTCGGGCAGTCCATTCTGGGGCTGACACTCGCCTGTGCCCGATGCCATGACCACAAGTTCGATCCTCTCTCCACCGAAGACTATTACGCTGTCGCCGGGATTTTGAAAAGCACCCAGACGATGGCCTCGTTCAAGGTCGTCGCCAAGACCTATGAACATGAGATCCCAACAGCGAAAGAGCGTGAAGAACGCAAGCAGCGCGACGGGGTCATCGCCGCGAAGCAGGCAGAGATCAATGAGGCCGTAAAGGCCGCCAACGTCGCTCTCGCCGAAATGACCGGTGCCGACAAAGCAGCTGCTCCTCCGAAAGACGCCGAGACCAAGTACCCGGAAGAGACCAAGGCGGCGTTGAAGAAACTCCGAGATGAATTGGCCGATCTGAAAGCAAAGAACACCCCGCTTCCAACAGCAATGGGAGTCAAGGACGGTGAAGCGACCGACCTGAAGGTCCATATTCGCGGAAGCCACCTGACTCTGGGGAAAGTCGTTCCACGTGGGGTCCCTCAAGTCATCGCATTCAATGGCCCATTGACACTTCCGGAAAAAGGAAGCGGTCGCCTTGAACTGGCCCGCTGGCTAGTAGACCCGAGGAATCCGCTCACTCCCCGCGTCGCGATCAACCGGATCTGGGGGTGGCATTTCGGTCAGGCCATTGTCCCCACCCCCGACAACTTCGGGAAACTGGGAACAGCCCCAACCAATCCACAACTCCTCGATTGGCTCGCTTCCGAGTTCATTGCCCAGGGTTGGTCAATGAAAGCGATGCACAAGCTGATCATGCTCAGCAATACCTATCAGATGAGCACCGCTGAAGATCCTGCAAACGCACTCGTCGACGTCGACAACAAGCTCCAATGGCGAGCGAACGTCCGTCGCCTGGAAGCCGAAGCCGTTCGCGATTCGATCCTCGCGATCAGCGGCCAGCTCGACCGAGGTCTCGCCGCCAATCCGCTCAATATCGAAAAAGGGAAGCTGATCTTCGATCACACATCGAAGGACAACACGGGTTACGACACCTTCCGGCGTTCAGTCTATCTGCCAGTCGTGCGGAACAATCTTTATGACGTCTTCTCACTGTTTGATTACTCAGCAGCGGACGTAACAACTGGCCGACGGGAGGTCTCGACTGTCGCACCGCAGGCTCTGTTCATGCTGAACAGCCCGCTCATGCTTTCCTCTTCGGAAGCATTGGCGGAACGTCTGCTTCGTGAAGGCGCGACGGATGAGCAGAGGATCCAACGTCTCTATTTCCTCTGCCTGGGCCGCGAACCGACGCCTGCTGAGATTGAGCGAACACTCCAGTACCGGGCAAAATTCAGTCAGCTGATTGAGGCTGCACAGAACACGTCAGCGACCGAACAGAGCATCTGGAGCGCTCTGGTTCAGAGTGTTCTCGCCTCGAACGAGTTCATCTACGTTAACTGAGTCGAAGCACTTGCGGGCACGCATTTGCGTGTCCCGCAGAGCTGATTGATTTCTGAATCGCAATCTTGCCGGAGAATCGAGATGAATCCTTCCGCTTCCAATTTCTCATGCAGCCGCCGGCAGATGCTGCAGAACTCCGCCGTAGGTTTCGGCATGATGGCGCTGCAGTCGCTGCTGCAGCAGCAGAGTGCCCGCGCGGCCACTCGGCCTTCTGACATCTCACCTTTCCATTTCACGCCACGCGCCAAACGGGTCATCTTCCTCTTCATGAAGGGGGGCCCGTCGCACATGGATACCTTCGAGTACAAGCCTCAGCTGCAGATCGATCACGGGAAGGAACTCCCGTTTGAGAAGCCCCGTGTTCAGTTCGCACCGACTGGCAATCTCCTCGGCTCGCCCTGGAAATTCCAACAGTATGGCGAGTGCGGTCACTATGTCAGTGAACTTTTCCCGCACGTCGCCCAGTGCGTCGATGACATCTGCTTCCTCAGCTCACTGCATGGCACCAACCCCTCTCACGGGGGCGCATTGCTGAAACTGCATACTGGCAGTGACAACTTTATCCGCCCGAGCATGGGAGCCTGGGTGAACTATGGACTCGGCAGTGAAAACGAGAACATGCCGGGCTTCATCACGATCTGTCCGACTTTGGCGCACGGGGGCGTAAAGAACTGGGGTTCTGCGTTTCTCCCGGCGAAGTATCAAGGGGTCCCTCTCGGGGTCGCCAGCCAGCCTTCCACTGACGCCAAAGTGAAGTTCATCGAGAATTCCAAGTGGAATTCTTCTGTGCAGCGGATGCAGATCGATCTGCTGCAAGAGATGAACGAACAGCATCTCGATTTGTCCGGGCCGGAAGCATCGCTGGAAGCTCGAATTCAGTCGTTCGAACTCGCCTATCGGATGCAGACCGAAATGCCATCGGCTCAGAATCTCGCAGAAGAGACGCCGGCCACGCTGTCGATGTACGGAATTGATGAGAAGGTCACCGAGGACTTTGGCCGGCAGTGCCTGCTCGCCCGACGCTTCGCGGAACGTGGTGTTCGCTTCATTCAGGTGACGCATAGCGACACCAAAGTTCAGTGGGATCAGCACGGCGACCTCAAAGCCGGTCACTCCAAGAACGCTCTGGAAGTCGACAAACCGATCGCCGGTCTGCTCAAAGACCTGAAACAGCGCGGCCTGCTGGAAGACACGCTTGTCCTCTGGGGGGGTGAGTTCGGACGAACTCCGACCTGCCAGGGAGCCGGCAATGACGGCCGCGATCACAATCCAGAAGGCTTCACCATGTGGATGGCCGGAGCCGGTGTCAAAGCCGGAACGACATACGGCGCCACTGACGAGTACGGGTATTACGCCCGCGAAAACCGGATGCACGTCCATGACCTGCATGCGACGATGCTGTACCTGCTGGGCCTCGATCACGAACGTCTGACATATCGACATGCCGGTCGCGATTTCCGCCTCACCGACGTGCACGGGCGTGTCCATCACGACGTCATCGCCTGAGTCGACAGCCTTACACTTCGTCGAACCTTCGACGCAGAATCTATTTTGATCAACAATTCCGCAACGGCCTGATTTTGGAAATGGGAATGACTCAGGAAGGGACCTCACAGCTGCTCCTCAACCCAGGATTCTGGGAGGGGAAAGCCTATCTCAATACCGCTGCGGAGGGACTCCCGCTCAAAGCCTGTGCCGACGCGATTCAGCAATACCTTGCTGATAAATCGACGGGTGAACCGGGCCGTGCCTGTTTCTGGAAAGTTTATGAGCACGCCCGCGCTGTCGCCGGACGACTGTTCAATGTTCCAGCCGAGCGGACTGCGCTTGTCAGCAGCACCACCGAAGCACTGAATACGATTGCTCAGTCGATCGACTGGAAACCGGGAGACGAGGTCGTCTTCACTTCCGTCGAGTTTCCATCGAATATGTTCCCTTGGGTCGTGCTGCAGGAACGGGGAGTCAAAACCCGGATCGTGACCCCGCGCAACGGACGGGTTGAGATGTCGGATCTGCTGGAGCAGATCAACTCGCGCACCCGACTGGTGACGGTCAGTCAGGTCAGCTACGCAACCGGCCAGCACATTGATCCGCGACCGCTCTGGGAGCGGGTTTCCGGAACCCCCACTCTGCTCTGCATCGATGCCACGCAGGCAGCTGCGAGAGTTCCAGTTGATGGAACTCTCGCCGACTTCACCGTTGCCAGTGCCTTCAAATGGATGAACTCCATTCACGGAACCGCTGTAATGACCGTCAGCCCGCGAGCCCTGTCCGGGGAACTGAAGGGCCCCGCAGGATGGCTGTCCACCGAGAACTGCTTTGCTTCTGACCGGCTGGAAAAATTCCATCCGCGATCGGACGCACAGCGATTTCAGGCGGGGATGCCTAACTTTGATTCCGTCTACTCACTTGCAGCGGCACTCGAGTTTCATACTCCAGAACGGGTCGCCGCGAGGAAAAAGAACCTCGAACCACTTGTCAGCCAGCTTTACGATGGATTCCGGGAACTCGGATTGAATGTCCTTGTTCCGGCACGACCTGAAGATCGTGCCGGGATTGTGCCCTTCTCCTGCCCTGACTCAGCCGCCGTCCGCCGACATCTGCTGGAACAAGGGGTCTATGTTCAGGGGGACGATCAGCGTATCCGCGCCGCCGTCCATTGGTATACAACGGCAGAGCAAATTGAACGGGCACTTGCTGCAGTGAAATCCTGCCTGGCAGGCACGGCCGCACGCTGAACCGGAAAGTCCTCCCTATTCAATTCTCTTCGACTGCTGCGACGGGCAAAAGAATAACCAGCGTCGATGAATAAGATGAGATCCAATGAGCGCTCAACTCACAACAAGCCGTAAGCCCTCTGCAGCCATGTCGGATCTGCTGACAGATCCCCTCATTCTGCTGCAACAGTTGGTCGCCATTCCCAGCGTGAATCCTATGGGGCTTCCGGCAACAGGTTCGATCTATTTTGAAGGTGGAGTGACTGACTGGCTGATCCGCTTCTTCCAGTCATTAAATGTGCCCTATGAAGTGCAGGAAGTTCTGCCAGGCCGCTGCAATGTGCTCGCCAGAATCGATTCACCTGAAGCCGTCCGTACGGTCATGCTCGACGCCCATCAGGACACCGTTCCTGTGGACGGCATGGTGATTGACCCGTTCACCCCCGTTCTCAAAGAAGGACGACTCTACGGGCGTGGCTCATGTGACGTAAAAGGTGGTATGGCCGCCATGCTCGCGGCCTTCGCCCGACTCGCTAAAGAACGCCCCTACGGATCTGCCAACGTCCTGATGTCCTGCACCTGCGATGAAGAATACGCCGCACATGGTGCCAACACCGTCGCGGATCACTGGCGCTCACAGGACCCGTCGGAATCTATGTTTTCGACGCCTCCCGATGTCTGCATTGTCGCAGAGCCGACCGATCTCAATGTCGTCGTCGCCCACAAGGGAGTCGTTCGCTGGAAGCTGAAGACGACAGGCCGGGCCTGTCACAGCTCCCGCCCTCATGAAGGAAAAAATGCGATCTATCAGATGGCGGAGCTGCTGAACCTGATCCAGCAGTATGCCGCCGAACTTCCTCAGCTGATCGGCTCGCATCCGCTGTGCGGAGTCCCGACTCTCAGTGTCGGCCGAATCACCGGCGGCACCAGCGTCAATATCGTCCCGGCGGAATGCGACATCGAGATCGACCGTCGCCTCATCCCAGGCGAACGCCCTGAAGACGTGATTCCGCATCTGACGGACTACCTCAGAGCACGAACCGATCTCCCGTTTGAGATGCTCGACAGCTGGGTCGATGCTCCGCCGCTCTCTGATGGAAATAACGGGGAGTCTGCTGAGCGTCTGTTGAAGTGCATCGAGCAGGTGGCCGGTCCACGCGAAAAACAGGGAGCCTGGTATGGCACTAATGCCGCCAGCTTCTCGAATGCAGGTGTCCCCTGTGTTGTCTGCGGCCCCGGTTCGATTGCTCAGGCGCATACCGCCGATGAATGGATCGAAGTGGAACAGCTTCACCAGGCCGCCGAGATCTTCTACCAGTTCTGTCTGGAATCCTGAGTCGTCCTCCCTCCCAGTCGCGATCAACCTGCCAGCGGGACCGCATGAAATTCTCTCCGAAGACGACGTCCACGATCATCCTGGTGTTGCTCGTGGTGGCGATTGGCATCAATTACGTCGACCGTGGCAGTCTGTCAGTTACAAAAACTGACGTCGCAGCCGAATTCAACCTCGGCCCTGAAAAAATGGGGCAGTTGTTTTCGGCGTTCTTCTGGAGTTATGCCCTTTCGCAGATTTTCACCGGCTGGCTCGTCGACCGTCTCGATGTGAAGTGGCTGTACGCAGGCGGCTTCGTCCTCTGGTCGGTTTCAACCATTCTCATGGGATTGTCGTCCGGCTTCGCCATGTTCTTCCTTCTCCGGCTGGTGCTCGGATTCGGGGAGAGCGTGGCCTACCCTGCGACGTCTCAGATGATCGTGAAAAACTTTGATGAGAGGTACCGCGGCTTCGCGAACGCTCTGATTGATGCTGCGACGAAACTCGGACCTGCCATCTGCATTCTGCTGGGCGGATTGCTGGTTGACCGGTACGGATGGCGATCTTTGTTCTTTGCTGTCGGGATCGGCGGGATGTTCTGGCTGCCGTTGTGGATCTGGTTGGTTCCATCGACCAAACCCAACCCCGTTGAGCGGAAAGCCCGTTCTGCCATCAATCTGGGTCAGTTGCTGCAGCGGCGGGAAGTCTGGGGGACGTCGATTGGCTTCTTCTGTCTGGGTTACACCTGGGCCTTCCTTCTGTCCTGGCTCCCGGGTTACCTCGAAGAGGCACACTCCTTCGACAAGAAAACGATGGCCGTGATGGGTTCTCTGCCGTTGTTCTGCATGGCAGGGACTTCTCTGTTCGGCGGCTGGTTCGCAGATTCTCTGATCCGACGAAACCTGTCTCCCACGCTCGTCCGGAAGGGATTCATGGTTGGCGGCTTCCTGTTTTGCGCGTTGTTCCTGATGCTGACAATGACCAGTTCTGACCCGAATGTCTGCGTGAGGTATCTTTGTCTGGCCTGCGGGGCACTGGGATTCTACACGGCGAACGCCTGGGCCATGACTCAGACCCTCGCAGGGTCCGCAGCTGCCGGACAGTGGACCGGTTTTCAGAATGCCGTCGGGAACATCGGAGGCGCACTCGCCCCGACCATTACTGGCTGGATGCTCAGTCGCACAAACGACTATTCGCTCCCGTTTTACACTGCGGCCGGCATGCTAATTTTCGGAGTCTTCGCTTACCTGCTGCTAGTGAAACGGGTTGTCCCGCTGAACTGGAACACTCAGCCCTTCTCGGAATCCGCGGCATAAGCAGAGTACTCCCCGGGTGCTTGCTGGCATGGCTTGACACGGCCTGGCGTGACGTGAAGCGAACCGTCCGTCGGCGAGTAACTCACCGAGGCTGATGCCTCATTTCGAGCCAGCGTTGATCTGTTCCGCAAGTGCGAGTGCTTTGAGCTGCCCGCGGGCCTTGTTCAACGTTTCCTCGTACTCACTCGATGGAACGCTGTCGGCGACAAGACCGGCTCCGACCTGCACATAGGCCTTGCCATTCATCATGACAATGGTCCGCAGCGCGATGCACGTGTCCATGTTGCCGGTGTAGTCGATGTAGCCCACGGCTCCGGCATAGGGGCCGCGCCGGTGCTTTTCAAATTCGTCGATGATCTCCATCGCACGCACTTTCGGAGCACCGGAAACCGTCCCCGCCGGCAACCCGGCCCGCAAGGCATCAAGCGACGTCAACTCACTGCGCAGCTGTCCATAGACATTGGAGGTGATGTGCATGACGTGGCTGTAACGCTCGACCACCATCACATCCGTCAGCCTGACCGAACCGTATTCGGCAATGCGTCCGACGTCATTCCGAGCTAGGTCGATCAGCATGACGTGCTCGGCCCGTTCTTTCGGATCAGCAAGTAGTTCTTCCGCCAGGGCCTTGTCTTCTTCCTCGGTCTTTCCGCGCGGACGAGTCCCCGCGAGAGGCCGAATGGTCGTGACTCCGTCTTCCACTCGGACCATGATTTCAGGAGAGCTGCCGACCAGTGTGCATTGCGGTGTTTCCAGCAGGAACATGAACGGACTGGGATTCACGACCCGCAACGCCCGATAAACGTCCATCGGTGATGCAGCGGTTTCGACTTCCAGACGCTGGCTGAGAACAACCTGAAAGATGTCCCCGGCGCGAATGTATTCCTGACAGGCGCGGACCGCGTTTTCATAGTCCTCGCGGGTGCAGTCCGATGTCCACTTCGGAAGTGCGCCCAGATTCAGATTGACGTCCGGCATGGTCAGACGGTCATCGCGATCCTGCAGACGCTGGCAAAGTTCATCCAGGCGGGTGCAGGTCTGATCATATTCTGCCTGCAGATCTGCAACGTCAGTGCGGGCGTGGACGACAACCATGATCGTCTTCCGCAGCTGATCAAAAATGATCATCGAGTCATAAAACGCGAACGACAGGTCCGGCAGGTGACGGTCATCCTCAGGAGCGTTCGGCAGATTCTCGCTATAGCGGACGACATCATACCCGGCGAAACCGACCGCCCCTCCGGTGAACCGCGGCAGACCGGGGAGGTGGACCGACCGATACTGCTTCATCAGTCGATCGAGTTCATCCAGCGGGTCGGCAACCTGCTTCCGTTCCTCGCCATCAGGGCCAGAGATACGAACATCAGTGCCGAAGGCCTCGATCCGCAGGAACGGATCTCCGCCCAGAAAACTGTATCGCCCGATGCGTTCGCCGCCGACAACGCTTTCAAACAGAAACGCCCCCGTCGCCCAACCGGCGCGGCAATACGCCGAAACGGGGGTCAGGGTATCGCTATACAGCACGCGGTAAACGGGAACGAGGCTCGCTTCCCGGGCGTGATTCTGGAAATCCGAAAACGACGGAAGGTGCATATCTGCGACCGGTTATTGCAGTTTCCAACTCGCAGCCTGCTGCGGGGAGGAGGAAGTCAGGAAGGAGGTCTGGGAAATTGACCCACATTCTTGCAGAAAGTTCGGTCACTGCCAGACAAGCACGAATTCTTTGGCCGTTGCTATGAGTTTTCTGCGGCCTTTGCAAGTCACAGTCGGCGAAATCGCTCGTCCTACGGGAGAGTTTCGTCCGACAAGCCTGATCTCAGGCTGGAATGAAAAAGCCGGAGGACACCTCTCGGTCTCCCCCGGCCTGGAACAGTTCGCTTTCCCGGTCAAATTCCTGAATCAATCGCCGACTGTCATTAGGAATTCCAGGAGATGGGCCATCGATTCAGGATCGAGTTGCTTTTCCAGTCCTTCCGGCATCAGGGAGAGGCCTGAGTTCCGGATTTCGTCGATCTCACTGCGAAGGACAAGATCTGATTGCTGATTTGCCCGCTGCAGATTGAGGCTGGTCGCACTTTCTGAACGAATCATCCCGGTCAACGCCCGGCCGTCCTCCATTACCACGATATAATTCAGGTATTCCGGATTCACTTCCCGGTTCGGGTCCAGCACGTTCAACAGGATCGCTTCCCGGCCCCGATTTTTCATGGCCGCGAGGTTCGGGCCGGTTTCAAACCCCATCCCTGCCAGTCGGTGGCAGCCAGAGCACTCGCGCTGGAAGATCTCGCGACCCTTGCCTGCGTCGCCGGGCATCGTCAGAACTTTTGAATACTGTTTGACGATCTCGCTTCGAGAAGAAGTCCCTGCCAGCTTCTGCAGTGCCTGCGCCCTCTTCTTGAGATCTGCATTTGCGCCATTCGCCACCGCCTGCAGACGAGAGTTGCTGAACGTCCCGACGGGCAGTTCCTGATTTTCCAGCTTCGTCAGAGTGACGGCAATCCACTCAGGTCGTGCGAAGAGAACTTCCTCAGCAGTCGAGCGAATGGCCGGGCTGAGATCCGGCCAGCGCTTCAGAAGCTCTTCAGCCACCACTGGGGAACGGAATGATTTCAACGCGGTCAACGTTGTTGTCTGCAGTTTGAGATCGGCCGTCGGCGTGAGCAAAGAGATCAGGAGATCGACGTCCTGCTCATTGGCGCTGAGTGTCAGCAACTCGACCGCCGCAATCTTCTGCGCGACTGTTGCCTTCCCGCTCAAACGCTCGCGACTGCTGGCGAACAACGCATCGAGATACCCTGGTCGAATCTTCTCAATCAACTGGCGGGTGTTCACTTTGCCTGAACTTCGCAGCACGCTCATCAGCAACTGATTCTGCAGTGCGACTTCGGAATCCGGGATCTTGTCGAGGTGATTGATCAGTTCCACAATCTTCTCTGGTGTCGCGGTCTGAGAAGTCAGACGCACGAGCCGGGGTAAAACCGCAGCAGCGGCAGAGGTCTTCAGGAACTGATGGTCAGCCAGCAGACGAACGAGAACATTCTCTGCTCCATTCGACAGTGAACTCAAAGCTGCGAGCTGCACCCAAGTATCACCGCCATCCCGTTTCAGAATCTCGGCCAGCCACTCTTCCCGTTGCTGGAGTGGAAACTCGCCTGCCGTGAAGGCCAGCTGATAACGGACTCGCAGATCATCATCGTTCACTCGTTCCTGCAGTGCAGCGACAATCCCTGGAGTCTCGACGAAGCCTTCGGCGAGGCGGACCGCCCGTTCCCGGATGCGAGGGTGCGAATCCTTCAATGCGGCGATGACCGTGGCACTGTCGAGTCCATTCAATCCCTGCACCGCGGCCAGAGCATGGAACCGTCCGAGCGGTTCTGCACCTGAAACGGCGAGTCTCCGCAGCGCTGGAATCAGTGACTTGTCCTGCCGTTCATAGATCAGTCGGCAGGCCGTTTCACGATGCCAGGCGTTGGGATGGGACAGCATTTCCACGAGCTGAGCCCCTGACATCTGGCTGAACTGCGGCGTTGGTCGGTACTTATAGCCTTCAGGCACGACGCGATAGATGCGTCCCTGATCCCGGCCGTTTGTCAGGTCGAGGTGCTTCTTGATGCTCTCCGGGATCGATTTCGGATGCTCGACCACTTCGCGGTAGATGTCGAGAATATGCAGACAGCCATCGGGAGTATTGGCAAACTGCACGGGCCGGAACCAGTTTTCGCTTGAGCGAACGAACTCGGTCTGATCGTCGATGCGCTCAGCCCGGAATCCGATTCCGTCCGGCGTCAGCTTCTTACGGTGAACGATATTGCTGCCGACATCTCCGACGATGGCGAGTCCCTTCATCTCGTCGCCCAGTGAGTCGCCGCGGAAGATGGTGATTCCCGTCGCGCCTGTGAAATAGCCTGCGGCTCGCCCCCCGCCTTCCACAGCCCCAATTACCTGCTTCGTGACCCGAAGTCGTGTGCGGACGATACGCCAAGGTTCCACGGGACTGGAGCGATAAACCGTCGCCTGACCGCCGTCGATGGCAATGTCGATCTTCGCATCCGGAGCCGGAAGATGCGGATTCCGGGTGAGGTAGCGTTCTTCATATGCAACGAATTGTGCATGGCGACTGTTCGAGCAGACATACTTCAGTCCCCAGTCATCGAAGCACATTCCATGCTGACCACCGCCGGTTTCTGCGCGGATGTCGAGCAGGCGTGGATCAAATGAGAAATCCCGGCCTCGCAGATCGACTCCCTTAGAATCCTTGTCCTCAGGCCGCTTGACCTGACCGCCGCTGACGCTCGTGGCTCCATGGATCCGGTTATCGAAGCCCCAGCGAAACGAGTTCAGAAGTCCCTGAACGTTCGTCCGACCAAAGCCCGTCAGGACAATTCGCTTCTCATCGGCGACACCATCGCCGTCATGATCCTTGAAATACCAGATGTCCGGAGCCGCTCCGACGAAAACACCGCCGTCATAAGCGATTACCGCCGTTGGCCAGGAAAGTCCTTCAGCAAAGACAGTCGCCGAATCGAAGACGCCGTCCTGATCCTTATCGACGAGACGACGGATCCGGCCCAGCTTTTCAGTTTCCTGCTCCGAATAGTCACGCATTTCCGCAATAAACAGGTGACTGTCGGCATCGAAGCAGGTCGCGACCGGCGAAGCGACCAGAGGTTCCGAGGCCACGCACTGAATTCCGAATCCCTTGACCAGATCGAACGCCTTCAACGACTCTTCGACTGATCGCGAAGGAATCCGCGGCAACTCACTGGAATAGTCCGGCTCAGCAGATTCGGACGCCTTCTCCGCAGCGGGTTGAGCAAGCGACAAGGCGGAAGTCAGGGACAGCAGTGCCCCGGTGCAGCAGGCCAGCATGCCCCATCCGCGAACGTTCTTCCCGAAATCCAGGGTCATCAGATATCCCTTGAGTACGCACGGCATGGCGAGGAAACCCGTTTTCTTCGCCAATTCATTTGATCGATGTCGTGTATCTCCGGTCAGGTCAAATTCTCCCCGAGAAATTGGGATCACATCAGAGATTTTCCCTTTACAGCTTCGCGACGCCGTGCATTGGGATCCGAATTTCAAAACTGGAAATTTCTGAAGGGGAATGGCGTGTCCTGGTGCTGATACTTGCGGTGCCGCATGTGCTTGCCGGATAGTCTGAGGAAGTACCAGAATTGAGAACAAGACGCTCCCGGTCGGCCTTAAGCAAATGAGCGGAGTCGCGATGGCGCAGGATGGTTTGGATTTCTCCCGACTGCTGATGCAGCATGACCGTGCCCTGTTGCGTTACATCCTTACATTCATTCCTCGCAGGGATGATGCGGAAGAGGTCCTTCAGCGGACGGCCGCATCACTGTGGGAGAAATGGTCAGAATATGACTCGACGCGCGACTTCCTCCCATGGGCCATGCGATTCACCTACTTCGAAGTTCTCAACTTCCGTAAGGAACTCGCTCGTGGCCGCCTGATCTTCAACGTGGATGTGCTGAACAGTCTGCAGGCGACCCGGGCTCAACTTGAACCCGTGCTGGAAGCTCAACAGATCGCCCTGCAGGAATGCCTCAAACGGATTGACGCAGACGGCCGCACTTTACTTCAGCGTCGCTATTGCGATTCAGAGTCGGTCACTTCACTGGCGGATGCAAGTGGACGGACCCCGAAGGCACTTTACCGTCAGCTCGACCGTGTTCGGGAATCCATCGCCCGGTGCGTTCAGCACCGACTCGCGCAGGAGTCCGTTCTTTCCTAAACACCTCAATTCCTTCACAAGTTCCACTCGCCTGAGATTTCTTCATCGATCATGACGCTCAGTCGCCATAACGCTTCTGACGGGTGCCTCCCCATGTCCTCTCTTTCAAACCGATCCTCGAGCCCTGCAGAACGAGCACTGTTTCGTCGTGTCTCCGACGGAACCCTCACGCCTGATGAGTTCCAGCAACTTGAACGTCGACTCACCGAAGACGAAGGATTCCGACAGCGATACGTGCTGCATATGGGACTGGAAGCGAGTCTCTATGAAGCGATGGCCGAGCTACCTGAAGCGACTCCAGTGGAACCGGTACGCCGTATCAGACTCGCCACGTGGCCGCTGCTTGTCGCCGCTTCCAGTCTGGCGCTCGGGATCATCGGCGGTGTCGTGACGCACTTTGCGCTCGCACCGGGTCATCTGCCAATCGCAATGGAGCAACCCGCCGCGGCCCCTGCCGACCCCGTTCAGACGCCCTCAACTCTAGTCACCTCAGGTCAGGGGGGCTCTCAATGGCACCCCCTCCTGCCGAGTGATGCGGCTCCTGCGATCGCCATGGTCACAGACGTCGACGTGCAGGCAGCACCGGGTCGCCTGACAACTTTGAAACCGGGACAACGGCTCGCGGTCGGACGACTGGAAGTCGCAGAGGGTCGAGTTCAGCTGGAGTTCATCAACGGAGCTCAGATCCTGCTGCAGGGACCGGCGGTTCTGCAGGTGGAATCGGCACTCAAGGCAACACTTGTTTCCGGGCAGGCCGCGGCTCGAGTCCCCGACTCTGCCAGAGGGTTTGTCCTGAATTCACCGGGAGCCGCCGTTGTGGATCTCGGGACAGAGTTCGCCGTCTCCATTGATGAGCAGGGACGCAGCGAAGTTCAAGTGACAGACGGCGAGGTCGAAGTCTCTCTGCTGGGAGCCGATGGAAATACAATCCAGAGCGAACGCCTCCGCAACCATGAAGTCGTTCGTGTGAATGCGAACTCTCAACGGTTTGACGCACTTCCGAATCAGGCTTCCTCCCCGCTCCAGATCCCGCGGCGAGTTTCTCCTCCACTCGCCGTCGGCGAAGACTATGTCAACACCGTGATTCAGTCTGGCCCCTTCGCCTACTGGAGATTTGAAGACTTCGACGGGAAGCAGGTTACCAATGAAATGGGCTCGGACTTCGCTGCGACTTTCGTCCATGAGAACGAACCGCAGTCTGTCACCCTCGAGAATGGTCGGGTGACCTTCCATGCGAGTCAGGGGCCTCGATATTTCTCGGTGAAGAATGGAATTCCCGGCTGGAATTCGAAGGAATTCACCATCGAGCTGTGGGCCTGTCCGGATCGGCTGCATCACGGAGCAGTCATCGATCTCCTGAGCAACGACTGGTCAGGTGACCTGAACACGATTGAGATAGCGATGAAGACCGCCATGATTCACCCGCCCGGTGCGTTTCGCTTCTTTCATCGCCATCCACCCGGACAGAGCGCAAAGTCCGGCATCAACCTGTTCGATCATGTGACCTGCGTGCCCGGTCAGTGGTATCATCTCGTTGCGACCAAATCACCAGACAGTCTCGCTTTTTATATTAATGGCGAGCTTGTTCGTCGCATTGACGGACCCACTGGCAGCGATAACGACACTTATCAGGTGGTGCTGGGACAGATGGACAATCGGGTCGTGCGTCAATTCGAAGGGAGCGTGGATGAGGTTGCTCTTTATAATCGCGCTCTTCCAGCCGAGGAAGTGCTCCAGCACTTTCGATTGCTGATGCCACTGCCCCGTACCGAATGACGTTTCCGCAGGGCTTCAGTCGCTCTCATGGCGATAAGTCCCTCCAACATCAAAAAGGTTGACGCACGATGACTGGTCTCAAACGGTGGATTCTATTACTGGCCGCTCTGCTGGCCGGCGTTCCCGCCAGCGCGACTCCGAGTTGGGGGGCCGACTGGAAGGCAGGCGTTGCGAAAGCCCGAATCACGCCCGACGCTCCCATGCCGATGGCAGGTTATGCTTCCCGGGGAAGCGATCCCGCGACCGGAACATTGACCGACATCTGGGCCAAAGTTTTGGTTCTGGAAGATGCCCAAGGCAAGCAGGCCGCGCTGATCACACTCGATCTCGTCGGAATCGATTCCGTGTTTTACAACACAGTGACGAGCAAGCTGAAAGAACGTTATCAGTGGGAGAAGAGCCAGATTGCGATCTGCACATCCCATACTCACACCGCTCCTGTGCTCGGCAAAACGCTGCCGACCATGCATTATCTGGAGTTCGATGAGGTCGCTCGTCAGCAGGTAGATGCGTACTCTGATCTCGTTGAAGCCGCCATTCTGAAGGCGGCAGGCGAGGCGTTCGAGAACCGAAAGTCTGCGACCATATCCTGGGGAAGTGGTCGAGCGACATTTGCCGTGAATCGCCGCACCAACCGGGAAGCGGACGTCGAAAAGCTCCTTGCCGAAAACAAGCTGCTCGGCCCGAATGATCATGACGTTCCTGTCCTCGCAGTGAAACAGGGGGACCAGCTCGCAGCTGTGGTCTTTGGTTATGCTTGTCACAATACGACGCTGTCATTGATGCAGTGGTCTGGCGACTATGCCGGCTTCGCCCAGATCGATCTCGAGAAAGCTCTGCCCGGATGTCAGGCGATGTATTGGGCAGGTTGCGGCGCCGACCAGAATCCGCTGCCACGCCGGACTGTTGAACTCGCGATGAAGTATGGAAGTCAGCTCGCCAGCGCTGTTCAACAGGTGCTGGCTGGCGAGATGCAGCCGATTTCCCCTGTCATGACTCCGGCGTACGGAACAGTGCCGCTTCCGTTCAGTCATGTCCCCAGCAAGAGCGAGATTGAAAATGATCTTGCCTCCTCAAATAAATACACCGTCAATCGGGCGAAGACCTATCTTGCACGGCTTGCGAACGGGGAGTCACTGCCAGTTTCTTATGACTATCCCATCGTCGTCTGGCGACTGGGTAACCAGATCACCTGGGTCTTCCTCAGTGGCGAAGTCGTGGTGGATTATGCGATTCGCTTGAAGACAGACCTGGCGGGGGACGCAGCACCCTCGAGAATCTGGGTGGCAGGCTATTCCAATGATGTGATGGCTTATATTCCGTCCCTACGTGTTCTCAATGAAGGCGGGTACGAAGGCGGAGGAGCGATGGTTTACTACGGACTTCCTTCTCCCTGGGCAGAAACCGTGGAAGACCTGATCGTTAACACCGTCGAAAAACTGGCCGCCCCAACTGGGACGAACTGAACCCTCCCGTATTGATCGATCTGAAAAAACAAACAGGACGACCTGATCTCCAGATGGAATTCAGGTCGTCCTGTCATATGAGAATGACGTCCAGCGCGCTACCGCTTTGCGAACGGCATCACGGTCGCTGCATCACGTCTCGGGTCTATCGCATCATGGAGGACTGCGACTGCCAGACTGTTGCGGCAGTTGGGGCGGAAGGAAAGCGGCGAACAGGAACAGCTGTGGACTCGGCCTGATAAGACTGCAGCTGAACCTTTGAACCTTCCGCTGTCTTCGCAGGAACCTTTGACCAGCTGGAGTCCGCTGACTGCAAGGGGGCGGCTCCTGCAATTGTCGGTTCCGGCTGTGGGACCATCGCGGTGGAAACCGATCCGGTCGAGTAAGTGTGAGAATGCGAGTGTGCGTGGTGAGAATGACCATGCGCATCGACGATCACAGTCGCCGGAGCAGATGTCACGACCGGATAACCTGATCCCCCGACAATCACTGGGGCGGATGCAACGCCATATGTCGGAGCCAGGCCGTAGGCCGTTGTCTGCACCGGCACATAGGTCGTTTGGGTGACCGGAATCTGCTGCGTCACCTGATATGGCACAGACCGATACTGAACATGACGCTGAACCGTCGTTTCCGCGACATTTTTCGTCACCATTTTGGGAACCCAGACGGTCTGATAGCTCCCCTCATCAACCGTCACCTGCCGCTGAACAGTCACAGGAACCTCAACGACTTGTGCTTCACGGCGAATCTCCGTCCGGGTGATCGGCTGCATCGTCGTGACCGGCTGAGGACGCAGATGATAGGTCTGCTGCGGCACGATCGTTGGCTGCATCATGGGCTGAGGAACAATGGTCGGAGCCATCGTCGGTGCCATGACGGGCGCCGGAGCGCCGCACTGACAGGCGTTGGGAATCTGCTGACAGCGATTGCAACGCCCGCCGCCATGCTTGAGATGGCAGGCATCCGCCGGGGTCGAGATTCCGACTGGCACTCCCACGGGCACCGTCGCGATCACCAGGCACAAAGAGAATTTCAGAAGATGCGACATGTACGGGTCTCCAGTTGTCCTGACAATGCACTGACTTCGCCGGCCCCCTCTCCCGCTGGATGGTCGATCGCGTCAGCAACGTCGAATTTGCAGAAAAGCCGGCCAGGCAGAAAAACATCGGCCAAAGCGAGTGCGCAACGGGTCCGAACTTCTGCCTGTCTGGGATTTAGATCGGCCAGTCCAGTACCGGAAGGATGGTTTCCGAGGCCTCTTTGTCGCAAAATTCACTCGAATTGGAAAATAATCGTTAAAGTCGCTGTCGACGGCTTTCGCTTGGCAGTGATGATTTCTATCACTCCGGCGATGCGGGATCTTCTGCCCTTCGAGGCAAGCTCACGCAGCAGCAGTCGCGACGGGAGAGGGTTCCTGTTCAATCGGGGATGAGGACAATGGCGATTGATCCGATTTGCGGAATGACCGTGGATCCGGCGAATGCGATCTCGGCAGAACGGGATGGCAAGACCTTTTACTTTTGCTGTCCTTCGTGTCGCGATCGATTTCTGGACACGTCCTCGCCCGTCCAGCTGCAACCACTGCAGATGACGATGGACAAAACAGAGTCCACGAACGGGAAATCCGGTCCCGATCCCCATTGTGAAACCGCGACTCCGTCACCGAACGGCACCGCTCACAGCTGCTGTCATTCCGGTCCTATGAGACCGATGACCTCGACGGAATCGAAGTCGTCGACCGCAGCCTACATCTGTCCGATGTGCCCAGGTGTGGAAAGCGACGTTCCGGCCGCCTGCCCGGTCTGCGGAATGGCATTGGAACGGAATCTGGCGGTCCCGCTCCGTCGCCAGCAGACGTTGTACACCTGCCCGATGCACCCTCACATTCATCAGTCATCGCCGGGGGCCTGCCCTGAGTGTGGAATGGCGCTCGAACCCGTCATCGTTTCTGCACAAGACGAGGACGATCCGGAACTAACGTCGATGTCCTTCCGCCTCTGGGTGGCGCTCGACCTCACAATCCCTGTTTTGATTCTGGCGATGGGGCCGATGATCGGTGTTCCCGTCGATCGCTGGATCGGGACGACCGTTTCTCATTGGCTGCAATGTCTGCTCACCCTACCCGTCGTGCTGTGGTGTGGCTGGCCGTTTCTCCAGCGAGCGGCGCTGTCATTCCGCACAGGACATCTGAATATGTTCACGCTGATTGGCATCGGGACAATCAGCTCACTGATCTTCAGCCTCGCGGTACTGCTCTTTCCGGGAGTTATTCCGGTCGGAACCGGCCATCACGGAGAAGTCCCGCTCTATTTCGAATCTGCCGCAGTGATTACAACGCTTGTGCTCCTGGGGCAAGTTCTGGAACTGAGTGCCCGGGAGAAGACAAGTGGTGCCATCCGTTCGCTGCTGGAACTTGCTCCGGAGACTGGGCGACGCATCGAAAATGGAACCGCAGTTGAAGTGCCGTTGCACCAGATTCAGGTCGGGGACCGGCTACGTGTTCTGCCAGGCGACCGCATTCCACTGGACGGGGTCGTGTTGTCTGGTCACAGCAATGTGGACGAGTCGATGCTAACCGGGGAATCGGTTCCGGTCACCAAAACGATCGGAGACCGAGTCACTGGCGGAACTGTGAACCAGAACGGCTCGTTTGATTTTCAAGCGGATCGAATCGGTGCCGAGACAATACTTTCTCGAATCGTGAATTTGGTCGCACAGGCGCAACGGAGTCGAGCGCCAATACAGCGTCTGGCCGATCAGGTCTCTGGCTGGTTCGTCCCGGTGGTCATCGCCGTCGCTGTGGTGACTTTTGGATTCTGGATCGCTTTTGCGCCTGCAGAAAACCGCCTCGCATTCGCTCTGCTGAACGCGGTTTCGGTCCTCATCATCGCCTGTCCCTGTGCATTGGGACTGGCAACTCCGATGTCTGTGATGACTGGGATCGGTCGAGGCGCACAGTCAGGGATTCTGATTCGGGACGCTGCGGCTCTCGAACAACTGGCAACAGTGAATACGGTCGTCGTGGACAAAACTGGCACTCTCACCAAGGGAAAGCCGGAAGTCACGATGATCGCCCCGCACCTTGTCGAAGAAACGAAACTCCTCTCGCTTGTCGCGGCTGCGGAACAACAGAGCGAGCATCCTCTAGCCAGCGCATTGATTCATACCGCTCAAAAACACCGATTGACTCTCCCTCAGGTCGAGAGCTTTGAAGCCATCACCGGCGGAGGCCTGATTGCGAGCGTCGGCGGACAGACTGTCGTGATCGGCAATCGCTCGCTGCTCGAAACCCAAGGCGTTCCGATTCCTTCCTCTGTGACGGAGGAACAGGAAAATGCACGCCAACAGGCAGCCACAGTGATCGAAGTGGGGATCGATGGAGCCTATGCCGGATGGCTCGGTCTCACCGATCCGATCAAGAAATCCGCGACTCAGGCAATTCAGGAACTCCATCGTCTCGAACGAAAAGTTGTCATGCTGACTGGGGACAACCCGACGACTGCAAACGCTGTCGCGAAGCAGTTACGAATCGATGAGGTGAAGGCCGGAGTTTCTCCGCAGGGCAAGCAAGAATTCATTCAGTCTCTTCAAAGCGAGGGTCGAATCGTCGCAATGACCGGAGACGGCATGAACGATGCCCCTGCTCTCGCCGCCGCGAATGTCGGCGTCGCCATGGGAACCGGGTCTGACATCGCCATCGAAAGTGCCAGCGTCACTCTTGTCGGCGGAGAACTGAACGGACTGGCCCGAGCGATTCGCCTGAGCTTGGCGACGATGACAAATATCCGCCAGAACCTCTTCTTCGCGCTGATCTACAACGCCATCGGAATCCCCATTGCCGCAGGTATTCTGTACCCATTCTTCGGAATTCTGCTCAGCCCCATGATTGCGGCCGCGGCAATGAGCCTCAGTTCCGTTTCGGTGATCGCTAACGCGCTGCGGTTGCGGCATGTGCGATTGGATTTGGCTGCGATCGATTCGCCGAAGTAATCACGGCGCCTGCTGAATATTCCTGCCGATCCAATCCAAAAATCAGGCCTGTTTCCGGGACTCGGATTGTCTCGGAATGCAGAGTCGATTAGGACGCCCCACTTGAAGATTTCAAGTGAAGGCAAATGGCCATGGCTCTATTCAAATCGAAATCCACCTCCAAGTTGCAGGGAGCGCGACGCTACGTCGACATGTGGGCCTTCATGGGTGCCCACCCGACGAATCTCGAGCTGTTCCAACGACTGAAGTCAGGCGACGACCGTCAGTTTGGCGTCAACATGGACATTTGCGGGACCGTCTCCGACCTAGATAACTCCACCGGCAAATGGTCGCAGACTCACCTTCTCGGTATTCGCACAGATGCCTGGAATCCGAACCCTGAGCAGCAGAAAAAGCGACTCGAAGCCATCCAGCTCGACCGGCAGGAGCAGCTGCGACGGCAGATCAAAGCGAGCGGCAACCTGTCCGAACAGCAGACCCAGAAGCTGCATAAGCAGATGCTTTATGACCCAGTCATGAAGCTGCGCCCTGGCGATCTCGAAACACGACGACTGGTCGTCAAACTGTTCCGGGAAACCGACTCCAAGATCCGCTGGGCCGGCAGTATCGAGGAAATGATCACGGCGGAACTGCATCGTTCCTGCGGTGCCGGAAAGCCGTTGGTCTCGATGACAGGCATTCTTGACGGGGTGCCGTACCTGTCTGAAATGCATGAGAACCAACTGCGATATCGCATCCCATCGGTGTACACGTTCTGTTACTTCCAGGAACGTCGATCACGAATGTGGTACATCACGATCAAGCGGAAATGGGTTTCCGTTGGCGCCGATTTCGTCATCGAATCGGAAGGAAAACAGATCGGCGATATCGACGGAGCGCTCTTCGGGTTCGGATACAATGCTTACGTCACGATCACTCACTCTGATCTCGCCGCCGACACCCGATTCCGCGATCTGATCACGCTTTTCACCGCATCGGTCAGCTTTCACAATGCCATGCGGCGAGCAATCCGGAATCGCCTGCGCTCCCGAAAGCAGGGGCTGGCTGGCGATCAGATCATCGAAGACGAGGAATTCAAGCTGCTGAAGAACCCGCGCGCCGCTTGAAAGTCAGGCGAATCAACATCAAATTCCGCGCTGCGCCTTTGTCGCTGCATCAGCCTGACTGTTGTTTCAATTCTCGAGGTGACCCTCGCCTTTACGGTCCCCCATCGCCGAGAATCGATCCACGAGGGATCCATCCACTTCTATTGATCCTCGGATTCTCAGGGCGTGGTATTGATTTCCGCCCCCCTTGATGCTGAGATTCTTCTTTCCAGGCGAGATGACAGGTCAGCATGTCTGACCATCCGGGGCAAAAGGATACAACATTGGCTTATTTGTATAGCACTGCTGATCAACAGCAGGAAATGTTGAAGGCGATTGGTGTTCCGTCTCTTGAGACACTCCTGAAGCAGGTTCCAGACGAGCTGCGGCTGCGTCGTGAACTGAACCTTCCTCCTGCGATGCCGGAACTGCAGCTCGAGCAGCACGTCCGTCGCCTCGCCCAGAAGAACCATGCTGACCGCGTCTGCTTCCTTGGCGGCGGAGCCTATGACCACTTCGTCCCCGCTGTTGTTGATGAGATCACAGGACGAGGCGAGTTCTATACCGCTTACACCCCGTATCAACCTGAAGCCAGCCAGGGTTCGCTACAGGCGTTCTTCGAGTTCCAGACTCTGATCTGCGAACTGACCGGCATGGATGTCTCCAATGCCAGTCTTTATGAAGGCGGAACCGCAGTTAGCGAAGCAGTCTTCATGTCGATGCGAGTCAACGGACGCCACAACAAAGTGGCGATCTCCGGGGCAGTTCATCCTGAGTACCGCCAGATCATCGAGACCTATCTCCGCGATCACGGCACTGAGATCGTCACCCTGCCCGTCCGCGACGGAAAAACCGATCTGGAAGCCGCCAGCAAACTGGTGGACGATCAGACGGCCTGCGTCGTCTATCAGCACCCCAACTTCTTCGGCTGTCTGGAAGAACCGGCTCAACTGAGCGATCTGGCCCACCAGCACGGTGCCATGTCGGTCGTTTCCTTCGATCCGATCAGTCTCGGATTACTGCAGCGGCCAGCCGACTACGGTGCTGACATTGCAGTTGCAGAAGGTCAGTCCCTCGGCGTTCCGCTTCAATACGGTGGGCCTTACCTCGGAATCCTGGCCTGCGGGCAGGAATTCGTCCGGAAGATGCCAGGACGCCTCATCACGCAGACTAAAGACCGTGATGGTCGCGTTTGCTATGCACTCGGATTGCAAACGCGCGAGCAGCACATTCGCCGCGACAAGGCGACAAGCAACATCTGTACAAATCAAGGTCTGCTCGCACTGCGAGCAACGGTTTACCTCTCCTCATTGGGTCCCCAGGGAGTCCGTGAGGCGGCTGAACTCTCGACTCGCAAAGCACACTACGCGGCTCAGCAGCTGACAAGCGTTCCCGGCCTGGAACTGGCATTTAAAACGCCATTCTTCAAAGAGTTCGTGCTGAAAGCAAAAGGTCGCTCGGCATCAGACTTGATCAAGAAGGCCGCATCGGCCGGATTCGACATCGGTCCCGAGCTGACGCGGTTCCCGCAAATGCCGGAAGGGACGGATGCAGGAGTCCTGGTAGCGGTCACAGAAACAAGAACGAAGGACGAGATCGACCGTCTGGTGGCGGCACTGAAAGCTTAATGCTCTTCAGAATCCCCCGGTGACGTTCCGCCAACTCTCTTCAAAGATCAGACGACCATGCGTAACTCGATTTCGACCAAAACGCTATTTGAACTCTCCTCACCCGGCCGTCGTGCGACCGTTTTTCCGGCGAGCGACGTGCCTGATGTTCCACTGACTGACCTCCTGCCGGAAGCCGCACTCTCGACAACGCCGCCGGAGTTGCCTGAACTCGCGGAAGGGGACGTCGTCCGCCACTTCGTCAATCTGTCGACGAAGAACATGTGCGTCGACACCCACTTCTACCCACTCGGCAGTTGTACGATGAAGTACAACCCGAAGCGGCACGAACGGCTCGCTCGTCTGCATGGTATCGGTGACCTGCACCCTTACCACCGCGCGGAAGACTCACAGGGAATGCTGCAGATCATGTTCGAGATGCAGGAGATGCTGGGCGAAATCGCCGGGCTGCCTGCTGTTTCGCTGCAACCTGCCGCCGGCGCTCAGGGCGAGTTCACCGCACTGCTCGTCGCCGCAGCTTACTTCCGCGACAAAGGCGAGAAGCGGACCAAGGTTCTCTTCCCATCCAGCGCTCACGGGACAAACCCAGCCAGCGCCGCCCTTGCGGGATTTGACTGCGTTCAACTCGCCGGTGGGAAAGACGGCTTCGTCGATCTCGACGAGCTGCGAGCCGCTGTCGATGACTCAACCGCCGTGTTCATGGTCACGAACCCCAACACGCTGGGGCTGTTTGAACGGGACATCGCCGAGATCGCAAAGATCGTCCATGACGCCGGTGGACTCGTCTACATCGACGGGGCGAACATGAACGCCATTCTCGGTATCACCCGACCCAGTGATTTCGGCGGCGACATGATGCACTACAACGTCCACAAGACCTTCACCGGGCCACACGGCGCCGGTGGACCGGGAGCTGGACCGATTGCCGTTCGTTCCTTCCTCGCTGACTATCTTCCGGGTCCTGTTGTGACCAAAGACAGTAACGGAACCTACCACCTCTCGACGCCTGCAAAGTCGGTCGGTCGCGTCCGCTCCTTCTTCGGGAACGTCGGCATTCTGCTGCGAGGCTATTTCTACCTGCGAACCCTCGGACCGGACGGCCTGCGTCAGGTTTCAGAACACGCTCTGCTGAATGCAAACTATTTGAAGGCTCGGCTGGAAGATGTTCTGCCGGTGCCGAAGGGAGAACTCTGCATGCATGAGTTCGTCGGCTCCGCGAAAAACATCAAGGACGCCAAGGGAATCACGGCCCTCGACATCTGCAAGCGATTGCTCGATTACGGTTTCCATGCCCCGACCGTGTACTTCCCGCTCGTCGTCCCTGAAGCTCTGATGATCGAGCCAACGGAAACCGAATCGAAGGAAACGCTCGACGCCTTCGTTGAAGCGTTCCGCAAGATCCTGACTGAGGATGCGGACTACCTGCATGAAGCTCCTCACACCACGCCGATTCGCCGTCCAGACGAGGTCTCGGCAGCCAAGAAGCCAGTTCTGAAGTGGACCGCCTGCGTCAAAGACTGACTGGCGATTGAGTTGACCTGACGCTTCTTATTCTGATCAAACTCCACAGCCGGGAACTCGTTCCCGGCTGTTTTTCTTTACTTCGTCAAGCTTTACGACCTTCTCTTGGAGAGTCGTCGAGGCGATCCGTCGTGAAATCTTGCGATGTTTTCATTTCTGAAAAATTCTCCCGCTGAACAACCTCGAGATTGACACTCAGTCTCAACACGGCAATACTCATCCCGTAGGAATTATCTCCCCATGGAACTCCGGCTGTGTCCCGATTTCTCAAACCGCTGATTTTGACCGCTTGCCTTTGTCCAGCTTGGGTGCTGGCGCAACAGGAAGCGGCTCCTCCCGCGAAAGCAGAGACGTCTGAGAGCGGAACTCCCGAGTCCTCTGATGGAACACCCGCACCCGGGGTTCAGCGCTTCGGGGGACGTGCCGGATACTTCGAACGCATTCCTCCCCGCCCTGACGAGACCCCCGAGGAGTTGCAGGCGCGAACCGCTCGGTTGCGTGCGGCTTATTCCACCGACACCGCATCCTGGCCGGCCCCGACGATTGATCCCGGGGTTGAATGGAAGGAGTTGGGATTACTTCCTCCGGTGAAACATCCCGAAGAGAATCCATTCTCAAAAGAAAAAGCTCTTTTGGGGCGGATGCTCTTCTTTGATGCCCGGCTTTCCAGCAGTCAGGAGATGGCTTGTGCCTCCTGCCATGATCCCGATCTGGGATGGACCGACGGAAGAACAGTTTCCTTCGGCCTCGCCCGCGCAGAGCTGAAGCGGAATTCTCCTTCCTTAATGAATCTTGCTCACGTCGACACCCTCTTCTGGGATGGGCGTGCCGTGTCGCTGGAAGACCAGGCGCTGCAGGTCCTCAACAATCCACTGGAGATGGCCTGCTCCGAGGATCTGATCCAGCAACAGCTAAAGGAACTTCCCGAGTATCAGGCGGCATTCCAGGCGGCATTTCAGGATCCGCAGATCACCATCGAACGGGTGGCCCAGGCAATTGCCTGTTTTGAACGAACCATCGTCGGAGGCCGCAGCCGCTTTGACGCGTTTCTGAAAGGCAAGCATGAAGCCCTGACGGACGCCGAAATCCGGGGTCTGGATGTCTTTCGGACATCCGGTCGCTGCCTGAACTGCCATAACGGACCGCTGTTGTCGGACAACCAGTTTCACGATATCGGCTTGAGCTATTACGGCCGAAAACTCGAGGATCGTGGCCGCTATGAAGTGACCGGCAAGGAGGAAGACGTTGGAAAGTTCCGAACTCCTTCACTGAGAAACATCGCCAATACGCGTCCCTACATGCATAACGGTCTGTTTGAACTCCCGAACACACTCCGCATGTACAACGTCGGGATGCCGACATTGGTCCCTAAGGAAGACCAGCAGGGAGACCCGCTCTTCCCAAAGAAGTCGCCTCTTCTGAAGCCCTTAGGTTTGAATCAGCAGGATCTCGAAGACCTTGAGGCCTTCCTGATCGCTTTATCGGAACCCCGAGTCCGGATGCGCCCACCAGTTCTGCCGGGACGCGGACCAGCGGACAGTGCATCTGAAACACGGAAGTCCCCCTGATATCGAATAATCTGCTCCCCGGCATTCCCGGAGTCAGATCATTCCTCCTGCCAGCCAAAGACGAGTCTCAATGATTTCGAAGGCAGCCCCTTAGGCTTTGCCTCCAGATCGTTCTGTGCAACGAATTCGTCTCAGCCAGCACCACTTTTCAAAGTAGTGACTCGCAATCTGAGGCAAACGAACGGCTATGCAACGCACACATTCTGCTCACCGGAGTCTTGTTCACCCCTCGCAGCAACCGGCAAGTCGGAAGGGCTTCACCCTGATCGAACTGCTGGTGGTCATCGGCATTATCGCGGTTCTGATCGCCCTGTTGCTCCCAGCGGTCCAGCAGGCGCGAGAGGCCGCTCGCCGCACCCAGTGCAAGAACAATCTGCATCAGCTGGGAATCGGGTTCCACAACTTCGAAGCAACGAAGGGATACTTCCCGAACGCAGAGACCGGCCCGGCGGTTTACTGGGGAGCTCAGATTCTCCCCTATCTCGATAATAATCCGCTCTCTGATCTCTACGATTACACTGTGGATTACCGGCATTACAACAACGCGAAAGCTATGCAGTATCAGCTGCCTTTTCATCAATGCCCGAGCAATCCTCTCGGTCCGCAAATGGACACAACGTTCAATTCGTTGGCTCAAAAGGCCACCGCCCCGGCAGGCAGCCCAGAGGCACTGAACGGCTGGTCGGCCGCTGTGTCAGATTATTATGGAGCCCAGGGGATTACAGGAAATATCCAGCACTTCATGACGCCTCCGAACAACACGGATACGTTCTTCAACGGAGGGGGAAGGCGCCGACGGATGCGAGATATCACCGACGGTTCCTCAAATACGATCGCTTTATTTGAAGTCGCTGGCCGTCCGCAGAAATTTGTCACTGGAGGTGTCCAGCAGTCAGGTACGATTTCTGCATGCCTTTGCGGCTGGGGCGAATTCAATGGCGGAAGTCTGCTGTCTTATACTTCAGACGGCGCGGCTCAAACCAATGCGACCAACAAAGGTCGCTGCATGATCAACTGCAACAACACCCGGTCTCTCTACTCGTTTCACGTCGGGATCAATAACTGCCTGCTGGCAGACGGCTCTGTCCGGTCGATCAGCGAAAACATCGCGACCGAGACGCTTGTCGCGCTGCTGACGATCAGCGGCGATGAGGTCATCGGAGAGTTCTGAGAGAGAGGAACATCTGGGGTATGGTCCCCCGGAAGAAATTCGAAACTCGAAATTTCAAATTCAAAACTCTCAGACTGTTCGGGGCTTTGAGACTTCGGATGCGTTTCGAATTTCGTGCTTTGAATTTGAAAATTCCAAGCGAGATTTCCCGGACCGTCACCCGAGCACTCTAGAACCTGTCGAGCCGATAGGGGCGCGGGTCAATGTGAGGCGTTGCTCCGGTCAGCATCTCCATGAGCAGTTTGCCGGTCGCGGTCGCCATTGAGAGGCCGAGCATACTGTGCCCTGCTGCGAGCCAGACGTTGTCGTACTTCGGCACTCGGCCAACGAGCGGCACGCCGTCGCAGCTCATCGGCCGCCAGCCCCACCATTTCTCAATGACCGGTTCTGCAAGAGGATCCTGCAGATAGAACTTCGCCCCGTTCGTCAGGAGACTCAGGCGATCTTCCCGCAGAGTCGAATCAAAGCCGGCGAACTCCATGGTGGAACCGATTCGATAAGCCCCTGCTGTCGGAGTAATCGCCACGCGGTGATCTTCGAAAATCATCGGGTAAGCCGGGCACAGTGCCGGTCGGGGCATCGTGATCGAATACCCCTTCCCCGGTTCAATCGGAATCCGGGTCTTCAACTTTTGCTGCAGCAGTCGTGACCATGCTCCGGTGGCGAAAATAACATGGTCGACCTCAATGTCGCCCTGACTGGTTTTCAGTCGCTTCGCTTGATTCGATGAGGTCTCGAGATCCAGGAACTCACAGTTCTCACGAATCTCAACTCCCTGCTGAATCAACAGCTGGTGAAATGAGTCCATCAGCAAATGCGGCCGGAGATGTGCGTCACACTCATAGAGCCACGCTCCTGCGACGACTGGCTTCAGAGCGGGTTCCAGTTTCAGAAGCTCGTCGGCGTCATAGCGTTTGGCGCCTAGCCCGTACTCATTGACGAGCAGTTCGTTGATCTTGGCAAACAATTCGAAGTGATGAGGGTCATGGTGAACGAACAGCAGACCTTTGGTTTCCCATTCGCAGTTGCCGAGCTTGCCGGCCGTCATCATGTCCTGAAACAGCTGACGTGAGGACATCAGCATCGCGTGCCGGGCGTGCCCCGCCTGAATCATGTCTTTGTAATTACACCGCAAAGCAAATTTCAGAAACCAGGACCACGTGTGGTAATCCAGCCGTGGACGAATCTTGAATGGGGAGTTCCGCTGGAACAGAGTCCTCAGCGAGGCCGAGACGGCACCTGGTTTACAGAGCGGTAGAATGTGACTAGGGGAAACGTACCCACAGTTTCCATGAGAGCAGGCTTTCCCAAAGTTCCCACGGTCGAGCAAAACGACGGAGCAGCCAGCCTCGGCGAGGTAGTGAGCGGATGCGGCGCCGATCACACCGGCGCCGACAATTGCCACTCGCGCCCCTTTTCCTGGGTGCCTGAATTCAGACGATGGGCTGACGGAAGTTGTGGGAGAAGCGGGCTGCGAAATCATTGGGCAGACTTTCAGACGGCAATCGGCTCTCAGACCAGAATTTCGCCATTGTGACTCTTCAGGGCGAGTTGTCGAGTCCGCTGCCGTCCACGGATGAAGGGCAGATTCTCGCGTTCTCGCACTGACGATCAAGTGTGAATTGCGCCTGATCGGCAGAACCTGGCGCACAGTTGCGATCTCGCTCATTCCGTATCGAGAGCCGAATTCCGGACGAATTCGACTGCATCCAAGAACGCTGATTTCGACATCCGCTCGCAAAACCGCGACTGGCCGGAAACGCTTCTCGGCCGACGTCGACAGCCCCGACCGACGCTCTCCTCTTGGCTCGAACGCCTGAGAGTCGCTATCTTTCCGAAAGCGCCGCCGGGTAGAACGGTCAAGCTGATCGAGGTGACGCGCGTCCAGAGTCCGCACGGAAGGTTACTCCAAATGTCGCTTCGCGTTTACAACACCCTTTCCCGTCAGAAAGAAGAATTTCAGACGATCGAGCCCGGGAAAGTGTCCATGTATCTCTGCGGGCCGACGGTCTACAAGCCTGCCCACATCGGTCACATGGTCGGACCGGTGATCTTCGATACGATCAAACGCTATCTCACCTATTCCGGCTACAAGGTCACCTTCGTCGTCAACATCACTGACGTCGACGACAAGTTGATCAACAAGGCCAATGAACTGGGGATGGAAGTGAAGGCGCTGGCGGACAAAATGACCGCCGACTACTTCGATAACCTCAAGCTAATGGGCGTCGACTCCATTGACCATTTCCCATATGCCACCGACTACATCGGTGCGATGCAGGAGATGATTCAGGGTCTGATCGACAAAGGCTCGGCCTATGCCCTGAATGGCGACGTTTACTTCGCCGTGACTCAGGATGCCGATTACGGCAAGTTGAGCGGGCGCAGCATTGAACAGATGCTCGCCGGAACTCGTGTCGAAGCGAAAGAGCAGAAACAGAATCCTGCAGACTTCGCCTTGTGGAAGTCCTCCAAGCCGGGTGAACCAGCCTGGGACAGCCCTTGGGGACCAGGCCGTCCGGGTTGGCATATTGAATGCTCGGCGATGAGCAGCAAACTGCTCGGTGAGTCAATCGATATCCACGGCGGTGGGCTCGACCTGATGTTCCCCCATCATGAAAACGAGCTGGCTCAGTCGGAGTCTTCGTCCGGCAAGACCTTCGTCCGGTACTGGCTGCACAACGGGCTGATGCAGTCTGGCAAAAACACCGGCAAGGTCGGTGGCGGCCACGACAAGCATGGCGACGTCGCTCACAACCATGACGCTCAGATCGCCGGGAAGCTGGCGGGCTCAGCCGGTGCGGAATCCGTGAAGACCGCTGTCTTCGCTCACCATGCCCCTGAGGTTGTCCGGTTCTTCCTGCTGTCGACACACTATCGCAGCCCAATCGACTTCTCGCTCGAGAACATTGCCAATACCGGCAAGTCGATGGAAGGCTTCTATCGGATGTTCGAGACCGCGCAGCGAATTCTCGGCAAGAGCTTCTACGACCTGCCATCGGCGACCGTTCGGTCTGAAAGCGTGAACCTCTCCTCACTGCCGGCTGATCTGCTTCCGATTGTGACTGATCTGCGTGACCGGTTCTGGGAGGCCATGGACGATGACTTCAACACCGGTGGCGCCATCGGAATGCTGTTCGAGCTTCGTCGCAGCATTAACGGTTTCATCACTCAGAATCATCTGGAAGAGAAAGCGACCGACGAGCAGAAGGCGCAGCTGACAACACTGCTGGCACTGTTCAAGGAACTGGCAAACACCGTGGGTGTCTTCCGTGTTCCTCAGCAGAAATCGAGCCATGCTGACGACGGATTCGTGAACGGCCTGATGGATCTGATTCTGGAGATTCGTGCGGAAGCCCGGGCCACTAAGAACTGGGGAGTCGCCGACAAGATCCGGAACAAACTGACGGAACTGAAAGTCACCGTCGAAGACGGCAAAGAAGGGGTTCGCTGGACCCGATCATAGTACCTTGAGGTCCCCTTCTCCTGACGAAGTCGAACGACCAGAGGACCTGTTGGGAGAGCGAAGACCAGTTTCATTCAATGTCTTCGCTCTCCCTGTTTCTTCTTAGAAACTCGAAGGAAGCGGATCTGATCCTCTCCTTATCACTTTGGTCGAACCAAAAATTCCTGCAGCGCCATCCAGAATGTGATTGAGACCACGACTCATCCCTGCACTGCCGCCGAACGACTTGCCTTGCAGCAGGAGGCTCGATCAGTTGAGAAGCAGTTGCAGGCAAAGAAATCGCTAAGGCGGCTCGGGGTGCTCTTCGGCATCGGCATGCTCGCCCTAGGAATCTGGGATGCCGCAATTCTGCAGTTCCATCCGTTACGAGGGCCACTGATCTTCGTGGGAATGGTCCTTTCGGCCGCGATGCTGGGGCTGCTCATCTGGAAAGAACGTGCAGAGCGCTCGCAGAATGAACTGGCCACCGCACTGCTGAAAGATGCAGAACTGGGAAAATTTCAGCGGATCCGCATCAGCCCGATCGCCAGTTCTTGGATCGTCACTGACATCGGCGAGCTGGAACCGGGTTATCTCATCCGGTCAGAGCAACAAGTCTGTTATCTGGCCGGGGATCACGTTCTGGATGCGATCGAGGAGTATCGACGATCTCTCGCCGCAGACGATGCGGCCGCGAGCCGCTGGCAGCTTGCTACTGAAATTCTTGTCGAGCAGTGGCCTCAGTCGCGCCGGGTGCGACTGGTTGAACTCACGGGAGCTACTGCTCTCCTGCAGCCGTTTGAGATTCCGCTGACACAGTTCCTGCCTCATCTCCCCAATGGGAACCGGGAGGAATTCGCGATCCTCCCCGAAAATGCGTTGCAGTTGCCCATTTCTGAACCGCCGACTTCGCCGTCTCAGGAAGCCTGACGGAGGAGAGCGCACCTATTTCGACTTCCCCTCGCCGACATTGCCGAACACCCGATCTTGCGGTATCCGTTCGCGAAAGCTTTTGACAGCTTCTGTCTGCTTCGGCTGTGCTGATTTCAACACAGGCTCCATATCAATCGTGACTCCACCGACCAGCCCAATGAGCATGCCGGGGCCGCTGACACGATAGGTCGAACTGGAAGGGACCGACCGGGGAACCGCATAGGTTTTCGGAGCCAGCTGCGGGTGCTCAATGAGAGTCGCAAAGACCGACTGCAGTTCATGACGGGCAGCCATCTGCCGGATCAACGCGACCGTGACAGCGATGTCATAGCAATTCTGCAGTTCGGCGAATGGTGGGGACTTCTCGGCCAGTTCTTCAAAATGCTCCGAGAATAATTGGGCGAACTTCTGGGTACTCTGCCGGGTGAAGTTCGAGTTACTGCGTCGTCCTCCTGCATCCGTGAATTCTTCCTGGGCCAGCAGCTTTGCCCGGGGGCCTTTCAGTGTGAAAACTGTTCCTTCAGCATTCGTTTCCAGTGGCTCGTACATTGGCACGAACCACCACCGCTGCAGGCTGTTTCCTTGCGGTTGCAGAAGTGAGAGATGACTGCGAATGCCGGGGACACCGGCAGGCTCCATTCCGAGGGAGATTCGTTTCATCCGCAGATCGGCTTCGACGAGTGCAGCGGCAAAGCGAGAATTGGGAGGGACACCCCAGACGCTGATTTCCTGCGGCCCCAGAATCTTGCTCATCTGCTGAAACCGCATCTGCACCTGAGCGGGACTGGCGGGGGTGGAATTTCGCCGGAGAAACTCCTGCAAATTGGACATATTCTGAGTGGTCGGATCGATCGAGCAGCCGATAGAGCCGTTCCGGTCCCGGTTGTCCGCGCGGAGAACGGTGATCAGATCATCCAGCTGCAGCACTGGCCGTCCCGATCCGACTCCGATTACCCTCCCTGACGCATCCGGACCGAACGCGTCTGCCGGGCCGACCAGATAGACATCGCCTGCCTCGCGATCAAAAACAATCGAATCGATCCGCTGAAGACCGGCGAGATACAGGATCTCTGGGGGGAGCGGTTTCTGCTCTGCGAAATGGCGGAGAATTTCGCTCGAAAGATTCTTGATGGAGAGCACCCGTTCCGGCGTCGGGACGAGCACCTCCGGCGGCAGGTGCTTCTGGGCGAGTTGCTCAATCTGCTTCCGTGAACTGGCCTTCCCAGTCGGTGTCACCTGACGGAGTTCAATGACCCCTTCCGGATTGATCAGAATCCCGGAACTGCCCGGAAGTTCGTTCCCGTTTCCAGGGAAAAATTGGGCCTGCACCGGAGTGGTCATTCCCCAAAGAAGAACGGGGATTCCAAAACAAAACAACCAAGGGAAAACGCGTCGGTACGCCATCTCAACTCTCCAGAATCACCTGAGCACTTGACTTCAGGTTGATGGAAAATCCGGGAACAAAGAGACGACACAGGCTGAACCCGATCCGGCCAATGTTCCGCAGACTACTTTCTGAATGAAAACGGGAATTGCCCGATTGAGATGACCGGCGAAATCAAATGGTTCCGAAAAAGCTGAAAAATTGCCTCGAACCAAGTGAGTACGCAACCATAGAACTTCGCAATCAAACTTCTGTCAGAAGCAACATTGCGACGCGATACACGCACGCTGGGAATTCAGTCCCGGGATTTACTCCGTCCCCCCTTGAAGACGTTCGAGGCGCTCCCGCGTGTCTTTGTATTCGTAGTCCTGAACCAGAACTTCGCCGTAGTGCTTTTCAGCCGCTGGCGCGTCTTTGATTTCTTCACAGACACGGCCGAGCAGGTAGTGGCACTCTTTAAAAGTTTCCGGATCGGACTCAACGTTCAATTCGGGTAATGCCCGTTCGAATTGACCGCGAGCCAGCGGCAGCTTCTTGTCATAGACAAAGCACTTCCCCAGCGCGACGAAGGATTTCCCCTTCAGACGGGGATCCTGACTCGAACGCTGCAACAGCGGAATTGCCAGATTCCATTTCTGTAACTGCATCTGAAGTTCGGCGAGTTCGTACTTGATATTCAAGTTCGCCGGGTACCGTTCGACGCGTTTCGTCAGTACTTCAATTTTGCGATCCCGCAAAGCGATCGACTGAGTTGCAGCGGCTTTGCGGTCGTCAGCATCACCAGACTTGGAGGCCTTCTCCTTCAGGTCATCCAGCTCGGACTTCATGAGCAAAAGCTCAATGTCTTCGACCTGTTCTCCGACTCCCTGGTCCTGCTTCGAGACTTCGAAGGCCTTTTGGGCGATTTCGTGCGCCTCTTTCAGTCTTCGGGTCTGCTTGTAAAGTGCCGCGAGCTTCAGATAGGGCTCAACTCGATCCGGCTCTTTCCGGATCGCGTGTTTCAGGTCGACTTCAACCGATTCGCCCGGCGCGACACTTGTCGAAGCAACCGGTTTCGAGGTTCTGACGTCCTGCGTGTTGGAAGCGCTCTCATAGCCGCCGCGATGTGTCGTTTTCTCTGTCTGAAGCTCTGTGATCTTCCGCATCGCCGTGAGATCGGACGGGTCCATTCGGGAGACCCGTTCCCAGACTTTGATCGCTTCGTCGTATTCGCCGCGACTTCGAAGAATGTCGGCCAGGGCGACGTAGAGAGCCCGGTTCTTCTGATCGCTCTTAATCGCTTCCATGTAAGAAAACTTGGCGATCTCTCCCCGATCCAGCTTCACGGAAGCTTCCGCGAGATCCACATTCAGCTGGGTATCCCAGGGATTGATGTACAGACCTTCTTCCGCGGCTTTGGAGACTTCTTCCCAGTTCTCAGCCTGTCGGGCCTTTTTGATGCGGCTGCGAATGCCCATCAGTTTCGTTTTTTCGAACGTCCCGGCTCCCTTGCCATTGTCGTTGTATTTCTTCCGGGCACTGTTTCGCAGGTACTGGCGGTAAAGAAGATTGTCTGGCACCAGCTTCACGCAAGTGGTGAACATCTCCACGGCGAGATCCCAGTTCTGCTTTTGCATCGCATCGTTGCCGCGGCGATAGCAGTCACCCGCCCATTTGTTTTCATCCGCCACAAACAGTCTCCTGAGTCGAAAATTCTGTGAAAGCAGGCGATCACCAGCGATGTCGCACGAACAAGTCTCTCGAGAAATCAGCCGGTGATGTCACATTTCCGCAGCCTGACGTCCTGCGACTCGCGGATGTGAAACTGCCGACCTCACAAAGTCGTTTTGTTATCCTGCTCAAGCTGATGAATCTGGTCCCGAAGACGTGCCGCCTGCTCGTACTGCTCGTCATCGATTGCCGTTTTCAGTTCGCTCCGGAGACGAGCCAGTTCAAATTGTCGCCTGCTGGTTTCAGGAACCCGAGGAGGAAACTTTCCGATATGGCGAATCTCCCCGTGGATGCTTTCAAGCAGAGGGACAAGTTCGCTGTGAAAGACCTCATAATCACGCGGGCAGCCGAGTCGCCCCTGACTGCGGAATTGCTTAAAAGTGATCCCACAGTGCGGACAGGCGCGTGCTCCCGCCTCTGTCACTTCCTCTTCCCCGGAAGTCTCCGCTTCCAGCTTGGGTGGAGCGGCAGCGAAGTCGTCCGGAATCCCCCCGACTTCAACCGTTGTCAGATATTCCCGGGCACAACTTTCACAAAGATGCAGAGACAGGGATTTGCCGCCCTTCAGCTCGGTGATGTGCAAAGTCGCCGGATTTGTACACCGGAGGCATTTCTTCACTGAAAAATCCCTTTTGAATTGTGACTTGAATCCATCTCACCAGTCCCCGAGCAGAGGGGACTGACGGCCGGTTGCAGCTCCGGAAATGAAGTTCACAATGAATGTTTGTCCGCTGTTATTATCAGGGGAAAGAGAGACCCTGTCAAATTGCCATCCGTTTTGTTGGCACATCATTTGTGATTGCGGCGACAAACTTGGGTGGAGCCACTCCGACAAGCACTTCCGTTGCAGTTTGGAATGAAACGCGGCGCGAAAATTCGATGGTTTTCAGTCAATGCTTTCAGTCAAACCGGAGACGCTCAACGATCCGGACAATCTCCGGATCTGTCTGGCGGTACTTTGCGAGCGACTCCCTGGCCAATTTGACATCTTCCAGAGACATTCCTGCCTGTTCATCAGAAACGGCTGCCGCCTGCGTCAGGAACCGGATGACAGCCTGCTTGCCTTCCGAGTCCCCGAACGGCTCGCTTCCATACCGCTCGACCAGTAACTTTGTTGCTCCCCAGTCGGACCAGCGGGCCAGATCGATCGCTGCGAAGCTCGCATACTGCGGATGATCCAGCAGGGTTCGCATCGCCGCCAGCAGCTGATCCCGCGGGACGGCATGCGTCGCATATTCGCCGAGAAACCGCAGCATCTGCAAAACCGCAAAGGATTCCGACGGATTGGCGTCCCGATTTTTCAGTTTGGAATCGACCAGTTTCTGTAGCCCCGGGGCGCCATTAATCAGAACGTACCCGGCCATCATTCCATCGACGCCGAGCCGCGCCCCTTCCGGGTTTTCGAGGAGAATGGGTTCAATTCGGGCGGCATCTTCCGGGGTTCCGCACAATCCCAGCATCAGACCATAGAGCCCGCGTCGACTGGGGACTGTTTCAGGATTCAGCAACCACTCAAGGAGTTTCTCGCGAGGCAGCTCTTTCGTGAGTTGCAGGAGATCCGCGTAATTCGCTCCGGCGAACTCACCATAGGCATCGATCGCGATCTCCGAATCCGCGTGCTCAAGATGCTTGAGATAGTAACGCAGGCGCGTGCCCGGCTCGGCTTTTCGATCAGGGGCGTGAGTGACATATTCCCAGCATTCTTTTGACATGCTGACAGGGGGAGCCCAGTTCAGCTTTCCGTCTGTTTCAGTTCCCAGCATCCAGAAGGAATCGCCGGGTTTGCCGCTCTGATAGAACGGGATCGTCACCTGCTCTCCTGGCTGGGGAGTCGCCTCATTCTGGCGATATCGAGAGACGATCTGATAGGTGCAGCTGCCCGGCTCGAAGTTAAATGGGTCCGGCTTTTCTGCTCCCGCCCACTTCACCAACACCACCGCCTGCGACTGCGCCACCTGCTCACTGAACGTGATCGACGGAGTATCACAGAAGGGGCAGGCGTCAGAGACTTGCCCGGCGATGAGCACTCCAACAACGAAGAAAAGTCCGCACAGCCACGTCACGAAAGGACGACTCTGTGAATTGCAGCGCACGGGACCATCCATGTCCAGAAAACTCTTCAAAAAGGACCCGGCAGAAGCTTCGAAAGAGTCAACTTTTGCCCTGTCGAACTGCCGGAACGCGTTACCTCACTATCGCACAACAGAGCCACATGCGGCAATGCTGAACCGCAATTCCGCACCAGTTCCATGCAGGGAGGCCGGTCAGTTTGAAGGCTCTGTCGTCACCGGAGCGGGCTGTAGCGAAGACCCATCCGTCGCGCTGTCTCGCTGACCTTTCAGTTCGACGAGCAACTGCAAAGCCTCACGGTAGCGAGGAGCCACTTCAAGCGACCGCAAGACGTGATGACGCGAATCGGTCCAATCCCCGGACTTCTGGAGCTGCCGTGCGAGCCGGTAATGGAGTCCAGCCTGATCCCCTGACGAAAACTTGAGAGCTGTCCGGAGTGCGCCCGTGGCGACAGCGCCGTTCCCTTGCTCCTCTGCCGCAGTGGCGAGTGCCTGATACGGCTGGGGGATCAGTGGCCGGATCTCCAGCAATCGTTGAGAATACTGTTTGACGGCGGCCCAGTCCTTTCCTGCGGTGTCGATCTCAATCAATCTCATCAAGCCGGCGGCGGCATCATCATCGATGCTGGTCCATGCCAACAGAGTCTCGCGCTCTGCCGGGTTCCCCAGCTCACGCTGCAGTGCAGCCAGCTGGGCCGCAGCACTCTCGGGTCCTGTTTCCAGCGGAAAGACCGCGATCGCCTGCTCCAGCAGTCTCTGAGCGTCTTCCTTCTTGCCGAGCCGCTGCAGCATCATGCCGCCTGCTTTCAGACCGTTGTAATTGCGTGGATTTCGATCAGCCCAAGTAAGTAGTGCTTCAACCGGATTCTGACTCGCAGCAATCCGCTCGAATTTGACGGGCGACCAGTCGACGTACCAACCGTAATAGAGCGCCTTCACTCGCATCGCGGAACTGAACTCGGCCTCAAGTTGTTTCATGGGAGCCGTATGCCGTTCAATGGCTTCATTGATCGGCAACCCCAGCCCCAGATCATCGAGAATCGCGATCAGCGCTTCTTGACCGTATGTATCGATCAGATACTCAACGACCAGCGAACTCTGGAAGTAGGCAAACATCAGGCCACAGGGACTCCCGGGCGGAAGAAATGCCTCGCTCATCCTGCTAATCGGCGTCATTTTTCCTTCGAGGATGCAGTCGCGATAGGCTGGCGTCATCCGCTCGCCCCAGCGAGGATCACGCTGACGTTCTTCATAGACGGAGATGCCTTCACTTAACCAGCGCGGCATGCGATTGTGCGTCTTATTCAGCGTGACAACATGTGCGAATTCATGCCACAACACTGATTCCCAGTTCACTGGCCGAGCGTCTTTTGCGGCCGGACTAAGCGCCGTCACCACGTCTCCGAAGCAGACTCCCAGATACCCTCCCGCACCCGGCATTCCGAAAGTCCGCACCGCGAAGTCAGACGGATCCGGGAAAATTTCGATCGACACCGTCCGGGGCAGCTCAATTTGATATTTCGCACAAAGTTCCGTTTTCGCCTGTGTCAGCAGGTTCAGTACCTGTTCGCCATAGATTTCGGCTTCTCGTTTCTCCATCCGCACACGCAGGCCGGGCCGTTCGAGAATCGTGTAATTCTCTAACTCATCATGCAATGTGATGAGGTTATAGGAGGCCACGTCATACTGATCCCGTTCATAGACTGTTCGAGCAAGCTGCCAGCCTTCCTCTTCTTGGCCCATGCGGAGGAGATCCTGAGCCAGCTGTCGCATCGCCGGGAGATAATCGACCCTAAATGCTAATGCCCGTCGCTGTGCTGCGGCGCCGTCCTGAAAGCGATAATTCCGGGACAGAATCTTTCCGATCTGATAGTCAACTTCCGGGTTCTCTTTCCAAGTCGAAAGGGCCTGCTCCCGTAAATTCTTCGATTCCTTCAGATCCTCATCAAGAAAGGAAAGAGCGGAAAGCGTCGCCAACGCCAGGGGGTGCTTCTCACTGACGGCCAGAATCTTTTTCAGTGTATCCCGGGCAGGCTGATACCGTTCTCCGTTGATGGAATGCTCAGCCTGTTTCAGCAGGGCACCCGCATGTCGCGGATTTCGCTTCAGTGTCGCGTCGATCAATCTCCGAGACTCTTCAGGATCGACCTCTTCGTTGGCGCAGGCGAGCCCGAAAATGAAGTCAGTGTCATCAGGAAACTGTTCCAGGCCTTTTCTGAAAAGTTCCCCGGCGAGAGTCATGTCCCGTTTCTCGAGTGCGAGTCGAGCCATTGCAAGAATCGGTTCACGTCGCCCGGGATGCAGGTCCCGCGCCCGTTTCAGAAGAACGGATTGAATCTGCTTCGGATCGGCGCCATCGTGCAGCACGACCAGCGCCAGCGTCACCAGATCGTTGGGCTGCTGCGAATACCTCCAGGACCCGACTTCGATCAGGCGGCGGCACTCCGCAAGACGCTTTTGGGGTTCCCCGGTTTTCCCTGCGAAGGGAGCCACGTGGGCAATGTCCCAGCGAATCCGGATGCTGTTCGGAACGAACAGAAGACCGTTCTCCAGCGTTTTGATCGCTGCTTCATAACGGCCTGTCTGAAATTCAGCTTCGGCTTTCAGACAGACAAAATCTTCGATGTCCAGCCGAGCTCTGATTCCGCGCTCGCAGAGGGAAACACATTGATCGAATTCTCCCTGCTGAAGAGATTCTCGTGCTTCATCGACGGATGAAGCGATGCTCTGTCCTCCTGCTGCGAACAGCATGATGACATTTAGCCCGAGAGCGATGCGCAATCGTAAAGACCGCCGCAGAGTCCGTCGTAGAGACCGCATACCAGAGCCTTTCACCGCAGGATGGGAAGCGTTTCGGATTGTAACAAGTCCGACGAGTCACAACGAGGACGAGCAATGCTCCGCTTCAACAAGAGAACCGTTGCCCTGAAGTCACTTCCATGACCAAGGCAACGGTTCGTAATTGATGAGCGCCGACATCTCTGGACGGTGGCGATATTGAACGTTCACCAGGCCGCAACGCAGCTGGGATCAGCCGCGGCGTGAAACTCGCTTGCTGTGAGTCTGACAAACGTCCGTCACGCGACCGGCATCATTTAATGCCACATGGAAGCGATCGTCTCCTTCGAGGCGATGAACCGTCATATGGTTATCGCTGCTGACACGGGCGAGATAAGGTCGCATTGTCGGTTCGTTCAATGCTCGCAGTTTGCCCCAGGATCCGTCGCCCAGGTACAGGACTCCATGCTTGTCATACATCCCATTGGTGAGCGGCAATGAGCGTTTGAACGTGTGATCGTGATGCTCCAGCACGAGATCGACTTTGTACTTCTCAAACAGCGGGCACCAATGTTGACGCTGAGCAGCCCCGGTCCCGGGCTTTCCGTCTTTCCCTTCCGGGGCGCGATGCGAAGGATAGGCCGGAACGTGGTAGGCAACGATCAGATGCTGGCGATCCTGTCTCTCAGCGAGTGTCTGCTCGAGCCAGTCGGTCTGTTCGCCCTCGACCGGACAGAGATGAGCCGTATCCAGCAGCACAAGGCTCAAATAGTCTCCAATGTCGAGCACGTTGAATGTCTTCTCCGGAAAGATGCCGTCGAAGAAACTGAGATACTGCGGAGCCATCGCCCGATCGGTCGTCTTGCCCTGAACTTCATGATTGCCGATACAGGAGAGCATCGGAATGATGCGCCCTTGTGAGTCGATCATCCCTGCATGCCAGTTCCTGAGGAACTTGGTGAACGTGTCGGGTGACTTTCCGTTGTCATAGGCAAGGTCACCGCCAATCAGCGCGAAGTAAGGATCCTGCTTCGCCGCGATCTGGTTAATGCGAACGGCCTCTGATCCGGTGCCGCAATCGCCGCCAGAAACGAACTGAATGACGTCATTCGCCTTTTCAGGCATCGTGCGGAATCGGTGGACCGCCCCCGTTCCGCTGACTCGCAGTTGATATTCCGTCCCGGGCTTCAGTCCTTTCACTTCGCAGCGATGCAGCGAAAGATCAGTCGCCTGATAGGGACGTTTCTCGGTTGTATGCCGGGCCCACTCTTCCGACCCCAGTTCGGCGATATAAACCGCGCCCTTCGCTGGAGTGTCGAGGTCAAGCCACTGCACCGTGATGGTCTTCGTCGGATCACTCTGCCAGGTCAGCAGTAGAGTGTCTGGAGATGGCGATTTGGATTTCGATCTCTTTTCCTGAGCGGCGACAGCAGGTCCCGCCGTCGCAGGAGAAGTCTCGGCTCCCTTCGCACTTTGGTTCAGAAGTAGACCTGCCCCGGCGGTGAAGCCTGCCAGAGAAGATCCCAGGAAATCACGCCGACGCCATTGACTCATCTTCACTTCTCCGGTGGGGGAAGGTGACGGTGGGAAGCTGATCAACACAGCTGAAAGGTGGGACTCATTGCAGACAGGAGGGTCTTAAAGAGAGCTCGCGTCTCCAAAAGTTGTCCGCCAGTTGACCGCAATGGTTCTATCGAGCCTGCAGAAAAAGCATCAGCAGAATTTAATCTATTTACGCGCACGATGGTAGATAAGCTTCCGAAAGGACACTCCATCAATAGAAAGAACAGCCGAAATTCCTCTGCGCAAAAAACGTCATCACGGGCGGCTGTTTCAAATCACAAACCGCGCACGACGTGACGCATGATCTCACGTAACCATCAAGATGCGGTTAAATTCGGGAGAAAACCAGCGCAACGTTCTGCCCCCCAAAGCCGAAGCTGTTGGAGAGGACATGTGACACCGGCAACTCGCGCGACTGATTCGGAATGTAATCCAGGTCGCAATCCGGGTCAGGCGTTTCGTAGTTAATCGTTGGCGGGACGGCGCCGTTCTGCAGAGCCAATGCACTGAATACGGCTTCGACAGCTCCGCTCGCCGCGACCAGATGGCCCGTCATACTTTTTGTACTGCTGACAGGAAGCGATTCGGCTGCTGATCCGAACACCTGACGAATCGACTTCGTTTCCAGGGAATCGTTCGCCTTTGTGCTTGTCCCGTGAGCATTCACATAGTTGATCTGCTCCGGATTCAGTCCAGCGTCATCGAGTGCCATACGAATGGCCCCGGCTGCTCCGCGACCTTCCGGGTGCAGGTCGGTGATTCGATATGCGTCTGCCGTGACCCCATAACCTGAGATCTCGCCATAGATCCGGGCCCCGCGGCGGCGAGCGGATTCGTAGTCTTCGAGCATCAGCATTCCGGCTCCTTCCGCCAGAATGAACCCGTTCCGCTCTTTATCAAAAGGACGCGATGCGCGTTCCGGCTCATCGTTTCTCGTCGACAAGGTCGTGAGCAGACAGAAACTGGTCATTCCAGACGGGTGAACCATTCCACTGCTGCCACCGGTCAACATCGCATCGACATGACCCGCCTGAATGAGCTTTACCGACTCGCCGATCGCCTGAGCCGCAGCTGCACATGCAGTCAGCGCGTTGGAGTTCGGCCCTTGGAACCCGAACTCGCCAGCAAGATAAGCGGGGACCAGTGAAGGCTCCTGCGACAACTCCCGCGAAGGATTCAGTTCCGCGAGCGACAGACGTGTATATTTCTCCGTATCAAACCCTTCATCGCCCTGCGAGCGCGTGATGAGGCTCATCATAGTGTAAAAGTCAGGACCGTTCTCCCCGGCACCCGTATACACCCCGATCCGTTCCGGTGCATAGTCGGCTTCTCTGATACCAGACTCATCCACCGCCTGACGTCCGGCAGCGATTGCAAACCACGTATTCCTGCCGAGATGAGCAAATTTCTGAATGACCTCTGGGAAATCCTCTTCAAACTTCTTCACTTCCCCGGCAATGCGCGACGGGAAGGAACTCGCATCAAAGAGCGAAACAGTCGACACCCCGGAGCGCGCGTTCAGAAGCGATTCCCATGAGCTGGCGACGGTATTTCCAACAGGCGAGACACAACCTAATCCGGTGATGACGACACGACGTTTCATCTCGAAAGTCCTTTTTCAGTTCTCAATGCGGAAGGGAACGCAGTCTCTCAAAGGAGCCGCATTCGTTATTCCGCGTTCATGGCCGCTGACAGACGCTGACCGTCAACGGCCTTCAAAAGTTCCATGACCAGTTTTTTTCCGAGCAGGGCCTCAACTTCCGCCTGTGCGGCAGTCCATTCGTCCCGCGATGACTCAATCAGCTTCTGCCCTGCCGGTGTGATCGAGAGCATTTGAGTTCGCCCCGATCCCGGTTCCGACTTGATCCAACCTTGCTCGATGAGACGAGTCAGATCCCGGCTCACGGTCGATTTTTCAATGCAGAGCTGATGCGAAAGCTGGACCGCGGAAAGTGGGCCCCGGGTCGCGATTACGACCAGCAGGTTCATCTGCCCAACTCGCAATCCGAGCGGCCGGAGCTTTCGATCATAAATCGCGGTGACCGCCCTGTTCAGAATCCGAACCCGCGCGCCGATGCACTCTTCAAACATCAGCAGGGGTTCAGGTGACGACACAGGGCTTCTCATGCTGTCATTGTATATACAACATGGAGCCTTCAACAAGTGAAAGCCCCCTGTTCGCAGATGTTCTGATCCCATCAAAATGGTCGAATGTTTCTCGACGAGCTGTGTGACAATTACTGTCCAATGATCATCGTCGACAATCATTTCGGGTTGGAGCATCCGACGGCCATTTCGCAGCAGCTTCGTTACTGCGAAATCGGCACAGCTGATAGACCGCACGCAGCCCGAGCCCGCTGCAGAACTTCGCGGGCCTTACTCCGGGCTTTCATCGCGCCAGCTTTCAGAATGTCTTCCACCTCGTCGGGATGAGCTTCGAGATAAGCGCGTCGTTCGCGTGCCTCCGAGAAATAGCTCAGAGCTTTTTCAAACAGGGTTTGCTTGGCCTCCCCGTACCCCATTCCGCCGGCGCGGTAACGCACCGCCAGAGCATCCTGCTCCTCGGCATTCGCGAACAACCGATACAGTTGATAGACCGAATCGGTGTCAGGATTTTTTGGTTCTTCGACTGGCGTTGAATCGGTCTTGATCGCCATGAACTTCTTGCGGAGCTTCTTTTCCGGTTCGAAGATCTCAATGGTATTCCCATAGCTCTTGGACATCTTCTCACCGTCGCTTCCGGGAACCTTCGCGGTCTCAGACATCACATGAGCTTCCGGCAATACGAAGACCTCTGTCTGATAGATGTGATTGAACCGCTGGGCCAGATCCCGGGTGACTTCCAGATGTTGAATCTGATCCTGTCCCACAGGAACGAGCTGACTATCGTAAGCCAGAATATCGGCGGCCATCAGTACGGGGTACGTGAAGAGTCCAGCATCAGCAGCCAGCCCCCGCGCGAGCTTGTCTTTATAAGCATGGCACTTCTCAAGCAGGCTCATCTGGGTGACAGTCATCAGTAGCCAGGTCAGTTCAGTGACTTCGGGCACATCTGACTGCCGAAAGAGTGTCGCCTGATCTGGCTTCAGTCCCAGCGCGAGCAGATCCAGTGCGGCATCTTTTGTGTACTGCTGCAGGTCCGCAGGATTGCGGACCGTCGTCAATGCGTGCAGGTCAGCAATGAAATAGAACGCCTGCTCATGCGATTGCAGGGCGATGTACTGACGGATTGCTCCGAAATAATTCCCGAGATGGAATCGACCTGTTGGCTGGATTCCGGACAACACTCGCATGAGACAGCTCTTTCCACTGACTTTTTTAAGATCTGACTGAATGGTCGATCGCTCACTGGCGGCCATACTTTCGCAGATCAGGGGATCTCAGGCCTGCCTGCCGTGGTCGCATCGTAAACCATGACTGGCGTCTCGACAAAGTCGAGGCACTTCCCAAGTTGTGTTTCCAAGGTAACTCAGGGAATCCCGATTACTCACTCACCTGAAACAGAAACGCGTCTGGCCGGATGAGATCCTGCCAGACGCATCAAGTTCACTCAAATGACAGAACTCGTTGGGTTACCGATTCGCTTGCTGAGCGAAGTTGCCGGTCCCGGCATAGATGCTGGGATCGTCGATGATCCACGGAGTTGACCACGATTTGCCGTCATCCGCTGAGCAGACGTTGAAGAAGATCGTGTTGAACGATGTTCCGCGGATTGAGTATGGCAGTGAGGACCGGATGTGGTCTTTCTGTGTCAGATCATGGACGCCTGCGTGAGCGTAGTAGTGAACTCGTGAGTCAGGAGTGACTGACATCCCCAGAGTCCACCAACCCGGTTCGGTGATGGTTGGACCAGGCATTTCATGTCCACGCTCGTCTGCCCGCAGCAGAATCTTGGCGTAAGGAGCCTTGGTCGTGTTGCTTGGATCGTTCCCCGGGACGAACTGAATGAAGAAGCCGGGGTAATACGGTTCGGTTTCCGTCACTGTTTCACTGCGGCGACCAAAGAGACGGCGAACTTCCCGCTGCTTCTCCATTGGTCCCTGCATCCCGGCCCGAAGACCGAACGAAACACCATTTCGCTGTTCCCAGTGTTCCCATGCTGGCAGATAGACCCGAACGACGCAGCTCGGTGAATTGGCGACGGAGACCGGACGCCCCTTCATGATGAAGTCGTCCTGAGCCTGATGCACACCTTCTTTACGGAAGTTGTAACCAGGAGCGCCGGGGACGCCGGTGTCGCGTGACCGCATATACAGACAGCCGGTGCTGCCGGGGAGCGCCCCAAGAGGAGCTTCGACCCACTTCACCGAGTCGGGAGCCCCGCGTTTGGGACTTTCGAACCACATCCCGTTATTGCTTTCGCCAAGCGGATAGCGAACTTGCCCATCCTCTTCCCGGCTGCTTTTTGGCAGATTCGGGTTATAGACGAATTTTGGATCTTCAAACTTATCCTGAGAAATTAGCGTCCCGGTCCCGGGGACCACCTGTGCCTCAGCAGCCAGAGGTGCCAGTAAAACAGGGCTTGTCAGGAGCACAAAGCGGATGTAATCAACGTAGCGGAGCATCGTGTGGTATCCATCCTGGAGACAGGCGTCCCGTTACCGGCACCCTCCGAGGTACCGTCTTTCTATTGCTATCGGACGTTCGGAATACACCGATCATCACACTTGTATGAAGTCCGGTTGCAACGGTTACGCAGGCTAATCAACGGCGAGAAGTACCGAATCATGGCCCCTTCTGTCCAGTCTTCGGCGTTTTTTGCTGGCCTTTGAGCGGACGTGATGCGGCATTTGGGGGCATCTTTCCCTGCTTGAGCTTCTTCTGCAGGTGCGAGAAGACAGTTGCAGGTCGCCTTGCGGATTGAGAACCGCTTCTTCCCATTTGACTCTCCTCCTGAATGTGACGCCGGGACTGGATTCCGTTCGATACCCCAAAAACCGAATGGTTCGCCCGTGTCACGATGCTTGTATCAGAAGTCCCGCAATACAGGCAGAACCTCTTCCTGCAAGGGACCTCCGGTGACGTGCACTTGCCGATCGAGATCGATGTAGACATCCGTTTCCAGCCGGATTCCGAAGTCCTGCAGATAGATGCCGGGTTCAATTGAAAAACAGGTTCCCGGCAGCAGAAGGCGGTCTTCGCGTGTTTCGAGATTGTCGATGTGAGCGCCGTTTCCGTGGACCTCCTGACCAATGTTATGCCCGGTCCGATGACTGAAGGCGTGCGCGTATCCCGCAACCGAGATCACTTTCCGCACGGCATCATCAACTTCGGCCCCAGAGAGATTGCGCCCTGTCTGCATGGCCTCTCTGACGACCTCAATCCCCCGATCCCGAGCAGCAGCGACGATCCGAAAGATCTCCTGATATTGCTCGGGAACAGTTTCCCCAATGTACCCCACACGGGTGAGATCGCTGTAGACACTGCCGGGCTCATCCACTTTGGCCCACAAATCGATCAGAACAAAATCACCTTCCTGAAGTCGAGTCTCTTGCCCGGATCCGGTCAGATAATGAGGGCTCGCGCTATGTTCATTTCTGGCAACAATGGGCGGATGATAAGTGGTCAGTCTATTCTTACCGAAGTAATCCATAATGGCCTGCTCCACACTCTTTTCAGTGACGGAATTACCATTACGAATGCCATCGGCGATGTGTTTCCAGGCGACAGAATACGCCTGATCCGTATGCTCGGCGGCTCGCAGATGCTGTTGCCATTGTGCATCACTCCAGACAGCCTCGAATTGTTGAATCAGGTTTCCTGATGAAACAACTTTCGGCCCAAATGACCGAATCAATTCAACGGTGCCGGCATCGACCCGCGAGATATAGGGGTTCCCCCCCATGGGGGAGTACTCCATCGCGACCGTCTTTCGCCCCTCACAAAAGCCGGCCAGCGCGGCCTCGAACTCCTGCCAGCTGAGATAGACTGTCCGTTCTCCGGGGACCTGATCGAGAGCGGTCTGTTCGATTCGATGAACAAGTTTCAGTGGTTCCCCTTCCGCTGGGATTGCATAGACCCACCGGCGCGATTCCATCTTTCCTCGCGCAGACTGGAGAACCGTTCGAGCCAGCGGATTACTGCCCCGAAAGTCATACAGAATCCAGCCATCCAGCTCGAAATCTCGAAGTGACTGCTGAACTTGGGGAAGATCGAAACTCATGACTGCGGTTACTTTCTCGTCAGAAATCGAGCCCACCCGCCCTTGATGATGCGGACGACCGGGAAAACCTGCCTGTCGTCACAGGGCTCCACAGGGAATTTTCGAGTCCACTGGAGATCCCCTTTGACGTTTCAGACCTTCACTTTCTATGATACTGAGCAGTTTTGCTGACTTCGAGTGGACCATCAGGTCCAAACGGACATTGCGACTCCGGAGCTGCGTTTCTCCGATTGAATAACTTGCTCGGGATCAATCAAATCGCATCCCGTCATTTTCGGGGAGATCGTTCTCCCGAAGACCATCGGTTGAGTTTTCCTGTATTTGGTCAGGGCATTTCTGATGAAGACGACGATTCGTCTTCCCCATGTCCTACCCCAAGGCGACAGCCATCGCGAATGAGGAAGTCTCACACGGCGCGTCGTGTCGTCCCCGTTTCCTTCGCAAGAGCCTGAAATCAAGAGCCCCGCAATGTCGTCTCCCCCTCGTGTGCCGAACGACGAACAAAAAGGGGAACTGCGGCGCATCGGCAAGTACGAAATCGTTCGTAAGCTCGGCTCAGGCGGAATGGGAACCGTGTTCCTCGCCACCGATTCAGAACTGAAGCGGACGGTCGCCCTCAAAGTTCTGCCACGCGATCGCGCGAATAACCCGATCCTTGTCAGACGGTTCAAATCCGAAGGCCAGGCCGCTGCCCTGCTGCAGCACAAGAATATCGTCAGCGTCTTCGAGGCGGGTCAGGCAGACGGCCTCCTCTTCCTTGCACTGGAATATGTCGAAGGAATCGACCTGCTGGAATGGGTCAATCGTCGTGGACCGATTCCCGTCAAACGTTCCGTCGAAATCATGCGTCAGGCCGCCGAAGCGTTGCAGCATGCTTATGAGCGGAACATCGTGCATCGCGACATCAAACCGTCAAACCTGATGATTTCCCGTGACGGCACCGTCAAACTGACCGATATGGGCTTGGCCCGTTCCATTGACGACACCCTCGATACGACGATCACACGGGATGGAACGACTGTTGGCACCGTTGACTACATGGCGCCTGAACAGGCCAGCAACAGCAAGGCGGCAGACATCCGCAGTGATCTCTATTCGCTTGGCTGCACCTGGTACCACATTCTGACCGGATCACCCCCGTATCCGAATGGAAGTGTCACCAACAAAATTGCCGCTCACATTTCCGGGCCCTTGCCTGACCCTCGACTGCTGAATCCAAAGGTTCCAGAGGCCCTGATCGCAGTCCTGCACCGACTGATGGCGAAAAGCAAGGCTCAGCGATATCAAACTCCGGCCGAGCTTCTGGCAGACCTTGAAAGTGCGGGGTTGAAGCGAACTGATTCGGCTCCAGATCTTTTGGCGATGTTTGGTGATGATGGCGTCGCCGATTCCGGAGAATCTCAGGTAGTCACCATTCCAGCGGGAGGCTCCTCAACCGATTTCACCGTTCAGCATCAAAACTCCCAGCGTTCGACTCAGCCATCTCTGAATGTCGCCAAGCAGAAGCGCCCAGCGGGCCGGGAGCTGAAAACTCGCGTCGAAATCCCGGTGAAAAAACCGGTCCTTGATCCCCGAGCTCCCCTGGTACGAATGGGAGTCGACAAGGACGGGCACCCGGTTCAGCACCGGACAATTCCATGGGGATTGCTGGTCATGGGAGGGCTGGCCATTCTCCTGACGCTGACCGTTCGGCATCTGCTCAATCGCTATAGCTTTGAAGTGGATGCAGTGATGGCACCAGCTTCACCGTATTTGCAACGGGACGTGGATGAAGAACAGCAGAGCAATACTGCACCCGACGCCGGAAACGAAAACGCTGATCCGGTTCAGTAAACCAGCAGTGAAAAGCTGGAATACGCCGGGAAATCCGCTGCTTTGATAACAGCTGTCGTCGGCAAGCTGCTCCGCGGAGAGCAGTTTACTTTTGCTTCGGTCGTGCTGAATGAGGCCCTGATGGAACCCAGGTGTTCAGGCTCTCGCGAGCTTCGCGAAGATCCTCAACGGTGGGGGGCTGATTCGTGCCGGTGTGGCGGCGCTTGATACGCATTGCCTTGGCAATGTAGTCCCCCGGATCATTCGGGTCGCGGACGGTCATCCAGCCAAACCGGGATGCCAAGGTATCAACCGGCTTGGACCGCAGCAGCAACCCCAGCAGCAGCATGCCGACCAGAACCCCGACGAAGACGCCGAGTCCGAAGTAAGGGTTGCCCCCACCGACAACGACAGTTGCCAGGACTCCGATCCCGCCCAGTAAAAGGACCAGACCGCTGGCAAGAATTGGGCCAGCGAAGCGACCAGGGCGGACTTCGAATCGGTCAGACATTTCTACAGACCATTCTGAGTGTTCAACAATTCCGTTGTTCAACAGGCTCGACTTCACAGCGGGGGCCGATGACCCAGAACTTCCGATGACCGGACGGCCGCCCTGTCATTGATCCTATGCACTTCAGGCTATTTTGGCGACACTTCCACGGGAGCGACTCGGGGATTGCTGCCTCGCTGTGAGTGAATCAGCTCTGAAGGGGATACGCCGCTTTCTCTTTATCCGTGAGAAGGAATTTCGGATTTTTTGAGGCGACACTTCGTCGTCCGGCGCCGGAAGGAGGAATCTCTCCTGCCAAGTTCCTTTTCCCCGCCCTGACGAAAACTATTTGGACGCCGTTTTCAGATCGGAGACCGCCCGATGGGCCGTCTGCTTGAGAAATGCGGCGAATTCAGGATCGAGTCCTTGAGGCGAGAATGGATTCTTCGAAACGTCGCAGCCGAATAGAACTTCGTAGAAGACGCAGCTTCCCAGAAACTCCCCGGCGACGTTGGCATGATGAGCGTCGATTTTCAGGACCGCTTTGTCGTTCTCCTTTTTCCACTGCCATCCCACATGCAGGGAGTTTTTCTGATCCGGGAGAGCAGGTGGAATCGCCTCCTTGAAGTGGAACATCTGATCGGGGCGATAACCCCATTTCGAATCTTCTGCCACGAGTTGAAAGGCATCGCCGACAGGAATCAAACCGGCCCCCAGTTCGGCCGCGATTGTCCGGTAGGCGGCCTGAAGTTTCCGGTGCATTTCGTCACGGGTCAGCGGATTGCCTGATCCCTTCGCTGGTTTTGTGAACCAAGGATCATCGTCCCGATACGCCCAGGTTTCGTGAATGAAGAGTTGAGCCTGCGGAGCGTTCGCCTGAATGATCTCCTTCAGTTGCGACGCATAGGGGCGATAACTTTCAACATGCGGGCTCAAACGGCTCGCCTGCTGAATGGTGACCACATCCCATGGTTCCTGCTTCAGACGCTGCACCAGACTCGTCTTGTCGTTGTATTTGCCGTCCAGACTGTCTGGGTCGGCTGCATGCTGAGCGGCTTTATCCGCGTGCAGTTGCATCGAGGCTCCACCAACAACAATCGGATGGTGAATCAGCTGATGCCCCCCTGCTTCGGTGAGCTGTGGCAGATACCTCGTTGCATTCCGAGAGAAGCTGTTCCCGATCGTCAGCAGTCGAACAGTTTTCTTTTCAGGCTGCGTTTGATCTGCCGCAGTCGCCATCGAGGCCGTTGCAATCAACAGCGATGCAAGGAACAGGTGAAAGCCTCTTCTCGAAGTCCGAATCTCTGGCATTTTCTGTTCCATGGAAAGAACTCTCTCGGATTGACTGGGCGTGCAGATCCCGAAGCCGACTGTCGGAACGCGGCCTGACATTCTAGTCGGTTCATGAGCGCAGAGACGAGTCATCCGCCCACCCCGATCATCAGTCAATGCGCCTCCGTGCCTTTTTCGCTGCCCTTTTTCGCTGCCCTTTTCGCTGCCCTTTTCGCTGCCCTT
>JAEZFD010000069.1 GCA_023417655.1 Planctomycetota bacterium | reverse complement strand
AGGCACATTCGCGCGACGTGATGTCCGTCTCGGACGGCGAAACAAAAACAGTGTTGAAGTGCTCTCAGGTCTGAAGGCTGGCGATCCGGTCGTCACGCAGGGCGGGTTCGCATTGAAGTCCAAGATGCTCGCGGAACTCCTTGAGGAATAGCCGTCACTCTTCGGCCGCATCTTTCATCCTGATTGTGATCCTGTGGAACAAGGGAAGACTCGTCTTCCTGCAAGGAAATTTCTCGTGGTCAAGCATCTCATTGAATGGTCGCTGGAAAATCGCTTCATCGTGATGTTGATGGCGATCATCCTGCTCGGCGCCGGAGCTTATTCGGCCTCCTCATTGCCTTTGGATGCTGTTCCTGATCTGACGAACGTGCAGGTTCAGATCCTGACGACATCGCCGGCATTAGGTCCGGTGGAGGTGGAACAGTTCATCACATTTCCCGTCGAGAACGCGATGAGCGGGCTCCCGAATGTCGACGAAATCCGCTCGATCAGCCGTTTTGGTCTCTCCGCGGTGACCGTCGCATTCCACGAGGGAACCGACATTTACTGGGCGCGTAATCTGATCAGTGAACGCCTGCAGCGGGCTCGTGAGAATATTCCGGCCGGAATGGGAACCCCTGAAATGGGGCCGATCGCGACGGGGATGAGCGAGATCTATCAGTTCGAGGTTCGGGCGAAGCCGGGTTACGAATATAGCCTGATGGATCTCCGCACACTTCTCGACTGGCAGATTGCCTTTCAGCTTCGCAGTGTCCCGGGCGTGATCGAAGTCAACACATTCGGGGGAGAACTCAAGACCTATGAAGTCCAGATCGATCCCCACCGGCTCCTGAACTACAAAATCAGCCTGTCCGAGATCTATGAGGCCCTGCATCAAAATAATGCCAATGCAGGAGGTGGTTACATCGTTCACGGGGCAGAACAGCGACTGATTCGGGGCGAAGGACTGGTCACTTCCCTCGATGATATTCGGAACATTGTCGTCGATACCCGAGATGACGGAACCGCGATTCGAATTTCCGATATCGCGACCGTGGTATTCTCTCCAATGCTTCGGCAGGGAGCTGTCACCCGGGATGGCGAACGCGAGGCCGTCACCGGAATGGTGATGATGCTGATGGGGGGGAACTCCCGGCAGGTTGTCCATGACGTCAAGCAGAAGATCAAAGAGATCGAAGCGACGCTTCCCGAAGGTGTCTATATCGACACGTTCTATGATCGGACGGAACTCGTCGAGAAGACGATTCATACCATCGCGGAAAACATCGGCGTTGGTGTCTTCCTGGTGATCGTCATGCTCTTTCTTCTGCTGGGAGACGTCCGTGCGGGGTTGATTGTCGCTGCGGCGATTCCTCTCTCAGCGATGTGCGCTCTGATTGCCATGAAGCTCGCGGGAGTTTCGGCCAACCTGATGAGTCTGGGGGCTGTCGACTTCGGCGTGATCGTCGACGGGGCGGTCGTGATGATCGAAAACGCGGTACGGCGAGCGAGTCTGTACCTGAAACAGCATCCCGGCAAGCGGGTGCCGAAATCAGTTTTCATGGAGTCGTCCAAAGAAGTCGCAACTCCGATTCTGTTCGCCGGGCTGATCGTGATCATCGTCTTTCTGCCGATTCTCAGCCTGGAGGGAGTGGAAGGAAAAATGTTCCGCCCGATGGCCTTCACGTTTATGTCGGCTTTGACCGGAGCGTTGATCCTTTCGGTGACGGTGATGCCGGTCATGGCGTCGCTGTTCCTTGTTCGCAGCGTTCGCTCGACCGATACGTTTCTCGTCCGCTGGCTGAAAGCGTCCTATGCCCCCATGCTGAAGTTCGCAATGGCCCGTCCAGTGCTGATGGTCGGAACTTCAGCGATCATCTTTGCAGTCAGCGTTGGGGTGGCATCACGGTTCGGAGTGGAGTTCGTTCCAAAGCTGGATGAAGGGGATCTCGCGATTCAGGCGGTTCGACTCCCGAGCGTTTCACTCGAGACCTCGCTGGAGATGACCAAGGCCATTGAACGAACCCTGAAGACATTTCCGCAGGTGGAGAGTGTGATTTCGAAAACAGGCCGTCCTGAGATTGCCAACGACCCGATGGGCGTGCATCAGACTGACATTCTGATTCGAATGAAGCCAGAGAAGGACTGGCCGAAACGAATTCCTAAAACTGAATTGATTGAGCAGATGCAGGAAGCGCTGGAAAAGGCCGTGCCGAGCAATTCTTTCAGCTTCACCCAGCCGATTGAACTGCGAGTGCAGGAACTGGTGGCCGGCGTTCGCTCGGATGTTGGACTCAGTCTGTATGGGGACGATCTGAACGTTCTCAAAGAGGAAGGGGACAAGATTGTCCGTGCTCTAAGTCAGGTCCCCGGTGCGGCGGATGTTCAGGCTCAGCAGATTGCAGGTTTGCCGTATCTTCGGGTCATTGTCCGCCGCGACGCCATCTCAAGATATGGCGTCGATTCCCGGGACGTGCTCGACACCGTCAACATGATTGGTGGAATGCCCGCCGGGGAGGTGTTTGAAGGTCAACGCCGATTCCCGCTGCAGCTTCGCCTGTCGCCGCAATGGCGTGAGGATACCGAGCAACTTCGTGAATTGAAGGTGGCTGACGCGCAGGGGCGACACATTCCGCTGTCGCAACTGGCAGAGATCCGCATGGAAGACGGCCCTTCTGAAATCAGCCGCGATGCGATTCGGAGACGTCTTCTGATTCAGTGTAATGTGAGGGGACGGGATCTGGGGGGATTCGTCGCAGAAGCTCAGCGAGTGGTTGACGAACAGGTCAAACTTCCTGCGGGTTATTCACTCACTTGGGGAGGCCAGTTCCAGAACCTGAAAGAAGCGAGTGCGCGATTGATGATCGCGGTGCCAGTCGCTTTGTTCCTGATTTTCTCGCTGCTCTATATCACGTTCAACTCGTTCAAGTTGACGCTGCTGATCTATCTCAACGTCCCCATCGCTGCGACCGGGGGAATCTTCGCGCTGTGGCTGCGCGACATGCCGTTCTCCATCTCGGCGGGCGTTGGTTTCATCGCCTTGTTCGGAATCGCGGTCATGAACGGAGTTGTGTTGATCGAACACATTCGCCATCTCCGTGAGCACGGAAATGATGTCTTTTCCGCTGTGACAACCGGGGCGATGGATCGGTTGCGACCCGTGTTTATGACGGCAACATGCGGAGCATTAGGATTCATTCCGATGGCGGTGTCTGGGAGTGCAGGGGCCGAGGTCCAGCGTCCGCTCGCGACGGTCGTGATCGGCGGATTATTTACCTGCACGATCCTGACATTGCTGGTGCTGCCTGCAATCTACCGCTGGTTCGATTCCGATTCTCCGGTGACTGATTCCGAAGAACCAATCGCCGACTGACGGTGATTCCCGGCAACGTTGGTAAAGAACTTCAGCTCAAAGAAAAGGGAGAGTCATCGCACTGGCGACGACTCTCCCTTTTTCATTTCAATGACGCATTCTCAACTGTGATGATCAAGTTGCTTACTGAGGCGGCAGCGGAGGCGGAGCCGATCCAAATGCGCCGGAGAACTCACTGACCTTCCCGGCTGGTGTCCAATGTCCCAACGCGGGGCTCCAGACGAGGGTGTCCGGTTTCACCTGACCCGCCTGAATACCTGAGAGCACATTCGCGGCATCGAATGGGCCTTGTGACTGACCATTCACTGCAACGTGCCAGACCGCCTGAGTGGGCAGTGGAGGGGGAACGGCACCAGGGGCGGCACCGAGTGTCGCGCCGGGCTGTGTGGCCTGAGCCATCCGGTTCGCCATGGCGAAGCCCATTCCGAGTCCCATCCCTTCGGCAGCGCCACCGCCGCCTGGATTCTCGGCAGCCATGGTCATGGCCTTGCCCATCTGGAACTGCTGGAACCTGTCCATGTCCCCGATGACGCCAATGCTGGATCGGGTATCGAGTGCCTTTTCGACTTCCTCTGGCAGCGAGACGTTCACAATGAACAACTGAGTCAGGTCGAGACCATACTCGTCGTCGACTTTCTCATTGACTCGCTGACGCAGCTGTTCTGACAGATCTCGGTAATGAGCTGCCAGATCCAGTGCGCTGATCTTGGAGCTGCCAATCAACTCTGCGAATGATGAGGCGACAACTGCACGGACCAGTTCTGTCACTTCATCAGCTTCAAACCGGGAGTCGGTGCCGATCAGTTCCTTCAGCAAAGCCTTCGGGTCAACGACCTTCAGAGCATATGTTCCGAATGCCCGAAGACGGATCGGGCCGAAATCCGCATCGCGCAGCATGATCGGATTGGGCGTTCCCCATTTCAGATCTGTGATCTGGCGGGTACTGACGAAGTACACCTCGGCCTTGAAGGGGCTGTTGAACCCGTATTTCCAGCCGGCCAGAGTGCTGAGGATCGGCAGATTGTCGGTCTTCAGTGTGTAGTGGCCGGGCTCGAAGGAATCTGCCAGCTGCCCGTTGAGTACGAAGACAGCGATCTGTCCCGGCCGGACAATCAACTGAGCCCCGTTCTTGATTTCGTTCTGATATCGGGGAAATCGCCAGGCAATGGTGTGCCGGGAATCATCGACCCATTCGATGATATCAATCAGTTCATTGCGGAGCTTATCGAAGAGTCCCATCAGCGTTCCCCCAGGCTGCAGAGTGCGTCACCTGCTGTCAAATTTTGGATCAAAACGATGGTTTGAACCTGATCACGACGACTGCCCGATGCCGGAGCCTGACGTCGAGAAAGCAATTTTGCCTGATCAGGTTCCCCCTGTGTCGAGGACGAGGAATTCATCTCGTGATGAGTTCCAGTGTATCCCCAATTGATTGGAATGTCGTCATCAGAATGTGCGAAGAAAATTCCGAACAGGATGCTTCAGCCCGCGGTTATCGTTGCGTGCGTCGGGCTGCCCGCTGTCTCGCCTGTGCCAGTGCATCGCCAACGGTGTCCTCAGAGGGCTTGGCCGGGGAAGAGGCTGGAGACGCCGATGGAGGCGGCGTCGATGTCGTGCCGGGGACCGTTCCTTTCGAAGCCGCAGCAGATTTGGATTTGGCATCCGAAGACTTCCTGAAGCCCCGGAATTGCTTTCGGGAACCCGGTGAAGCTCCAGCTGAGGCATCGTCCATCCCTGCAAACGCTGGCTTGCGACGGAACGAAAGAAGCCCGGTTCTTCGCTGCAGAATTTCAAGCAGAAGCAGACAAAGTGCAGCGATCAGGAGCCAGGGAGCGAGTGAGACTGTCCGAGGTTTGCGGGGAAGATCATTCCAGAGACCATCCAGCTGAATGCGTTCGACACCGCCCGTCACTTTTGCAAGCCGTTCCAGATTTCTCTTTCCCTCTCCATCAGCCTGCGGAGCGTATTCTGCAGAGTAGGGGAGGCAGATCGGAGGGAGCGTCGTTCGGCCAACGCCGGGGAGATCCAGCGTATTCAGAACGGTCTCTGATCCGTAGACCGGAACATCGACACTCAGCAGGTCCGCAGTGACCCATTGAAGCGGAACCCGTTCTGCTTCAGGCTTGCGTCCGTCCTGTCCACGTAACACGGTGATTTGGGGAACAGATTGAAACGGCGTACTCGCCCGTTCTCCATCAAGGTGAAGCAGTACGCGACAGACTCCCCCTCGAAGCTCTTGCGTCAGCAGCAAGTCCGGGCCGAGTTCCTGGTCCTGTGCGCTGACCCAACGGGCGAGTGAGGTCATGAATTCCCCAGCTTGCGGCCAGTTGCCAATCGGACCGGTTTCAGTTCCATCTGCCACGCCGGTGTAAGAGAGGACCCGACCTGTTCCTGCCTGCCAGCTCGCGACCAGCGGAGCGGCGTACTCATCCTCAGTGACGATTCCCATGTTCGCACCGGGACGCAGATAGCAAAGGTTATATCCACCGACATCAGGAACCGTTCCCCAATTCTGCGGGGTAATCACCGACATTCCAGCCGTCGCGCGAACCGGCGTTGGCTCCTCGATGAACGTGCTGCGGGCGACGAGAAACAGATCCTGAGCAAACAGTCTCGGTAAGTCATGAGGGTCTTCCGTGAAGGTGCATTGACCGCCGCCTCGCGCTGCAATGTCCTTCAACAGATCAGCGTCAGAGTCTCTGTCAGTCCCAAGCCCGATGACACTGACGGTGATCCCCGCCTCCAGACATTTCTCCAGCAGTTCCTTGTAGTTGCCGGGTTCTTCGCTGTCAGCCGCGTCCGAGAAGAGGATGATATGCTTTGTTCCCGCCGTCGCCGGAGCGATCATCGCGGCCGCTTTTTCGAGTGCCTCGTAAACGAAGATCCCGCCCCCCATCGAGTCAATCTTTAGCACCTTCTGGGCGATTGCTTCCCGCTCCGTCAGGTCGGAAAGCGGAACGATCTCATGTGCGGCTGAGTCCACTGCCAGACACCCGAACTGATCACTGCCTGACATCTGATTCAGCAACTCAACAGTTGCGATATCAGCCAGCTGCATCTTCGTGCGACCGCCGGGGACGGTCACGGCCATGCTTCCACTCCGGTCCAGTGCGACCACCACTGCCAGCGACAGCTTGCGATGCTCCCGGCGGAGTTCCATCGAAACCGGCAAAATGGGTTCGAGTGGACTCTTGAAATACCCTCCGGAGCCATAGGACTGACGGCCGCCAGTCATGAATAACCCGCCGCCAGCGTCGGAGACCCAGGCCGCCAGCGACTCCATCCCAGGAACACCGATTTTATTGGACAGGGTGTTCTCGAGAAGGACCCCGCTATACGCGGAGAGTTCTGCCAGCGTCCAGCGACATTCTTCCGGAGTTTTTCGAGCGACCTTGATTCCTCCGGCTGCCAGCAGTTCGGCCAGACGGGACCCCGGCGGGCTCAGACAGAGCAACGGCTTGTTCCCCCGTACGCCGATCAGAAATCGAGCCTTGTTGTTCTCTTTGATCGGATCGTTGTCTTCCCCTGTCAGGGCACCGACTCGCAGCGTGTATTCACGTGTTCCGGCATCACCTGCTTTGTCACGAAACAACAGCCGCGTGCGACCCTGCGAGACGTTCGCCTTGCCGGAGGCGATGATCTGATCACCGCTCTGCAGTTCATAGGCAATCTCCTGTGCGTGGGGACTCGTTACCCAGGCTGAGATGATGAACGCCTCAGCGGCGGCGACTGATGACGGAGCATCAATCTGTCCAATCGCGAGGTCACCGGCCTGAGCCCGATGCATCGGCCGAAAGTCGATCGCGATCCCGGCACTCCCGGCACGAGCTGCCGCAGCTTCAAGATCGTCTCCCGTTGAGTTGCCGTCGGAGAGCACGAGAATGCGTCCCGGGCGATTCGGTGGAATCAACGATAATGCACGGTCGATGGCGTTACCGAGGTGGGAGCCTTCGCGTCCGACGTCGGCCTGAAAACCGCCGAATCGCTGTTTAAGGGGAGGCTGCTCGACAATTGCCCGCTGTCCGAAAGCGACGACTGCCAGTTCATCTTCGCTGCGCATCGACCGATAGAGCAGATGAGCAATTTCTTCCTGCTCTGTCTGAGAAGTTATCGGCATTGAGAGACTGCGATCAGCGACGACAACCACAACCCCTTCGCGGCTGGGCAGCTGTAAGCTGAGTCCGGCGAGCGCGAGGAGGACCAGCACGATGATTGAGGCACGCAGGATCGTCAGTCCCCGCGTCGGCATTCTTGCAAGCCAGAAGAGCAGTACGACGGGGATGAAAAGAATGAGCCAGGCCGGGTGAAGGAACGTCATGTGTTTGTTCCTCCTGATCGAGACATCAATGCCATCTCCGCGCCCAGGCAGCCGAGTGCGACCAGCAGAAAGGCCCAGCTCAAACTCATTCTCTGATCCTGAAACGCTTCTGAATCATTCCACTTTCCCCACTGTCCGGTCTCGCACTTCGAAAGATCGGATTCCTCTCCATTCAGCGCATTGCAGGTGAAAGGAATCTCCTGTGTCCCGGCGACCAGCATGTATCGACCAATCCTCTCGGGAGTCAAATTCACTTCAGTGCCGTGAATGGGGATGGACTGCTTCTGACCGTCGGGGGTCGTCAGCGTCGCCTGCGGCGATTGCGCGGCTTCGAGTGTGAGGGTTGCGGCAAGTGGTTGACCGAGTCGCAGGTTCGTTTGAGCAGGACCCGGGACCATCGAGAGTCCCCAGCGAACGAGATTTGTGAGCAGGATCGGCCAGTCAGGCGTCTCCCGGAGTGTCGAAAGTTGCGGGGTCAGTGCCAGTTGTAAATGGTGTCGGCTTCCAAATCGTTCTTCGTCCGCCAGTAGCACGCGATTGCCTGCGGAGATCACAGGGCGACCTGTGAGAACACTGTTCTCTGGTGCCGACCAGATGACGGCATCGAGCGAGAGGCCACTGGTTAGCGGATGATTGCGATCGAGGACATAGGGCCCTTCGAAACTGACCGGCTCCCTGTCGTCCAGCAGGTGAAGTTGAATCGACGCCTCAGGGAAGTCGGATTCATGATTGGAGATCACCAGATCCGGACGCGATTCGGTCAGCAACGCTTGATTGGACACCTGAAGTCCGCGGGTCAATGACTCGATGAATCGGTCGTGTGCGGGGCCGGTTCCAGACAACGAGAGTTGAACGCGAAGCGGTCGCTTTCTCGGAGAGAGAAGAACGACGTCATTGTCGATGTTGAGAGCGTCAGTGCCAATGCTCGCTCGGAGTTCGCCTGCATCAGAGGGAATATTCAAAATCAGGCGACTGCTTTCTGAAGCCGCGAGCGAAATTATTTGTCGTTGCGGTTGGGGATAGGCGGCCCCAGTGAGAACCAGTTCTGCCTGCTGCGGTGAGGAACTGTAATTAGTGACCTCCAGCAGGACCCGATCTTCCGGCGTCTCGCTTCCCCCGGGGACAGGGTCGCGCGTCGCGGTTGTGATTGCCAGATTTTTCTGCGGTTTTCCGAATCCCCACCATTCGACGCGAGACGAGGTGAGTTCTCCCTGAGGAGGATGATCCGTCACGACCAGCACTCGGGCGGTCTCGCCGCCCAGTTCCAGTGCCAATGCCACGGCCGCATCGAGTGCAGCAGTCGGGGCCATCCCCTTCCAGTCTTTCAGCGCAGCTTCCAGTTCGTTTGAACTGTGTACGACGCTGCCGGACAACTTCGGCTGTGATCCGGCAAGGATCACCCGACCGAGGTATTGCGTCTGTCGAAACGCCTGAAGCAGACGTTCGGATGCCCGTTTGATCGGAGTGTCAGGGTCTCCCGCCTGCATGGAGAAGGAGTCATCGAGCACCAGCATGATCGGTCGCGAATACTGAGACCGATTCACAAACGGAGCGGCCGCTGCGGTTGCGATCGAGGCAATTGCCAGCAACTCCAGAAAGAAGATCAGCGGCGTCTGCAGTTTCTGAACCTTTCGCCCGCCTTGTTTTGGACGAGTTTGGTCCACCCAGAGGAAAAGTGTCGAAACCGTTCTCGGTCGGGCACGACTGCGCAACCAATAGATCGCCGCCAGCGTTGGAACGCCGAGCAATCCGAGTAACAGCCATGGCAACGAGAAAAACATGTTCTGTCAGCAACCAATCCGGTCAGTGATTCGACGAAGTCAAAATGTAGGCTTGGACTAATGATCAGTTCTGTTTGAAGAACTGATTAGACCGACAGAATCTCTTCTTGAATGAAGGCCGAAAGATCCCAGTCAGTCACAACATTTTCAGCGATCACGGTGATGAATCTCGCTCCGACTTTTGTGGCCGCCATTCTCCACGCTTGTTGATGGCGGGCCAGATTCTGTCGGTAACGTTCGAGCCCGGCCTGATCGAGGTAAACCTCCAGCGTCTCATCGCTCTCGCAGTCGACCAACTGTTGATTTCCGAGCGTGCCGGGGTCGGCGTCTTCTGCAGCAAGCACTTGAATCAATAATGTGGCGGCAGCACGATCAGCGAGCGGGTTCAGGATTTCCAGCGGATTCCCCAGCCAAAGGAAATCGCTGATCATCACGCGGACCCCATGCGGACGCCACGTCGGAGCATGCAGTCGGAAGGAATCGGCAGGTGTCTGGCGACTGGAGAAGTCGAGCCGGTTCCATGCTTGTGGGCGTTCGCTCCCACCGGGAATGGGATGGCAACCGTCGCCGGTCTGGAACACGCGTGAGTGATAGCCTGAGTTTGCCGCAGCTGTCGTCAGCGCGGCAGCGAGTCCCAGTGCGGCTCTCATCTTCTGCGTCCCCGGCAACGCGATTGATCGGGAACCATCGAGCACCAGATCGAAGTGCGGGCTGACCTCCTGCCGAAAAACCTTGACCACCAGTCGGTCACTTCGGGCATAAGCCGACCAGTTCATGCGACGCAGGTCATCGCCGGGCTGATAATCACGGTGTTCCATGAACTCCATGCTCTCGCCGGCCGCGTGCGCGAGTTGCGAGCCGGCCGTTCCTTGCGGAGTTCGTCCCAGAGGCGCAAGCCGATATCGGGCGCCGGCCTGTTCCCCTTCCATCAGGATCGCTCGGAGTGACTCATCCATGGATCACCGCTGGTTCTGGCGGAACTTCCAGTGCTGGCGGGGCTTTTGATGTGTGATTGCGGAAAGCCAGCCATTGTCCCGAAAACCAATTCCAGTTGAGCAGCGTGACGAGGACCGCCCAGCTCCAGAGAAACGGGGCAAGATCGCTCCGATGAAAATGGTTGTTCATCAGCACAAATGGGTTTGCGGCGACGTAATAGAACGGGAGTAAATCGAAGCTGACGCGTGAGTCGAAGACAACGTAGGCAAAAACCAGCGGAATGGTCGCACTGAAACCGAGAAGTAACGCGGCGAGAACGGTACTCATTTGCGGGGACGTCTTCGGAACGATCCAGCGTCTTGCCAGTAGTCCGCTCATGCAGTAGCACCATGAATACAACAGGACTAGGCTGCAGTTGTTCAGGATCTCTGAGAAATCAGAGAGTGCCATCGAGTAACTGGAGATGCCAGTGGATGCCCGCAAAGCCTCGATCCAATGGGCCATCTGATTCGCCGAGGCGAGCGTGAGGATGCTGAGGAGTCCGCACCAGATCAGTCCGCCCGCTGATCCTGTGTAGAGCAGCCAGGCCAGCAGGCGGGCGACGAAGTTCCGGGGGATCGTTCGCTTGACTCGCAACGTCCAGTCTTCGCGTTCGCAGAGAATGACAGGCATCAGGATCGTCAATACACCGGTTGACATCACCACCCACGCGATGATCGGGTCAAGATCCTTCTGTGAATAAGCGGTCAGGGCGACGATCGCAGCGAGCACAAAACAGGAAATGGTTATGAAGATACGAACCGGAAACATCCGGTTGGAACTGGGAGCACTGACCGCCGCGACGGAGAGGAGGTACAGCAACGTCCACGCAGCGAAACTGGATGCCAGTGTCATTCCGATCCCAATGATGCCATCGTGACTGAAGACATCTGAACCGAAGCCGAATTGAACACTCGTAGTGCCGATGAGGATGACCATCCCCATTGTCCAGGCGCCGATCCAGATCAGCAGGGCCCCAAGGAGAACTCTGAGCAACATTCCCCCGGAAACACTGCCGACAAACACGGCCAGCATGATCACCAACAGTGTTGCGAGGAAGGCGCCCGAGAGAACAACGAAGATTGAGGGCAGATCGATTCCGCGCAGCAAATAGGTCAGCGTAAGAAACGGAAGGCACGTGCTATAGATCAGGGCCGTCAACGCCGCGGCCGACCAGAACTTTCCCCGAATAATCGCTCCGGCGGGAATCGTGGTGATAAACAGCAGGTCGATGTTGGAATTGTTTCGTTCCATCGTCATGCGGATCGCGGCATACAACGGAACGAAAATCATGCTGGTGACGACCAGCAGTCCGAACAGCATCGAGAACAAGTTCTGCCCGGCCTGCATATTGCTCTGGATGTCCGGAGACCATGTCAGGTACGACGCCGTGACGGTGACATTTGCCAGCAGGAACAGCAGCAGGATCGCGATGACCAGCCGACTTTGAACGGCCTGACGCAGTTCTTTGACCACAACCGGGTTGGCGCGGTCGGAAACAAAATTGGCGACGGAATTGATGGCACTCATTGAACCTGCCCTTTCGTCACCGTCATAAAGACTTCTTCCAGGTCGGCCCGATGCTGATGGAATTCCACAATCCGGACCGGCCTTGAGATCAGGAACCGCAGGAGTTCCCCGCAGATTTCGTCCGTTCCCAGAACATCGGCTTCTACGGAATCACCGACAACGCGGGCTTCTCGGACCTGAGGAGCGAGGATGACTTCCCGATGCAGATCGGCAGCCGGTTCCACACTGCGGATGGTGACGCGGCGTTCCGGCGAATCGTTCTGAATCAACTGATCCAGATGCCCGGCTTTGAGCATCCGTCCCTGTTCGATGATCACCGCTCCGTTACAGATTTCTGAGAGCTCGGTGAGAATGTGAGAACTGATCAGAATGGCTTTGCCCTGATCGGCAAGTACCTTCAGCAGTTCACGCAGCTCAATCCGGGCACGCGGATCGAGACCTGCCGCAGGTTCATCCAGCACCAGTACCGGCGGGTCATGCACCAGTGACCGCGCCAGGCTGACGCGCTGCTTCATCCCCTTCGACAGGTTCTTCAAAAACTTGTGACGGATCCCGGTCAGGTTTGCGAACTCTTCGACGTGTTCGACCATGCTGTCGCGACGTTTCCCCCGCAGTCCGTACGCCCGGGCGAAGAAGTCGAGATACTCATGGATCGTCATGTCGCGATGAGCGGGGAGCGTATCGGGCATGAACCCGACAAGCCGCCGCGTTTGTTCCGGATACTCAACGACCGAGACACCGTCGATCGTAACGTCGCCGGACGTCGGCTCATCGAGCGTCGACAGAATTCGCATCGTGGTCGTCTTGCCGGCACCGTTTGGCCCGACGAACCCGAAGATGTGACCTGAGTTGAACGTGAAGGAAATTCCGTCAACCGCCTTGGTCCCTGCGAAGTGCCGCCGGAGATTGTCAACTTTAATTTCCATGGCCGTCTCCCGCTCCCAGACCAAAAACGATTCCCAGGCTGCCGACGTCTCTTGCCCCGTTGACGGTCTGTTCGAGAAATGGACTCTCTTTCATCACAGCCACATATTCTCCCGGGCGCAAATAACGCTGCGGATTCTCACGAAGTTCCTGACAGGCGTACCGCAGTCCGCGTGCGAGCAGGGTGCGTCGTGGTTCAGGAGTTTCGGGGACTTCTTTGACGTCCGACTTTCGCGTCAGCTTTTGTTCCGCTCCGCCGGGGATGTTCGAACCTTCCCAGAAAGAACCGTCGCTGGATCGCACCAGCACCGATTCCAGGTCAGCCCCAAGTCCGTTCACGACGGTGACCGTCCCGTCATCGCCTTTTCGAATGGCGAGACGTTCGCGGCGGATTTCGCTTTTGCGAATCGCATAATTCGCTGGGATTCGAGGAGAGACCCATCCGGAGGTCAGGTGCTGGTCCTTCGTCCAGTCCAGACTCTTTGCCCGCCCGGTGCGTCTCCAGAAGTTATCTAATTGTTCCGGGTCGCTGACTTCGGTATCAGGGCTAAAGCGGAGTCCATCTGGCAGTGAGAGCGGGGTGTAATAGTAAACCGATCCCAATGAAGCCGCATGATGCGTCGACTCATCCAGCACTGTCAGAACGGCCTGACTGGAGCGGGTATGCACTCCTTCCGCCAGCAGTGAGTAAGCGAAGACCGTGAGACAGGTCAGGAAGGAGATGAGCGGGACATTCCACCACAGCCACATTCTTTTCTGTCGTCGGGCCAGTATCCAGATGTTGACGGGGCCGATCAGAATGGCAAATCCGATCACCAACGCGAGTAGTGAGCGAACGGGAACATGTCGCTGAGCATCTGCACCGGAATGATTTTCCGCCATGGCGGCATTCTCCGTGGTCCAGACGTTCCAGAAACTTTCCGGCCATTTCCCGGATCGGGGACTTTTCACGATTACCCCTAGGCCCAGCTCTTCAGCTCCGTCGAATCCTCGCGTTCCTTTCATGTCTGCCGGGACTGTCAGTTCCGCATCGTCCGTCTCATGGTAGACAAGCAACCTGCCTCCAACCTCAACATATCTTCTTAGTGCGCGCTGAATGTCTGCCGGCAGCGAATCCAGTTCTTTCTGCGTCATCAGCACGGCCTGATAGACGGTGTATCCCAGCCAGTTCGGGCTCCATTGATTCACGTCCAGTTCACTGCGGAAGAAGACGACCGCATCACTGTTCGAAGTGCGCGTATCATCCCGAAACGATTCTGGAATGTTACGGCTGGTCAGGACCGCGAGTTCATTCGTCGTTTTATATCGACCGGAATAACCGCGTTCGAACGGCAAGGGAACAGGGACAGAGATTTCCATCTGTCGGCCGTCAATTTCGACCGCCATCCGTTCATCGTGCACATCGAGTGCTGGTTGGAAAAGTGAGACGGTCATGCTGCTGGATGGAGGGATTTGAACCGTTCGCGAATTACGTAACAGTTCAAGTCCCATGCCACGGTCATTCGAGCGTGGATACGCCAGCCGGACGGTGTGGGCGACAGAGTCGGAATGATTCGTCAGCAGAAAACGCAGTTCGCAATAGCCGACGGTCCACTCATAGTCAGTGGTCCCTTCCTTGGTTGGCTGTGGCTCATAGGAAATCGAAATGTCGCCGAATCGATGCGTCGCCGCGTCAACAGGGCCAACTGAGCACAGCACAAAGCCGACCAGCATCGCGATCAAACAACAGTAATTCCGATAATTAACAAGTGAATGTGGCAAGGGACCCGGCCTTCCAGTTTCGTGGGGGTGGAATTACGTCGAGTGCTGAATGCGAAGGTCGGCCGGCAGGTTCAGACCCGCCTCATCGAGTCGAGTCAACAGCTGCTGAACCAGAGTCAGAGTACTGATCTGATCGAATCGAGCTTTGTAATTGAGAATCATGCGATGATTCAGAACCGGGATCGCAATCGCCTTCACATCTTCAAAGCCAACGCTCGGGCGTCCTTCGATCAAAGCATGTGCCCGCGCCGCTTCCGCCATCGCAATTGCTGCGCGAGGAGAGGCTCCGTAGGTGACGTAGGAATTCACTTCGTCCGATGCTTCGCCCGAGCCCGGGTGAGTCGCTGCCACTAAGCGTGAGATATAGCGACAGACCGGACGCGGCAGATAAATCTCATCCATCACGGTGAAGAGTTTGTCGAGTTCCGTGGCCGTGAGCGGTGTTTCCGGAGTCGGTGGCTGGCCTCGTCGCCGGGTGGCGATGATTTCAGTGAGAACATCGACGTTCACATCGGACACAGAAAGTTTGAACAGAAATCGGTCGAGCTGGGCTTCCGGAAGCGGATAGGTGCCTTCCAGTTCAATCGGGTTCTGGCTCGCCATGACGAAGAACGGACGTGGTAGCTCCCGCGTTTGGCCCATCAGTGTGACACAGCCTTCCTGCATGGCTTCCAGCAGTGCGGACTGAGTTTTGGGGGACGCTCGATTGATCTCGTCGGCCAAAAGAATGTTGGTGAAGATCGGCCCAGACTGGAATGACATCTCCCGTCCACCGCCCGGGACTTCACGAAGGATATTCGTTCCAAGAATATCGCTGGGCATCAGGTCAGGCGTGAACTGAACTCGATTGAACTGAAGATGCAGGATCTGCCCGAGAGCTTTGATCAGGGCTGTCTTCCCGACTCCCGGCAGACCTTCGAGCAACAGATGTCCGCGACTGAGGATGCCGACTAGAACGAGTCGGTGCAGTTGCTGTCGTCCGAGGAGCGTTTTATCTAGCTGTTTTAACGCCCGTTGGACAAGCTCCGAAGCGGCTGCGAGTTCCTGCGGAGGGATCAGTTTGGCCTGACTGGCCGCAGACTCTGAGGTCAAGGACATGAATTCTCCGCGATCAACTTCGAGGTTCTGACGACCGATGATTTCTGAATGGCGATTTGGCTGACGGGAGCGGTGAATTCAAAAGTGGAGCTCACCGGTGCCGTCGCTGCTTAATTGGATTCACTGCCGGGTGCTGGTTTCCCCGCCCCTTCCGTCTTTCCCGTCTGATCCATTCGGGAGAAGAATCGCTGCACCGCTTTCTTGTGTTCCGGCAGGATGACCTGTGTGCGTGCTGAGCCACGTCCAGCTGTGGAGAGATCGAGACCTCCCCCTCCAGCCGAAGCAGCGCCATCCGCAACGACAGGGGCCCCAACGCTGACTCCCTGCAGTTCCGCATCTTTCAGCGTGGCGGCTCTGCCCGGCGGAAGAACCTGCTCCTTGAAGGTGACATTTTCTCGGCTGGCTTCATCGGTCCATGTCATCTCGGCATCCCCTCGACCACGACTGACGCCGCCCTTGCCGGGCTTCTGACATTGAGCAAGGCACAGTCGCAGCTCACCTGCTCCTTGACACTCACTCAGGAGTTTGGCGAGGCCATCAGGATCGATTTTGCATTCGCCCTGAGCCCGCTTCAGCTGCGAGGCACTGATCAGTTTGGCTGCCGAAAGTTTGCCGAGCTTCGACAACTGTCCGGACTTGCATTCACCGAGTGATTTGGCGAGTTTACTCAGTTCTTCAGGACTTAAATCGCCAGCATCAAGACCAGCGAGAAGATCTTCTGGAAGTGATTCCGCGAGCATGGCGTTCTCTTCCAGTGCCTGACGAACGTCGGCTGACAAAGAGGACATGGCTTCTTTCAGACTCGCTGGATTCATCTGAGAAGCCGCCTGATTCAATGCAGAAGCGAGTTCCTCCGCCGCGGCTGATTTGGCTGCGTCCTTGGCCGATTTCTCAGCGGCTTCCTGGCTGGCTTTGGAAATAGACTGCTCAAGGTGGTCGAGGGCCTCCCATGTTTTGCCGGGGTCCCGTCCCTGTGCTTCCTGCTGAAGTCGCTCAAGTGTCTGTTCAAGGCTCTCAGCGCGTTCCGGAGGAAGGATCTTTTCCTCCTTCAGGAGGGCGATCTTTTCCGCCAGATTCTGAGCTTCCTGCCCGACCTGGAGTCGGTGATTCTGGAACTCCCCGAGCAGACGTGCCGGGACGAGAAAACTGGCAAGCAGAAAGGCGGCGCTGCAAGCGAGAATCCCCAGTTGCCGACCGGCGGCCCAGTGAATACGCGGTGCTTCTCTCTGCGGAGCTGAGACGGCCCAGCCCTCACTGTTCGTTTCAGCGGAAGCCATCATCAGGCCGCCGCGACGCCAGTGATGATCGAGCATCGCCCGAACGGTTGTCAGCGACGGAGATCGCCGAATGCCTGAGACGATCCCCACGACAATCGCCGCGACGACCCCGGCAATTCCCCAGTACATCGGTTCCCGTGAGAATCCGAAAATGCCACGCAGAATCAGGACCGCTGTTCCCCAGACGAGCAGCCAGCCTGACAGCACGATCAGCGAAACTCTTAACGCGAGAAAGAACCCGATCTTTCGCCGAGTTCGAATCACGGTTGCTTCAATGGGATCCATCTCGCTCTCCCGACTCAAGTGAATTTCACTCCCCTCATTTCTGTTCCTAGGCAGCATTGGGTTGTGACCACAGACAGTCAGGCGTCAAAACTGCTGAAACATCACGCGAAATCATTGAGGAGTTCAAACTCAAGACGTTGCAATCACTAAAATGGTTCTCAGGAATCCGACAGCAGAGCAGTTCAGATGCTGATGGAATGTGATCGCGCCTGCCGTACTGACTGCCGTCGACTCTTAAATTCGCAAGCAAACCTGAAGAATCCGATGCTACCCCCGGCTTAAGCCTGAGGCAATGAACTCAGCTCAGGCGACATTAATCGTTCGGCCCTCTCTTTTACGTCTCATACGTTCTTATGTGATGGAGAATACTCGAGCCGGATTGCCAAAAGCGGTTTCGTTTCCAGTAAGAACCGCCCTTGCAACCGGGAGGTATCTCCGCTGCTCACATCGATTCTCACGGATGACAAACGGGGTGCCTTGGGGCAGGATTTAAAAATTCGGAACGAATTCCAGATTTTACAGGTCATCAACAAAAAAACTCGGGATTGATGCGTTTCGGCAGAAATGGCAGAATGCCGTCCGAATCGACTGGCTGCCGTTTCTCAAACGGGATCAGGTCGACCGTTGCAATCTCACCCGTCCTGATCGGTCACGATTTCAAATTCCACCTCCCTAGTTCGCACACGACTGAACTCGTTTTGCCAGAGACAGGTCAGTGCAGCATGACAAGCTGGCTGGCTGTTGAAGGTCTGGGCAGGGCGAACCGCTCACACGCACGGATGCGTCCATGATTTCCCGATTCGCGGCTCCATTCCTCGTGCTGATCACAGTAGTCTGCTTTGCAGGGACGTTGAACAACGACTTCGTCAGCTTTGACGACGACCGGTATCTCACCCATAACGAGTTCGCGCAGGCGGGACTGACCGGCAAGGGAATCTGGTACGCTCTGACGACCACTGCAACCGGAAACTGGATTCCGCTGACGTGGCTTTCTCTGGAACTTGATGTCTCCCTGTTCGGACTGAATGCACCAGCACATCATGCGGTGAACCTGTTGTTTCACTGTGCGAACGTAGTGCTCTTTTTCCATCTCATCCAGGCCTGCGGAGGAAGTCTGGGGCGTAGCTTTTTTGCTGCGGCTCTCTTCGCATTGCATCCACTGCACGTCGAATCCGTCGCTTGGATTTCGGAGCGGAAGGACGTGCTCAGCACTCTCTTTCTGCTGCTCTGCTGTCTCGCCTATGTGAAATATGTTCGTGTTCCGACCCGGCAGCACTTCGTCATCGTCATGATCTGGCTCGCGCTGGGACTGCTGGCGAAGCCAATGCTGGTGACGCTGCCTGTTTTGTTCCTGATCGCGGATCTCTGGCCGCTGAACCGTGTGGAGAAGCTGACCGAAGAGGGATTGCTTTCCCGTTCCGTCAGGCGGTCTCTCTTCTCGCTCTGCCTTGAGAAGGTCCCGCTGCTCATTGTCGTCGCGGTCATGTCAGGCGTCACCATGTTCGCGCAGAACACCGATCAGGCGTTCGTGAACTGGCAGGCACATCCATTCACGGCCCGTGTTGCGAATGTCATCTGCGGGTATGTCTGGTATCTGACGAAGACTGTCGCCCCGACAGGGCTGTGTATTTTTTATCCTCTGAATTACGGCAGCATCGACTGGGCGTTGACCTCGTGGTCGTTGGCCATCCTGCTGTTGATCACAGGCTTCGTGATTTTCCAGTTCAAGGATCGCCCTTATCTGCTTTTCGGCTGGGCCTGGTTTGTGATCTCTTTGTTTCCTGTCTCCGGCATCTTGCAGGTCGGCGGACAGGCTCACGCGGACCGCTTCAGCTACGTTCCTCATCTGGGACTTTTTGTCGCGATCACCTGGCTGATCGCGGATCTCACCTCCCGCTTCAGTTTCTCGCGACAGCTTCAATGGGGACTTTCCACTTGCGTGCTGATGGTCTGCGGGCTGCTGACCATGGATCAGGTCGCTGTCTGGAAGGACTCCCAGACTCTCTGGACGCATGCCAACAGTGTCACTGAGCAGAACTGGATGGCCCGATTCCATCTGGGGCTCGAACAGATGCGGCTGGGCAATCGAGAAGGGGCACGTGACTACGCCAGGCAGTCGCTCGACATTCGTCCTCACCACGCGGATGCACTGTCACTCATCGGGAATACCTTTGTTCAGGAAGAGCGCTGGGATTATGCCCAGATGTCGTTCACTCAGGCTCTCGAACTTGACCCTCGCCACCGGACGTCGCTCGTCGGAATGGCTGCTGTCTGTCACGCCCGTGGGGAACTTCGACGCTCAGAGCAATATCTTCTGCACGCCCTGAGCCAGCGGCCCGGCGATGTCTATGTTCGCAATCAGCTCGGCATGATCTATGCCGTCACCGGACGACAGAACGAGGCACTGACTGTCTTTAAAGGTGTAATCTCCGACTGCGACTGGAACGGCGAAGCCTGGCGATCCGCCGGTTACCTGATGTCCCGGATGGGACACCATGAAGAAGCATTGCCCTACTTCCAGAGAGCCTGTCAACTCGCTCCTGAAGACCCGATCTCGCTAAACCTGCTGGCCCGGACTTATCAGGAACTTGGATACGACGAGGAAGCCCAGCGCACGTTCGCTCGACTGCGGGATATTCAGCAGAATCTGGCCCGCGAGCAACAAACGATCGTTCCGGTGACCGCCCAGTCTTTGAGCTGGTAGAACTCTCCGAGATTCACTCGGTAGCCAGTTCGCCGGTCAGGCGTTCTCAAGCATTACGGCTGGTTTTCTGGGGCTGTTACGATGAAGGTCCGCACGTCACTCAAGAGAAGATCCTGTGGGAGTTTTTCATGTGACGGAGTTTCCAAAGAGCGAGTTCAGGAATTTCAGCAGTTCCCGGATCTGACTCGGAACGACGTACAGAGCGACAAATGTGATTGACAGGACCGCCACCCAGAGGAGCCCGTCCACAACCGGATGAGGCCGTAACCCTTCGCGGACTTTCCGATAGCGGAAGTACAACGCGACGATGGCAATCATCGGGAGCGTCGATGCCTGTGCGATCCCGCCAATCTTCACCAGCAACTGTGGATCCTGCAGAAACAGGTAACAGGTCAGCGACAGCAAAGGGAATCCAAGGCAGAGCCGACGAATCAATCTCAGGCGGTATTCCGACGACGATCCATTGGCAAATCCCCCAAGAATCAGGAAGTCTGCCGCCAGTCGACTGTTAGCAGCACAGGCCAAATACAGTGTCTTGAACAGAACTGCACCTGCTCCGATCAGAAACAGAGTTCGGGTCCAAGGTCCGAATGGCCCGACATACATCTGTGCGAGAGTATCGATCAGTGCTGTGCCCTGCGGGTTGAGCCCCTGAGGTTTCAGAACTGCTGCACCGAGGGTGTAAAAGGACGCAGTCGAAATGGTGAAGACAAGCATGCTCACCCAGGCATCGAGTTGCATCACCCGAATCCACCCACGCGCCCGCTCTTCCCATTCCGGGGTCCCGTCATACTTGCCCGTATAGCGGGCGTATCCTTTTTCCAGACACCAGTACGGGTAATAGAAGAGTTCGGTAGCACCAACTCCGGTGATTCCGAAGACTGCAAAGGCCGCCATCTGTCCTTCAGGCGGAATCTGAAATTCGAATCCCGTCAGCAGTTCCTGAAAGCGAACCGGGAAGGCCGTCCAGTTCAACGCGATGACGGCGACAACGGTGATTGTGGTGACCGTCACGACAATCACTGTCGTCAGCCATTCGATGCGGCGATAGCTCCCCCGATAGATCAAGGCCATCGTTGCCAGACAGGTCAGAATGGCCCAGACAATTTCAGGGCGAGCTTCAACAATTCGTCTGCCGCCGGGAATGACGGCATCCAGTGTCGCTGTGGAAATCTCGGTCGTTCCCGGCATCGCATACTGCAGGACCTGCCCCACTCCGGCGGTCATTCCGCCCAATTGCATCGTGGTGCAAAGCATCATGAGCAGCCACCACCAGCAGAGCCAGTGGACACCTAGCCCATTGATTTTCCCGGGGAGTTCGTTCAGGGCTCCGAGTGTCGGACGGCCTGATGAAATTGCATACCGACCGAGTTCAACCTGCACGAAGACTTTGATCACACAGCTGAACAGAATGAGCCAAAGGAAAATGTATCCGTATTGTGCGCCCAGGCTCGTCGTGAGAATCAACTCTCCGCTGCCGACGATCGTTCCAGCGAGAATGATCCCAGGCCCAATCTGGCAGAGAGCGGCGGCAAGGGTCTTCGGCGGATCCCGGACTTCTTCAGGTGGCAGGGCGTAGGGGTCATAAGCAGCGTTTGTTTCGGCCACGCCCAAGCTTTCCAGTCAGCGGAAGTTTCAGCAAAAATGCGAATATAACTCGCGGCTGATGGATGAGCAAACCGTGTCAGCCGCATTGGAATGGGCCGATCTGTCTGGTCTCGAACTCTTCAGAACACCGCATGGCATTGGTTTCATCGCTTGAACGGAAATTTACCGTTGAATTTGTCGACAAGTGCCTAAGAGAAGGTATGCTGAGATTAGCCGGATATTCCCCGTAGATCCCCCGGTTTCCGGGATTGTTGGATTCCTTTTTGTTGTGCGTCATCGATTCGACCGTGTGGGGTTGAGACGTTCGACAGGTGAGTGAGGCATGAAATGCAACGCATGAAGCTTGGTTTGTGTGCAGGAATTGTTGCGGTGATGCTGGCAGGATCCACTGCTCAGGCAGGGGTCTACTACTACGCTCCACCTGCGTATTTCCCTGTTGTGGGGGGAACCGTGTATACGCCGGTGCCGGTAGGCGCCATTTACAGCCCCGCGTATGTCTATTCCCCGCCAGTCACGTATACCTACGGTGTGCCTGCTGCCCCGGTTGCGGTGCAGTCAACAGAGGTCGTTCCGACACCGGCTGGAGCGGCAGTCGTGACAACGACTTCAAGAGTCGCTCCCGTTCCCATTGCAACGACGCCTGTCGTGACCAATTATAGCTATGTCGCGCCGGCTCCAGTCTATGTTGCCCCGGCACGCGTCTACGTCGCCCCGCGCCGTGGTATTCTTCGCATTCGTTACTAGGCGAAGACAGCAGGAATCCAGCGAAGGCCACTGTCTTCAGCATGACTCCTCAGCATGACGGGGACGGATCGTCATTCTGCCAGTAACACTGAGTCCGCTGCCCCCCAAAGCGCAGCGGACTTCTTTTTTATTACGCCCGGGATGAGAAATGCCATTGCTCAAAGACATTCTCAGTGAAGTCCCCTTTAAAAAGAGTGCCTGCGTCATTTACTCTCCCAGATCATCGGTCCTGACCGAATGCGGTGACTGAACTTCCCCTTGGGAGGGGGACTTCCATCGACTCTCCTTCGCGCTTGCCCCTCGAGTCTTCAAGGATCCCCAGTCAAATGGGACGGGATTTTCTCGTCTTGTCGGTGATCTGCGTCAGCTTTTTGATTGTCTCGGTCAGTCTCTCCAAGACTGAAAGCCTGACATTCGATGAGACCTTCTATCTCAGCTGTGCACTTCAAACGGTACATGACCGACAACTCGACCCGCGCCTGGTCGATGCTGGCGTTGCTCCCGTTCCCTGGATGATCACCTATCTGCCGCCACTCTGGAGCAGCGGCGGCGAAGATCGTCCGAAAGCCTGGCAGGGGGAGATGAACGATCCTGTCTGGATTCGCTGGCCCCGGTTTCTGAATGCAGCGGTATTCGGAATTCCACTTCTCTGCATGTGCTTCTTCTGGCTCCGCCGACGATGCGGTTCACTGGCAGCTTTCGCGGGAACTGCCGCTCTGGCCTGCTCCCCGTTGATCGTCGGTCATGCCTCACTGGCAACGATGGACCTTGGCTTCACTTGCCTTTGTCTTGTTTCGTTCCTGACGATTGGCTGGACGCTTCAGCGGCCCAACTTCAAACGAATTGCAGTCTCAGCGGTCGTTGTGGCTTTGTGCCTGTCCAGCAAATACTCAGGGATCTTTCTGATTCCCACGATGTTGATTCTCCTGGCAATTCGAGGTCACGGAGAGCCAGGGTTCGACAAGTGGAAGGAATGGGCACATTGGCGATTCGTCGCCGCTGGTTCCATTCTGTGGCTATCGATTCTGCTCCCTGCATGGTGGGGGTTCCATACTTTTGCGACACATGGTCCATTGAAGCAGGTGCCGTTGGCCGAGACGCCTGATGAGTCGCCATGGGTGCGGGTGCTGGGACGTAACCCCATCGGCAACTGGATCATGGATCAGGCCCATGAACATTGGCATCGACCGGCGCCGATGACGGGTGTTCTCTTCCAGATGAATCACAATCAGGAGGGGCATCCGGCCTTCCTGCTGGGGCAAACTTCACAGCATGGTTGGTGGTACTATTTCCCCTGCGTTTTTGCGTTCAAATCAACACCCGTCGAACTCATTCTCTCGCTCGTGGTCGTGATTGGAATTTTGCTCGCGATGTTTCGCGGATCGAGCGGATGGTCCCAATCAGACCCGGCTATTAAGGCGATGCTGACTGGGTCTCTGATTTTCGCGATCCTTCTGCTGACATCGAGGATTAACCTCGGACAAAGATACCTGATGCCACTGTACCCCCTCTTAGTCATGGTGGGAGTGAGTGTCCTTTGTGGACTGTTGTCATCACAGCGGCAATGGCTCAGATTCCTCTTAATCCTGCTCGTGCTTGGGCAGATGTCGAGTCTGGCGATGGCGTACCCAAGAGTTCTCGGGTATTTCAATTTCCTTTGCGGTGGTCCAGCGGCAGGGCCTCGACTGCTGGCGGACTCGAATCTTGACTGGGGGCAGGATCTTCCGGCACTGAAGCAGAGGCTTCAACAGCTGCAGGCTCGCCGGACTTTGATCGGCTACTTTGGAACGGCACTGCCAGCGGCTTACGGGATTGAGGGTGAGCTTGTGCAGAAGCGAACCCGGCCCATTGAAGAGTACGATTTCTTTGCTTTGTCGATTACGGCACTTCGGCTCAGCTCAGAGACGTCTGGCTGCTTCCATCGATTTAACAATCTGATTCCAGATGGGACTGCCGGGTCATCATTCCTGATCTTTCGTCTGGATTCTCCTGAGCGGCGACGCCTGGTTGAACAGGCGGGAGCATGTGAAAAGGCCCGGATCGAGGCGCATGAACTCAAGTACGGCAAGCCTGTGCGCGATCCAGATTCGGCCCCTGCTGACTGAGCAGACTGCGCCGTTTCGCACATGCTGTTGTCGCCAGTCTGCACACGCTAAAGGCTCTCAGCCGCCGAATGCACTGTAGCGACGGACGCCGTAGTGAAAGGCGATTCGGTTCGCAGCCCATAAGGCGAGCACCCAACCAAGTTCCAGCAGCAGCAATCTTCCCATCTGGGAGTGATCGTAGCGGCCGAGCCAGATTGCGGCCGGCTCATAAGCCAGAAAGCGGAAAGGCATCACATCCACGATTCGCTGGGCCCATTCCGGCAGGAAGTCGAGGGGAATCATATGCCCGGAGAGGAAGTAGTTCAGCATCATATAGATGAATAGCAGCGAACTGACTTCGAGAAACCAGAACGCAACGAAGCCGAGCAGTGCCTCGATGAGAAATCCGATAAGAAAGGCCATCACGAGTGCGGCGATGCAACCTGCGATGGTGAGAAGGTCCGGCGTCGGGGGAAAGTAACTCCGGCAGAGCCAGAAGACAAAGATGAAGGGGCCGAGTGCGACCCCGTAATAGACGAGCTTGTGAGCGACCCGATGCCAGAAGAGATAGCTGAGCATATCAATCGGCTGCGTCAGAAATTTCTTGATCGAGCCGTCACGTACCTGCTGGGCGATGCCGCTTGAAAGTCCCGGCATACTCGAGAATGCTCTGCCGACCATCGTCAGCAGATAGTAAGCCACCATGTCGTGATAGGTGTATCCGCCGATCATGGCGTGTTCGCGCGAGGTTCCGACAGCGAAAATCGCTCCCCAGAGAAAGATCTGCGTCACGATCGGAAGAAATCGAAACAACGTCCCGAGCGCGAAGTCCGCGCGGTACATGAGACGTTCTTCAATACAGGTCCGCAGAATCACCCAGTTGGTCCGCCAGCGGCTGGTCCAGTTGGGAACGGCGGTCGAGGCGGCTTCTGACATGACCTGAATGATTCAAAGGTGACAGGGACTGGACTGACCGCAAAGCTGGATTGGACTGCTTCAGGATCCGGAGCCGACTCGTTGGGCGGCGGCTTCGAGCTCCTGGTCGTTCGGATCTTTGTAGGGCTGATCGTCTGTCGCCGAAAACATCTCGGCAATGACCTCCTCCAGCGGACGTTCGTGAACGCCCACATCTTCAATACGATACTGAGCGAGAATCTTCCCTAGCACGTCAGTAATCCGTCCGCGTTCGACTTCAATTTTCACGCGAGGCAGATTGTATTCGATTACGTTTCCGTACTGTTCCAGATCGCGCGGGTTTTCCGTTGTGGCGAATTGGAGGGACATGACCTTGTGCTGGCTGAAACGCTCAACGATTTCTGCGAGCGGACCATCATGCTTGATCTCGCCGTGATTGATGATCACCGCTCGACGACAGAGGGCCTCGACGTCTTTCATATAATGACTGGTCAGGATGACGGTGATCTTCTGTTGAGCCTGATAATGCTTCAGAAACTCTTGCACCCGACGCTGTGACACAACGTCCAGTCCGATGGTCGGTTCATCCAATAGCAGGACTTCTGGGCTGTGGAGCAGTGCGGCGATCAGCTCCATGCGCATCCGCTCACCGAGCGACAACTCACGGACCGGCTGGCCGACGAGTTTCCCGACTTCCAGCAGATCAACTAGTTCGTCTTTGCGACGTTGAAAGTCTTTGTCGGGGATCCGGTAGATCTCGCGATGAAGCTGGAACGACTCTTGAGCAGGCAGGTCCCACCAGAGTTGGTTCTTCTGACCCATCACGAGCGAGAAGCGGCGACGGAATGCGTTCTCTCGTTTCCACGGGACATAGCCGAGGACGTGGGCATTTCCGGAAGTGGGGAAGATCAGCCCCGAAAGCAGCTTGAGCGTCGTTGTCTTGCCGGCACCGTTTGGACCGAGAAACGCGACCATTTCGCCGGGTTCAATCTGGAAACTGACGTTGCGCACCGCTTCGACAGTTTTAAACTTCCGATGAAACAGCCCTCGCACGGAAGCCCAGAGCCCCTCCTGCTTCTGATAGACGCGATATGTTTTACAAAGATTGTCGACGACGATCGCAGGCATGAATTCGCTGATTCAGATTGAAAGGAAACGGCTCAGATCCGCACTACAGAAACCATCGACATCAAACTCGAGTCCGTTTCCGGCGCCCGCGCTCAAAGGACTGGACGACCATGTTCCCCAGATCCTGTGCATTGCAGGTTGCACTGATTCCTTTGGTCACCAGAGCCATCTGCTCGACAAAGTTCACGAGTCCATAATAGAAATAATCTTCGATCAGCGCAAAACTCGAAATCTGAATTCCCTCATTTGCGCAGCGCTTCGCTTCCGTCAGGGTGATTCGAGCGGTTTTCTCGGATGGCGGATAAATCAGCACGAGATCGCGACCTTCCACATGTGCGGTCGGTTCTCCGTCAGTAATCAGAATGATCTGACGATTTGCGGCGGACTGCTTTCGCAGGATTCGTCGGGCGAACTGAAGGCCTGCATGGATATTCGTGAAGTGCTCCGGGACGAAGGCCGGAGGGCTGTCGAGATTGATCCGCAAATGGACATGGGAGTCGTACAGGCTGACCGGCTTCGGGGCCGACATCAGCAACTCTTTCTCCGACAGCGGAGAAGCATAGGTGTAGAAACCGACCATCTGCAGGAAGTCGCTCTGATACCGGGTACGGACGAGATTCTGCATCGCCAATGCGACCCGTTTCGCCGCGCCATATTTTCCGTATCGGGTCATACTGCCGGACATGTCGATCAGCACGACCGTCGCGCAGGAAGTCTGGTACTCGGTGTCGTAGATGACGAGGTCTTCTTCGCCGAGTTGGATCTGCGAACCGGGGCCATTCCGCAGCAATCCGTTCTTCAGCGTCTCATGCAGATTGAGGTTGGCGACTGGGTCTCCAAACTCATAGGGCTTTGATTCTTCGAGAACGGTTTGCCCGGTTCCGCGAAACTCAGTGTCGTGGCGTCCGACCTTGTCACGGTTCTGAATGGAGAAGAGCTGCTCAAGGGCCTTGCTCTCAACTCTCTGCAGGCCCTTCGGAGTGACACGAAACTTCCCCTCCCGGTCCTTCTCCAGGTATCCCCGTTTAATGAGCTTGTCGACGAGATCTGGATGATCTTCTTCCCAATCCTGCAGTGCCGGCAGAACTTCTTCGCCATGATCGAGAAAGTAATCGGACAGCTGGTCGAAGAGGTCATCCGCTGACTGGGGCCCAAACTGGTCAGACCCATCCCAGGGCAGAAATTCAAACTCCATCCTCCGCCTCCAAATCTGACAACGAATTGGCAGTTTCTGAATCCAGAACGATTTCAGGTAGCCGCTCCGCCGTCACATCGACGGAGGCAACTTCAGGCGAGGAGGCAATTTCCGGGTCGCAGTCCGCTTCGGTCATCACCAGATCGAGAGGGGGCGGGGTCGGGCGGACACGGCGTTGCGGTTCAATCAGGTGCATCAGCGGCCGCTCGCGTCGGCATTCACAGGTTACGGTTGTTTGGCTGGCAGCCACACGGCGTTCTGCACCGCACTCGGGGCATCTCCAGAGGCGTCGGACGTCGTACTGAATTCGAACACCTGGACCGCGCACCGGAATTCCTCTTGAAAAGACGCCGACTTAACCTGCTGTCGCTTATTCCCACTGACCGTTTCACGGTCGCCAAACGAACGCTCTGGGCGTTCAAGAGAACCCTATTCGATGGCGGGTTCTTCTCTCTTGGCGACCTCTGTCAGGGATGCCTGTATTGTAGACGGTCTCTCTGGATTGGGCGACCCCGGACCTCTTTTGGCAGTCGGGGGATGTACTGTCAATAACCCTGAAATCCAAGCCCGGATGATGAAGCGAAGGCGCTCTGCGTTGCGCCATCCTGCGCTGTTCAGCGACTCTTTTGGATGGGGAGGATGAGCGGGAAACCCCCTCACGGTGCAGGAATCGCTTGCGCCGAATCTGCGGGATGTAATGGTTTTTCTTTCTGAAAGAACGCCGACGTACGCCAAGGCACTGCTTCCAATCTGAAACACGCCCCAGTTCGTGATGCGGAAAGACATCAAAGTGTGAATTTTGAGGAATTTCTGAAATTCCGCTGGCCTGCTTGACCTAGTGTTGCGCGGATTCTTGCGCATTCCCGGAAATCCCGCCGTCTGCATGAAGAGCAAACGGCGCGATCACATCGGGGAGAATGAATTCACACTGCCAGTTAATTCGTAGCCATTCAATCCGCAGGTAGTCAGTTCGCAGCCAGGCAGAGCATGTTCGTCCGAAATCGACATTTGAACTCGAAGCAGGTCGCCCCGCGTAGAAGTGGTGCCGTCCTTGTTGAGAACGCTGTCGTTGCATCGGTCTTCGGCCTGTTTATGGCCGGGATTATGGAGTTCGGGAGCGCGTACATGGTGCAGGGTGCCATGAATGCCGCCGCTCAGCGTGCTGCCCGGTACGGTTCTGTCGAAGGTGTCACGAACGCAGAGGTCGAGGCACTCGCCCGGCGGGTCATTAACTCCGCTTTTCGCAGCGCGAAGGCGACAGTGATGATCAAGAACGCTGGCATCTTTGATGAACAGAATGTGAGACCGGCCGACATCAACTACGCCAATCTCCCGAACATCCAGTTGAAGGATGCCGAGACCAATCAACTGTTCGTCATCCGGATTACTGTTCCGTACAACTCAGTGGCCTTGTTGCCACCGTTCTGGATCAAGAATGTGACTTTAAAAGCTCAGTGCGTGATGCGCCATGAATAGCGTGACGTTTCCCGCGGAGAATCGCTGGACGCCTCGGGGGAGTCTACCGGTGATGACAGGATCAAGGATTTCATGCAACGGATCGTGAGACGACAAGCGACTCCCGCTCAACCGCATCGTCGATGGGGCACGGCCACCGTCGAGTTTGCGGTCACTGCTCCATTGTTCATGGCCATTCTGCTCGGAATCGTTGAGATGTCTCGAGCATTGGACGTGAAACAACGGCTCTCAAACGCTGTCAGGGAAGGGGCTCGTGCTGCTGCGAGTGATCTCAGGGTAAAGCTCCCTCCAGGCGTGACGATGAATCAGAAGATCGTGGGGGACATCCGGAATATGCTGACCGCCGGCGGACTGTCGGGGTCGGATGTGGACGTCCAGATCACCTTTGCTGAAGGCTCTAAAAAGGGAACCACATTTGATCTCTCAGACAAAGACAACGAGCTGGGATATTTTGAGGTCACCGCCACGGTGCCTTATGCCAAGGTCGGAGTTTTTCCCGTTCGAATCATGAAGGGGAAATCCCTGAGCGCGAATGTCGTCTTTCGTATGGGGAAGAGTGAGTTGAGCGGCTGAGTCCCGGGCAGGGGATCTCCGAGTTTTGCTTTTGTTTCCTGCTCAATTGCATTCATCAGCATGAAGTTGAATTCAGATGAACCATCGTCCTTTCCCTGCATCGTCCACTCGAAATTCGAATCTCCAGTCTGCCAACAGACAGGGGAGTATTCTGCTACTGACCTGCTTCTGTCTGATCGCATTGCTTGCAGCGGCGGCACTCAGTGTTGACGTTGGATACCTGCAGGTTCAGAAAAGCCGTATGCAGAATGCGGTCGATGCCGCAGCGCTCGCCGCGTCGCAGGAGATCACCCTGGGGATTCGCAATGCCCCGATCGGAACTGCTGATCCGACTGCATATGCAATTTCCAGAGCCCGGACTGTCGCTGCTCACGTCGCCGAACTGAGCGGCGTCTATGTCAATCCGCAGACCGATGTTTTCTTCGGACAGCGTCAATACAACAACGTGACGAAGGTCTGGACAACAGACTGGAATGCTAAGATCGCAAATACAGTTCGGGTTGTTGCACGTCGCGAACACGACGACCCGAACGAAAAGGATGGGAAGCTGAGACTCTTCTTCGGGGGAGCGATCGGGACCAAGTTCGCAGCGATCAAAGCGGAAGCCACGGCATTCGTCCGCGCACGAGACATCGTCGTGATTCACGACTTCTCGCGCTCGATGAATTTTGACAGTCACTTCCCGCTAAACGCAGAGGCCAACAGCCGCCTGAGTGATCAGCAGATCGTCGAAAACCTGCGAAAGGTCTGGGATGATCTGCAGCCCACGAATACAGGAAATCTGACGTTCGAGCCGAAGTATCTCAAACTTTCAACGACGAGTAACAGCACGACGACGACCTGTGAATTCCGCTATGACAAATGTGCAGTCACGTCGACGACTGGAATTAACTCGGTGAAGTTGGTCTACACCAACGGAACTTCGATGACATCGAACCAGAACGGCACAATCAAGAGTGTGACCGTCTCCGGATCGCGAGACATTTCCTCCGTCGAGGTCACCGTGAAACGCGGAAGCGGTTCTGGAACGGTCGTCCATACGTTCAATGACAGTGACAGCTCGATTCAGTCGGCCTTCGGTTTGGGACGTTACCCATTTTCGAATGGAAGCTGGTCTGAGTTCTTCAATCACGCCCGAAATGATGAGCAGATGATTGCCAAGGGCTATCGAGAGAAGTACGGCGGTCTCAGCTTCGCCAATTACATCCTGCGATCCCGGTCATCGAATGCTGATACCCCTCGACTGGCAAAGTCCCGTCACTATCCATTTACATCGATCAAGGAAGGTCACGCTCTGTTGTGTGACTTCCTGAAAACGCTCTCATTCGATGATCACATTGGAATGGTCAGCTACGATTCCAGCCATCGGATCGAGAACTATCAGAACGTCCCGTCTGACGTGACGATCCCGTTCGTCGACATCCGCAATAAGCCGCTCACGGACGATTACGATGCGGTGAACAATCTGATGAAGTTCAAGCAGGCGAATCATTATTCTGCGTCTACGAACATCGGGGGAGGTCTGCTGGACGGCATGAAACTCCTGGATGACTATCGACGCGGCGAAGCTCAACCGACCATCCTGTTGATGACCGACGGAAACAGTAACGTCATCGATCGGGGCGGTTCATCGACGCTGCCGAACGGATGGAACTGGAACACAATGTTCGACTATGACGGTGATGGAGTTGCGAACTATTCGACGACAGATTCCAACAAACGACACGTTCTCCTGCAGGCCTATAACTGCGTGAGAAAGGGTTATGTCATCAACACGATGGCGGTGGGATCGGACGCAGACCGTGAACTGCTCGCAGCCATTGCCTGGATGGGGGGCGGCATCTTCATCAATGTGCCAGGCGGGGTGACGACACAGGATATGGAAACGCAGTTGCTGGAAGCCTTCCAGAAGATTGCTTCCATGGTTCCCCCGGGTCGCCTGCTGAGTCCTGAGGACGAATAAGACGTTTCGACCACTTCAGTCGTCCGGGTTGCTCTCGCTGGAAAAATGAACAGTGAGCCTCCATGTGGTCTGGTCGAGTTTTCGACTGGACGGGATGGAGGCTTTCTCTTTTGTGCTGCTTCGCTGCTGCGAACTGATTGCGGAGCGACATACCCGCCGGCTACGCAGTCTGAGATGCCGAAAACAGTGCTTCCATCACTCTGCTGACATCACTCGTTGAGCGGCGGCTGGGTCTCCCTGTGACAAGATCTAGCTCGTCGAACCAGAAGCGCCGAGTGATCTGCTGAAACGCTGCCGCGAGGTGCCTTTGACTCAGGGTGTGAGTGAGGTCGAGTGATCTCCATTCGTGCTCGAAAAAGGCGTCCGCATCTCGACAGATCGCAGCTTGGATTTCGTCTGGAGCGGGAACGGATAGGGAGTCCCCGGACGTGAGATTGTCGATCAACTACTGAGTAAGAAGACGGTAGAAGCGGTGCGGGTTTCCCCTCGTTTGCCACAGTGAAAGCCGGTCCTCCGTCGGGGGAATTCTTAACAGTCAACTTATATGTTTCGAAACGCAACACTCGATCGTAAAGCTGGTCCCTAAACAGCGTCTTGTCGTTTTGATCTTCTGCATTGAATGAAGCTGAGAATGCCGGCAAAAGAAGCACTCTGAAAATGCCATCAAGGAGTCTCTTGCGGTGCCGCCTGCGAGGCAACCTCGAGCACGATCAGCGACTCTGTTTCAAGACGCATACAGGGCTCTACTCATCGTCTTGGCGACGTAATCCCCAAGATTCGGCGAAAAGCCCTACAACCGGTAAACTCCACCACCTGACGACTCATCGATGAATGACAACCGATCAGTGACGTCAGAAATAACGCAAATTGGGCGTTTTTCTGCGCGCATGCCGTTGGAACAGCTTTTCTTGATGCGACGCGACCTGCAATTTTCAATCATTATATCTTGCGCAACCGTTACGGTCCCTCCCTGTCCACCGACAGGTTGAGAGATGCCCCAATTGATTGTTTGAACTCTCCCAAGGCGCAGAGTCGATAGAAATGACCGGCGAACTCTGGGCGAGCAGGAAGGCGTTTGATTCCTGAACGCCAGGGAAGAGAGTTTGGCCGGCGGATGTGGGCCGCACATGAGGTGCAGTCCGAGAAAGGCGTGCTTTTCAGAGAAGGGTCCTGATAAGGGGCTCTCTTCGGAAGAGCGCTTTGACAGGAGCGACATTGGATGTCGAATTACACTACGACGGCAACAGACGCCGCAGATCTGGCCGGCGTACCGATCCGTACCGTCATCCAATTGCTTGCGTGCAATAAACATCTGCCAGGTGCGGTGCTGCTGTTATGTGTTCTCTCGTTCCCGGCATGGGCTCAAGAGGGGCGACAGGGCTATCCGCAACCGATCCAGATGGTCAGCGCGTCAACAGCAGGAGATGGGAATGTTGAGCAGGTCCAGCTCACGCTCGATCCGCGTAGACCGCTCGATGAGCGGATTCGGGCGATGCCGCGCGCTGATGAGAAGCTCGAAGTCATTCATCATCGCAGTCAGCTGATCGTCACTCGCAGCAACATTCGTCGGATTGCGTGGTCAGACACGACGGTACTCGATGTCGTTCAGTTCAGCCCGAACGAAATCTCCCTGATCGGGCAAGCGATCGGTTCCACGGACCTCTGGCTCTGGTTTGAGGGTCAGGAGCAGCCGCTGATGTACGTCGTCACCATTGTGCGTGACCCGTCGCTCGACGACCAGCGGAATCTGAGCTATGGCCGTATCGAACGCAAAATCTCCCTGCTGTATCCAAACAGCAAGGTGTACCTGATTCCAATTTCCCGGAAGATCATCGTCCGCGGGCAGGCCCGCGACTCTGAAGAAGCTGCCAATATCATGCAGCTGATCCGTGGAGAAGTCATCGCGCAAGAGGGATTCCTCGCAGGAAGTGACTACGGGAACGGCCTCTGGAACGGCGGCGGCGGTGGAGTCGGTGGTGGATTTGCCGGCCCGAATGGTTGGGGCGACAACTTCGCGAACAACTTTCTCTCGTCGTTCATCGTTGATGAATTGCGGATCCCCGGTGAGTTTCAGATTAAGATCAATGTTCGAATCGCTGAGATTCAACATTCTCAATTGCGTCGCTGGGGGATGAACTGGGAAGCCATCATTAACAATGGCAATGTCGTTCTGAACTCGACCATGGCAGCGGCCTCGGCCAACCTCGGCGGAGTCTTCAGCAGCGGTGATGTGACCATTGCCATCGATGCATTGGCATCGAATGGCGTTGCAAAGATTCTGGAAGATGCTCGACTGGTCGTGATGAGCGGGGAATCGGCGTCGTTTCTGTCAGGGGGGGAATTCGCGGTGCCGACCATCGTCGGGATCGGCGGAGCCCAGGGACAGCAGACGTCCTTCCGTGGATACGGTACGTCGGTCATCTGCACTCCGACATTGCTGGATAATGATTTGATCCGCCTGCAGGTGGTGCCAGAACTCAGCCAGCTGGATGGAGGAAGCGCGGTCGGCGGTATTCCAGGACTGAACGTCCGCCGTGTCCAGACGCGAGTCGAACTTCGCGAAGGTCAGTCACTCGTACTGGGGGGAGTTTTCTCCCGTCGTGAAAGTGCAGAAACCACTCGCGTTCCGTTCCTCGGTGAAATTCCGATCGTCGGGACCTGGTTGTTCAATGCAAAACGGGCGACCGAAGACCAAAACGAAATGCTGATCATCGTGACTCCGGAAATCGTTCGGGCGATGGATGCTGATCAGGTGCCACCGCTGCCAGGCTGGTATTCGCCACATCCGAACTGCTTCGACTTCTGGAAATACAACCGAATCGAAGGAAATGCTGATATGGGCAACTATCAGCTGCTCCCCTACGGCAACGGTCAAGGTTATGCCCGGGACGTCGGCTATAACTTCTATAACCCAACACCGGCATTGCCTCAGCTGGCACCCGGTGCCACAGGCGGAGCACAAGGTCCATACCCAGGTGGAGTTTATGGAGCCCCTCCGACAAATCCGCAGGGACCTCCGCAGCAGTATCAGCAGGGCATGCCATATCAAGATGGCACGCAGTACCCGCCAGGGCCTCAAGGGCAGCCGGGCATGCAGGGAACACCTGTCTATCCGGTTCAGCCATCCGTCCCCGGTCAGCCTGGTGCTCCGATGAATTATGGGCCGCCGTCTGCTCCTCTGATGGAACCGACTCCAGCAGGTCCGGCGACGACTCAGTCTCGACAGGGGCCGCCTCAGATTCGGCAAACTTCAGGGACCCAGACGCGCCCGGCACCGGTTCTCCCTGCACAGCTTCAGCAGCAGCAAATGCAGCAACAAATGCTACAGCAAATGCAACAACCGCAGACGCAGCAGCAGACACAACAGCAGCCGCAGACTCAGTCACAGCCACGTCAGGGTCCGTCTCGACAGTCTCCGCCACGACAGCGATAGACCAGCGAACTCGCCCTCGCGGCAGCTCGGGATGTTTCCTGCACCGGAAACGCCGGGGCCATCGCAGATCGGAATCGGAAAGTCGAGATGCAGCACCTGCTGCGCTTGCCGGGGAACGTGAGAGAAATCTGATCCAACCCAGACTTTCCGGGAATGCCCTGCCGCAGGGATGACCGGAAGGCAACGGACTTCAGCGACAGACAACAGCGCGACGATTTGTCGCAGTGAGCTCTGTTTGTCCGCCCATGACGACACAGAGAAATCAGGCCAGCGTGGCCTCGAACACAGCATCCCCGGAAGGGAAGATTCTCATGGATTCGAGAAAATCACCGCAGCAGCTTCTGGGAATTCTCTCAGTCTCCGGAGTCATTCTGGCGTCACAAGCACTGCCATCGCAGGCTGGCCACAAATTCTTCCGGTGGGGACATTCCAAGAGCTGCGAAACTCAGGAATGTCAGACCTGTTCGACGGAACGCCCCTGCGGGAAATGCAAATCATGCTGTGGGGCAGGCGGCGCCGGTTGTGGACGATGGTTCGGCTGGCTTCATCGCACTTCGAACGCCATTCCTGAGACCCTGCCCCTGGGCAGCATTGTTCGCGCTCACGATCAGGTGATGGAAACAAACGCTGAGGCCGCTGACTTCATCATGCCCCGTATGAACTTTGTCGGACAGACGGCAGAGCTGACTTCGGACGGCAAAGATCACATTCTCGAGATCGCCGCCCGAATGCGGAGCACACCGTTTCCGGTTATTGTCGAGCGTGAACCGAATAACTCGGATCCCGAACTCGATGCCCTGCGACGTAATCTCGTTGCACAGATTCTATATGATCTCGGCAACCCGGATGCCCAGCAGCGGACCATTGTTGGAACCGCATATGGACCCGGCTATTGGTCGATGCCCGGCCAGAATAATTATTACCAGTTCATTGGATCCGGCGGATTCAACAACTACGGAAACAACGGTTACGGTGGAGGCGGGTTCGGAGGCGGTGGCTTCTATTGATCCCCACGGACACTCTTCGCCTGCCTTTGGCGATGGGAGAGTTCTCCACTCTGTGGGTGATAAAATTGGATGATGAAACTGGTCACGCGTCGACATCAGATCGGCGCGTGACCTTGTCGTTTTAAGGCCTGCGACTTTCGGACAGTGGACTCGCCGTCAGGGGAATTGTTCAGCGAATGCAAGGTTCGATTGCAAAGTATTTGCACTCGTGGATGTGTTGCAGGCGGGGCGATTTCATTACGATCCGAAGGCTGCTCATAGAAGTGAGGGTGTTCCCGGCGTCCTCATACTGTCGTTCGGTTTCCCGCCTTTGATCCTGAGAGGGCCCCCCATGATTCCATCAGCGTTTCGGAAAGCCTGTCGTCTGCTGAGTCCCATTCTGTTCGCGGCGTGCGGTTTCTGGTCAGCAGGTGATTCACATCTCGTTGGCGCCGCAGAACCTGCAAAGGGCGACGCCAAGATGCTTTCACTCGGAAGCGGAACGACGCTGGAAATCGTCTACATCCCGCCGGGCGAGTTCAAAATGGGGAGCACTGCGGAAGAAAAGATTTGGGCCGTTGGACAGGATGGCGGTGCTGCGTTTTCTTCAGGCGGAGGAGTTCGCGAAGGATACGAAGGCGAAGCCCGTCCGATGCGCGTGAAGGAAGGATTCTGGATGGGCCGTACGGAAGTGACCGTCGGTCAGTTCCGCCGATTCGTCGAGGAAACCGGTTATGTCACCGATGCAGAGAAGCCGGGGGCGACGGCGATGTGCTTCGATCAGAACTGGAAACCCAACATGACCAATTCCGGGAAGCCTCCGCATCCCTGGGTTGAAATGGCCGGGAAGAGCTGGCGGGATCCCAATCATGGAGTTCCCGAACGGCCGGACTTTCCGGTTGTCTGTGTCAGCCACAATGACATGACCGCTTTCTGTGAATGGCTCACGAAGAAAGAAAAAGCCAACGGGACATTGCCTGAAGGGCTCATCTATCGTTTGCCCACGGAAGCGGAATGGGAGTATGCCTGTCGTGGAGGAAGCCAGGAAAGCCATGCCTTCTGGTGGGGCAGCAATCTGGAGGACGCAAAGGGCAGGCTGAACATCTCGGCTCTCGATCTTCTTCCAAATAAAGACTTCGCGTGGCCGGGGGCGAAGCTTCCCTGGAAGGATGGATATGCAATGGTTTCTCCCGTCGACGTTTATGGCGAGCGGGGACGCAATGGATTTGGTCTCGCGGACATGTGCGGAGGGGTTTGGGAATTCGCCCTCGACCATTTTGATCCCGCAGGCGGTCATGAAGAGGTCTATTATGAGGACGCTGCGACCAAGAAAGTCTCTCGCCCGGTCTGTAAAGGGGGCAACTACTACGACGTCCCAGGGAACGCCCGTTGTGCGGTTCGACTGGGGATTCGGTCGCTGGATTACTCCGACTCCCGTGACGGTTTCCGGGTCTGTCTCGGATCTCCTCGCTGAATCAGATCGCCGTGCTGACTCACTGCCCACTGAAGAATTCTTGCCGGGATACTCCCTGATTTGATAGAAACCCTCCCCGCGCAGGGCGGATTATGACGATTGGATGATTCAGGATTTCTCTGCAGACTGTCTGGAATTCACAAAAACGCTTACCACGATGACGATTTCTTTCCCAGCTTTTCAGGTCATTGGAAACAAGGGAAGACAGGTCGTCTGGGTGAGATGGTCCGCAGGGTGATCGGGGGTTGGAATCAGTCTGAAGGCGTTGTCTTCAGACTTCCGTCTCAATGTGATCTTTCAATTTGATCGCACACGGCTGGCATGCGATGTCGCAACCAGTGGACGGAAGCGGTTCCCATTTGATGCGTCATGGAGGACGCATGGCTGCGTTTCGCGAACATATCAGCGTCAGTGGAATGCTGGGGCTCGGTTATGGAATCGTCGCGGGGGGGCTGCTGGATTATTCTCCGGCAGAGGCCGCCGTCGGGGGTCTGTTAGCCGGTCTCGGTGGAATGCTGCCCGATCTCGATAGCCCCACGGCCAAGCCGGGGCAGGAAATCTTTGCGCTCACAGCGGCGGTCGTGCCGCTGGTGGTTGTCGGTCACATTCTCAAGATCTCAGGACTCCCGGCAAATACCGAGGTCATGATCCTCGTGATGATCGGCATGTACTTCGTCATCCGCTATGGCTTGGCGAGCCTCGTGAACGCGCTCAGCGTCCACAGGGGGATGTTCCACAGTATCCCTGCAATCTTCATCGCCGCGGAACTCGTCTATGTCCTTTATCCTAATCCGCACCCGCAGGTGAAACTGCTGATGGGGGTCGGGATGGCCATCGGTTTCTTTTCCCATCTGCTGCTGGATGAGATCTATTCCGTCGGCTGGACGGGACCGTTGCCGAAACTGAAGAAATCATTCGGAACGGCGATCAAGTGGGCCAGTCCTCAGATTGGTCCGACGATTTTCACCTATTGTCTGCTGTTCGCGATGACATTCGCGGTCGGCCAACAGTCGGGAATCATTGGTCCCCCGATTGATGAGAATGAGACGCGCATCGCGGAAGAAGTCCTGCCGCTGCATAAAGAGGTCGTGGCCCCGCCGATTGTTCAGGAGGCCGCTGTCCCTGCAGAGAAGCAGACCGACGCTCCCCTGTTCCGATAGGGATTCAATCGCCATTGCAGGTAGCTGACGGCGCCATCAATAAGAAGTCCCGCCGTCTCAGGTCCGAGGCGGCGGGACTCTTTCATTCACAACGGACTGAGTTGACGGGAAGCGTCAGCGCGGTCGTCCGGTGAGTTCACTGACTATTTAAAATCGGCGACCGTCTTTTTCGCTGCGTTCCAAGTCTTCTTGTCACGGAACTCATACTTGGATGGCTTGTAATCGCCAACAAGGCCGACTTCGCACCCTTTCTCTGGAATGAATTCGGACAAGCCGACCAGATAGAACGCTCCGTTGACCAGTTCCTTACGGACTGCTTCGTTCAGAAGATCCACAGCGGCACCGATGGTCGATGTCATCGACTTGCCATTCTTGCCCCCAGGGACCTGATATGTCTTGGTCCAAACAATGGGCATCATCGGATCGTTCAGCTTCGGATCGGCTTCATCATCCGTCGGCCGCAATCCATAGAAGAGATCATCCTTGTCATATTCGCCGGTGCGATTGACGACCTGTCCCAGAATCAGCGGATAAGAATCGCCGGGGAGGGGGAGGCGAACTCCATAGACATCTGACGAACCCCAAATTTCTCCATCACGAATTCCGCGAAGAATCGGGTGATCTTCAGCCCCTGGGTTGATGAAACCACGTGTGCTCTGATGCTTGTGCGAGCCATGGTGCGTGTGCCAGCGTTCACCCAGAACGACTCGTCCGAATCCGTCGAGCCATTGATCTTTCCCGTCAGCGGACTCTCCGTCTTTGGCCTGATATCCATTTGCATAGTGCGACCAGGCGCTGTTCGCAGGAGGATTAAAGGCATGTGTCGCAGTGCGGATTCCGAGAACAGGTCGGCCGGATTTCAGGTAGTTATCAATCGGCTTCATCTGCTCGTCGGGCAGATCGCGGAATCGCGTGAAAATCACCATCAGGTCCGCATCATTCAGAACCTGCGTCCCGGGAATGTTGTTTGTTGCAGCCGGATTCACAAAACCCGTCTCTGGATCGATCGAGAACAGAACGGTGCAGTCAAAGCCATGGTGCTGGGAGAGGATCTTGGCGAGCTGCGGCAGGGCTTCTTCAGAGCGGTATTCTTCGTCGCCTGAGATCAGAACGACCTTCTTACCGGCGCCTGGTCCGTTCTTGCCGGGGTAATGGAGCCACTGCTCGGCCTTGGCTCCTTCTGCTGCGGGAGCGGCCGGAGCCTGAGCGGACGTCGCCGACTGCGCTGAGCCTGGCAGTTCCTGAAGAGTAATGTTCTTCCAGCGGATCTGTCGGCCGGCCTTCTCGGTGGATTGACCGATTCCATGCACCTGCAGGGCGATGAAACCGGTGCTGGTCATGGCATCATTCAAATCTGTGACCAGTACATTATTCACCCAGACTTTGATCGAAGGGCCATTGGCTTCGATCCGGTAGTGATTCCACTCGTTGTTCTTGAATGCGGCGCGTGCCTGAGCTTTCTCCTCTCCAATCGGGCTGTAGAGCCAGCCGCGGCGACCCTCATCATAGATTCCGCCGGACCATGCCCGGGAAGACGGGTCGATTTCTGCCTGATACCCGTGGACGCGTCCCGGCGTGACGGTAATGACGTGCTGCGCGCCGTTCTTGTCTTTTGACTCGTAGGATTTCGGCTGGTCATAGACGTTCGAGCGGAACTGGATCCCGGAATTCAAGCTGGGATCGACTTTCACATCGACGTCGAGAATAAAGTTCGTATAGTCGCGGTCGGTACAAAGAAAGCTGTTCGTTGTATTCGGAACCGAGGTGCCGACGATTTCTCCGTTTTCGACTGTGTAGACTGCCTTCCCCCCGCGCTGTACCCAGCCGTCGAGATTCTTCCCGTTAAAAAGTGAAACTCCGGGAGTCGCCGCCTGCAGCATGTGGCTGCTGATGACAAGCGACAGCAGGAATGCCGAAAAATACGTCAGCTCAGTGAGCCGCGAACAGAGACGCTGCATAGACTCGCCTTCTCTCTGGAGGGATACATAATTGACCACGTCAAAGGAATTGAGACATCTCAATCTTCAACACCGCGCCGTTGTCAGCCCGCGAATGAGGATCTCTCCTGAGACGCGTCATGAAGGGGGCCGTCCGCAAAACCGGAAGAACCATGTTCGGTCGATTCATGATGATCGAACATGAACCTGTGGTTCCCGGTTTTCAGTTCTCAACGTTCACTCACTTTGAGCGGGTTCCGCATTGGCTGCCCGCTGCTGAATGAAGACGTAGGTCCCCAGCTTGTTGGACGTCACAATATCTAACAGCCCGTCGCGATTCACGTCTGCCACTTCAAATTGTGTTCCCACTCCGCTGTTGTCATCAATGAGGTGCTTCTTCCACCGTGGACCCTCTGGAGTTCGCTGGAATTCAAACCAGCAGAGCACGGCGGGTTGATCTTCACCGGGATCATTTCCATTGTGAGCCCAATGCCGTCGGCCGGTGACAAAATCAGGCAGCCCGTCGCCGTTGATATCCGCGAGAACGAGAGCATGTGTCTGTGAAATCGAGTCATCGATCAGATAGCTCTTCCATCGCGTCTGTTCCGGTTCAGACTCGGGTCCTTGCGCATGCCACCAGATTCCAAAGGAATGGGCCGAGGAAGAGAGGACATCGTTCCGGCCATCCCCATTGAAGTCGTAGGCGTACATGTTTGCGCAAGGCTGTCCCAGCGTTGCAGGGTGGAATCGCCACGCATTGCGGGACTGGGCGGCAGGCTGCTCCCACCATCCCGCCGTAGTAATGACGTCGGCGCGGCCGTCGCCGTTGATGTCACCCGCCCCGAGACCATGTGAGTACCGGTCCGTTCCAGGGGCTCCGCTCGTGGAAATGGAATTGATCTTCCACGGGGCCAGCGGAAACGACTGCGGCTGGGAGTAGGCCATCACATTATTTTCAACACCTGAGACGAGGACGCGTCGCCCGTTCCCCAAGAGCCCGGTGTAGAGCGGCCCCTCGTTCGTCGTGACAGAAATCACAGTCTGCTTCTGCCACTCCGTCGGGACATCCTCGCCCGTCATTCCGCCTGGGTTACGGAACCAGGTCGTCGCCCCGCCGGGGATGCCAACCACGATGGCGTCGACCCAACCGTCTTCATCGAGATCCTGCGCGAAATTCAGGAACGATTCGCTGTATCGTGAGGGGGCGAACTCAGGCGGATCCGCAAGGATGGAATGAGTCGTCCACTTGCCGTCCGCCTCCTGGCGATACCATTGAGGGCCTGCCACGACATCCAGATTCCCATCGTTGTCGATGTCAGCGACGGCACAGCCTTCCGAGCGAAATGCAGGATCCAACTGATATTTCTTCCAGCTGATTTTTACATTCTGAGATGCAGGGATTGATTCAGGCCAGCCGAGAGGATTGCTTCCTGTCAGAGCATATGTCGGCAACGGTTCTCGAAGTTCGACCTTAAGGTTTTTGAGTCGAAGTTCCACTGGCGCACCGGGGAGCAGCTGCCAGGCAATGATCCCCTGACGGGAACCGGGAATATCAATGAAATCACTGACAACCTTTCCATCGACGGATGATTGAACGCGGCTGCCAATCGCGGTGATCCTGAAGGAATGCCACTTCCCGGTCCCGACATCACTCAGACGACTTCCGGTTGCCAGAAGACCCCGGCCGTTGGCTTCGATCAGCTCAACCTGTGCCTGTTCGTCGGCAAGCAGCTGATATCCTCTTAACTGACCGTTCTCAATCATCTGTCCACGGAAGATCGCAGCGACTTCCCCACGTCCTCCGACGACCTGAAACTCTCCGGTGAGATTGAAGTTTCCGAATGAGAGTTCATTCACGAGCGAGATCAGGTGTTTGCCGTCAGAACGGCCAATGAGTTCGCCGTTGTCGACAGTCCAGTCTGCTTCAATTCCGGCAGGTAGTGAGTGCCAGCCTTGCAGGCTGTGACCGTCGAAGAACTGGGAGAGCAGATTGGGGGTCGCGAGAATTGGGACCTGACCCGGACCTGAGAGATAGTCGATCAGAGAGCGAATCTCGAGCGGTGACAGCTTATTCAACAGTCCATCGGGCATCATCGAACGATCCCCCGATTTACGGGCTTCGATCTCGTCTTTCGCCAGCGTCAACAGTTCTGTTGTCGTCTGCACGACGACCTTGTTGTCATCTTCTTCCTTCAGCATGCCGGTAATGACACGGCCATCATCCATCACAAGAGTCCAAGGGCGGTACTCCTGTGCCATGACCGCACTCGGATCGATGATGTTCGTCAGCAGGTAATCCAGGTTGGTGCGGTTCGCCCCGGTGATGTCCGGCCCCACTTTTCCACCCGTCCCGAAGAGCGTATGGCATTGCTGGCAGGTTCTGGAAAAGACATTTCTTCCCAGTTCTCTGTTCGGAGCCGGTCCATTTGGATCCTCAATCAAGGCCTTGTATCGGCTCAGCTGCTCCGGGACACTTTCATGTAAATCGCGAACCTGTCCCCAGTGTTTTTCCAGTGATGCATCGATCTCTCGCGAGTTGAGATTGCGGAGCTGACGAACCTGCTCGGCTGAGAGATCGGACGGTGGAATGCGGTTCATTCCGATCGCGGTCATAAACTCCCGGGCGGAGGAGACGCGGCTGGAAAGCGCATTCCTCGCATCAGCCTGCTCCAGAGGAGGGAGACTTTTGTAGGCCTCAATGACCGCTCGCGCCAGAGCTGCACTGTCCACTCGTGAGAGAGCCCGGACAGCTTCACCACGCATCGAACCCCCGGAGAGCAGTTGTCCTGCGACTTCGGCAAGCTGCGGGTCACGATCGTTCAGCATGAAGTTGAAAGCGACGCGACGCTCGGCAAGCGGTCCGGCCTCGTCCAGCACGATCTGACGCAAATCTTTTGCGGCGTCCTGATCTCCGAAGCGGGCTCCCAAACCGAGAGCGTACAGGTAAACGTCGAAATTGCGAGAAGCGACACCGGACTCAATCAGTTCCTGATAGACCTCTTTCCAACCGGCAGGGGCGCGGACGTTGCGAACGCCAGACATGGCACCACGCATTCCCTTGAGGAACGTCAGCCGCACATCATCATTCTTCGCTGCTTTCAGCCCAGAGAGGAGCAGGGCCAGCGCATCTTCCGGACGCGCACTTCCAAGGCGACGAATCATGAAATCGCGGAGCAGGGGGATCGTCTCGCCGGCGAGCAGACCGAGAGCCAGCGCCCGTTGTGGATCCACGTCCGCTAACGGTTCCATCGCATACCAGTCCATCAACGGGATGTTGTGATCCTGTGCATCTTCTGGATGCGCAACCAGTCGCTGAAGGATTGGCCAGCGCTGTTCGAACGGCAGCCGTTGAGTCGCTGATGCAATCGACAGTCGTACGACGGGCGAAGGATCATGGGTCGCGAGTTCTACAAATTGTTCGAGTTGCCATGTGGTCAGGCCTTCTGGCGTGAGGTGATCCGCGAGAAGGCGCACAACCCAGGACCGAACTTGTGGGGACGGATGAGAAAGGAGCCGCGTGATCTCCAGTTCTGGAAGTTTTTCAAACTGCCCAGCCGACTCCAGCAACCACAGTTTTCGCAGGACTTTGACATCCTCTTCCTGCTGGATTCGGTCCAGTAGCGAGACATGGTCGAGGATCCCGGGATTGACCAGAGAACGTTCCTGAATCAGCCTACGGGCGTGGCGAACGTACCAATCATTAGGAGCCGAGATCGACTGCTCGATCAGATCGGCATTGTTCAGTTCCTTCAAATTGACTTCGACTGGTTTGGCGTCCCCATAGCTGACGCGATAGATCCGCCCATTACTCCGGTCGTGGAGCCCTTCTTCATTGCGATGGCATTGTTCCTGATCGTACCAGTCAGTAATCCAGACCTGACCATCCGGGCCCGTCGCAATGGCAAGCATTTGCGACCACTTGTCACCTGTCAGCAGAAAGTCAGGGTTTCGGTCCCCGGCATAACCTGAGCCTTCTGGGATGAGGACATCGACGTTCACGCGGTTTCCGTGAACATTATTCATGAAGAGCTTCCCGTCGTACTCAGACGGCCAAGCCCCTCCCTGATAGATCATCGCTCCGGCGTGTGCATGCCCGCCCCCGACATCATCTGAGGAGTTACGGTCACTCTGATTCCATTGGTTACCGACGTAGTGTCGGTGGCGGGCAATCGTCTTGATGTCGTCATACGTGTTCAGATTGAAGTGCGGCCCTGCCTGTCGCTGATAGCGACCTCCTGGAATGACGTAATACAGGTGAGGAATCACGCATGCGGTCGCGAACATGTCGCCATACCGGTTCCAGTCGATTCCCCAGGGGTTACTTGTTCCCTGTGCGAAGAGTTCGAACTTTCGACGGGAGGGATGGAATCGCCAGAATCCAGCATTGATCGGAACTCGATCTGCTTCCGGAGTTCCCGGCGGACCTACTTTAGAATGGGTAAAGACTCCATGGCAGCCGTAGAGCCATCCATCCGGTCCCCAGGCAAACGAATTCAGGGTTTCATGGGTGTCCTGAAATCCCCAACCATCGAGCACGACCTCAACGCCGGGCGGGACATCCTTGGGGAATTGCAGTCCTTCCGGAGCAGGAGGAATGTACGCACCCGGTTCGTGGTGATCGGGAATATCATTTTGATTCCGGTCGGGAATGAACAGGAGATAAGGTGCAGCGCCGACCCAGACGCCGCCGAAACCGACTTCCATTCCGGTAATCAGATTCAGGCCGTCCACGAAGATCGTGCGCTTGTCCAGAATGCCGTCGAGATCGGTGTCTTCAAAAATCAGGATCCGATCCCGTCCAGTCCCTTCCGGGTCGCGCTGGGGATAGGCATAAGCCTCGGCGATCCAGACTCGCCCGCGGTCATCAATCGCCATCGCGACAGGTTGACGGACGAGTGGTTCCTGCGCGGCACATTGGACACGAAATCCTTGCGGGACCTGCATTAGACGCGCGGCCTCGTCGCCTGAGAGATTCTGGTAGGGATAGACCTCGTTACTCGGGGCGGGCCCGGCGAGAATTTCAGGTGGCGGAAACTTGGGTCGTTCCTTGTAGAGACGAAAGTCGTCGAAGTTGACGTGACCCCAGCCTCCGGAGTGTGCATCTGTCAGCCGGATGAAGATCTTCTGACCCAGATACTTCTCCAGATTCAGAACGACCGGTTCCATCTCCTCTTCGTTGTTGCCCAGTGCGACAGCGATAACGGAGTCATCACTGGCAAGCAGCAATTCAACTCGAGTCTGGCGATGATTTCCGCCTCCGATCAGAAAACTGCACCACGGCCCATCGACTACGAAAGGAACCGAAGTCAGTGTTCCATGTGGCTGATCGCCGACTTTCTCGAACCCGCCGATCCAGTAATTGCCAGTATGCAGGCTCCGCTTCTTGGCCCCGTGCGGACGCTTGGGATCGATGTTTCCCTTGACCGGTTGTCCGGCGAACGCTCGCCCCGTGGCCGTCCAGTCCTTCAGAGTTCCCGTCTCGAAGTCGAGATTGAGAGGCTGCCCGTCCTCTCCTTTCGGGAGCCAGCCGGGATCGTTCAACGGTAAATTCACGCGTGATGCGTCGTTGTCGGACTGCGCGCGAATTGGACTGGCGATGAGGAGCAGCAGCACGACCGTGCAACACAGAGTCGCAACGAGTCGATGACTGATGGCGGTGTCAGGTACTGCGTTCGGAAGTAGGTCCCGACTTCTGTGATCAAAACCGGCCATAGAGCGAGACAGCCGCATCTTTGACAGCTTTCTGCAAGTTGGTCTCGAACGGATTCCGTGCGAAACTCACAGGATGACGACCAGCACCGCCGCGAGGCGCGCTGACACAGTCTGTAACTGCGAGCGCGTTTTCGGCGTCTGTTCAAAACTCAGAATAATCTGTTTCCCTGGATGCCACGGCAGTTCCGCCCAACGATGACCATCGACATACATCGGGCATGGCGACGTTCACATCGTAGTGGAACTACCGCAATCATCGGGGATGAGATCCGTCGCGCCAACTCCTGGAATTCCGCTTCGACGGAAAAGCAGTCTCTTTCGCACGAATGCGACTTGCAGAGTTGGAGTCCCGTTCAGCGGGCAGTTTTCACTTTCCACTGTTCGTCAAAGAAGTCGGCCTCCACAATTTTGCCGGGCGCGACGTCATTTGGTGGGGTGCTTGTGTCGATCACGGCCCAGTCTGGCAGCTTGGGCGTCTGGCGGGCATTGTTCTCGTAGTCGAACTCCCGATAGGTCAGCCCGCTGTTAATGACGATATAGCGTTCTGGATTCAGTGGATTGGGGTAAACCATCACCAGAACTTCTTTCTCAGGCTGGAAGCGCTTGTCGCCAACGACCAGTTCCGAGCCGGACCACTGAATCGGGAGATCCGGCAGCACCTTCTTAATCAGTGCATTGCTTTTCGGGCATCCCCAGAGAATGAGGTTGTTCTCACGGATATCGGCGTTGTTCACGTCAACATCACGACGTACCCGTGCCAGACCCCGCATCTGGCGCTGCCAGTTCTTTGAGGCACGATCCATTTCGGATTTCACCCATTCTCCAACCTGAGGGGAGACGTATGAGCCCGTCGGTTTTACAAACAGGAATGGTCCCATCAACGCGTCGTCGATCGGTCCCTGCAGATCATGACGCTTGACGAGTCCTGAATGGACTTCCTTTTCGGAGATAACTTTCCACTTGTCACCCTGCAGCTGGAAATGAGCGGTCAGTTCTTTCTGAGCTCCGGTCCTTAACCCGGTCACGGTCTGTCCATCAATCTGCACGCTCAGTTCTTTCACCGCAGGAAAAGGACTGATGTCAGCGGGGAACTCGACTGTCAGGCCTGTGACGTTCTTGGTCTTGATCGTGAATCCGGTGGGAGATTCTTCCGGCTGCAGATCAGCATGGACCCAGGATTCTGCCCAGTGTTCCTTCAGAGCATCAATCGTGACCCAGGCGCAGTTGTTGTATTTCAGCGTGTAAGTTGTGAAGCGCAGACTTGCAGGCATCCGGTTCCGACCTTTCTCGGCGAGCTGAGCCAAACGCTCCGAGATGATCTTCTTTGAGTCGGGATGCAGTTTGTGTGCAGTATCAGGACCGATCACGTGCGGCAGCGTCAGACCATACTTCGCGGCTGACTCGACCATGATGTCGGCGGCCATCTTTTGTCCGTCCTTCTCGCCGCTATAGGCAATCGTCGGGATGTCATACAGGTTGTCAGCCAGCACATGGGCGTCGTAAAGATTCCAGAGCTTCTGCTGGTAATCCGCTGGGATGCGATCTGGATTCTTATCCATTCCGAGGAAGCGAAAAGTCTCGGAGAATCCGGCCCCGGGATAAGACGCAAACCACTTGCCTGGGTAATGGACAGTGAATCCCCAGCACGCGGCTCCTCCCATCGAGAACCCACCGACGGCAATGCGATTCTCATCAATTGCATACTGAGAACGAGCATGCTCGAGTGCTTCGAAGACGTCGACCTCCCCGGCAAAGCGATTGGCGTTGCAGTAGCGCCCCATGGGGTGCAGCATGATGCCGTCAGTCAGCTTGTATTCGCCTTCTTTCGTCATCCGGTCATTGATGAACTGGAGTTCGAGTCCCTTCTCGGATCGTCCCCGAAACCAGATGTCACACCGAACTGGAGCTCCGTCGAATTTCACGTCGGGACCAATTACGACTCCATAAGGTTGAACGGTCCCATCCAGAATAGATCGATATCCCCGGGCGACGGGTCCCGTCTGCGTGGTCCAGCTGTGCTTCCCCTGCGCCAGTTCCTGCGCGCGAGCCAAGCCGGTTTCAAGCAGTTTGTGAGCGTTGGCAATATCCTGCTCGGTGTAGAAAGTGTTGCCTTCAATCGCCAGCTGGACAGCGCGAGCGAAGATCTCGACATCCGGAATCAGTGCAGTGATTTCTGACTGATTCTTCTGTGACAGTGCCGAGATTTTTCGAGAGAGCTCGAGCCGCTTCTTATTGAGCTGGGCCTTCTGGTCCGCCGGCAGAGCGATTCCTGGAGGAGGAATTTCGCGAGCCGGCTTCACACCGGAAGCAGAAGGTTGAGCAAAAAGCGAAGAGAAACTGCACAGGCTGAGCGCCAGAGCAAATGTCAGTTGTCGTAAACGCATCGACGGGTCCATCTCGGAAGTCAGGGCACGAATGTCGCGAAGCGAATCGCGACATTCGTGAAGATGGCCGGTCAATCTGCGAACGTCAAGGTCGTGGGGATGAAGGTCGGGAGAGTCCTCGGCGGAATTCGACTTCGTCTTCCGCCGAGTTTCCCTGTCTCTATTCCACATTCATCAGTCGATGCGGCTCGTTATCGAGGGATAGCGTGTGTCGCAGTGGCAGGCCATCCAAAGAAGTACATCGCGCGGGGAACGCTCAGCTCCATCAGGACGCTGACAGGATCAAACGACTGCCGTTGAGCCTGTGCTCCCAGCAAGGACTCTGCGAATGACTTCGGATGCTCGAACTGCACGATCCGGGCTTCCTTCAGACCGAGCTTCTCCTTGAGTGCCGCAACGACATCGTCTTCATAACCGATCTTGTCAATCAGTCCGTTCGCCAGAGCCTGATCTGCAGTATAGACCTGACCGGTGGCCGTTTTACGGACCTGCTCCATGTCCAGGTTCTCGCGACTGTCATCGATCACCTTCAGGAAGCGCTGGAATGATTCATCGAGAATCGTCATCCATACCTTCCGCTCCTCTTCGGTCATTTCTTTGAGTGGATTCAGGGATTCCTTCAATGGTCCCGTCGCCAGTGAGTCTGATTTGATGCCGATCTGATCTGCCAGCTTGGTCGCATCATAGCGAGGCATGATTACACCGATAGAGCCTGTCCAGGTCGTTGGCTCGGCGTAAATGGGAGCCCCCTTACCGGCTCCCATCGCGATGTAGTAACCGCCTGAAGCAGCGATCCCTTTCATCGAGACGAAAACAGGCTTCTTCTGGCTCAACTTGATGAGCCGGTGATAGATCTCATGGCTGTCTGAGACCAGTCCGCCTGGGCTGTCGATGACGAGCACCGCTCCTTTGACGTCATCCTGTTTCTCAATGTGCTCAATCGTTTCGATCAGGCGCTTTGTGTGAGGCGGCATGATGGTGAAGTCGGTCACGATTCGGGCGATTTTGTCTTTCGACAGAACGTCTCCGGAATGGAACTTCTCATGTGGAGGCTTCAGCTCTTTTGCATAGTCAGCAAAGAACGACGCCAGCAGCAGGTTCAGGCAGAGCGAACCCCCGAGCAGGAACAACAGGAACAAAACCAGCCAGCGACGTCGAGGCTGCACCAACACCACCGGCAAAGGTTGCCGAGGTACAGAGGAATCGGTTGGGATCATGGTAACTCAGGCAGCTTGCGAAGTTTTTTTGGGTGATTCCGGCTGTAAGACATGGTCTCGATCTTCAGGTTGAATCAATTGAGATCCGTCATCAGTCGGTCAATCCCATCTTATCACACCGCCGATATTTCCAAAGCCGCGGAAGAGCGCGGCTGTAGGAATTGTTTCGACGATCCTGATCTTTCAGGCGATGCATACCGTCATCTGAAGTCTGATCCCGACGACGCAACCACTTCCCTGCTGACTTTGACGAGGGCGACGAACTGGCAGATTTCTCTGCTGAAGTGAGCCGCCCCGCGATGGGTTCGTGGAGTGAGAGGCAGTCGAGTCGAAACGCTGCATGTGTTGACGCCGGACATCTTGTCCGTACGCGCCAACGAATTTCTGTGACTGAACCTCAGGAGCAAATCAACGATGACGCTCTATCGCCGCCTCTTCAGGACGACACAACCGCTGATTCTGGCCTCTGTTGCCGGGTCGGCGATGTGGACGGTCCCTTCCGCGTCACACGCTCAGCAACTCATGAGCCCAGTCACTTCTGCGGGTCCCGCTCTGGAGGTGACACCCGCTCCCGTGCTGATTTCGCCTACAAACACGGCCTCAGCGGCACAGCTGACACCGGTTCCGCATCCGTTGGCTCCAAGTCCTCAGGTGGAGCTGTTGCATCCGCCGACGCATCGCGCCGGGCATGCCGACGGACAGGTCCGACAGATTCAACATCAGTCCAGTGATCCGAGTCTGCTCGATCGATTCAAAGGAGTCTTCCGCGGACGCGGTCCTGCTCCTGTTGATCCTGGCATGACTTATCCAAAGGCCAAAGAGGCCCGGCAGCAAGGGAACATGTCCGCGATTCCGAATGCACCGATGGTGCCCGGAGTCAGCGAAGAGATTCCTTTGATTCCTCCGATGCGCCAGAGTTCACAGCCGGGTCTGTTCCAGCCACCGACAGCGGCGAATCCGATTCATGACCTTGTTCCGCCATCACCAGCCGGTGCTATGGCCGAACAGTCGCTGCCTGGCGGAGGAAATCTCCCGCAGATTAATCCGCCGCCGCCAGTCGCCTCGAACGGAGGCCCGTTGATCCCTCCGACTCCAGATGGGGGAACTCCTTCGCCTCAGGTTCGTCGCGTGAGCGAACTCGCACCGTATCTCAGTCCCGAGACCCGCGTCGCGGATGCCTCGCAGGGGCAGAATCCGACGTCATCCCCGACTTCAAATCTGCCACGTCTGGACTTCAATGCTCCGATTCCGGAGCCGGTCCCTGCGAAGATGATCGCACCGGGAGAACCTTCCGACACTGGAATTGCGGTAACTCCTGCACCGCAGGCGGCACCTGCCCAGCCGAAGGATCCATTTGCGGACCTCTTCCCGGGCGATGCAAAGTCGGCCTCTACGCAGACCCCGGCCCCTCCTGCTGATTCCGGCAGTCCGTATACAGGGAAATCACTTGATTCGGCGCCAGAACTCGCGGCATCGTCAGGCCGACCGTCGATGGATCTGTTGCCTCCATCTCCTGAAGCCACTGAAACTCCGGGACTCCCGTCGGCCCCGACAGTTCCATCCCTTTCAGCACTTCCGTCCGCTCCTCCAGCCTCATTTGAGGCCCCGGTGCTGACTCCGAGTGAGCAGGTGAAGTTGCAGCCGGCCGGTCAACTGCCTCCAGTACCGCCACCGTATACGGCCGAGCCATCGCGAACAGCTCTGGTTCCAACGCCGACTCGCGAAGCGCCGTTGGTCCCTGCTGAACCGAAGCCTGAGATCACGATTCGTCCGGCACCAACGCAGGACCAGGATTCAAAGTCGAAGTTCCAGCTGATTGCCTCTCGTCAGGGGCAGACCGGACTGAAAGGATTCTGTCCAGTCGTCCTGCGTGACAGCCGCGATCTGGTCAATTCATCGAGTGAGTTCCGTTACCAGTACAATGGGAAGATGTTTGAGTTCTCATCAGCCGAAGCGATGGAGAAATTCGCCGCTGATCCGCTGAAGTACGCTCCGGCAAACGGTTGCTCAGACGTCATTCACCTCGCATTGACTGGTGAAAAGCTCGAAGGATCTCTGGATCACGCAGTCTGGTACAAAGGCCGCCTGTATCTCTTCTCCAGTGTCGAAACGATGGAAACCTTCGTAGCTGCTCCAAGCAGTCACGCTTCGAACGACTGATATTTCTGCAGAGTCTGATCATCCGACATGCCGATCTCAGCAGCCCGTGCCTCCTTCTGGAAGCTCGGGCTGCTTGCGTTTTGGGAGATCTTCCAAGGACCGATCAAGGCCGTCTGATCGATATTTCGCCTCGCGCTGTGAAAAGGGAGCTGGAATTTCTTGCTCAGGCTCTGACGGGACGATGGAAATGCGCTAGAATCGACTGACGGGCGAGTGTGACTCGCTGTTCATATCGCAAATTGAACCTGTGTTTTCCGAAGCGGAATATGGCTGGCTACAAGAAGTTCGATCCCCGTCTGGAGTCACTGGTCGTTGAAACTCGAACGATTTGGCCCTCCGGAGTCGGCGCATCACTGACTGAGGCGGAACGAAAAAAGGTGTCGGAAGCGGTCCAGGGGGCTCCCGCCGCAGTGGCCCAGTTGTCCTATGAACGAACTCATACTGGGTTCATCCGAGAAATCACGGTAACCGACGCAGATATCGAACGACTGATCCCCTCAGGGCGGTTTGCCGGCAAGGATCAGTGACCTGGTCGTCGAGTGAACGTCTCATTGACTGCATGATTTTGAGTGAGCCGCTGCAGCATCCTTAACTGACTTTCGAAATTGCTGCTTGCAGCCTGACCGGACAAGTTTGATGACGACGTCGATCTATTCCAAAGCGACAATTTCCAAAACGACAATCCTGAAGCAGCTGATTCTTCAGATCTGCCTCCTGCTCGGGACTGCTGTTCTCGGTTTCGCCGATTGCAATACTCTTCCCGGCGGCTTTCAGATTCGATCTTTTCAGGACGGAAGTGGAACGCACCAGTATGGTTTGTTCCTCCCCAAACAGTATTCCCCTGACCAGAAATGGCCCGTGATTCTTTCGCTGCATGGAGCAGGAGAGAAAGGGACAGACGGACAGCTGCCGATTTCGACGGGTCTGGCTGTCGCGCTGGAACATTCGCCTGACTTGCCGTTCGTCGTTGTTTTTCCCCAGTGCGAAGATGTAACCGGTCGTTCGTTGACAGGGTGGATGGCCGATTCTCCCGACGGTCGTCGGGCGATGAGCATTCTGGATCAGGTTGAAAAGGACTTTTCGGTCGATGCCAGCCGACGGATTCTCACCGGCTGGTCGATGGGCGGATACGGAGCCTGGTCATTCGCGGCCGCGTATCCAAAGCACTGGTCTTCCGTCCTGATTCTCGCAGGGGGGGCACTCCCCAATTCACTGAACCTGAAGGAACTCGCGGACGCACGCACTCCGGTCTGGGCAATCAGCGGGAAGCAGGATCCTCTCATTTCCTACACTCAATCTCAACAGTTAGTTGATCAGCTCAATCAGCTCGGCGGGAATGGGGAGTTCACGCTTCTTTCACCTGCCGGACACAACATTTGTCCGACTGTCTATGCGGCGCCTCAGGTTTTTCAGTGGCTGACTGCACCGCAGTCGACAAACCCCAAAGCTATTCAGCTTCAGGGTGTAAAGCCGCTGCCGATTCGAACGCGATACGCGCGCGAATGCCAACTGCATGAACGACTCATCCCGGCAGCGATGTCCATCCGCATGGGGAACGCGGCACTCGCTGAACTGGCGACGGGGATGCCGGCGGCTATTCCTCAGGAATCACTACAAGGAACTCTCGCGAACGTTCGTCAGACGGTCGGAAATCCAGAGGATCCCTGGACCGTCGAGCTCTCGGATCTCAAATTTCAATGCCATGTCACTCGATTTCAGATTCAGGCAATCTCAGGATGCAGGCTGGGAATGGAGATCGATCTGCATCCTCTGAAACTGACGATCGGTCGGACCCGGCTGTCGAGTCAGCGACATTTCGCGGAAGCCGGAGAAATTCAAATTCAGCTCGGGCTCCACGAACCCGCGACGCTGAAACTCGAAGTCCAACCTGTCTTTCAGGAGGGGCGACTTCGATTGATTCCGCTGCGTCAGAATTTTGATTTTGATGAAGGGAACTGGTACATCTCTCCACCGGAAAACATTCAGATCCGGTCACCCGTCTACACAGCAGACCAAATGAAGACCGGAATCGTTGGAAGTCTGTATGAGAGCCGCGGCGAGATGGTGAAGCAGGTGCTCGGAGTCGTTCCGGATCTGTTAAAGAACATCGAAGCCCAACTGGGATTTCGGGCGGCACCGGCACTTGCCCGAGTGCTATCACCGGTCCCGGCCCTCATCCCGGAAATTGAGGTCGGTCCTTCACAGGTCGAATTACATTCCGACGGAATTTCGATGCTGTGTGATATTCAGGCACTCTCCTACACACCCGGGCCCGCACTGCCTGTTCATCCGAAAGTGGAACTGGCCGACCTCGAGAACGATTCCGGGTTAGGGCTGGAACTAACACTGGATGCCATCACACAGCTGACGCGTGTGAGTGTCGAGCAAGATCGGGCAAAGGTGAATGTGCTGGATATCTCGGACGATCAATTCGCGGTGCTCGCGAATTCTGAGCGAATGCACGAGGTCTTTCCTGACCTCAATGCCGCGCCAGCGAGAGACCTGAGGACTGTTTTGCGTCTGTTGAGTCCGCTGGTACTCAAGGCGGGGAACGCGTCAAATACTCAGGAGATCGACCTGCTCCTGTCGGCAGATCGAGTCTGCCTGGAAGTCTTCGATCCTGACTCCAAGGGCGAATTAATCCCTGTCGGTCGGCTCATCTTCCAGATGGAACAGCCCATGGTTTTAAGCCAGCCGTCGATCGGGCAGGATGGTCAGAGTCGACTCGGAATTCGCTGGCAGGACCACTGCAGGGTCACGTTCCTGCATGCCGAATCGCTGACAGAAGGAATGCCGGCTCCGCAGGTGAACTCAGCGACGTTTGAAACGTTGTTTCAGGAAGCTTGGCTCAGCTGGGCGGCAGAACATGCGACGCAGTCCATCTCCACAGAAGTCGTTCAACTGGGAACCGCTCAGGTACGACTGCAGAAAATCGAATCCCACGGCGACCGACTGGAATTCCATCTCGAAGCGGTTTCATTCCAGCCTGAACCGAAAGTAGCAGCCGGGAAATAGGGTTGCTGATTCTTGGAACGAGCCCGCAGTCGAAGCGTTCGGTTTGCTCCGTCGCCTCCACTGAATGCACATCCCGTCGCGATCGTTGATGTAAGGCGTGATGTAAGAAGCTGTGAGAGAATCAGTGGCGATCTGCCGCTGATTCTCCTCCGCCTATTCCGCTCTCCAAGCTCTTTCTACATGTCGTAGTACATTGCGAATTCCCATGGATGCGGCCGCTCACGGAGAGCGTTGACCTCATGGGTTTCCTTGTACCAGATCCATGTATCGATCACGTCCTCGGTGAAGACGTCGCCCTTCAGCAGGAAGCCGTCGTCTTCACGCAGGCCAGCAAGAGCCTCTTCGAGTGACGATGGAACCTTGGCGTATTCGGCCAGTTCTTCCGGAGAGAGATCGTAAATGTCTTTGTCCAGCGGTGGACCCGGATCAATTCGATTCTGAATCCCGTCCAGAGCAGCCATCAGGACCGCTGACATGGCAAGATATGGATTGCACGTTGGATCAGGGCAACGATACTCGAACCGCTTTGAACCAAGTGAGGAAGTGTGCACTGGAATGCGGATGGCCGAAGATCGGTTCCGGAAGCTGTAAGACTGGTTCACCGGGGCATCAAAGCCGGGGATGATTCGCTTATAACTGTTCGTGGTCGGACAGCAGAATGCGAACAGCGCCGCAGTATGCTTCAGGATGCCGCCCATGGCGTAGGTCGCCAATTCGCTCAGACCACCGTAGTTGGATCCGGCAAACAGGGTCTGGTCGTTCTTCCACAGCGAGAAGTGCATGTGCAGACCCGATCCGTTGTCATTCCAGATCGGTTTTGCCATGAACGTCGCCGTCTTCCCCATCTGGGCAGCGACATTCTTGACGATATATTTGAATCGCAGCAGATTGTCGGCGGACTGAAGCAGAGGACCGAACTTCAGGTCCACCTCACACTGTCCGGCAGTGGCGACTTCGTGGTGTTGACCAACGACTTCGACTCCGCAGGCCTGACACATGACCATGACCCGCGTTCGCAGATCGTGAAGCGTGTCTCCCGGCGGCATCGGGAAGTACCCCTCGCGACGACGGATGCGATAACCGCGGTTGGCTTCGCCTCGACTGGCACCGCGGTTCCATTCCCCCTCGACGCTGTCAATGTGGAAGTAAGCTTCACGCTCGTTCTGGTCGAAGCGGATATCGTCGAAGACGAAGAACTCAGGTTCGAGACCAAAGAAGGCCTGATCCGCAATCCCCGTCGACCGCATATAGGCCTCAGCCTTGCGCGCCACATTTCGTGGATCGCGGGCGTAGTCCTTCCGCGTGATCGGATCCTGAATATTGCAGGTCATTGCCAGTGTCGACGCCATGAACGGGTCGACGATGGCCGTATCCGACTGCGGCACGACGAGCATGTCGCTCTCGTTGATGGCCTGCCACCCCCGCATGGAGGAGCCATCGAACGTCAACCCGTCCTCGAAGCTGGCTTCAGTCAGCGCATTGGCAGGAATCGTGAAGTGTTTTTGCGTGCCAGGAAAATCCATGAAACGCAGGTCGATGGCCTGGATTTCGTTCTGGCGGCACAGCGCCAAGACTTCTCGGGGGGTCATGCCGGGGTCCTGATGAACGTCAGATCGGTGTTCGAGCAGTTACAAGTCTGCCCTATTCTGACGCGTCGTCACTCCCGCTGCCAGTCCCCTTGAACAAGTCTTTCGACTCCAGAATCCGGTCCTTCAGTTCCTGAAGCGTTTCCGGATTCTCTTCCAGGTACTGACGTGCTTTCTCGCGACCTTGACCGAGACGGGTTTCGCCATAGTTGAACCAGGCACCGCTCTTCTGGACGAGCTTCTGGGCAACAGCCAGATCGAGGACGTCGCCTTCCATGCTGATCCCTCGACTTCCGAGCATGTCAAACTCAGCGACACGGAACGGCGGAGCGACCTTATTCTTGACGACTTTGCCTTTCATACGGATCCCGATTGTCTCTTCCCCATCTTTCAGGGTCGCGATCCGGCGGACGTCAACTCGGCAAGAGCTGTAAAACTTCAGAGCGCGGCCGCCGGGCGTGGTCTCAGGACTGCCAAACATCACCCCGATTTTTTCACGAATCTGGTTGATGAAGATCACGCATGTCTTCGCTTTCGAGATGACGCCGGTCAGCTTTCGCATCGCCTGGCTCATCATGCGGGCCTGAAGACCGACGTGCTTGTCGCCGATTTCTCCGTCGAGTTCGGCTTTAGGCACCAGTGCGGCGACCGAGTCGACGACGATGATGTCCACTGCATTCGACTTGATCAGCATTTCGGCGATCTGCAGTGCTTCTTCACCATAGCTGGGCTGGCTGACCAGCAGTTCCTCAAGGTTGACCCCCAATTTTCGGGCCCAGGCGGGATCGAGTGCGTGTTCGGCATCGATGAAGGCCGCGATTCCCCCTTTTCGCTGGGCATCAGCGACGGCATGGAGTGCGAGTGTCGTCTTTCCGCTCGATTCAGGACCGAATAATTCGATGATTCGGCCACGAGGAAAACCGTGGCCGCCGAGAGCGAGGTCGAGAGAAAGCGCCCCGGTGGAGATGCCGTCAATGGCGGCACCTCCCTGATCGGAGAGCTTCATGATCGAGCCCTCACCGAATGTCTTGTGGATCTGACCTAACGCGTTCTGCAGGACGCTGTTGGATTCAGATGAAGAGCTCTCTCCCTTTTTCGCTGCACGGGCTTTCGCCATGATTCTTCCCTAAACGCTTCCGGTTCGCGTCGCTGACTCTGCCGCGTCGCACTGTTTGGACTAAAACTGGACGAACTGAACCGGTCAAACTCGATAATGGACGGAGACGCTACTACTGAACATCGGAACACACTATAACGTTGTCGCTTGTCTTTTCAAATGCAATTTCCCTAATCGATGCAATCCGGTGGCCGTCTGGCTCCCCGAACCTTTTGCAAGCACCGGAGATCAGGGACGGTTGAGACCCCTCGGACGGTCCAGTACACTTCGTGATTCCAAATTTTCTGAACGGTGCAAGCCGTTCATCTGTCAGGATCAGACGTCAGTTATGAGACACATTCTTTCAGCGCTTGTGATGAACCAGCCCGGCGTGCTGGCTCATATCTCCGGCATGATGGCTTCCCGCGCATTCAATATCGACAGCCTTGCTGTCGGTACGACGGAGAACCGCGAATATTCGCGGATGACATTCGTTGTCAGTGGCGGTGATCGTGTTCTGGATCAGGTACGCAAGCAGCTGGAAAAGGTCGTCACTGTGGTCCAGGTCATGGACTATAAGGACGAAGACTACGTCGAACGTGACCTGATGCTGATCAAGGTGAAGACGCCGACTTCCGACATTCGCAGCCAGTGCAAAGAGCTGGTTGACATCTTCCGGGCTCGCATCGTCGACGTTCAGTCTGAACATCTGATGATCGAGATCTCCGGCCAGGAGAAGAAGGTTCAGGCCTTTATCGATGCCGTGCTTCCGTTCGGCATTCTGGAAATGGCCCGCACTGGACGGATCGCACTGTCGCGTAAGCAGTCCATGAGTGCTGATCTCGCAGCAGCAAACCTGCTGCAGGAGAATGAGCCTGCATCGACGGGGGCATAATTCTTCCCCTCGCGGGATTTCTCTTCAGTCTGTCGATTTCGCGGTGAATCAAGGGCATGCGGTCATGCCCGGTTCATCATGTCCGCACAAGCACCGGTCTTGCCGGTCCCTTAGTTTTCCACTCTTTTTTCACGAAGGCCCCCCGATGCCGGTCACGATTTATTACGACGACGATGCCGATTTGTCCCTGCTGAAAGACAAAACCATTGCAATCCTTGGCTACGGAAGCCAAGGGCACGCTCAGGCTCAGAACCTGCGGGACAGCGGCTGCAATGTGATCATCGGACAGCGTCCGGGCAGCCCGAACTATGATCTCGCCGTCAGCCACGGCTTCAAGCCTGTCTCAGCTGCTGAAGCCGCTGAAGCTGGCGATCTGATCAACATCCTGCTCCCAGACGAAGTGCAGGGCGACGTTTATCGCAAGGACGTTGAGCCAAACCTGAAGAAGGGGAACCTGCTCCTCTGCTCACACGGCTTCAACATTCACTTCGGCCAGATCGTTCCTCCAGCCGGCGTTGACGTCGGTCTGGTTGCTCCAAAGGGACCTGGTCACCTCGTCCGCAGCGAATACGTGAAGGGAGGCGGGGTTCCGTCTCTGATCGCGATGCTGCCAACCGCTTCTGATTCCGCCAAGAAGCTCGCCCTGGCTTACGCCAAGGGGATCGGTGGAACACGCGGCGGTGTCATCGAAACCACCTTCGCAGAAGAAACCGAAACAGACCTGTTCGGCGAACAGGCCGTGCTGTGCGGCGGTGTGAGCGAACTGGTGAAGGCCGGGTTCGAAACCCTCGTCGAAGCTGGTTACCAGCCAGAAATGGCTTACTTCGAGTGTATGCACGAACTGAAGCTGATCGTCGACCTGCTGTACCAGGGCGGTCTGAGCTATATGCGATACAGCATCTCGAACACCGCTGAATACGGCGATTACTCAACTGGTCCTCGTATCATCACGGAAGAGACCAAGAAGGAAATGAAGAAGGTTCTGGAAGAAATTCAGAACGGAACCTTCGCCCGTAACTGGCTCCTCGAGAACAAGGTCAATCAGGCTGGCTTCAAGGCGATTCGTCGTCGTGAACGCAACCATCAGGTCGAAGTGGTCGGTCGCGAACTGCGCCGCATGATGACCTGGATTGATTCCAAGGAAGTATAGTCAGAATCACTGACTTGGCGTCGCGGGAATCTGCTGACGCGGGACAGTTCTGAAAAGACGAACGCGGTTCATACTTCGGTATGAACCGCGTTTTTTATTGCTTCTCTCGGATCAAGCGAAGGGAAACCGTCTCTCGGCGGCTCTCCGGTGCCTTCAGTCTCCGATTTCCTTATGGAGCGGCGTCAGCCGGCACGGCTTCTTGCGGAACGGCTGCTCCCGGTGGAACCGACTCATCCAGCGTGAGGATATAGGCGAGCATCGCCAGCAGCATCAGGAAGACCGCCGCCACAAACATTCCGTTCGGGCCTTTCCGCTTGGCTGGGGAATGATGGTGCTCGTGGGAATGGGAGTGGTCGTGCGAGTGAGACATAGGATTGGATTCAGTGCGTTAGATTCAGTTTGTGAGGATCTGTCGTTTTTTCGCCCGGGATGTCGTCATTGCCGCCAGATCACGGTCAGGAGCCCGAAGGATTCTCATAGGAATTCGTTGCCGGTCCAGAACTCTCGTCTCTGCTACGAACCCCGTCCGAGTGCAGTTCCTGTTTTCGCTCTATTCTACTGCATGAAAAACAGTTCCCGCGTGACGGATTGTGGTTTTTTAAGTCAACGCCGACTGATGGGTGTACTTTTGCCGTGGTTCTGCAAAGATGGTATCGATCTGTTTGCGATTGATCGCGCGAGTGGTCGATCCTGTCTCATGAGAAAATCAGTAAAGGCGGCCGGAGGCCGATTCGCAGACACCGCTTGAAAGGTGTCGAGTGAAGTTCTCATCCGTCGTTTGCTGCGAGGCGATTGCTGTCAGGGCCGAATTTAACCGATTTCAGGAGTGGCGGTTTGCTGTGTTGAACTGTTCAGGATCAAAAATCCTTGCCTAGATGACATTCGCTGCTTTCCTGAGAATGATTGTTTCAACTTTTCCAACCGGGATTATTCCATGACCGAACCGACCCGACGTGATTTTCTGAAAACCTCGACAGTCGCTGCATTGCTGGGGGGCGGCCTCCTGCAGGGGATTTCCAATCGTGCTTATGCCGATGGCAGCGATGAAATCAAGATCGGTCTCGTCGGATGCGGAGGCCGGGGAACCGGTGCTGCGGCTCAGGCCCTCTCAACGTCAGGGAAGGTCAAGCTGATCTCGATGGGGGACGTCTTCCCTGAGCAGATCGAAAACTCACTCCGGAACATTCAGAAAGAGGTCTCCGGCAAGCCGGACGCCGAAGTCGATGTCGAACAGTCACGCAAGTTCGTGGGATTCGATGCTTACAAGCAGGTGATCGATTCCGGTGTGGATCTCGTGATCCTGGCCACTCCTCCCGGGCTGCGTCCGCTGCACTTTGAATACGCTGTGGCACAGGGGAAGAACGCCTTCGTTGAAAAGCCAGTCGCGGTCGACGCTCCAGGTGTGCAGCGGGTTCTCGATGCTTCACGCATCGCCAAAGAGAAGGGCCTGAAGATCGGCATCGGTCTGCAGCGCCATCACCAGAAGCCATACGTCGACACCATCAAGCGAATTCACGATGGGGAATTCGGCGACGTTCGAGCTCTCCGCGTTTACTGGAACTCGGCGGGGGTCTGGGAACCTCGCGTGAGCCGTGAGCAGGCAAAGTCGGAAATGGAGTATCAGGTTCGTAACTGGTATTACTACAACTGGCTCTGCGGTGATCACATTGTCGAACAGCACATCCACAACCTGGACGTCGGGAACTGGGTGATGAAAGGTTATCCCGTCAGCTGTAACGGCATGGGCGGACGCGAAGTTCGCAAAGACCCCAAGTACGGCGAGATCTATGATCACCATGCTTGCGAATTCACCTACGCCGACGGCACCGTCATGATGAGCCAGTGTCGGCACATCAAAAACTGCTGGAACGATGTGAGCGAGCACGTTCACACGACAAAGGGGATCGTCCATCTCGGCGGCACTACCCGAATTGAGCTGTTCGGGAAGGACAAGCCAGAACGCGTGAGCGGCGGCGGCAACCCCTATCAGGTCGAGCATGACAACCTGTTCGCAGCCATCCGCAAAGGGGACGCATACTCCGAAGTGGACAACGGTGCCATGAGCACAATGACCGCTATTCTCGGTCGTATGGCGACCTACTCCGGCAAAGAGATCAAGATGGCCGACGCTCTCGCCCGAGGCCTCGACCTGTCTCCAAAAGAATACAGCTGGGATGCAACTCCGCCGGTCGTGCCAGGGCCTGACGGTGCCTATCCGATCGCGATTCCAGGGGTGACTCAGGTGATGAAAGCCTGAGCATTCCAGAAGATCATTTGCTAGACTTTGAACCCGCGCATTCCATGATGTGCGGGTTCTTTTTTAGGAGAGTGAATACGATGCGGAAAGCACTGTCGCTGATGGGATTGCTCACCCTCTTTACGCTGGAGAGTCTGCTGCAGGGATCGCCGTCGATCGCCGATGCCGCGGAACCGGCTGCTGGCAAATACCGGATCTACGTCGGAGCTTATACGACGCATGGCAAGAAAGAAGGCAAAGGAATTTATGCCTTTGAATTCGATCCCGCGACCGGCAAGTCAACTTCTGAACCGCGCGTTGTCGCCGAGTGTGCCAATCCTTCATTTCTGGCATTCACACCTGATGGTCAACGAATGTATGCCGTCACGGAAGTCAGTCAGCTGGGCGAGGGAGACGGACAGAAAGGGACCGGCGGTGTGATGGCGTTCCGCGTTGATCCTGCAACCGGTGCACTGACCCACCTGAATACGCAGCCGGCTCATGGAACGACCACCTGCCATGTGGCACTTGATCAGACTGGCACACGGGTTCTGGTCGCCAACTATGGAAAAGGGACAACTGCTGCGACCTACAAGGTGTTAGAAGACGGCTCGCTCAGCCCAGCGGTTTCGACTGTGCAGCACACCGGCAAAAGCAGCGATGGGCGCCGTCAGGAGGCTCCGCATGGACATTCGATCAATCTGACTCCGGACCAGAAATACGCTGTCGTCGCGGACCTCGGGATCGACCAGCTGAAGATCTATCCTTTCGACGTGAAGACTGGCGAACTGGATGCCAAGAAGGGTGTATCAGTCCTTGCCAAACCGGGAGCCGGACCACGACACTTCACATTCCATCCGAATCAGAAGTACGCCTATCACAACAACGAACTCGACTGGACGGTCACTGCTTACAGCTACGAAGACGGAAAGCTGACTCCGTTGCAGACTCTGTCGACCGTCCCAGCTGACTGGACCGGATCAGGCGGAACTGCGGAAGTGGCCGTGCATCCGAATGGAAAGTTTCTGTACGTCTCAAACCGCGGGCCAGACACTCTAGCGATTTACCACATTCAGGATGACGGAACGCTGAAGTCAGCCGGATTCGCTCCGACCGGCGGGCAGTTTCCTCGAAACTTTGTGATCGATCCGACAGGCGAATTCCTGTTCGCAGCGAACCAGAACAGCGACGACATTCACGTCTTCCGTGTTGATCAGAAGACCGGAGCACTGACTGCGACAGGCGAAGTGATTAAAGTCCCGATGCCGGTCTGCGTCCGTATTGTCCAAGTGAAGTAGATCGCGTCCAGCAGTGCCAGAACTGATCAGGTCTGGCAATTCGCAGAATTGACCTCATGCGTGTGCGGAAACTCAATTCCACTCCGCATGAGGTTTTTTCATGGCTCGATCACTCAGGCGTCCCGGCAGGCCAGAAACTGCTGTCGGGACTGATCGGGGAAGTCCGAGAACACGGCATCCACCTGCAAGTCGAACAAGACACGATGGAGCTTCTCGAAGGACTCCTGCCCAGCGGGAAGCTGATCGGCCCGGCAGGTCCAGGGGTGAACTTCGAGCCCGCAGGCATGAGCGACGCGGACAAATGCTCCATCCCCCGCACCGTCGGTCTTTGAGCCGAAGCGGAGCGATGACAGCACTGGTTTTAACTCCGGCCCAACTCCATCCGCATAAGTCGCGACGTCTTTCAGGTACTCGGTCAGCGAGGATTCGGATTCCATGGCCCGCTGGCTCGCCTTGCCATCCATCAGCTGAATCAGTTTCAACTGGCAGCCAAATTCTTTGCGCAGCCGCTGCAGCGACGGTGGCTCAAAGCACTGCACATAGCAGGCGTCTGCCTTCGTGCGATACCCCGCCTCCAGCAGCACATCGAGTACGATCGCGGTAATGTCGCGGCCTTCATTTTCGTGAAAGCGGGGCTGCTTAATCTCAGGGTAGATCCCGACGTTGCGACCGGTGCTGCGATTCAGCCCCTGAATGAATTGAATTTCCTCAGCCAACGTCGGAATCCGGAAATTTCCGACGCCGACCGGGAATCGCTTCTCGAAGACCGCCTTCCCATCGCGAGGGTTAAATCGCTCGGTGACCCGCAGCTGTGAAACTTCTTCCCAGCTGAAGTCGATCGCGTAGTAACGGCCATCGCTACGGGCCCTGCCCGGAAATTTCTTGGCGACGTCCGAGACGGTGTCCAAGTGAATGTCGTGCATCACGATCGGAACGGAGTCCCGGGTGAGAACGACATCCTGTTCGAGGTAATCGGCCCCCATCCCATACGCCAGAGCCTTGGCCTCAAGCGTATGTTCCGGGAGATAACCACTGGCGCCTCGATGAGCAATCACCCTTGGCATGGTTCTCTTCTGCATCGCGCACCTCTCTCTAGGTGACAGCCGGATGATAGGCGTCTGGGCCTATTTTCCAGTCGTTTTCACAGTCCCCAGATCCAGAAACAGGACATGGGACGGGTTGCCGACGGGTGTGAACTGCCCGGTAAACGTCAGTCCGCCTGTCTGACGGTCGACCCGAAAAACGGTGACATTATCACTGCGCTGATTACAGCAATAGAGGAACTGTCCCGTGGGATCGAACGTGAAGCTGCGCGGATAATTTCCCTGAGTCCAGACTTCACCCTGCATGGTCAGACTGCCGTCGGCTCCAACCGCGAATATGGCGATGCTGTCATGCAGGCGGTTCCCTGCATACAGGAAGCGGCCGTCCGCAGAGACTCGGATTCCAGAGCAGAAGTTGCTGCCGGCGAAGCCTGCAGGGAGAGTGGAAATCGTCTGCCGTTCGGTGAGGGTTCCTTTCTCTGTGTCGAAGTCGAAAAGGACGACCGTCGATCCTTCTTCCTGAATGGAGTACAGCCATCGTCCATTCGGGTGGAAATCAAAGTGACGCGGTCCGTCGCCCGGCGGGAGCGAAACGGAAGCCGGTTCATTCGGTTGCAGCTTGCCAGCCTGATCGTCGAATTTCCAGATGAAAATCTTGTCGAGGCCGAGGTCCGTATGCAGGACAAACCTGCCCGCCGCATGTGACTGAACCATGTGAGCGTGAGTCCGATCGTGTCCGCTGATGGCGAAACTTCCCGGCGGAGCATGGGTCGCTTTCGTCGGGCCGATGGTGCCTTCGTCAAATTTCACGTCCGATGGTTCTGCCAGTTTTCCGTCTTCCAGAATCGGAAGAACAGAGACCGCGCCGCCGAAGTAATTCGCGACGAGCAGGAACCGCCCCCCTGGATGAATGGTGAGATGAGTTGGACCAGCGCTGCCGGAGCGGACCGTGTTCAGTTCCACCAGCTGTCCGTTTTTCGGGTTCACAGAGAAGGCGGTGATCGTTCCCTCTTTGTCCTTTCCGATGTGGTCCGTTTCGTTCGCGGAATACAGGCGTGTTCCTTCAGCATTCAGAGTGAGACAGCTTGGGCTGTTCCCCATGTCCTGCGTTCCGATGGGCGTCAGAGCCCCCGTCTTGCGATTGACCTGAAACAGATGGATGCCGCGCCCATTTCCTGGCGGGAGATCGACCTGAGTCGGCAGGACATCTCGTAGGGGAGAACTGAAGGTGCCGATATAAGCGATCAGCGGCTTTTCGGCTTCCTGAGCCTGCAGCATTGAGAAGGATGACGAGCAGGTGGCGACCATCGTGGCAGCCAGAACCGCCGCCAGCTGTGGGAAACGCAAACCGGGGAAACGTGAAAAACCATTCACCACAAGAGATCCTGCTGGAAGTCGCTGATGTCGTTGGCAATCAGAAAGAATCGGGAATCAAGCTCCCCTGATCCCGGCATCATAACGCAATCAGGGCGGAGTTCAGCCTCTTTAAAGGGGAGTTGAGTCCTCAGCGCACAAGTTTCGAGAGCAGTCGCCAAATGATGAGACATCCGACCTGTGAAGCAAGTCGGATGTCTCGGAGTGATCAGTTCTGGCGGAGCATGAATGTCAGGCGTCTTTGCCCGACATTTTCTGCCATGTGTCTTTCAGCGTGACGGATCGGTTGAAAACGAGTGCATCTGCCTGACTGTCGACGGAATCGACGACGAAGTAACCCTTCCGTTCGAATTGCACTGGCAGGCCGGGTTGGCAATCCTTGAGTGCTGGTTCCAGCTTGCAGTCGGTCAGTGTCTGCAGCGAGTTCTCGTTGAGTGCCGACTTCCATTCCGCACCTTCAGGCACGTCAGCCGGGTCAGCGACTTTCAACAGGTGGTCGTAAAGTCGAATTGTGGCTGACAGGGCGTGCTTGGCTTCGACCCAGTGGATCGTCCCTTTCACCTTGCGGCCGTCGGGAGCATTGCCGCCTCGAGTTTCAGGGTCATAAGTGCAACGCAGTTCGACGATCTCTCCCTGATCATTCTTGATGACCTCATCGCACTTCAGGAAGTAAGCCCAGCGAAGCCGCACTTCCTGACCGGGAGCCAGACGGAAGAACTTCTTGGGAGCGTTCTCCATGAAGTCTTCGCGTTCAATGTAGATCTCACGCGAAAATGGAATCTGCCGGGTTCCTGCGGATGGATCCTCGGGGTTATTCACAGCGTCGAGGTATTCGACCTGACCTTCCGGATAGTTGGTGATCACGACCTTCAGTGGTTCCAGAACGGCCATGCGGCGCTCGGCAACCCGGTTCAGGTGTTCGCGGAGTGCGTTCTCCAGCACGACCATGTCAGTGAGGCCATTATACCGAGTGACTCCGATCGTCTTGCAGAAGTTGCGGATTGCCTCGGGGGTGTAACCGCGACGTCGCAAGCCGGAGATGGTCGGCATCCGTGGGTCATCCCAGCCGGTGACGGCCCCTTCCTGCACCAGTTCGAGGAGCTTCCGCTTGCTCATCACGGTGTAAGTCAGGTTGAGTCGCGCGAACTCATACTGACGTGATGGGAAGATTCCGAGTTTCTCAATGAACCACTCGTAGAGTGGCCGGTGAGTCTCAAACTCAAGTGTGCAGATGGAGTGTGTGATCTGCTCGATCGAATCGCACTGCCCGTGTGCATAGTCGTACATCGGGTAAATGCACCAGGCATCGCCCGTTCGGTGATGGTGGGCGTGGCGAATGCGGTAAAGCAATGGATCCCGGTAGATCAGATGCTTTGATGCCATGTCCATCTTGGCACGCAGAACGTGAGCACCATCGGGAAATTCCCCGGCTCTCATTCGTGCGAACAGATCGAGATTCTCCTCGACGCTCCGGTTGCGGTAAGGGCTCTCGACGCCGGGCGACCCGGCCGTTCCGCGATTCTGCCGAATCTCTTCACTCGACTGGCTGTCGACGTAGGCCAAGCCAGCGCGAATCAGATCGACTGCCCACTGATACAGCTGTTCGAAATAATCTGATGCGTAGTACAGTCCGTCCCATTCAAAGCCAAGCCACCGTACGTCGTCCTGGATGGAGTCGACGTACTCGGTGTCCTCTTTGGTCGGATTGGTGTCGTCGAACCGCAAGTTGCACTTGCCGCCGAATTCCTTCGCGATTCCGAAGTTCAGGCAGATCGACTTTGCGTGACCGATATGCAGATAGCCGTTTGGCTCTGGGGGGAATCGGGTTTGAACGCGGCCACCATGGATTCCCGCAGCGACATCCTGTGCCACGATTTCCCGAATAAAATCCCGCTTCTCGGGTGACGAACCGGTGGTCTCAACTTCCATCGCCTTCAGGCTCCTGCCAGTGATTTCTGCCAGTTAAATACTGGTAACTGCGTCGACAGCAATTTGTGTCGTCTTGATGGTACGGGCGGAGGTCTCGTGAGTCGAGACTCCCCGCCTGTGGTCGGCATCATAGCTGGAGCAGCCAGTCTGGCGAATGACAAAATCTCAGGCGGGTTGACCTCGAAATGAGGTCGGGTTCGTCGCCGGGAAAAGTATTTGAGAGCGTTTTATTGGTCGTTGTTGCGATCTGTTTACTTTGGCTTCTCGTCTTTTCCGTGATCATGCCCGCCGTCGTGAGAAGGATCGTGGGAATGACTGTGAGAGTGCCCGGATTGGGAATTTGGTTTTCGGGTGCGGTTGAGCTGGCCCTCCGCGAGCCGAAAGCAGGCCTGATACGCCTCGTTCCATTTTCCGGCGGTCGTCATGGCGATGATCCGCTCAAGGGACTGTTTTTCCGACAGTGACATTTCCCCTGAGTCAAACCGTTGCTGAATCGACTGGCCGACTCGTGCGACGGATTCTGGCTGCTTGCTGGAGACGGCGGTCATCAAGAGTTGAATGTACTTCAGGTTCGCGGTCTCAATGACAGGCGGACGGGTGTACCAACTGTAAATCCACCACGCGAAGCCGGCAATCACCATCAGCACCGCGAGCCAGCGGACTCCGGAATTTTCAGTTTGATTCGACATCAATACGTACCGCTCGGTCAAAGAGATGGATTGCCATTTAGAAAGCCGGTTCACGACAGCTTGCTTATGGATTGATCGCCCTATTGCGTCACGCTGAGGTTGCGTGATGCGGGCGCGGAAAGGGAAGACCGCGCTAGAACTCGCTGACAATGTCGCCGCGTCCGATGGACGAGAGTGCTTCCCAAGTCGGCTGATGGATGAACTGCGAAACGAAGCGGACACTTCCATCACCCAGCAGCACATTGCAGCCGCCTGTATGCTCGGAATACATCTGGCAGACGTGTGAGAGCGGGCTGTTGGGCGGATGGACTGGAGCGAAGCCGGAGACTGGGTCGATCTCTGCGACTGCAGGGCCGGAGTGGACGTTGACGAGTGTCGCCGCTCGGTCGCACTGCGTAATCGGGAACCTGCTGGGATTGTTGGTGCAGACGGACGCGGCCGGGACGACTCCAACCCAGGTCTTCGAACTCAGAATCGGGGCGTGCTCCCCAATAAAAACGGTGTTAGAGAGTCCATCGGTCACATGCGCTGCACGAATACGAGAGTTCCGGTACAGCGGCCCATCGGCATACTTCGACAGATCAATTTCCTGATCATAACCCCAGGGTTCATCCCGTCCGGCGTTCGCCACATACGTGGATCGACTGAATTGCGCCAGTTCTGTTCCGGAGTCGTTGACGACGGCGAAGTTTCCGTCTGCATCCGTAGCCGAGGGACAGATAAAGACAGAGAGCCGAGTCCTTACGGCCGTTGCGTTCACGGCATCCCAGCAGGGACGGTCGGTCCTCAACTGTTGATAGAGCGGCCCTTGGTCCAGATAGGGAAGCAGCATCGTTCCCCAGCCGAAACCGTTTGGAGCATCATAAGATTCCGGATCACGCTGGGGGTGCCGCGTGTCCGCAAGATAAGCGGCCGGAAACAGCGTATGAGCGTCGTGATAATTATGAAACGCGAGTCCGAGTTGTTTTAAATGATTCTTGCACTGGGCCATCCTCGCGGCCTCTCTCGCTCGCTGGACTGCCGGCAAAAGGAGCGAGACCAGCATCGCAATAATGGCGATGACGACAAGAAGTTCGATTAAAGTGAATCCGCGCCGTTTCATTCGTATCCTTGAGGTTCGAAGACCCGCCCAGAAATGTAGCATTGGCTACACATTTGCAATGTAGCCCAGGCTACAACCGTGGTCAAGAGGCGACCTGAATGTTTTCAGATGCAGATTTCCCGTGAGGTTCCTCAGCGCGATCGCTTCCGTCGAGGCGGCGCTGGTTCGGAAGTCGCTGTATCGTCGGCGTATTGAGCGACCATCTCCCGGGCACGATCGGCGATCAGTTTCTGAAGAGAGGCAGGCTTCAGGACCTTGGCCTGATTTCCATAAGACAGAATCCACCAGGACATCTCGTGGATTCCATCGACAGTGACGGTGAAGTCCAGAGTTCCGTCGTCGTTCCACTTCAGCTGCTGGGTCGGATGCCATGCGACTTCGGCGACATTTTTCGCCACCAGAGGTTGGAAGCGGACCGTCACCTCTTCCCGGGCGTTCGACTCGCGGATGAGACTCCATGCATTTCCGAAATAGCGCCGTAGAGTAAATCGCGGAGGAACTGCGAACTGCTCGTTCGTGAGTTCTGTTTCCGAGAAACGACCGACATGGAATGTCCGTACGGCTCGATGAATCGAGGAACGTCCGATGACGTACCACGCATGGCGTCGGAATAGCATCCGATAAGGGCTCAACAGAGTCTGAATTTCCGTACCGTCCGCGAAACTGAAATAACGCCCGCGGACTTTGCGGTGAGTGGTTGCCCCTTCGAGCAGCCGTTCATAGTGCGGCCGACCGCTAGCTGTGTGGCCGGTCGGTTCAGCATGAACAGCAACTCTCTCGCTCAGGCGGCTCGCCTGCTCGGCGAGGTGGGAGGGTAATGAACTCTGGAGCTTGAGCGATGCGTCCCGAGCGGCATCGAGAAACGGAAGGGACCGCCCGCTCTCTTCCGTCTCTTTCGCGAGCACGATCAGCGCCAGTGTTTCGGCGAGCGTCAGCTGGGTCGGCGGCAACGCGTGATGAATCGGGATCCAGTATCCCTGCGTCGCGGTGTCGTAGAGAATCTCGATTCCGGCCGACTGCAAGTCTTTCAGGTCTCGAAAGAAGGTACGACGACTGATTCCGAGCAGGACCGTCAGTTCGGCCGTGGTATAGGAGCGGCCTGATTGAAGCCGCTCAACCAGGCTGAGCATCCGCCGGATTTTCTGAATGGAACTCATCGGCTGCGTTGCGGCAAAACTCGTGGCGACTCCTCACTGACGGGGGAAGTCTAGCCAGACCTACAAGCCGATGGAAATTAGTTCCTCTGCAAAAGAGCGTGATTTTGACGAAGAACCACTGAGAACTGCGATCGCAGTATTCGATCGCAGTATTCGATCGCAGCCTGCGACCTCAGTTTTTGACACTAGTTTTTGACATTAGTATTCGGTGACCAGTTCACCCCCACCAATCGTGCCCAGCGCTTCAAACAGCTTTGGATCGATGTTCTGGCTGATGAATCGCACTGAACCGTCGCCGAGTGCAAATTGAGCTCCCCCAATATGTTCGCTCGAAAAGTCAGGGCCGACTGCTTCGCCGTTGATTGGGAGTGAGGTTGTCGCGGTGATTGACGCGGAACCCAGTTGAACCCCTGGCAGAGCTCCCGCCCAGACGCCACGGATGACGTCAGCCTGAAGTCCAGGTCGGCGGTGGTTCCCGCTTCGCTCCCCGACGACGATCGTCTGACTAGCCCCATCCCAGAAATCCGTGAGAGTCACGTGACCATTGTGGATGAAAGTCCCTTCGCCGATGCATTGTCCTGTCAGTGCCACAGGGACCTGACCGGCAGGTGAGTCACAGGCGAGCATCGAACTGGTGCCGAAGACGCCGAGATAGTTTGATCGACCCATTTCCACTTCATGGTCATGCCGGTCGCGGAGGGTTACGGTGTCGACGGACGGATCTGTCGGGCACAGGTAGGTCGGAAGAACCGTAGCAATCCACTGCCGGTTGACTGGATCGCCGATGGTGACGTTGTCGTTGATCTGTCCAAACATCGCCGCCTGTTCCAGCATCGGCAGTAACAGGGCTCCCCAGCCCAATCCTGACGTCCCCGTGGGCGCGGGTTGTCCATCGCGAGTTCCAATCCATCCCGGGGGAAACGTCCTGTGGGCGCTGTGATAATTGTGCAGTGCCAGAGCGATCTGCTTCAGGTTGTTTTTGCACTGCGAACGTCGGGCCGCTTCGCGTGCCTGCTGAACCGCAGGCAGAAGCAGCGAGATCAGCACGGAGATGATTGCGAAGACCACCAGCAGTTCGATCAGCGAAAATCCCGACTTCAAGCGGATTCGCGAGCCGATTCCGTGACAGATGCCGCATCGAGTGTGAGAAAGAGTGGTTGAATTCACAGACGCTGTCCGCTGATGTTGGAAACGATGCATTGCGACCACTTGTTCCCCATTCGAGAGCAGTCCGCTCTCACGTCTGCCGTTGGCAGCGCGCGTTTCGGTCGATGAAAGACTCACTTCCGCGTGGCAAGAGCAGGCCGGTTAAAAAGGAAAAAGAATTTAACCCGCTCAATGACAACGATACCTTCGCATCGTAATGTGTCGCTGCAGCTGACTACGTTATGACGATCGCAGGAGTTGGAAGAAAATTAAAAAGTTTCGACCCGTCCCGTAAGGTCTGGTATCTGGCTGAGAACCAGGAACTCGGCGGCTGAGGAGAATTGTAACAGGGGTCGCGTCAGTTCCCCCCGTCGATTCCTTGAGAATCTGCCAGCGGTGGCGACCGTTCAGGCGTGTTGATTCGCTTGCCCGCCGGAGGCATACTGCGGGTCACCCGAGCGATTCGCGCTGCCAGATTGACTGAGAAGATCGCGCCAAAACTGCGTCACTATTTAAATCGACAGCTGTGATCAATGGGGTGCTGGCGGTTCTGCATCTTCCTGAATGAAAGAGAGTCGAGATGACGTTTCTTCGCTGCTCACTGCTTGCAATCGTCTTCGCTTTGCTGGGATCGTCGGTGATCGCGGAACAGGGAGTCTCCGCTTCAGAAGCCTTGAAAGCGGTCACCTGTCCCGGAACGTATTCAGGGCATCTGCAGGGAGTCTGCAGGGACAGCGCAGGAAATCTCTACTGGAGCTTCACGACCGAAATCGTCAAAACGGATGCCGCCGGCCAGCTCCTGAAGCATGTCTCTGCTCCAACGCACCAGGGGGATCTCTGCTGGCACGACGGGAAGCTTTATGTCGCTGTGAACCTCGGCAAGTTCAACAGACCAGCGGGCGAAGCAAAATCCTGGGTCTTCGTCTATGACGATCAAACGCTCCAGGAGTTGGCCCGGCATGAAGTCCCGGAAGTGGTCCATGGTGCCGGCGGGATGGAATATCTGAATGGCAAGTTTTACGTCGTTGGCGGACTCCCTGGTGATCACGAAGAAAACTACGTGTATGAATATGACCCTGAGTTTCGCTTTATCAAACGCTATGAATTGAAGAGCGGCCAGACCCTCATGGGGATTCAGACTGTTGCGTACGCCGACGGGATCTGGTGGTTTGGCTGCTATGGCAAACCTGCCGTCACGATGAAGGCGGACACCCAGTTCAACTTCGTGGAGAAATTCGAGTTTCCTGCCGCACTCGGTATCGTCCCGGTCGGCAAAAATCAGTTTCTGATCGGCCGTGATCGGGCGGATGCTCAGAAGCGTCACACCGGCTCGCTGGTTCCTGCGACGATCAATGAGCAGGGCCATCTGGTCGAAGTTCGTCCGACGAAAACGTCGGCATCGAAATAGACCTGCTGAGTGGTATCGCTCTCACTGCGACCCCGGTTTTGCTTGACTGTCCGCTGCATCATGAGCTTCCCTCGCGATGAAATTGGGCTGAAAGGGCCGATAATGGCGACTGCAAACGGAGTGCTGCTGATTGGGTCGCGCGTTGCCAAGTTCGTGAGGCGCCACTGGACTTTGATGAACGCAACGGCGCTCGTTGCGTCTTTGATGACTCCTGCGGTCGGTGTCGCTGCCGACCCGGCCGGGACCTTTGAATCCGCTCTCAACCGGGAAATCGTTACGGCTCTGGAGCGTCATCCTGCGACACGGGTCGTGGTGGATATCCGTCTTGATGGCGACGATCCGATCTTCATGAAGTACGGGCCGCAGGAATCTCGCACCTCGTTAAACCAGCAGTCAATTTTTCAGATCGGTTCGATCACGAAAGTGTTCACAGGGGTTCTGCTCGCGTCTGCTGTTGAACGGGGAGAATGTGCGCTTTCCGAACCGGCGAACAATTTTCTTCCCGCCAAGCTTCAGCTTCCCGGTCGAGGAACGTTTCCAATCACTTTTCAGGAACTCGCGACGCATACCTCTGGACTTCCACGACTTCCCCCAGACTTCACGTTCTCGTCTGCCTTGCGCCTGATCCCGGTAGATGACCCCTATTCGACGCTGACCGAGGATTCACTCAAACGCGGTATCTCACTTTGCTCGCTGAAGAAACTCGAATCGGCTCCATTTTCATACAGCAACCTGGGCATGGGCCTGCTCGGTCATGCTCTCTCTCATCATGCCGGGATGAGCTATGAAGCCCTGCTGCAGCGCGACATCACGTCCGTTTTAGGCATGCCGGATACTGTGATCACTCTGAGTGAAGAACAGAAATCCCGCTTTGTCACCGGCAGGAATTCCGTGGGAAAAGAGACGAGACCCTGGAAGTTCGCCATGTTGGAGGGAGCGGGAGCGTTATATTCGACTTCAGACGATCTCCACCGTTTTCTCCTCGCCCAGCAGCTGGATCCCACAACTCCTGTATTAAAAGCGATGGCGACTGCACGGCAGCGACACGCGAAGTCAAACGGCACAGATGAAGTCGGGCTTGGATGGATGATTTCCAACGCTCATATGCATCCGTCATGGTGGCATAATGGGGCGACGTTTGGTCACACTTCTTTTTTCAGTTTCAGTCAGGAACCGAAGTTCGCGGTCGTCATTCTCTGCGGCGAAGGCTTCAATCCGCTCACTTCGAAGCCACTGGCGGATGAGATAGCTCTGAAGATCATTCCGTTGGTTCGCAGTCGGGCGACAAGTCATTCGGAATCACCTCCAATGAAGTGATCTCTCATCGACCGGAGAAGGACTGAGGGGCAGACACGAGAATCCTGGTTCTTCGCGCAGAAGTTTGTGGGGCCAGTCGTTCACCTCAGCCATCGGCAACGAGCACTGCTCCCGCTATGATCTGCGAAGCTCATCGCCCCGGGCCTGAGTCGATCGGATTCGCTTTCGTGACCGGTCGCATTCTGCTTGTGACTGCGATGAATTCCAACAAGATCGTTTCAGATTGATTACGTCCATCTGACTTCAGAGGGAGAGGCACCTTTGCGATTGCCAACATTGTGTGAGCGGGATCTGGTGAAGCTGAATTCAGGCACAACGACCATGCGACATCACTGGCTCGCCGGGCTCAGAGCGTCAATCGTTGCTTCAGGTCTGGCGATCACTCTGCTCGCCGGATGTGACCGTCCAGCGGAGCAGGGGACGGCTGCAGAATCAAAGAGCGAGACCACCTCGTCGAGCGAAGCCGCTTCGAGCAGTGAACCGGCCCCGAGCAGCGCACCTTCGACCTCTGCACCGACTTCCAAGTCAGAGACGGCTGCCAGTGTCTCATCAAGCGACAGCGCTCCGAATCCGTTGTTTGAAAAAGGGCTGCTCACTCCGGCCGAGGCGGCTGACGGGTGGATCAGTCTGTTCGACGGGCAATCAAAGTTCGGGTGGCGCAGCACGCATGAGGACATCAACTGGACAATTGCCGATGGCGTCCTCACCGCCGACACCGGTTCCAACGGTGCGTTGATGACAACGGTCCCGTTCGCCGATTTCGAACTCGTTTGCGAGTTCCGGCTTTCCCCGGGGGCGAACAGCGGCATCTTCCTGCGATCCGCCGCACAGCCGACCAATCCGACTGTCGACTTCTATGAGGTCAATCTCGCGGACGTTCATCCCGAGGGGTTCTATACCGGGAGTCTCGCCCTGCGAAAGAAGGCCGATGTCGAGCTGAAGCAATCGAACGTCTGGCAGACTCTGAAGATGATCGCCAAAGGGAACAAAGTCACTGTCATCCACGATGGCAAGACGATTCTCGAATTCACTGATGAGAGTGAGAAACCGCTGTTGAACGGCTATATCGGCCTGCAGAAGAATTCAGGCAAGATCGAGTTCCGCAAAGTGAATCTCAAGCCGCTGGATCTTGAGCCACTCTTCAATGAAAAGGATCTGACCGGTTGGAAAGTCGTTCCCGGTTCAAAGAGTGAGTTCAAAGTCGTTGATGGAGCAATTCATGCGATCAACGGAGCCGGGTTCCTCGAGACCGAGAAGACCTATCAGGATTTCATCTTTCAGACTCAAGTGAAGACCGGAGCGAAGGACCTGAACAGCGGCTTCTTCTTCCGGGCTCTGCCAGGTACGGAACAGGCCCCCTCGCACGGGTACGAAGTTCAGGTTCACAACGGGATCAAGGACGGAAATCGGGATCGCCCAGATAACGCCGGGACAGGTGCGATCTTCCGTCGAGTCGAAGCCCGACGTGTCGTGAGCAACGATCTTGAATGGTGCACGATCACTCTCGTCACGGCAGGGCCAAGAATGGCCGTCTGGGTTGATGGCTTTGAGGTTGTCGACTGGGAAGACACCCGTGCGGCAGACGAGAATCCTCGAAAAGGACGCCGTGACGGTGCAGGGCATTTCAGTCTGCAGGGACACGACCCCACGACGGATGTTCTCTTTCGGAAGATTCAGGTGAAGGAACAGCCCGCCCAATAACGCGTGCGTGCGACTGAACTCTCTTCTCGCAACAGAAATGCCCCGGGCAGCGTTCGCATTCCGAAAACGCTGCCCGGGGCTATTTGTTTTGGCGAGTCGAACTCAGCTCAGCAACTACTCAGCGTTCGAGAGTGCCTTGGGAGCTGCGTCCGGCTGGAAGATCCATTCAGGATTCCCCGTGTACTGAAACTCACGGTTGTTCGGATCGAATCGATCGCCAGGGCGATAGAAACGCTGAACGATCACCTTGCGGAAGGTCTGTGGCTGGTCGGCAATCTCGGAACGGACTTCATAAGCGTTGGTAAAACCGCTCAAAATCACCTTGAAGAAGCGGGTATTCGGATCGACACCTTTCCAGGTGGCAACGCCATAAATCCATTTCTGATTCTCAGCGTCGGCAGCGACCGGTTCAGGCAGATCCTGAACCACTGAGACCATGTCGAGATAGTTATCTCGTTCAGTCTGACGAATCTGCACCATCGCGGCGGGGAGAATTTCGTCTCCCAGAATTTGGCGAGGGATCTCTTTCTCGGGATCCCCATAGGTGATCAACGTCATCTGCGGAATGAACTTCCGGGGACCAGGCAACGGATCCAGCGCGTTGACGGGAGCGTCGTCCGTATTCTCTTTGATCGGGAGGGGCCGCTGAATGCTGCGCCAGGCAAGGTACCACACCTGCTGACGGGTCCGTTCACCGGAGACCGGATTCACTTCATCAATCCAGACCATCCGGATCGGTTTCATCTGGACTTCCATGGTCCAGTAATCCGGCTGCCGGGAGAGCTCCGTAGCCGTCACGACCGCGGGCGCGGTTCGATCGAAACCTCGCGATACCTGCGCGAACGCAGATGTCTGTGCGGAAGACCAGACTGCACAGCAAAGTGCGGCTGTCAGAGTACGACTCAGCAGATAATGAACCGGGCGAAGCACGTCAAATTCCTCACCAGAACGAACCAGTTCGTCGCGTCATACCAGTGCCAGAGTCGGGGAAGTCACGACGAGCTTCACTCCGCTGGCACCACCTCGAAATTCTATAGCCACAAGTCACTGAGGAAGTCAGTTCGGATCGATTGGCCCGGTTGGTCCTGCCAAACCCCGAATGAAATGCCCCAGCAATTTGCGGTGACCAGATCCCTAATCTATCAGTGCTTTTTCACAAGGGTCAATCAACTTCTTGAGTTCCCCTTTCGAAAACGCTGCGAGTGGCGCTGCGGCCATGTTGCAACGCATGTGAGGGTTGAATCATCCCGAACTGACTGAGCCGAGAGGCCGAATGATCGGGATGAGGCAGACTGAACCTCAGGCAGTGTCCCGAACATGTTCGGGAAGATCATGTCGAGCTTGGAAAGCTCCCTCTCTCTTCAATTCGAATGCAAGCGTTCCCGGAGTGAAGGAACTCTGTTCAGAGAGCGGGATCTGGACCAGTTCCCGGGAGACATAACAGCTGCAACGATTCTGCCGTGATTCGACAAAGGTTCCGTAAGCAGTGCCGCCGTTCTAGGCACCATTCTGTTCAGATGCATATTGTCCCGGCAGTGGATCGCATGAATGGTTTTGGATTTTGGAAATTCGAAGGACGGATCTCATTATATTAAAGCGGTTTACGACTTTTTGGTGTCTGTTTTTTCTGTTTGCTGGCACACTGCTTGCATTATGCATCATTCACGGAGCGAGTGAAGTATGACTGGGGGTGTGGCCGGGACCGTCCTTGTTGGGGGGTTCCGGGCGAGCGCCCACGCCCCCAGTCATACTACACTCGCTCTTTTTTATTGACCCCCTGTTCGAGTGCATGAACACCGACGGGATCTTCTCGAAGGTTGATTCTGGATCGTCGTATCAGCCGCGACGGGGCATTGAGACCCTAGAACAAAAGAGGTCTCTGCCCCCCGATCTTACTGCGAGACTTCTTATCCGGTTCGACGCTGACTCACGTTCCGAGCATCTTTTCCAGACGCAGCACTTTCCCCATGGTAGAGGCCACGACAGCGCCGGTGTCGGCGGTTTGGCCAGTGGCTGGGCGGGGCTGCAGGCATTGATCTCGTGAAAGAAAAACTCCCGAGGAACGCACTCTGGCATTCCACGGGAGTAAAGGGGAGAGCCCGTCCTGCGACATAGGCGGTGTAACGCACTTCGAAGGACGGACGACCTCCGCCTGCAGATGCTCCGAATCAAGGCATGAGACAAGGCGACCCACCAGGCCCGTTAAGTGGGTCGCCCCGCATGTCCTGATGTGACCTTCGGGACCCAGCTGAGGATCCTGTCAAATCCCGGTCTTGCCCTCCGAATCTCCTGCAACAGAAAGAGATTAGGATAGAACGGATAAATGCAGAGTCCCGCGCAAGTTTCGCCGAGGTTGGACTTCTGACATGGGCTATACCGCAATCCCATGGGAAACAGCGTCAGGAAACGAAGAAATTTTCTCCAAACTCGGGGATTTCACATCGCCGAGGACAGTGAATTCTCCGTGCCAGTGAGGTCTACCAAGTCGAGCGGATGGTATAGCCGGACGAATTCAGTCAGGTCGGCTGCTTCCTGGGACAGCTCCGCCATCCGTTGAGAGACGGGGAGAGAATTGCATCTGCGTCGCAGTGGTCAGAGTGAACTCAGAAACTCCGAAGCCAAAAAATAAGGCAGCTGCAACATCTGTTGCAGCTGCCTTGAGTGCTCTTCGATTGGCCAAGGCGGGGATCGAACCCGCACGCCGCTTGCGCGACACAGGATTTTAAGTCCTGTGCGTCTGCCTATTCCGCCACTTGGCCGATTGCATCGCCTGGTCGATTCGTGACCCCGAAATCGAATGGGGACCGAACCATTTCACCCAGCGAACGCGGGCTTAGGGTATTGCGATCGAGGTGGTCCCGTCAATTCAGTGCTCCCCGTATCGATTGGATTCGAATCTGGCAAATGGGAGGGGCGATGCGCAACGAGTTGTGACCGGCTTTCACTACGATGTGAGAAGAATCCCGCTCGCCTCCGAGCAGCCAATCCCGCCATTAACCAAACGGACATCCACACGGCGACATCTTGCAGACGGAGATTCTAAATGACGTCCTGTTCTCAATCCGCGCCGACGGGCCGGAGGGGATTTGGTTCGAATCTCAGGTTGTTCTCCTGCAGGGACGCGGGCTATCTTCCGGGGGCTCGCAATCGAAAATCGACCGATGTCCCACTGTTTGGCCGCCTGAGTTCTGCATGAAAGACGCCAGTAAATGAGTGGATTTTCCTCGCGGCTTTCCCTTGTGGCCTGCCACGAACGCTGGAGTCTTTTTGGCGGCGGCTCGCAGGACCGGCTAATTGCTTGCGTACCGCTCATCGTCTGCTGTCTTGTCGTCAGCTTTGGTCTCTGTTCCGAAGATGCTCGTGCCGGTGAGGGACTCTCCAAAGTAAAGCAGCGGGGAACACTGATCTGGGGAGCGGATCAGGAAGGGGGCGGGCCATTCATTTACCCTGCGGACGACGATCCAAATCGACTGGAAGGTTTCGAAGTCGAACTTGCAGCACTGCTTGCAGAGAAACTGGGAGTCCGGGCCCAGTTCCAGCAGGGAGAATGGGACAAGCTGCCTGACTTGCTGCAGCGGGGTGACATCGACATCGTCCTCAACGGATATGAATGGAGTCCTGCGCGGGCGGATCGGTTTGGAATGTCGATTCCCTATTACGTGTATGAGTTACAGCTCCTTGGAAGAGACGGCGACTCGACACTGAAGAACTGGAATGACGTCTTCTTTCCTCCCGATGGCCGAAAGAAGCGGATCGCCGTGCTCGGGGGTTCGGCCGCCCATGATTATGTGAAATCAAAACTGGGTGACCGGGCTGAAGTCGTGTTGTTCAACGGGGTCTCTGACGCCATGCGGGCGACGGAGCTGAACGTTGATGGCATCGATGCCAATCTTCAGGATCTTCCGATCTGGACATTCTATCAGGGAGGATTTCCGGAACTCAGAGCCATTGATGGTCCCGTCAGTCCTGGGTTCTACGTCGCAATGACGAGAAAAGACGATACTGAACTGCTGCAGGCAATCAATGATGCCTTGTTTGAGTCGCTGCGGGACGGAAGCCTGCGGAAGATTCTGACGAAGTATCGGATGTGGAATGAAGCACAGTCGTTCCGCGGTCTGGAAATGAACTCGCAAGGTTCTTTCATCGGCCCTGTCAGTGTCGGGAACGCGGACCAGTCAGAGGAAGCCTCCCCAGAAGAGACATACATTCCTGTACGTGGCTGGACGGTCATTCAACAGCGGGGATGGCTCCTCCTGCGAGCGGCCGGCATGACAGTCGTGCTCGCCTGCACCGCAATGCCGCTGGCAATTCTGATCGGACTGGTGGTGGCCCTTCTCCGCATGTATGGGACCTCGTTTCTGAAATTCCTGGCCGGGACCTATGTTGAACTGATTCGCGGAACTCCGCTTGTTCTGCAGTTGTACGTTCTTTTCTTCCTGCTGCCTGAAATCGGAATCACAGTCAACGCCTTCTGGGCTGCAGTCGTTGGACTGGCGATGAACTATTCCGCTTATGAAGCGGAGATCTATCGCGCGGGCCTGCAGGCGATTCCACGAGGACAGATGGAGGCAGCGGAATCCTTGGGGTTCAGCCGGTCGCTGGCCCTGCGACGGATCATCATCCCGCAGGCGACTCGAATCGTGATCCCACCCGTCACAAACGACTTCATTGCCTTGTTCAAGGATACTGCTGTCTGCTCGGTGATCACCGTCGTGGAGCTGAGTAAGGAGTATTACATTCAGGCCCGCAGCACAGGAGCCATTTTCGAGTTAGGGCTGCTCACGGCACTGCTATATCTGGCGATGAGCTATCCGCTGTCGCTTGTGGCTCGACAGCTTGAAAAGCGACTGATGACGGAGAAGCGGGAATGATTCACATTCGGAATCTGGTTAAACGTTACGGTCAGCACGAGGTACTAAAGGGCGTGACCCTGTCGGTCGCCCGCGGTGAGGTCTGCGTGCTGCTCGGTCCATCGGGTGGCGGGAAAAGCACGTTGCTCCGCACCATCAACGGACTCGAAAGCTTCGATTCCGGAGAGATTGGTGTCCGTGATATTACCCTCCCACCTGCAGGGGAGTCCGGACGGGAGGCCGCACTCGTGCAGATCCGGAAACGGGTCGGGATGGTGTTTCAGCAGTTCAACCTGTTTCCACATCGGACGGTCATTCAGAACGTGATGGAAGCACCAATTCACGTTTTGAAGCGACCTAAGGAAGAGGCCCGGGCGACAGCCGTCAAACTGCTTGACCGAGTTGGGCTGGCCGAGAAAGCGGATGCCTACCCGGGATCATTGTCGGGGGGACAACAGCAGCGAGTCGCGATTGCCCGAACCCTCGCAATGAAGCCGGAAGCAATTCTGTTCGACGAACCAACCAGCGCGCTTGATCCTCGAATGACCGCCGAAGTGACGAGTGTGATGAGCGATCTTGCCCGGGAAGGTCAGACCATGATCGTCGTTACCCACGGGATCGGCTTTGCGCGAACAGTCGCCCATCAGGTGCATCTGCTGCACGCCGGACGAATCGCGGAATCAGGCCCCCCCGAGCGGATTTTCAAGGATCCGCAGACGGAGGTCACAAAGGCATTTCTGGCCGACGTCTGACGGTCGGAGGCGAACTGTTTTACGAGTGACGATCGCTCGGGCTATTGCTGACTGAACGTCTGGCCTCGCAGCTCATCGCCACCGGTCGCGTCACGGGGATCATCCAGACCACCGTTAAGCAGCATGCCATCGATCATCATCTTCGACTCTGCGAGTTCGACGAGCGCGGCGTTATATTGCAGATTGACGTCGAAGAATGTTCGCCGGGCAATCAGGATCTGCAGGAAGTTGTACTCGCCGGCGGAATAGGCCCGTTCCGAAAGATCGAGCGTTCGCTGGGCCTTGGGAAGGATCTGCGTCGTTAGACGCTCAACAGTGACAGCCGCTGACTCATATTGTCGGGCGGTGATCGCGAGCTGCTGCTTCAGACTCATTTCGATGCGGCGAACCTCCTGACTCGCACGGCAATATTCTGCTTGCGCGGCCGAGATATTCCCTTGGTTCCGATTGAAGATCGGGAGTGGAATTCCCACGTCGAGATTGATCATATTCGAGCCGGTACCGTTATCGTGGCCCGCCGCCAGAATCGTCACGAGGTTAGGAATTGCCTGGACTTCCTGGCGAGTCATCAGGGCGACGGCCCGATTCACTCGGGTTCGGGCGGCGATCAGGCCTGGATGGCGTTGCGTCAGCTCTGCATAAATGAAATCCCAGTCCAGTTGCTCGATTTCGATCCGAAGTTCCCCTTCGAGCATCTGATAAGGCATCCCTGCGACGCCTGCGACGGCGGTGAGCTCTTTCCACGTGGCGTCGAGTGTGATCTCGGCCCGTCGTTCAATCAGTTCCACCTCGTTGAGCTGAATTTCGGTCTGCAGGATTTCCGGGATCGAACCTTCGAGAGCCTTCTGCCGCATCTCTGAGATCCGCACACCCTCTCTGACCACTTTGCTGAACTCGTGAGCCATCCTGTAGCGCTGCTGAGCCCCCAATGCCTGATAGAAGCGGGTCCGAACGTCAGTCAGAACGCGCATCCGCTGGGCTTCGACTTCCCAGATCTGCGACTGCACTTCCTGGTCGAGCACCTTTTCATTCAGTTTCAGTTTTTTCGCAGTGACGATTTCCTGTTCGACAAAAGCAAGGTGTTGATCGGTGCCACGATCGTCGAGTTGCTGGCCGCTATAGCCCACGAGCGGGTTCGGATATTTGCCGACCTGCTGCCGGAATCCGGTCGCTTTCTGAGCGGACGCCGATGCCTGTGCGATCGCCGGATTGTTCTGCAGAGCAAGTTGCTCCATCGCCTCGAGTGTGATACCCGGGCCAGTAAACTGACCTGGCATCTCGTTGGATTCGGCAATCGGTTGCAACTCGACGGGAGCTGAGAGAGTGTCTGGTGGAGCGGGAGGAACCTGGGGAACGGCAGGGGAAATTCGAGATTCCGGTTGAGAGTTCTCTCCCTGCAACGCCGTCTGTGTCACCGAGATCGGGGGGCGCGGAATTCCTTCGCTTTGATCAGGAATCGAAACTAATGCGACCGACTTCGTGTCTTTTACTGTGTTCAGATCAGAGCCTGCGGGAAGCGGCTCTCCCAGCAATGGAGTCGAGTTCGTCGGTTTCAGCTCTCCTGGTGCGGTGGTCTTTGCGGCCAACTCCGCCGCTGGCTCTTCTTTGGCCGACGCTTCGGCAGCTTTCCGAGCTTCGGCTTTTGCGAGCTGCACCTTCCGATCATGGAGCAGATCCGCCAGACGTTCGTCATGATGATGAGTGACGAAAGGAAGCGGCCGGGCGACGGTCTGAACCTGGCGCTGCTGGCACCCTGCAGGAACGCAAAGCCCGCTCAGACATGCCAAAAGCTGCAGACGTTTCACCCGATCCATGCCAACGCTCCCAAGTCCATTGAGACGCGTTCCGCAGTCCTATCGATGCCGCGAAACGCATCGGATTTCAAGGAAACGCCAGTAGCGACTCTTCCCTGAGTCCTCCCTAGTATTATCGGGACAGCGGGGAAAAGGAGTCCAAGCCCAATTGCATTCCTGACGCTCAAGTTAATCAGCGGAGCAGAGCGACCCGGACAACCGTCACTGAAGGAAATGACGGGATTGCGTGCATTTCCGGGGAATCCGGCACAACGCAATTGCGATTGCTGTGAGTCGAATCAGATCGCGAAGCGCAGAGCGGCAGGGAATCGGGAGTGTTATTCCCGCTCTTTTCGCATGGCAGCTCGAATCGTCCGGTTGTCATCCTGCTGTTTCAGGCGGTCGCGTTTGTCGTGAATCTTGCGTCCCTGACCAATTGCCAGCTGGACCTTGACGAAGCCGCGAGAAAAATGCACGTCAAGCGGAATGAGTGTCTTCCCGGAATGCTCTGCGGCTTCGGCAAACTTGCGAATTTCACGGCGACTCAATAGCAGTTTACGTGAGCGGCGGCGTTCATGATTGAGATATGTCGCTTGTGGATATTCGGCAATATCGCAGTTGTGGAGCCAGACTTCCCCATTCTCCAGCCGGGCGTATGACTCGTCGATCGAGATCTTGTTGTCCCTGATCGCTTTGACTTCGCTGCCGTAAAGAACGATCCCGCATTCCACTTCATCAAGGATGTCGTAATCGTGTCGTGCCCGACGATTGCGACAGACGACGCGGGAATTGGGATCGTTTGAACTGGGCTTTTTCTTCGCAGCCATACGGCAAATCATTCCGGGGAGCCGGGAACCGTTGTCAGGCAGCAGAATACTGACAACGGTCACTCGGGGGTGATCTGGACAATCGAACCCCCGATCTTATGCCGCTTCATCGCCTGAGTGAAGTGTCGGTTTGGTGCAAACCCGGCGGGCGATGCGGAAATTACGTCTTCCAGCAAATTACTTCTTGCAGTTGCAAGGAGCACCAACCGGGACCGCTCCCGGGCTGGGGCCGAGCGGACCGTAGAAACTGGTCATGCTCTGGTTGATGGAAGTCGGCATGGTCGTCTGATACGGAGCGTAGTCGTACGGCACCGACAGACCTGGTGTTGCCACCGTGTCGTTGTACAGCCCGTACGAATACGACGGACGGTAACCGCCGTAATAGTTGAACAGGGTCCCGTTGCTGTAGAACGGTGTGTTGTACCAGTAGCCGCCCCCGTAATAGGAGGTGGTCGCGGCACCGGGGTAATACCCGGAGTAATAACCGTGCCCGTACCCGCGGGTGTGTCCCGCCTGGGTCTGCATTCCGGCTGACAGAAGAAACAGACCAGCAATCACCGCTAACGTCGTACGCACCATGATTGACTCACTCTGGGCAGGCGCAGGGGGAGTGAATGGCAGCCTGCCCACACACAGGCTGCCCAACACTCTCCTCGGTTCCATTTGAGACCGATTCTCCCTGTTGATCGGCGAGAATCGGCAATAATGAGCAATCGAATCACTCGCTTCTGTCTGCTTTCGCCGGAGCCGACCACTTCTATGACTTCTGAAACTGATAGCATCTGACGGGATTTGGACGATTCTTCGGGGTGAAAGAACCATGCGGATTTCACGACGGAGATTTGACAATCCCGGACCCGGAGGCGACAAAGGATCGATCCGATTCTTCTGATCGTTCGGATTGGTCGAATGAGTCGGATCCTGCCAACGGCTCCCTGTGAAGGGACTTTCAGGAACTGCTGCGAAATATTTGATCTGGTGGTTGAAGCGTCTCGTTATTTCGGGATGTCATCCCCAAGTTGAACTGAGGGCGGAATCACCCGGGCCTTTCAGAGTCCATGTCATTTGCTGAGAAGGATTGGATGCATATGTTGCGAGTTTCTCTGATTCTCCTGTCCATCTGCTGTGCCGGATTGCACGCCACAGTCGGATTTGCACAGGACAACCCTCTCGGTTTCTTCTCGAAGGATGTGGGCGTCATTGTCCGTCTGCGTGAGCCAGACCAGACATTCGAGAAGGTTGCCAAGTTTGTTGAACGCGTGCAGCCCGGCGTGGGTCCGGTCGTCCAGGATCAGCAGGAACCGTTGCTGGGGAAACTGAGTTCGAATCCGACACTGACCGGCGCCGATCAGACTCGTGACTGGTACGTGGGCGTCTATGCGATTGAGAACGAGCCACCGACCGTCGTCTTCGCCGTTCCGACCACCAACTCGGGTGACTTTGTCTCTGCACTCGGGACGAATTTCCAGACCCGGCAGGAAAAGAACTGGGTGATCTATACTGATGCCGCGACTTTGCCAGCGGTTTCGGCATCAGAGAGCGCCGCGACGGCATTGAGCAAAGAGATCCAGACCCGATTGGCCGACGGGGATCTGACGGTCTATGTGAATGCTCGTCATCTGACATCAGTTTATTCCACTCAGATCAAGCTCCTTCAGGAGAAGGTGCAGGAATCTCTCACACAGTTGAGTGCACTCAGCGTTCAGCCCGGGATCAACGCCGAAGGCATTGCGAAAATGTACGGGAGCATGATCGAAGGCTTCTTCCAGTCGGTGCAGGATTCAGACACCGTCGGTCTGTCTCTCAGCCTGAGTGAAAAGGATCTGATCATCAGCCATCAGACTGATTTCAAATCCGATTCCGTTTCTGCGAAGTTTCTGGCCAACAATCCCCAGTCCAGTTTCGACGATCTCGCTCGGTTACCTTCCGGCTGGCCGATTTACTCCGGCGTGAGCTGCGACACACGCGGGTTGATTGAATGGGGAACGCAGTTTTCCACCAGTCTTTATGAAGTGCCTCCCGAAAAGCAGGCTCAGCTTGAGAAGGCTCTGAAGATTGATTCTGACGTCAAGTTCGGATCGTTCGTGTCAGCTGCTGATGTCTCGCCCACGGTGAATGATGCCCTGCGACAGGTCTCGATCTATGAGATCTCTCCTGCATCGAAATACCGGGAGAGTATTTATGATCTGCAGGCCGCTGTCGGTAACCTCAAGAATGGTTTGATGGAGCAGACGATGACGATTCAGCGGGATGCGGAATCCTTTGGGGCGTACAAAGGTGACATCATCACAGTGAAGCAGGAATACACTGCAGAAGGGGATCCAACGGGTGTCACCACAAAGATGCTCGACGTCCTTACTGGCCCTGATGGCGTCGTGACTCGCAATGTCAGCCTGCAGGACAAGTTCGTCAATACAGTTGGCGGCGGGAAGCGGTTGATGGAACAGACGATCACCGCCATCGAAGAGAAGAAGACTAATCGGATCGCGAAGTTCCGCGAAGGGCTTCCTCCGACCGGGAACTTCCTCCTGCTGATTGATCTTCCGGGGACCATCGCCCGCGGAGTGAAGCTCGCTTCGAAGGTTGAAGACTCACCCCTGATGGTGAATCCAGACGCTGTTGATAATCTGGGGCTGACTCCGTCCTACATCAGCTTCGTTGCGGGTTCCAAGGGCGATACTGCCACATCGCAGTTGCGGATCCCTGTCGAACAGGTGGTCGGTATTGCCAAAGTAAGTGTGCTGATCGGAGCTAGCATGAAGCCTGGACTCTAATCAGGCTGTCTGTCAGACTGTCGGCATTCAGACTGCCTGCGATCAGACGGTCGGCCGGGGAAATGCCCGCCGGTGATGTCCAGAACAGGGTCCTTTTCGACATCTCGAAAGGGACCCTGTTCTATTTGATGGCTCGCCGACTTTGTCAACTTGGCTTTGGCAACTACTGAGATGCCCAGACGATCAGTTTCTGAAGGTCTCCGGTCGCGGCAAGATTCTGGACCCGGCGACGCGCTCCCCAGTTGCCGAAATGGGGTGAATAACCATGCTGGTGATCTACTCGGTTCAGGGCCTCACGCAGATCTTCATGCGTCCACACGTCGCGACCACTTGAGGCGGCTCGCCACTTTGCAATCCAGCAGATCGAGGGGATCGTGAGAAATAACGCCCTCAGTCCCTCACCGACTGGCAGGTCATAACACGCCTTGCCGCAGAAGTGCAGTCCCTGGACTTTGACTCTGAGAAAACGCCGGAGCATCTCGGTCGACTTTTCCGGAAGTGAGCCGAAGGAACGATCGAGGGCTGCTCGCGGGACAGCCTGAAATTCGTTGTCGATTTCCGGCAGAGAGCCACGTCTGCGGGAGAGACTGATTGCATTCTTCAGCTGTCGAAATCGTCCAGACCAGCTGAGATCAATCGATGACTCCGTGTCTTTTCTTACGTATTGACCTGACAACAGACGGAATTGAGACAGGGCAATTGCAGAGGGAGAACTCCCGGTCGGCAGTTCGGGGTACTCGATTGAACTCGATTCCCGCAAGAGGATCAGGAGTTCCGTGAGCCGCTGTCCGCTGATTTTTTGGAACTTTGATTCTTCCAGCAGGTCGACCCAGACCAAAGTCCGCAGCAATTGAAGAGGAAGCGGCACCGAGACATCTGTGAGTGATTGATCAATCGCAGTAATGATCGCAAGCGTGTCGGGCCAGCTTAACTGTTGCTTTCGGGAAAGTGGCGGAGCCGATGGAGGCTGATAACCGGTCGGTACAACGTCATCAGCGAGTCTCTTCAGAGACTTGAGCTGCTGGACAACGGGCTTTCCGAGATTGTCAGCGACTGACGGGCAACTGAATCGGAGGCTGACCGCCAGCTTACTCCCCGCTGGATGAAAAGCATACGGGTAAATCTGACACGCGAGGGGCTTCGCTGCCTCTCCAAACTTCCCGTGGATCCGGCAGAGCCCCTTCTCATCCAGAAAGACACAGCCTCCATCCGGGAGATGTGCGAGGCGAAGCCGGGGAGCCGAACCGAACGACTTTTCCACCTGAAACAGTGGCTGACCGGCCGGAATTCCGGAGTCCGGTCCCCAGTTCTGCGATTCGATTCGCTTTCGTTCTGCTTCGGTAATCTCAATGGCATGCTGACGACAGCAACCGCCACAATTGTGGCAACTCCAATTCTGGAGAGTCGGCAGTTCAAGGGACAACTTCGACATGGACGGGCATCAGCGCGAGAGAAGCCTCGGCGCGGCCGGGCCAGAAGAATGAATCACCTCCTAATTGTATTCGAATGGCCCCTTCCGTCTACCTGTCGAACTTTTCCTGAAGGCTGCGAAGGGCAATGCGGGCAGCTTCGCTGACTTCAGAATTTGATGATTTCGAAGCCCGTTCAAGCTCAGGCAGAACCATAATTCCATGCAGTCCCAAGCCGCCCAGACTGAGGCAAGCCGTTGCGGCCACGGTTGAATTGGGGTCATCTACGGCAGTTTTCAGTGCCTCGGCAGCTTCCAGACGGAGCGGCTCAGAGACGTTCCCGAGCATCATCGCAGCCACCCAGCGGCACTTCGCGTCATCACCACGCAGGGCCTCTGACAGGATTTTCACGGAGACAACATCTCCCGGCGTGATCAAACTCAGCGCTTCAGTCGCATGCAGCCGCACCATCCCGGTCTGAGTATCGCGCAACTCGGTCAGCTCCGAAGCGGCTTCAATTGCCCCGGGACCGATCTGCCCCAACTGATAAGCCGCGAGGCAGACCGTTTCCGAGCTGTCTGACCTTAACTGGCCGATGAGGTTGGAAAGAAGCTCACTGGGCCCCGGGTTGGACTCTTGCGGCTGCGTCGGCATTGCCTTCCCGGCGGCCGTTTCTAGATCGAACTCCATCGGATTTGACGGAGGTACAAGCTGCGTGACGTATTCGTGAGAGACCTGATTGAGTTTCTCGTGTTCAACCGTTGTGATCATCAGCTCTTGCACGGGACGCGGGACTGATGAATCTCGGGTGGGAGTCACCTGACGGGACGTTCTTGTCTGAGCCAGCTGCGTTTCAGGCAGCGGGCTGACGTGCGACGGGGCCGGTTGGCGACCAAGGCTGGAAATGCGAGGGTCGACTCCCTGCTGAGCCAGTTGATCCCGCAATGACTTCGCGGTGGAATTGCCGGCATCCTGGGCGAGCATGTGATCATAAATCCGCATAGCCGCCTCTGGGCGGTTCGACCGAGTGTATTCGGCCGCCATTTCCATGAGTTGCTGCCGTCGATCCTCCGGTGAATGATAGAGCGATGTGTATGAACTGCATCCTCCTGACATGACAGCTGCAGCTGCGGCAATCGAAAGAAGATAAGAATGGAAACGACTCATTTTAGTTCCATGAGGTGATGCAAGCATTGACTGGATCGCCTCTGTGATGACGTGGATTCTGCATAGTGCGGTGCCGCACAGGTAAAAAGTGGAATGTGTTATGAGTGCAATCCGTCAGTGCTATTCATTTGCACTGTTAATTCGAATCGCGTTCTGTGAGAGACACTTTGTGGTATTTCCTTTAATGTCGTTCCGGATGATAACTCACTATCTGGAGCGAATTAATTCAGCAAGTCCGAATGTGAAGAAGGTGACGAGGCCAAAGTTTGCCAGCTCTTCCTTGCACTTGTATCGCAGGATGAGCGTGTCTCCTGCCTGAACCAGTATTCGCTCGTTGGGATCTTCGATCGCGCGATGCATGTCGACGGAGATCACAAGTTGTCCATGACATTTGGTTTGTCTCAGAATGTAAAGCTGGGTCGGAGCGGCGCCTCCGATGGCGCTAAAGATGTTTCCGGCTCCTCCGATTCCAGAGCCATGCATCCCGCCGCCAACTCCCGCTCCTGCAATTGCGATTGCCCCGAGAACATCCAGGTCATAATCACGAGGAAGAGGAAATTGCCCACCCCGCAGAAGTCCGCCTGTGTAGAAGAATTCTGTTTCCCGTGACTCGATGTAGACGATGTCTCCCTCTTCGAGCATGATGTCTTCCGGCCGAAATGTCGGAACTTCCCCCGGCGGCAACCGCAGCGGAATCGTCACGATCGACGGATCTTCTGGAAGCGGGGGTGGGCACATGCAGGGGTCCTGATAGGTCTTATAGAACTCGCTGACGAATGCGTCACGGCGTTCTGCATCGGCCAGTCGTCCGCGGAGAATCTTGACTTCATTCTTCGCATTCAAGCCAGGCAATCCACCGGTTTCGGCCAGTGCGTGCATTACGTCGTTCTGATAGGCCTTGAGTTCAACAATCTGGCCTTTGCCGACCTCTGCTGACCCTCCCAGGCTGCCTCTGACCGTCTCAGATTGAACATCCTGTCTGACCACGATGACGTGATAGCGACGTTCTCGGAGAAGTGTGACAATGATTCTCGCATTCGATTCCTTGAGAATCGGATGCTCACCTTCTGTATAGGCTCTGCGAATCGCCACTTCAGCCTGCTCAACGGTCAACCCCTGTACTTTCAGCGGGGAGAGCAGCGGCAGACTGATTGTTCCATCACTGCGGATTGGAATCGGATACCCTAGTGCCGGCGGCAGTTGACTATCTTCCTCTGGGATCTGAACAGGCGGCGCTTCTTCCGCTTCCCCGAGCACATCCGCGACATACACCCCGAGAATGTCGCCGCTGTCCAGCTGGTAAACAGCCGGTGGATCCTGGCGAAGTCGGGCCAGACTGATCGGCTGATCGTCGGCTCGCGGACGGGCGAGAAACGCCAGCGGGACCTTATGCGCTGGCATCCCACTGATCGGCGAGAGTATTGAGACACACCCGGACGACGTGAAAAGTACGACTGCCATCCCTGATAAGACCAGTTTCTTGAAGCTGGTCAGGGGAGTTCGGAATGGGAATGGAGCGTTGGTTTCGTTGATCTTTATCATGGTCTCGACTGACATGGGGCCAATCAGTTCCGGGAGCCGGCAACACTTTTGACTGAGATCAGATTGCATCGTCAGGTGCCGGCGAGTGTGGTTGTGACAGCGAAACGTTGCGTGCTGCGAAGCACGGACGGGGGAGTGAGTTTGCAACTCGATTTAGCGTTTGGCGGATGGCAGCGGCTCAACGGTGAGTGCAGGGACCCCGGGAAGGGGAACCAGAAAGTTGTCAGAAGCATCATCGTTTTTGTTTGATGCTCCCGTACGGGACTTCAACAGAAGATCCTCTAGACGCACTGGCGGCGGTAACGGCGGCAGGGACGGATCAGCTGGAATCGGGACCGGAACCGGAACCGGGTCGACTTTCGGTGGAGCGATCTCCTGAACTTCCTGCGTCGGACAGTTGGGACAGAATGTTGCGGCCTGTGCGGGGATCGAAGTCGGGACTCTCTGGGATCGGGAGAATCCCAATTGAAAGGCCACTTGTGCCCCGATGGGATAGCCTTGGAAATAAGCATTAATTTTGCAGTGACCCTCTGCAGTCTCATAGCATGACTTCCAGTACCGCCGTGGTGGTACGGCCGGGACGCAGCCGTTACCTCCTGTTGCGACATTAAAGAAGCCATCGATAAACCCTGACTTAAAGTGGTGACGATGAGGATCATCTGGCAGGCAGAGTTCATGGCGCTTCTGCCACCACACATGATGGGCAGCGATTCGAGCGTGAGTGTTCGCACAGGCATCGTCGATTGGTTCGCAATAAGCGATATGATCGTCGATCGCCCGCTTCAGCTGGCAGCCCCCATTCAGGGCGCTACACACAACGACGAAGAACATCAAAAGGAATGTCCCCCGAATACTGCCGTTGGGTCGTCCTTGCCCCGTCATAACTATTCCTGTGAGTCATCGCGTCGCTTTGTCACACGGGGGCGTGATCTTGACTGCCCAGCCCCTGAGCGGACGAATTGCGAGGTCTGCATCTCTGAACTATTCGTAACTATCGTCAGAGTCAAAATGCCTGATTAAGGACGCACCGCGAGCATGCAGTTGAACAGGAAAACTCTGACGGGAGTGCGAAACAATCTCCCTACTTTCACTAAAGTGAAAGAGTTGGTGCGACGTAAACCACACGAATTCAAGGGTTTATACGCACGCGGGGCGAGGGCACGGCTGGGCATTCGCGAGTGAAAAGGAGTTTGTCACTCCGCGGCGAAAAGTTAAATCAGCCGTTCTCTGCCGTTGAAGCATTAAGCATAGGAGTAGAAGTACTCACCAGTGGGGCTTACTACGCAGCTGGACGTTCTTTGCAGCGCAACTGGTCTTCCGCTGAAGCGATATTTTCGGAGAACTGCGCGCAGACCGAGTCCGAGACGGCTGCAGGTAAGACGTCTCTTCCTGAAGATCCAGCGGAGCAAACACACATTCCAGAGGGAGAGCTACCTCAAAGGCGCTTCAGAAACGTCAAACGTCCCGAGTCGCGGATTTGTAGACCCGCGTTTGTTCCTGATTGACGAGCTGTCGCACTTCCAGAGCGGTTAAATCGAACATATGCGCATAGCTGGAAAGCAGCCGTTTTTCAGGAGCGCTCAGGACTCCGTCCGCCATGAAGACGTGAATCAGCTGGCGGAGATATCCCATGGCCTCGGCCGGATTTCGTGGTGCTGGCAACTGGGCATCATGTGATTGCGCCTGATGAATAAACTCGTCCACCTGTTCCGGTGTCAAACCGCGATGGGCGCCCAATTGATGCAGAACTGTCCGCTCGCCTTCATCGAGGATTCCATCGATCAATGCGGCTTGGGCGAGGATCGCAATTGCCAGCGGCGTATCCGTTGCGGGGCGACCTTCTGGCTGAGTTGCCGCGGCCGTCCTCTGGGTTTCCAGTTCGGTGAAGTGCTGGTGCGCCACATCCGCCGTATAACGGTCGATGCTCTGCAGCACCCAGTCGAACTTTCCAGTGGTCAGTGATGCGCCACAGTAAGAGCAGTTCCCGCTCTCATCACTCTGTAATGGGGCTCCGCATTGTGGGCAACCGGCCGAAGTAAAGGTTCCGGCAGGCGACGATTGCACGCTGCTGTTTCGGAACAGGGTATAAACCTGAGTGCTAATTGACTTGCTCTTCAGTTCGGTCGTATGTCCATTAACACGATTCAGCAGAATCCCTGACCAGCGAATTTTGACGCGGAGGTAATCCTTGTTCCCGTCAGAGGTGGCGTCAATGAGTTCCACCTGACCGACGGCCGCGTCTTTCCAGTAACGCTGTGATTTCTGCATCGCGTTGCTGATATTCTCGGTCATTTCCTTCGACATGACCGGAGCCGCGTACTTGATGTCGTGATAGAACTCCGTCGCCCGTAATCGCCAGAACATCACTGAGACGCGGTCTTCGATATGCAGAGTATTGAAGCCGGGATCTCGCTGCTTCAGGTCGGCCAGGCCGGGCAGCAGCTGTTCACTCTCTGGCACCTGAAACTCGGATTCCTGCGAAATCTCTGAGAGAACCCAGTCATACTCGCCTGAGTTCACCAAGGCTCCACATGCCTGACACTTCGCTTGATCAACGATCTCAAGAGGGGCCGCGCAGCGTGGGCAGTTCCCTTCGATCGAGCCAGCCGACTTCAATGACTTCGTTCCGGGGCGTCGATGGAACGACCAGAATTCAACAAAGGATCCAGAATGATCTGTTCCGGGGATGCGACGTCCCGTCTTCAGATCTTGATTGTGATCGTCAGCGCGGGCTGAAATCCGCACATGAATCGTGTCAAACTGCTCTGTGTGGAAAGCGGCGGCAATTTCGCTCGAGAGCACCTGCACATTTGTCATGACGTTCCGCAGATTCTGAGCCTGCATCATCTGGATCTGCAGCTGGAATCGTTCATTCACACCATCACTGATGAAGGGCCGGACCGCGCTGAGCTTCTGATCACTCCACGCTGACTGGATCTTGGTGAAAGCGATCTTCGTTCTTTCGAGAAACGCACTCTCATTGAATGCCGGGTCGCGATTGCGGATTTCGGCGAGTGCGTTGCTTCGCAGCTGTTCCGCCTGCCGCTGGTTTCCCCGTTGGACAGTGGACCGAATGCGTTGATTATTCGCACCCTGAAGAGCATTACTAATGATGAACAGGAGAACGACCGCGATGATCACCATCACGATTGGCGAGACGGGTGACGCAGGTCCTGCTCCGCCAGGGGGCATCCGATAAGAATGCGAGTACCCTCCTCCGACTCCCCCTCCGCTGAAACCGCCGCCGCAGCCCCCGCCCCCGGGCCCCCCCCCCCCCCCCCCC
>JAEZFD010000066.1 GCA_023417655.1 Planctomycetota bacterium | reverse complement strand
GTTGGGGGGAGTGACACGTACGAGGTCGCGGGGGACAATCTCTTCGCGAAGCCGTCGTCCGGATTCGCCGGAGACGGGAACTCAGTTCGGGATGCGGCGGACGTTCCACAGGGCAGGGGAGTGAATTGGATTCGGCACTGAAGCGCGAGATCGGTCTGGGTGGGGCCATCATGATGGGGATGGGCTCCATCATCGGGACCGGCGTGTTCGTCAGTCTGGGGATTGCAGCGGGAGTCACCGGGCCTTCCATGATTCTCGCCCTGATCGTCGCCGCACTGCTGGCGACAGCGAACGGGTTGAGTGCCGCGCAACTGGCGGCTCACCTCCCTGTCAGCGGCGGGACCTATGAATACGGATATCGCTTAATCCATCCGACACTCGGTTTCACGGCAGGCTGGATGTTTCTGTGTGCGAAAAGTGCCTCGGCCGCGACCGCCGCACTCGGGTTCGCAGGCTACACTCTCAATTTGCTGGACCAGCAGGGATCCTCTTATCGCATCCCGCTCGCGGTCAGCTGCGTGCTGGTGTTGACGCTGGTCGTTTACTCGGGCATCCAGCGCTCGAATCGTCTGAATCTCGTGACTGTCTCGGTGACACTCTTGTCACTCACGGCGTTCGTGCTGGGGGGAATCCCACTTGCCGCCCGGAATCTGGCCGGAAATCTGACTCCATTCTTCCTGACTGAAGACCCCGCCATTGCAACGCGAGGCTTTCTGGAAGCGTGTGCATTACTGTTCGTCGCTTACACCGGGTACGGGCGAATCACGACGATGGGGGAAGAAGTCGTCGAACCGCGCACCACGATTCCCCGGGCGATCATTCTGACCTTGGCTGTTTCGTCTCTGCTGTATGTCTGTGTCGCGGTTGTCAGCATCGGCAGCGTCGGAGCGAACGCCATGGCCGCAGCGACTGCCGGGCAAATGGCGCCGCTGGAAGTGATCGCCCGGCGTTTCGATATTCCGGGGATCGCCCCCTTCGTCGCGTTGGGGGCAGTCACCGCAATGTTGGGAGTCCTGCTGAATCTGATTCTGGGGCTCTCACGTGTCATGATGGCAATGAGTCGTCGCGGAGACCTGCCGGGAAGCCTCGCCCGAGTGGATCCAAAAACCGGGACCCCGCAGTTCGCCGTTCTCACGATGGGGGGGATCGTTGCTCTGCTCGCACTGACCGGCAACGTGAAAACGACATGGTCCTTCAGTGCCTTTGCCGTGCTGATCTATTACGCTCTGACACATCTAGCGGCTCTGCGTCTGCCATCCGAGTCCCGGCGATTCCCGCAAGTCATTGCCTGGGCGGGACTGCTGGGGTGCCTTTCACTGGCATTCTGGGTTGAGCCCCAAGCCTGGATCATGGGACTGATCTGCCTCGCTGGGGGGCTGGCTCTGAGAGCTCTGTTTCGTCGTCTTTCCACGCGGGCGGGTTCCGAGTCCTGATCGCTTTGGCATCTCCGGCGAACCCTCATCGAGAGCAGTGAAAAGCCGCATTCTCTTCTCTTGAGAACCATCTATAATCCGGAAAATTGAACTCGAACTGGTCTTTATATTCGAAGTGAGTTATGTCCTGGATCTGCTCTGCGGTGATCTTTGATTTAGATGGCGTTCTAGTGGACTCGAACGAGACTTCAGAACGGCACTGGAAAATCTGGGCGGCTCAGCACGGGGTCGATTATGCGGCAATCGAGGCGATCCATCACGGGCGACCGACTGTCGAGATCATGAAAGTCGTGGCTCCGCATCTGGACGCTGTCGAGCAGGCGCGATTGAAAGAGGACACGGAAGCTGACGACACGACGGGCCTCAGTGCCTTCCCTGGGGCCGCCCGTTTGATGAACGCTCTCCCAAAGGGACACTGGGCCATCGCGACCAGCGGCAAGCGACGAACGGCCACCATTCGGCTGACGCACTGCGGGTTGCCGATTCCCGACATCTTCATCACTGCGAATGACATTAGTCGGGGAAAACCTGATCCCGAACCATACCTGAAAGCGATCGAGTGGCTCGGATTTTCCCCGGCTGACTGCGTCGTTATTGAAGACGCTCCGGCGGGAATTGAATCGGCTCGAGCAGCGGGAGCTCGCGTGATTGGAGTGGCGACGACCAACGCTCCGGAGAATCTCAGCCGCGCGGAACTCGTGCTGTCCCGACTGGATCAGCTGCAATTAAGCATCATGGACTCCCGACTGCATCTCAGCTGGACCGAGTAATTTTGCTGCGGAAACGTGTGGATGGTGAGATGATTCAAGGTCGCACTCTTCGCACGCGAGCAGGATGCTTCGCATGTTCACCCACTCGCGTCTCACGTAATCCCGCAGAGTTCATGCGGTGAGCGAGGTCTTGAATGCCGGGAAACTGGCAGGCGTTAAAGTTGACATATTTGCTCTAACTTATCTATTCGGCTAGGGTTTCCAGAGGAAGCTGTCAATCTCCCTGATCCCCTGTTTTTTTGATTCCAGATTGTTGTTTGGGGGGCCTTCGACAGGGGTTGTTCGCAAGGTCATGGAACGCCACGATCTTGCTTACCTGAACGCGGTGAGTCGGAAGCTTGGGACAGCGGACCCCATCATTCCGTCCTCCGGAGGTCAGGGGATGCCGGTTCAATGCAGGCGAGTCGCCTGTCATACGGAATGGCGAACCGGTCTTCACTCCAACGAAGGACGATGTTTGTATGAAGAGTTTCAAACTGCTGGCGCTCGGTTTCTTCTCGGTCATGTTCCTCGCCGCGACACCTGCGGAACCTCTGACACAGAACGCCTCGATTCAGGCGCTCTACAATGCCGCTAACCGGCAGCGAGCAAGATACGGGCTGCCAGTTCAGAATCTGGACGAGAACCTTTGCAATATCGCTCAGAACTGGGCGAACAATATGGCCGCCCGTGACGTCATGTACCACGGCGGTGGTGAGCAGATCATCGGCGTCGGCTACGCGAATGCAGAAGCTTGCGTTCAGGGGTGGATCAATTCCCCTGGTCACCGGGTCTGGGTTTTGAGTCGAAACGGAAACTGCGGATTCGGCATGGCTCGAAGTCGCAGTGGTCGCCTGTATTACGCCGGTGTCTACCGTTAAGCTGACCGTGGAGTGAAACTGGCGGCGAATTCGAGCCAGTTTCGCTTACGGGTACATTAAAAATCCCTGTAAACTGAGCCGTGTTGCTTTCGGGCACACGGCTCAGTTTCGTTGAAAAGGGTCGGGAATGGACTGGTTACTACTGATAATTGCAGGTTTTCTGGAGGTCGCCTGGGCGAGCAGTCTGAAGTCGACTCAGGGGTTCACAAAGCTCTGGCCGAGCCTGTTCTTCCTCGCGACTCTGACCGCCAGTATGGTACTCTTGGCCATTGCATTGAGGACAATTCCCACAGGGACCGGTTATGCTGTCTGGACCGGAATTGGAGCGGTCGGCACCGTGATTGTCGGCGTTCTGGTTTTCAAGGAACCTGCCACTGCGGCCCGGCTGGGATGCGTCGCTCTCATCGTCACCGGGATCGTCGGTCTGAAACTGGTGACCCCTGGTCACTGATTCCTGTCACCGATTCCTCTGCCGTCGAGCGGACGTCGTGAGCAGGGCAGAACTGGCCCGAGTTTGAGAGGTTTTGGGAACGTCATTCGAACGTGACTGACGTTCCGTTCCCCTGTGAAGTGTCCGCATTCATCTGAATTCCAACGGATGAAACAGGACGACCCCCATCCGACCATCTTCATTCGGACCGTCTCCAACCAGTCAACCTGCTTTGGATTGTTCCTGAATCCCCCACCAGTGAGAAAGTATCGCATGACTTTTCGAAAATGGTTTCTGACCGCTGCGATGTGCCTCCCCTGCCTGCCGACATCTGTCCAGGCGGACCCCGTTCGCGATCTGCAGACGCAGGCGATTGAAAAGAATCACGCTGACTGGGGCTTCTGGGGACCAGACGAAAAGAACTACATGGGCTGGGGGTCGCATTCCAATCGCCTGATCCCGATTTACACGTTCGGTACGAAGAACGCCGGGCCGGGGATCACCTTGGATTCCTACCGGGGGAAGAACAGTCCCTATGCCTCTGAAAAGGAACTGAATCGTCTCTTCGGACAGGTGCCGGCTCACACGCTGAACCCCGACGCTCCCTACTGCGATCAAACGAACATTTTCGACATCCAGAAGGCAGCACTCGCGGCCGGCAAGAAGCACATCATCCTGATTGTGTTTGACGGAACCGACTGGTTCACCACCTGGGAAGCAGCGATTTACAAGAATCAGAACGTCTCCTTCACGTCCGGTCGCGGCAATGGGCTGCACATGATGGACTACGATGCGAAGGGAACGACTGAGTACGGCTGGATGGTCACGACTCCCTGGTGTGACGACGCCGATGTCGACGTCAATACTCAGAAAGTCCTGAAAATTGATGAGCTGCTCCGGGGCGGCTATGCCTTTAAGGTCGCCGGTACCGAGCCTTGGTCAATCTGCACGGACCTGCCATATCCGATTTCGAAGTCGACCGTCCCGACCTACAAGCAGGCGTATACCGACTCAGCAAGTTCCGCGGCCAGCATGACCTCAGGCGTGAAGACGTACAATGCGTCGATCAATGTCGACATCCACGGCAAGCAGCATGAAACCGTGGCCTACTCCGCCCAGAAGAAGGGGTATCAGGTCGGTGTCGTGACAAGCGTTCCCATCAGCCATGCGACCCCTTCAGCAGCTTACTCTCATAACGTTCACCGGGACGACTATCAGGACCTTTCGCGCGACCTGCTCGGGCTTCCGAGTGTCAGCCATCCTGATCAGCCACTGCCGGGCGTCGATGTTCTGCTCGGGTGCGGATTCGGGGTCACTCGACCGAAAGACGCAAAACAAGGGGACAACTTTGTCCCCGGCAATGCCTACCTGACTGAAGAAGATCAGCAGAAGATCGACGTCCGCAACGGCGGCAAGTACGTTGTCTCGCTGCGAACGGAAGGCGTTGTCGGAGTTGAGGGCCTGAAAGAAAAAGCAGAAGAAGCTGCTGCAGGCGGTCACCGCCTCTTCGGGTTCTACGGGGTGAAATCAGGTCATCTGCCATTCCGGACCGCGGATGGGAAGTTCGATCCCACCATCGGACGCAGGAAGACTGCTGAGAAGTACACTCCAGAAGACATCAAGGAGAACCCTACGCTCGCTGAGATGGCGACTGTGGCACTTGATTACCTGAACCGCGATTCCAAGCCGTTCTGGCTGATGGTCGAGGCCGGTGACGTCGACTGGGCCAACCATGACAACAATATCGACAACTCGATTGGGGCCGTCCTCAGCGGAGACGCCGCAGTGAAGGCGGTCACCGACTGGGTTGAAAAGAATAGCTCCTGGGACGAAACGGTCGTGATCGTGACCGCGGATCATGGTCACTATCTGCACCTCACCAAACCGGAAGTGTTGATTCAGACGAAGAACGCGGCCGCAGCCGCCGAGTAGTCGACTCTCGGTTACGGGATTAGAACTGAACGGCCCCGCAGGAACTCTCCTGTCGGGCCGTTTCCTTTCAATCCTTGAGCCCCGTTATTCGTCATGAAGATCGCTCGACGGAGCGAGTCGAAGAGGTGCGACTTTGATCTGGATTGCCTAGTTCTCCTGAGTTCGCAATTCCGGCAGAGCGGGGGTTTTGGGGGAAACCGCTACTGACAGAATCTGCCGAAACTGGTATGACACTGGCAGATTGCACCTTACGCGCAGAATGATTTTGCGCCCTCAGCGGCTGTTGTCAGCCAATCGAAATACAGGATGGAGCCTTGCCCCCATGGGTGTTCCCGTATCACAAATGTGGACCGTTGCTTCGTATGTCTTGAAGCAAAAGCTGCGCGGCCGCAAGAGATACCCCCTCGTCCTGATGCTGGAACCGCTGTTCCGTTGCAATCTGGCGTGTGCAGGCTGTGGAAAGATCCAGTATCCGGCAGCCATTCTGAAACAGCATCTCTCTGTCGAAGCCTGTATGAAGGCAGTCGACGAATGCGGCGCCCCGATGGTCTCGATCCCGGGCGGCGAGCCGTTGCTGCATCCGGAGATGGACAAGATTGTCGAAGGGCTCGTTCAGCGGAAGAAGTTCATTTATCTGTGTACGAACGCGATTCTTTTGAAGAAGCATCTGCACAAATACAAGCCATCGAAGTATCTCTCATTCTCGGTGCATCTCGATGGCCCGCGAGAAGAACATGATCTCGCTGTCTGTCGGGAAGGGATTTATGACGTCGCGATTGATGCCATCAAAGCAGCTGTCGATGCTGGCTTTCGAGTGACAACGAACACGACTGTGTTCAACAACAGCGAACCTGAGAAGCTCCGGGAAATGTTCGACACCCTGATGGGAATGGGCGTCGAAGGAATGATGCTCTCCCCGGGATATCAGTATGAGAAAGCTCCGGATCAGGAACACTTCCTCAGCCGTGATCAGACGATGCGGCTCTTCCGACGGATCCTCAGTTCCCCGAAGAAGTCGTGGGTGTTCAATCAGTCCCCGTTGTTCATGGAGTTCCTGAAGGGGAACTGGAAACTGGAATGCACCCCTTGGGGGAATCCGACTTACAACCTGTTCGGGTGGCAGAAACCGTGCTACCTGCTGCAGGACGGCTATGCCGACACATTTCAGGAACTGATGGATACCGTCGACTGGGATGCGTATGGACGGGCCAGCGGAAACGAACGCTGTCAGGACTGCATGGTTCACTGCGGTTATGAGCCCACTGCCGTGAATGCCACTTTCGGAACCATCGCAGGGCTGTGGACCTCAGCGGCTCGCACATTGTTCGGACCGGGCAAAGACAAACCATTGCCGCCAGAGCGACCTCGTCCCCAAGCGGCCCCGGCACAGCTTGTGTCGCTCTCAATGCCAACGGTTCGAGAAGCGACCCCGGCTCCTGCTCGCGAAGTGGAAGAGATGGCTTCCGTCGGAGAATCGAGCTGAGCGTCGAGGCAGGACGTGTCGATGGCGTCGACATGTTTTGAATGCCGGAAACGCTCCTGAAGCCAGGAAACTCCACCAAATAGAGCAGGATCAGGTCCTCGGGACGCTCTGCTGCACGCGGCAATGCGTTTCGTCGCAAAAGGGAAACGTCGCTGTCTTTCGACAATTGCAGAGGGCGACGGACTGATTCTGGTCAGGGATAAACTTATACGGACGAAACTCGGTTCCTCGATGAGTTCCGTCGCAAAGAGGATACTCGCCTGATTGACCGCAGGTGCAGACGGCGTACTTCACACCCGCCTGTAATTGAAGTCGGCAGGGGGAGTGACCTGATTCAGAAGGATTCTGATCCGCCATGCTTCCCCCTTGCTCCTGCCGCATCTGATCAGCGGTTGTCGGCTTACTGCTTGAAGACCTTGTGGCAGGTCTCGCAGCTTTTGTAGCCCTGATCGAATGCTGTTCGCCCGGCGACTTTGTCCTGAGCCCGGAGTGCTTTTCCGAGTCCAACGGCCGCATTGTAAAACTCGTCTGACCAGCCGTTCCACTTGGCGAGCTCGTCGTCGTCCGACGTGTACTGCGTGTCGGCTTTCATGGTGAGTGCGAGAACACCCCAGGCGATGGCAGGCGAGATCTCTTCCGGCTTGCCGCGAGGACGTTTGAGGATCTTCAGGATCTCGCTGTTGCGAGTGTTGATCTCTTCCATCATCGGATACATCGCGATCAGTTCATTCCAAGGATGTTCTTTCTTGTGTTCCCCTGTCACTTTCCCAGCGAGAACATCTTTTACTTCGGCCAGCACGGCTTTCGCGGCGTCGAAGTCTTCATCTTCGGAATATTTCAGAGCAGCATCACGCAGGGCCGGCCCGTTCAAGTTCGATTTGGCAGACTCAGGGTGTTCCGTCAGTGCCTGCCCCAGACAAGCCATCAGGCCAAACGACTGGAGGAGTGTTTTTCCCTTCTGCTTCTCGAAGCTCTCCTCGTTTGCGAGAGACTTTTCCAGCAGAGCGGTCTGGATTTGCACTTCCTGAACGAAGTCGCCAATGGAGCCAATTGATTCGAGCGGGTAAGGGGGCTGTGCCAGAACGGTTTCCGGCAGCAGACTCCACTGCGCCATCATCAAGGCAGGAATGGCGAGGAAGGAGAGAGTCCTTGATGACAGGCGACCGCGAGTCGGTCGATCAGTGAATTGCGTATTCATGGAGCGGCTTCCTCTTCAGGGGACAACTGAATGTTCACCCGTTTTATCGAATTCCGAAAGCGGTCTCAGCCGATTTGCCAGCCCGAGACCCACAATATCAGCATCGCCAGCACGATGCCTGCCTGCACGACGAGGGCACATTTTTCGAGTCCGCGGAACTTCTGAAGTCTCCATCCCTGCAGCAGCGTGGCGACCAGACCGGCGAGTGCCAGCAGGAACAGTCCGAAGCCAGACAGAGCCAGGAGCATCGATGGCAAGAGCTGCCCTCGCAGTTCAATAACATTGGAGGCCACGAGGATCAGGATTGCAACGTAAAGAATTGCGCCGGGGACGCAAAGAAGCAGCGAGGCCATGCTGACCATCGCTGCGATCGTTGGCGGTTCAGTAGGACGGGGTCTGGGCATATGACTCGGTGATCGTGAAAGTGGACCCGGGAATAATCATTCTGTGGCGGACCCGGCCGCGCCCGCGAGTGAAAAATTGATTTCTTCCTCAAGTTCGGTCATCGAGCTCAGGAGGAATTCGGCGGATTCGATGCGAATGAAAATGAACGGATCTATTGAAACGCCGGGGCGTTGTGAAGTGAGAACCCGCATTGAATCCGTTTTCTCTTTCGCTTGACACCAGCTGAGGCAGTAATGATGATCAACCGGGAGCGGACAGGGAAGCGAGTCCGATTACCTGCTTCCTTCTGCGAACTTGCTTTCTGAAGAGACGGGTCCCTTTGCCGTGATAAACGCTGTGAAGTGATTTGAATTCTCGGAAGAAAAGCAGGTTCTGTAGTCCCAAGTTCCAATCAGCAGCATTCCTTCCTTGAATGCAGCCTCGGCTGACTGGATCAGACCGGACTGCACCGTGGATGCCAGTCTTCATTACCAGAGTTCACAGATCTGGAGTCAGAGTCAAACAGACTGGCAACGCGGTCGTTCCCTGAGTGATGGTTCCTCAATTGTGAGCATGAGCAGGAATTGAAAATGTCCGCAGGTCAACGCCGCTTGGATATCGAACAAATCGGTGATGTCACCGTCGCCAAATTCGTTGACAAGAAGATTCTCGACGAGAACAACATTCAGGTGATCGGAAACCAGTTGTTCGGTCTCGTCGAAGAAGACGGACGGAAGAAGATCATCCTCGACTTTTCTAATGTCGAGTATCTGTCCAGTGCCGCTCTGGGCAAGCTGATTACGATGGACAAGAAGGTGAAGACATCAGGCGGAAAGTTGCGCCTGTGCACGATTCGCCCGGATATTTACGAAGTCTTTGCCATCACGCGTCTGAATAAACTCTTTGATATTCGTGATGATCAGCAGGCAGCCCTTGCCGGATTTTAACGGGTGAGACCAGATCCTGTTTGGTCCCGCTGACGTCAGGCGATGGCCGCAGTCGACTCTGTCTGTCCAACCTTTTATAGAGCCATCCGCAAATGGCCGATCGGTCTGAGTTCGAGATCGCAATTCCCAGTGATACCTCACTGGGGTACGAGGTACAGGAACGTATCCTGGCCATGCTCGAAACGTCAGGATATACAGATCGCGATGTCTTCGGCGTGAAACTCTCGCTGGAAGAAGCGCTGGTCAATGCTATTAAACATGGCAATGGCATGGACCCTGAGAAGCTGGTCAAGGTTCAGTGTCGCGTCGATGATGTCGAAGTGCTCATCACAATCGAAGACGAGGGCGAAGGGTTCAACCCTGAAGACGTCCCGGACCCGACCGATGACGACAATCTTGAAAAGCCCAGCGGTCGTGGCCTGATGCTGATGCGGGCATTCATGACGGGCATCCATTACAACGAACGCGGCAATCGCGTTGAGCTCCATAAGCTCAGAACGGTCGAGACCCCCGACGCCGAATAGTCTTCGTTGCCGCTCCCGCTGTCATTCTCTTCGTTGTGCACGCCGCTTGCGTGCTTCTGGTGCTGCGACCATTGGGGCCTGCGGACTCATTGCTTGATGACTGGTACGCACCTCGGCTCGATTCACTCGTCGACATCTGCCAGCGGGGCATTCTGTTCCCATTCTTCTCGCATGAGCTTTCTCTGAATCAATGCCTCTGAGAGGAGCTCTGTCAGGAGAGTGATCGCAATGAAGATCCTGATGGAAATGAAAAGGCCACGCTGCGGATTACCGAGCGTGGCCTTGTGTCATTCAATGATTCAGTAAACTCGGCCGAGGCCGGTTACTGCTTCCCAGATTACTTGCTTCCCAGAGCGGAGAGGACTTCCTGAGTAATCGCACGGACCAGTGCTTCGTAGTCAGTGTTCCCGTTAGAAGAAGCACCGTTCGAAGCGCCTGCAGCTGGCTTCAGGTAGCCAGGATAGCTTGGTGGAGCATCGAATGCCGAAGTCACAGGGGCTGAGGCGTTGGCGGACTTGTAACCGTCCTGGAAGGCGGTGTTGCCGCACAGGTCACAGTCTTCGAAGTGGAAGCGCGGATCGTCGAAGCCGAGCTTCTTCTTCAGGTCCAGCAGTTCACGTGACTTCTGCTCATTCAGGTAAGTGATGCCGCCGAGCTGCTTGGACAGGATGAGAATCTTGCAGTAGGCGTCGAGGATCTCGGTCTTCCAGTAAGCTTCTTCCAGCGTCTTGCCGAAGCTCACGGTGCCGTGGTTCGTGAGAATGATGGTATTCGTCGCTTTGAGGAACGGCACCACCGTGTCAGCGAATCCCTGGGCCCCCGGAGTTTCATACGGAGCAAGAGGGACTTCGCCCATGAAGACTTCGATTTCAGGCAGCACGCACTGCGGAATTGCTTCCCGGGCGACAGCGAAGGCGGTGGCGTGTGGTGGGTGGCAGTGAACCACAGCCTTCACGTCTGGCCGATGCTTCATGATGGTCAGGTGCAGCAGGATTTCGCTGGTGCGTTTCTTCGTTCCAGCGAGCTGCTTTCCATCCAGATCGACCATGCAGATGTCTTCATGCTTCATGAAGCCCTTGCAGATCATGGTCGGGCTGCACAGCACTTCGTTTTCGCCCACCCGATATGAGATGTTGCCGTCGTTGGCGGCTGCGAAGCCTTTGTTGTAGACACGACGTCCAATCTCGCAGATCCATTCCTTGATCTGGGGATTGTTGAAAAGGGGGTGATACATGGTCAGATCCTTTTGAAGTATTCATGAGCGGCGTTGATGTCGACACCGCAGGTTTTTCAATGTTCTGTTTTCAGCGTTCTGTTGGACGAATGATGATCTGGTCGAGGAGGGCTGCACAGTACGCATCGAGAGGTTTGACCTTGGGATGGAATGGGGCACTCGCCTCCGCTCCATCACTGATCGCGATCATGGAACCCGGTCCAGCCCCGAGTTCATCGAAGACGATCATTGGTTCTCCGCGACCGGCGACGTCTCCATTCAACCCACGGCGATCCAGCGGAACGACGACCGTCCAGCGTGCTCCCTGCAGATCAGGGTGGCAGCGGGAAAGTGTGACTCGTCCGATGACTTCGCCAATACGCATGATTGAAAGATCAGTTCGATGTCGAGGAAAATAAATCGTTGCTCAGCGTCAGTGCTGCAGTTCTCTCAGGATGTTCTTCAGTTCGAAATATGTTTTGCCTTGGGCATCCAGACACCAGGTGTTGGCTCGAAGCTGCCGACGGATCAGTCTGACATCTCCGGCATCCCGGATGGCCACGGCTTTCACTTTGTCATTGCGATTGGCGAGGCATGCCGCACGATGCGACTGATCCGCGACAATGAGCACCTGCGAGGCTCCGCCGCGACTGACTTCGGCGATCGCCAGTTTGGCGGCATCGTCAGGGCAGCCAACGAGTTCGCGTCGCCACGTTCCTGTCAGTTCCGACCACAATTGCTCGAGCGGCTTTGAATTCCGCACGACAATCAGAAGGCCACCAGCCACAGACGCTGTCTTCGCTGCTGCTGCAGTTGATCCACTCGCCGGTGCCGGTGCTGCGTCTCCCCGTTGTACGGTGAGCTGCGATGACTTGATGACGTCTTTCGCGGCGGGAGTAATCAGGGCCTTGGGGCCGATTACGATTGTGGATCCTGCAGGGGCAGACTGCAGGAGTTCCGCGACGATGACGGCGTTGTCGATCCTGATTGACTGGCCTGCGAGTGCCGGGGCTCCGGACGATGGAGTGACCCGAGCAGGGCTCGAGACTGTGGGAACGACTGCGGGAATGGTCGCAGGCGTCTTGACCGGCGCAGTGGTCGCAGGAGCGCTGAGCTGACTCAGCACATTTGCGACGATCCGGTCAATGGCTTCCGACGACAATGGCATTTCCAACAGGCTTTCAATTGAGAGCAAGTTGCTCTAGGAATCTGCATCCGGCTGGCCCATGACCATCCAGCGGACTGGAGTGTTATTGGCCTTCATGACGTCACTGACTTCTTTCCCATCGGAGGTGATCAGGACGGTGCCGCCGATCGGGGCACCGAAGTTATCGATCGCCAGCAACGGTTCGCCGTCATCATCTCCGTTCGCCATGACGGGCTGCACAATCAGCAGCCGCCATCCGTTCATGGAGGGATGCTTGATGGTGGAAGTCGCATTACCAATGACGACGGCGAGATTCATTTCCGCTCAACTTCGCTTCACTGGGATTCATCCCGGTCACACGCGGCAGTGTTGCTGCCGCGAACTTTGCTGCTTCAGTTCACAAATGAGTTGCGACGTTTGCGGGTGAAGGTCAGTGGAGTGGTCACACCTTCGCCTGTGGGAGTCGCGATACTAAAGGAAAGGTATCCTTCCCCGCCCAGTCCCAGGCCGGCCATACTCGAGCCGTTCTTGATGAACAGAGTGGTGTTCATCAGGCGACCCATCAGATTCATCGTCTGCACGTCGCGGGAGTGAATCAGTGCTGTGTGACCGAAGCCATGCTCGAACTCCAGTGCCAGTTCGATGGAGTGCATCGTGTCCTTCGTCCGGACGAACGGGACGAAAGGCATCATCTGTTCTTCTGGTACGAATGGGTTCTTGGTGTCAGTTTCCCCGAACAGCAGCTGGGTTCCCGGCGGAACGGCCACTCCGATTTTCTGGGCGAGAACGGCGGCATCCTGACCAATCAGATCTCGATTCAGAATGGCGTGTCCACCTGGCTCTTTTGGAGGAGCGAATGCCAGCTTGGTGAGGGCGTCAACCTGCTGACTGTTCAGCCGGAAGCCGCCGTGGCGGGACATCGCTTCCATCAGCGGATCAAAGATACGCTGTTCGGCGAAGACTTCCTTCTCACCGATGCAGAGCAGGTTGTTGTCGTAAGAGCCGCCGGCAACGATCGACTTCGCCGCACGATCGAGATCTGCTGTCGCGTCGACGACGACTGGCGGGTTCCCCGGTCCGGCCACAATGGCTTTCTTCGGGGACTGCATGGCGGCACGAGCCACTGCTGGACCACCGGTGACCAGCAGCAGTCGCACTCCCTTGTGAGCGAAGACTTCGTTCGCGGTTTCAATCGTCGGCTTGCCGATGATCGTGACAAGGTTCTCAATCCCGATGGCTTCAGCGAAAGCCTTGTTGAACGCCTGAACTCCGGCGCAGGCGATGCGGGCTCCGCTCGGGTGTGGGTTGAAGACAACCGTGTTTCCGGCGGCAACGATGTTCACGATGTTCCCTGCCAGAGTCGGCAGCGAGTGGGTGACAGGGGTAATGGCCCCGACGACACCGAAGGGAGCGTATTCTTCCAGCGTCAGCCCGTTGTCACCGCTGTAGCAGTCCGGCTTGATGAACTCTGTGCCGGGGACGAGCTTGATGATCTTCAGCTTTTCGATCTTGTGATCGACGCGGCCAATCTTCGTCTCTTCCATTTCCGCGCGACCCCACTGGTCGGCGTTCTTCTCGCACATCGACTTCACGATCTGGACGACCTTCTCGCGGTCAGCCCAGGTCTTCTTCTGCAGCTGCTTGAAAGCGTCGGTCGCGGCGGAAACGGCGTCGTTCACGTTGTCGAAAACGCCATAGTTACCAGAAGACGCGTAACTGCCGACAGGTGCCGATGAACCGGCGGAAATCACGGGAATGCCGCCATTGCGGGCTGGAGAAGCCGGCTTAGGCTTCACCTGTTTGCCCAGTTCCGACAGCACTTCTTCGACGACTGCGCGGATGGTGTTGGCGTTGGCTTGCATCTGTCTCTCCTGCATTTCCTCGAGTACTCGTCTGACTCGTCTGACTCGTCTGTCCTGTCCCGTCCGCATCCCTCAGGTGACCTTGAACCGGCGTCGGTCACGTCGCAGTGGGATCGGAGGAATGTGTTTCAATAAAGTGTTCGAATCGTGATCGTGTCGGAAAGAGAACCGCCATCAGGATCAGTGTTCCGACCAGGAGCCCGAAGGACCACCACTGTCGTTCAATGATGTATGCGACTGCGTTCAGCAGGGCGGTTCCTTCAAGTAATGCGAACCGGATGACCATTCTTCTCTGCCAGACCAAATGCAGTGGATCTGTGTTCTGTTTACTGACGCCCCAGCTGGATAGAAAAGCAAGGGCCAGCAGGTTGATGGCGCTTAATGCTGCCATGACCTGACTGACGGTGTTGCCTTTCACCTGAATCGGGATCACCGGGTTGTTTACCAGGAAGATCACGACCCCTGAGGTCGACAGAACCCCCGCCATCAAAGCGAGCGCGATAATGCGCGTCGCGGTTAATGTTGCTTCGGGGGAATGCTCGACTCGATTCATGATGGGGAACGACTTCCGTTTCGATCAGGCTTCCGTTGCGATCAGGACTGTCCGGCCCGAAAAATGGATGTGCCTGCCACCTGCACGGTGTCGACGATGCCGATGATGGCGCAGTCGATTGGCAGTGTTTTAGTTTCATCTGTGAACCGGGCACTGGAGCCCTGAACAATCAGAACAATTTCGCCTTCACCGGCGCCGACTGTATCGACGGCGATGAACGTTCGTCCGGTCGACTTGAGTGCGTCCTTTGACTGCTCATCGATCCGCAAGGGTTCGACGATGAACAGTTTCTGGCCGACCATGCTGGCGACCTTCTGCGTGGCAGTCAGATTGCCGGTGATTTTGGCGAGGAACATAACAGCACATTTTCTGAGAAGGGTTCATCTCCTGCGAGACGGGGAGTCCTGAGCGGCTATGCCGTAATGACCTCAACGGTCTGACGCGCGACAACAATCTCTTCATTGGTCGAGACGGCCCAGATCTGGACCGGTGACTTCGGATCAGACAACTGACCTTCGCCGCGGACGGCAGTGTTGCGTCCGGCGTCCAGATGGATTCCGGCGAAGCTCATGTTCTCGCACACCTGCTGGCGGATGAGAGGACTGTTCTCACCGATCCCGCCTGTGAAGACGATTGCATCAGCACCGTTGAGAACGGCGAGGTACTGACCGATGTACCGCTTGATGTCGGCGGCAAAGACGTTGAGCGCCAGCTGAGCTCGTTCATTTCCCTTTGACGCAGCGGTTTCGATATCCCGCATGTCGTTCGAGACACCGCTGATTCCAAGCAGTCCCCCCTGTGAGGCCAACTCGTTCAGCAGCGTGTCGTAGTCCTTACCGGTCAGATTCTTCACCAGTCGCAGTGCGAACGGGTCGAAATCACCGACGCGGTTGTTCTGCGGAAGCCCTGACTGCGGAGTCATCCCCATCGAAGTGGATTTCGACTTGCCGTTCTCGATGGCGCAGATGGAACTGCTGCCGCCGAGGTGGCAGGAGATGATTTTCGCATCGTCCCGTCCCAGCAGTTGAGCCATGCGTGACGCGATGAAGCGGTGGCTGGCTCCGTGAAATCCCCAGCGGCGAACTTCGTACTGCTCGGTCCACTGATAGGGGACTGCGTATGTCCGGTACTCGGCCGGGATCGTCTCATGGAACGCCGTCTCTAGCGCGGCAACGAGTGGGATCTCAGGGAAAGAGGCCATCAGCTGCCGCATCGCCCGGGCGTACGGAGGATTGTGTGCCGGAGCAACATCCGCCAGTGCTTCCATCGTCTTCAGCAGTTCACTATCGACCCGGCGGATGCCGGAGAGGCGACCAGCGAAGACGGCCTTGAACCCGATGGCGGCAACTTCGTTCACCGACTTGATGCACCCGGTCTCAGGATGCGTGAGCTGTTCCAGACAGGTGCGAACCGCTTCGGCATGGTCAGGGACCCGCTTCTCTTCTTTCGCAGAGAACGAGCCGATTTCCACGACGCAGCTGGAATCCGCATCCTGGCCAATGCGATCGATACCGCCCCGAGCCAGCTGTGTTTCCGACGCCATGTCGAACAGCCGGTACTTGAAGCTGGTGGAACCGAGATTGGCAACCAGAACTTTCACGCTGAGATCCTTTGGAGCACTGCTAATGAAGGCGAAAACGGGGCGAAGACATTTCCTGAGAAGGAACGAATGCCGCCGATTTCAGGTAAGAGACAAAGGCGTTCGACACTGACGCTGACTGGGGGCTTACTGAAACGGCCAGTGGCCATTTCAGGAGAGGTGCCAGATTTTGTCAGTTGGGAACACGCTTGTTCTTAGAAGTGGTCCATCAGGCCGGCGGCGGCGCGGGGGATGATGTGAGCGCTGATAATCTCGCCCACTTTGGCCCCGGCAGCAGCACCAGCGTCGACAGAAGCCCGAACTGAGCCGACGTCGCCGCGGATGATGGTGGTGATAAAGGCGTTACCAATGTTCAGCTGTTTGACGAGCGTAACGTTGGCAGACTTGAGCATCGCATCGCTGGCTTCAATCGCCGCGATGAGGCCCTTGGTTTCAACAAGACCGATGGCATCATTCATGATTCAAATCCTGGAGCAATAACTTTCAGGCGTGGGGGCCGGATGCTGGCAGAGTGCAAAGCAACTCTGTGACGGGCTTCCGGGGATCTGTTCGGCAACTGCGGGAACGGGGATCGACTTCTCAGATTGTCCGTCAGGTGTCTTTCACATGAGGGGTTCATGGTCTGACACGGATTAAAACAGGTCTGATCAGTGCGGTGGTTTTTTCCCCTGGAATCTCCCCGGGTCTCTGAGCTTCAAACATTGCAGCAAAGGAGGGCGGAGCGAACCCTGGCTGCGTCTGTGACGGTCAGTGAGAAGCAATCAGGAGAGCGAATTAGCTCTCTTTGCGCTTGGGGAGAATGCTGTCCAGGTCTTCGTGCGGACGTGGGATGACCTGCACGCTGAGGACTTCGCCGATCTTGGAAGCGGCTGATGCACCAGCGTCAACGGCAGCTTTCACAGCGGCGACGTCACCTGTGAGGAAGACGGTCGCGATTCCGCTTCCGATCTTTTCCCAGCCGACCATCGTGACGTTGGCGGCTTTCAGGGCGGCATCGGTCGCTTCGATCATAGAGACCAGCCCCTTGGTTTCGATCATCCCCAATGCTTCATTCACTCGAGCCATTGCTTTACTCCAGGAGAAAAAAGGAAATTCAAAGTGTGACCTGTCGAGCCAGTGCTGACAGGCTATTTATGGCAACCGCAACCGACGGGCTTCAGCAGTTCCACGCGAGAGGCTTTGCTGAGATTGACCGCGTTGCCTTCATCAGTATCGAGATGGACTTCCAGCTTGATCTTGTCGTCGCCGCCGCGAACCATCAGGTCTTCGAGGACTGTGGTGCAGCCGGCGGATTCCACACGCAACTGCATGGCGTCCCCATTTTTCACGCCCCAATAGGCCATGTCGGCGGGGGACATGTGAACGTGACGCATGGCCCGGATGACCCCTTCTTTCAGTTCCAGACTTCCCTTGGGGCCAACCAGCAGGCAACCGGGGCTGCCAGCGACGTCGCCGCTGATGCGGACGGGAAGTTCCAGACCGAGAGAGATCGAGTCGGTGAAAGCGAGTTCGACCTGTGAGGCACCGCGTGACGGGCCAAGGACGCGAACTTCCGGAAGCATGCGGCGCCGGGGGCCAACAATGGCGACCGTTTCGGCGGCCGCGTAGTAGCCCTCTTGATAGAGCCACTTGGTCGGAGTCAGCTTATGGCCTTTGCCGAAGAGGATTTCAATGTGCTCATCAGTCAGATGGCAGTGACGTGCCGAGATATTCACGACGAGCGGGTTCGGCGGGCCAGCCGGTGCAGCAGCAGGACCAGGCGACAGGTGCTTTTGCAGAACTGCGCGCACGAGCGATTCGATATCTGCCTGTTTCAGTCCGGCGAAGTGCGCTGCCGACATAGGTCATTCTCTCGATGCTGATGGCAATGTCACAAATTCGGAAAGTCTGGTCCGGGTCTCAGGCCACGTCTTCCACGATGATCAGTTCAATTCCGTGACTCTGGATCCGGTCTCGCCACTCATCCGGCAGTCCGGCATCCACAATCATGCGGTGAACCGTTTCGAGTCCGCACAGCCGGACGAGTTCGGAATGTCCGAACTTCCCGCTATCGGCGACAACGGTCACTTCATCTGCAGAGGCCATCATCTGGCGCTCTGTTTCTACCAGCAGCGAATTGGAGTTAAACAACCCGCTCGCGGTGATTCCGCCGACTCCCATGATCAGCCGACGGGCGTGAATCTGTTTCAATGCCGAGACGGTTAACTCGCCCAATGCGACGCCTGTCTTGGGATACAGGTAGCCGCCGAGAAAAACGACCTCGATCTCCGGGCTCCCGACCAAGTGACTGACGATCGGGAGCGAGTTCGTCACCACCTGTAAGGACTTTCCACCCAGGCAGCGCGCGACTTCCAGTGTGGTTGTTCCTCCGTCCAGAATGATCGTCTCGCCGGTGCCGATGAAATCAGCAGCCGCTTTGCCGATCCTCTGCTTCTCCCGGACTGCCAGATTGCGTCGATCGTCAAAACCGGAAAGAGCCTCTCCAACGTACGCCGCACCCCCTCGGGTTCTTCTGATGTGCCCGAGACTTTCAAGATATTCCAAATCCCGTCGCGCCGTTGATTCGCTGGAGTCAACCTCGTTCGCAATTTCTCGAAGCGATGCAAATCCTTTGTCACGAATTAGATGGAGTATGCTATGGCGTCTTTGGTCCAGCAGCATTTGTCCCTCCTCTCTTGTCGTGATTCCAAAGGTGTTTGAAGGGATGTCAAATTGTACTGTCTGGAAATGTCAGTTCCAGTCAGGTTCCCTCAAAATATTTCAAAATGAGTCAGTTGAAAGACCTGCTGGTGACTGCGTGATGTGGCGTGTTAAGATTTGTCGGTTGAACACTTGGTCGGCGGGAGAACTCATCTTCTCCTTACGAATCCGCACAAAAGAGACCGTCCTGGCTTTTCAGGGAGGTCGAAGTCGGAAAAGTTGCTCGGAATGGAACAATCAGCGCGGATCGGGCCCTCTCCCCCAGCGGAACCGCAGAACATGGCGCTGAATCAACATTTGCAGCATCCTCCCCCGGTGGACATTGACCGCACGGGGTTAAAGAGTCGTCTCCGCCGCCTGCAGCAGAACCTTGCCCGCATCATTCGCGGAAAAGAAGAAACGATCGATATTCTGCTGATCGGCCTCCTCGCGGGAGGATCGATCCTGATGGAAGACGTGCCCGGCGTCGGAAAAACCACTCTCGCCAAGGCGCTGGCGTTCTCGTTGGACGCAGAGTTTCGTCGGGTCCAGTTCACCCCTGACTTGCTCCCCTCGGACATTCTGGGGGCGTCGATCTATAACCCGGTCGACGGATCGTTCACCTTTAAAAAGGGACCCATCTTCAGCAGTATTCTGCTCGCAGATGAGATCAATCGCGCATCGCCGCGAACGCAGTCGGCCTTGCTTGAGGCCATGAGCGAAGGGCAGGCGACCATTGAAGGGGTCCGTTATCGGCTGCCCCAGCCGTTTCTCGTTTTGGCGACTCAGAACCCTGTCGATTTTCACGGAACCTATCCGCTCCCGGAGGCCCAGCTCGACCGCTTTCTTGTCCAACTGAAGGTTGGCTATCCCGATCGGAATATGGAAGTGGAAATCCTCTATGATCGCTCTCTGGTCTCCGAGGTCATCATGGAATCGGTCATGACAATGGCCGAGGTGGCACAGTTGCAGGCGGATGTCCGCGAAGTTCGTATGGAACGGGCGATTGCGGAGTACATCGTCGATCTCGTGGGGAAAACCCGTCAGCACCCGTTGCTGAAGCTGGGGGTCAGTCCGCGAGGATCGCAGATGTTCTTCCGCGCCGTGCAGGCCTGTGCGTTTCTGTATGGGCGGGATTTCGTACTGCCGGACGATGTTCAGAAGATGGCGACCTACGTGCTGGCGCACCGACTGGTGATGACTCCTAAGGCGCGTTATGGAAGCACCTCGAAAGAGCAGATAATCGAAGAGATCGTGCAGCAGTTCCCTGTGCCGGCCTGAGTCGGCTGCCATACGATAACTTAACAATACGAAAAGTCTTGTGTGGCAATTATTCAGAGTGAGGCACGACGCATTCCGGGGTGAGTTCGGACGCTTGTGAAAATGCACTCATGGCGAAACTCCGTCAAAGCTGGGCGATGCGAAGGCTTCGGTACTTCGTTTTCTACCGATTGACTCCTGTCGGTCGGATGGCAGTTTTTCTGATGTTTCTGAGCGCCAGTGGGCTGATTACGGTCGAGATTCCGATCTATCAGCTGTTCTGTGGAATTGTGGTGCTCTTTGGTGCTGTTGAGTTCGTCGGGAGTCTGTTCCGTCCCAAGCTCAAAGTCACCTGTGCATTCCCGGAACGCGTCACTGCAGGGGATGTCGCCAACGGGATCGTCACGGTTCAGAATCAGGGGTATCTCCCCGCGTGCGACCTGATGTGTGCCGGTTTTCTTCTGCCGGAGGGGATTCGACATCAGAATGCCCATGTCTCGGTCCCGGTGCTTGCGCGGGGGGAATACGCTTCAATTCCCGTTGAGCTCAAGACAACCCAGCGAGGGCAGTTTGCGATCCCCTATTTCTGGGTTCACAGCACGTTCCCTCTGAACTTTATGCGGGTCGGGAGCGTGCCGCTGACATTCAATAAGTTGACTGTCGTGCCGACATACCATCGGCTCGAACAACTCGATTTGCCGTTGTCGCATCGTTATCAGCAGGGGGGACTGCTGTCAGAGGCCCGCACAGGAAATGCAGCCGAGTACAGCGGGAACCGCGAGTACATCCCCGGGGAACCGACTAAGCGGCTCGACTTTCGGGCGTGGGCACGCGTCGGTAAACCGGTCGTTCGTGAGTATCAGGAAGAGTACAGTTCTCGCGTGGCGATCGTCTTGGATACGTCGATCCAGAAGAACTGGTGGGGAGTGTCAGAAGATTCGCGGGAAGAACTGGAAGCTGCGATCAGTCTCACCGCTGCACTGACCGATGCCCTCGATCATCTGGGGACGACGGTGGAACTGTTCGCCGCAGGCCCGGACCTGTTCTTCTTTGAAGCGAGCACTCAAAGCTCGACGTACCTGGAATCGATTCTGGAGATTCTGGCCGGGCTTGAAGGCTGTGACACAGATTGTTTCGAGCAACTGACACCGGTCATCCGTGAGTCACTCGAGTCAACGTCCATCGTGATCTGTCTGCTGCTGCAGTGGGATCAAAACCGACAGGAACTTGTCAATCAGATCATTCATAGTGGCTGCAGCTATCGTGTCCTTCTGCTGCGAAGCCGGCCGACTGCATTGCCGTTTCCTCAGGATGATTTTCATCTGGTCCTGTCGCCTGCCGACGTGCTGAAAGGAGACGCATGTCTGCTGTAACGCGCGAATGGCTGGGGCTGAATCGTCTGCCGAACATGCAGCGAACGGCTGCTGTCGGAATGATTCTGATTCAGAATCTCCTGCTGATGCAGCTGATGGCGTCGCCGCCCATGCCGGTCAGTGTCATCGCACTGGCGGGCTGGTTCGCTCCGCAGTTTGGATTACTGATCCGGCTCCCGGTGCCTGTCAGCTTTCTCACGCTGGCGGCTGGCTTCGTGATTCTCACCCGAACCAGTGAGACTGACTTCACGTCGATGGGCTTTATCGGCACCGACGTCGCATTTCATATGTCGTGCTGTTGTCTTTCGATGCAGTTGCTGATGCTGTTTCTCAAGCAATACGCCGAGCGGCTTCCGATCTGGATGCTGGCAATCTCTTCAGCGGGAATCGTGCTGTCAGGGGACATCCGTGTCAGTGGCTCCACGCGAAGTGTCGTTCTGGTACTGAATGCGGCTTATCTCGTCCTTTGGGCTGTTTTTGCCGCCTCAAGTCGAGAGCGGGTTCCGGTGCAGGTTCGTCGAGGACGCTGGATTCGAGCAGTTACTCTTGTCGTTCTGATGGCCGGTTCTCTGTTTGCCGGACGGCAGCTGGCGATTGCACTTCATCGCCATGAGAATCAGTTGGAGAGAGTGATTAGTCAGTTGCTCTTTGCCCGTCAGCAGACCCGCTTTCGCCACGGTTTTTCTGGTGGGGGAGGCTTGACTGATGTCTCGGGCATGAAGTTCGTCGGCGGCGATGAAATCGCACTGCTGATAACTTCTGATGTGAAGCCGGATTATCTGCGTGGCAAGGCGTTCGATCAGTTTCTAAGAAACCAGTGGGGCACAACAGGGGCGACTCAAACGGTTGTGCCCCGGTCCATTCTCCGTGATGAGGCGATGGAGATCACAGGACGCAAGGAATTTTTCATCGGTCCTGAGACCAATCAGCCACTGAACCTGATGCAGGTTGTTCCGGTTGGCAGACGGTCCCGGCAGTTCTGTTTCAGTCCATTAGGGACCGCTCGAATGGAATGCGATTCGTCGCTGCTCAAGGTTGATCCCAACGGCATTATCGAGCGTCTTCTGGATGAGGGGACGTCCACTTACAACCTCTGGGCGGGTGAACCGCCGCGTGTCCCTTACTCTGAAATCGATCCCCGCTATCTTCAGCTGCCGGCTCAGCTCGGGCCGACAGTGAAGTCTCTGGCAGCGTCTCTCATGGAAGGGAAGACGACGTCTCGTGAGAAGATGCTGGCGGTCTCGGAGTTCTTTCAGAATGAATTTGAATACGGTTTGGGAATCGAATTGCCGCGCGGAGTGAATCGGCTGGAGTTCTTTTTGACTCACCGCGTTCCCGCTCATTGCGAGTATTTCGCCACGGCAACGGCTTTGATTCTGAGACTCCAGGGGGTTCCCACCCGGTATGTCACCGGTTATGTCGTGAATGGGCAGAATCCATTAGTGGGGGAATGGGTCGCCCGACATCGGGATGCGCACGCCTGGGTCGAAGCGTATGACGAGGATTTGCAGCAATGGGTCACCGTGGAATCCACGCCCCCCTCTGGAATCCCGACTTCCGACCCCGGGACTCAATGGATGCAAATCCGTGATGCCCTCCAGTCCTGGTGGCGTCATCTGTCCGATCTCAGCACCACCCCCGGCATCTGGCAGAAGGTGATTAAGTTCGCGTTCGGCCTGCTGGTGACGATCACTTTGGGGGCGATTGGGGTCGTTGTGCTTCGAACACGGAGATCGAGTGATCCGACTAAGGGGTATGAGGCCCGCTGGGCCGTGCCACTTTCACGGGAAAGAGTGATACTGGATCGCTACCTGTCACGGCGCGGACTCACGAGGCGGAAGTCGGAGACATTGTTACATTTTGCCAGGCGGGTCGAGGGGAGTGAGAAGCTTCAAAATTCGAACGAGTTCGCAGGCTGGTACCGCGACTATGCCCAATTGCGTTTTGATATGATCGATCGGGATGAAATGGAAATGCTGGAGCAGATGCGGACCCGGCGTAAGAAACTCATTCGACGAACGAAGGTGGTTTCGTGAAAGAGACTGACGGTCTTTCTGATATGTTTGGGCAGTTGGTCGTTCTGGACCTGACGTCTCCTTACGTCTATCTGGGGGTGCTGGCAGGCGAGGATTCGCACTATCTCATTCTGGAAGATGCGGACGCCCATGATCTGAGAGATTCAAGTACGACGCGCGATCAATACATCATTGAGGCGGTCCGTCACGGCATTAACGTCAACCGGACACGGGTGTTCGTCCAGAAATCACAGGTCGTAGGGGTCTCTCTCCTCGATGATGTTATTCCGTGAAGGAAGTCTCCCCGGCGCAGCTCTTGGGTTGCCGAATTGTGTGGGAGTCGCTGATTCGGTTTCGCCCCAGCCGCTTGCCAACGGACGCCGAAACAGCGGGAGACATAGCGGTGATTGCTGATCTGTTTTCCGGTTTTCGGGGAAAAGCAGAGGCGATTTCTGGTCGAAACCGGCTTTGAAGGTCCCTGACCGGGGAATCCTGCGGGGAGATCCTTTCGATCAGGGTCCAACTCTGTTAAAAATTGAGAAACCCGGCCCAACGGGACGCGTTAAAGGTCTACACTCGCTCTGTCGAAGCAGCAGTCGCACCAGGATGGTGTCTGTTCAGATTCCCCCGGCAGCCAATGACCCCTGATGGAGTTCTGGGGCGAAGCTGCAAATTGAGGCAACACGTCAGGATGTCAGAACCAGCAAAGCTCGCACTGGCCGACGGCACTGTTTTTACCGGCCTCCGATTTGGGGCATCCGGCGAGGTCTCTGGAGAGGTTGTTTTCAATACCAGCCTGACAGGGTATCAGGAGATCCTGACGGATCCGTCCTACAACGGTCAGATCGTCACGATGACGAACCCGTTGATCGGCAACTACGGTATCAATGTCGATGACGTTGAAAGTGACAAGCTGGCACTTCGCGGGTTCGTCGCCCGGGAAGTCTGCCGCGAACCAAGCAACTTCCGCTCGGTCCAGTCGCTCGATGCCTATCTGAATGAACACGGCATCATTGGTATTGAAGGGATCGACACCCGGGCACTCGTGCGACGCATTCGTACGCAAGGTGCGATGAACGGAGTCTTGTCGACAATCGATCTCGACGACGCCTCTCTGATCGCGAAAGCACAGAACAGCCCATCACTGGTGGGGCAGGATCTGGTTCAACAGGTGATGCCGGCAAAGAGTCATTCCTGGGAACAGGGGCTCCATGAGTTCGTGCTGGACCCGACCACACCAGGTGTCAGTCGTCGTGATGCGAATGCTAATTGCGATCTGCACGTCGTGGCGGTCGACTACGGGATGAAGTGGAACATTCCTCGCCACCTGGCCGAAATGGGCTGTAAGGTTACTGTCGTCCCCGGCACGACTTCAGCCGAAGAGATTCTGGCTCTGAATCCCGATGGCGTGTTTCTCTCAAACGGCCCCGGGGATCCAGAACCGCTTGGCTACGCTATTGATTCCATCCGCGGGCTGCTGGGGAAGAAGCCGATTTTCGGCATCTGTCTGGGGCACCAGCTGCTGGGACTCGCTCTTGGCGGCAAGACGTACAAGCTGAAGTTCGGCCATCGCGGAGCCAACCAGCCGGTCCTGAACGTGAAGAGTGGGCAGGTGGAAATCACCTCCCAGAATCACGGTTTCGCAGTCGACTCCAAGTCGCTCCCGGAAGGGACCGAGATCACCCACATCAACCTGAACGATCAGACTGTCGAAGGTCTGCGACATCCGGGCTACAACGCATTCAGCGTGCAATACCACCCGGAAGCCAGCGCCGGTCCACACGACAGCCATTACCTATTCCGCGAGTTCCTGCAGGAAATGCAGGGTGCCTCAGCCGGAGCTTGATTTGTATTTTCCGTGAGCTCGCGCTAAGTGAGTCTGTGTCTGATGGACTCCGGGCCTGATGGACAATGAGACTGTATTGGAGTGAGTCGCGAGCCACGTTGTCCGTCAATTCGTCTTCAAAATAGAATTTTGATTCGCATGTCAGTCCAGAAAACACTGATCCTGTTGAAGCCTGATGCTGTTCAGCGCCGTCTCTGCGGTCGCATCATCACTCGCTTTGAAGAACGCGGCCTGCAGATCTCGGCTCTCAAGATGCTGAAGATCACTCCCGAGCAGTCCAAGCAGCACTACGCTGAACACGTTCATCGTCCGTTCTACCCACAACTGGAAGAGTTCATTACTTCCGCTCCCGTTGTTGCCATGGTTCTCGAAGGAGTTGGCGCTGTTCAGGTCGTCCGTGACATGATGGGCAAGACCAACGGTCGTGAATCCGCACCGGGAACCATTCGCGGTGACTTCGGCCTCTCACGCCAGATCAACCTGATCCACGGCAGCGACAGCCCAGAATCCGCAGAACGCGAGATCCAGATCTACTTCAGCCAGAGCGAAATCGTTTCTTACGAAAGCTCACTGAGCGAGTGGACCGTCGCCAACGACGAGAAGTAAGCGACAGCCGCTGATCGATGAAATTAAAAACGCCAACCGAGTCCCGGTTGGCGTTTTTTGTTTGGGTGCTAAGGAGAGATGGAATCACGCCCTTGCGGGGATCAGGATTTCAATGCCCGTGGGCTTGGGTACTAAAGGGATTCTTGTCGGCGGCCAGCGTTGGTGCCAGCGGAATCCGAAGTACCCGGGGATGCCGAGCAGCAAGAACAGCGAGTACCAATACCAAGGAATGCGAACGCCTCGCTTGGCGAGTCGAATGAACTGCAAGGAGTCAGGGGAAGGGGAAACAACTCAGGCACAGTTCCCCTCACGTCTGGAGAGGACTGGTGCCTGTCCTGTTTTGAATCGGTGTTAAGGGGTGGGCCACTCCTGCGACCTTAACCGGCTGCGGCAGTTTGCGGCAGGGGGCGGGAGCTGAGCTTCACTTTGAGCGCCCGTTCTCCTTTGGCATTGTAGAAGAAGATGACGTTCTGGTCCGCGGCCCAGATGGCTCCGAGACGGACCGCTCTCAGTCCCTGCAGAGAGAATTCGATCGCGCAAAGTTCGCCTTTGGAGAAGAGTGCCCGGCGTGTGGTTGTGAATTGATCCGGCAGCAGGTTTTCGGATTCGCACAGGGCCTGATGAACATACTCATGCAGTTGATCAAAGGTCTGAATCGTGGCGTCGCGTTCGAGCATCCTGAAATCCTGAGGCGAGATCAGTCAGTGTGAGAGTGCGGTTCCGGTGAAGCTGCCAAACTCCCGATGGGTCCGCTCGGCTTCGTTCGTCTCATCGGTCGCAATGAGGGCACCACATCGGAGAGTTCGCTACAGCCGGGAGAATTGGTATTTCCGGTACAGTCGGTTTGCGTGAGTGCTTTCACGCAGAAAAAGCCGACGTTGGAAATGAGATTCCGTCTGACCGGCCAAAGCTGCCGAACATGGACATGGCCTTTCCTCATCCGACCGTACCTGTTGTACGGGTTTGTTCACAATTTGCGGATCAGGAAATCTGTGATTCGGCGCAGTCGTCATGCTGCGGGAGAGAAACGTGTCGTAACGTTGCATCATCCCCGGAGTATTTTCGAATCGTAGCCGGAAAGTTTACGTCTCATGTTCAGTCTGAGTGCCAGTTCTCTCGTTCTGGTTGTTGCGGTGTCTCTGTTCACAGCAGCGGCGGCGTTTCTGGATATTCGTACCAAGCGAATTCCCAATAAATTGACGCTGCCGATGTTTTTCGCCGGCTGGGTCTACCAGATCACGATGTCAGTCATGTACGGCTGGCACCATCTCGGTTCGGCCTTTCTCGGCTTTCTGGTCGGGTTTGGCCTGCTGTTTGTCCTCTGGATTGTTGGCGGCGGCGGCGGCGGCGACGTGAAACTGATGGGGGCACTGAGTGTCTGGCTCGGTCTGCAGATGACTCTCGCCGTGTTGCTGGTCAGCACGCTGCTGGTTCTGTTTGGAACTGTTGCTGTCGTTCTCTGGAACGTTTCAAAGCACGGGATGCGGCAGACCCAGTCCAAGTATCTCGCAACAGGGAAAACGCCGGTTGGGAAGAGTCCAACTGCAGAAACTCAGGATCAGAAGCTCGGGCGTCGGGTCATGGCTTATGCCGGTCCGGTTGCGATTGCCACCTGGATGGTCTTGATCTGGTATGTGCCGCGACATGATCCAGCAGCACAGATGGGAACACCGGCTCAGCAGACTCCTGCGGTGCAGTTGAATGAGGCGATTCCATGAAACGAATGATTCGCCCGGCTTTCTGTCGAACCGATTTGCGACGCGGCATGATCAGCATGGAGCTGGTCCTGACTCTTCCCATTTTGATGGTTCTGTTGCTGGCGATCTTTCAGTTTTCATTCCTGATGTATGCGAGAAGCGATGTTGTTCAAGCGAGCCGGGCAGGCGCACGACTCGCGACGCTGAATGGCGTCTGGCTGGATGATATTGAACAGGAAGTGGGACGGTCGCTGGGGCCTCGCTTCCGGAATTCATATCAAGTGGAAACGCAACTGGGAGAGCATTCCGGAGAAGAAGTTGTTGTCACTGTGAAGGTGCCGATGACGGTCGTCGCTCCGAATCTGCTCTGGCCACTGGGTTACAACATCAAAGGTCGTGACCTGGTAGCCCAAACTCGAATGGTCAAGGAATAAACGGCGTCAGGTCAGGTGCCGGCGACACTCTCGCAGGCAGCGCTGGCGATTGGGCGGAACTCGTGAGTCATGACTCACGATCGGGAGAATCAACAGTGCGTCGAATTACACCTGCCTTGCTGACTGTGGTAATGCTGGGCGTTGTGGGCCTTCTCGTCGTGGCTTACATCGGCAAGAAGCTGCTTGCGCGAGAAGCTCCGGCTCCGGTCGACACACGGATGAGTGTTCCGATGTCGCTGACCGAACTCGATCCTGGAACGCGGGTGACGGAAGCTCACCTCGCCATGGGCCCGGTCGACCGGACCAAGGTGACCCGGGATACCGTGCTCACGAGCCGTGTGCTGATCGGCCGTGTCGTGAAGAACAAGATTCAACCGGCCCAGCCGCTCAGCACGCTCGATTTTTATCCGCCGGGTAAAAACGCTCCACTGGACGTCGATCCGGGAATGGTTGCTGTCGCAGTCGAAGCATCAGCTCCGTTCGTCGCCGAACGCGGACAGTATGTGAACGTCCACTTCACTCCTGAATCCGATCCGGCTTCCGAAGAGACAGGGGGGCGAATCATGACGCTCTTCCAAGGCGTCAAAGTGTTGGAAGTGTCAGGCGGCACCTTGAACCGGGGTTCGATCAACGTGACGCTGGAACTGACCAAAGAGCAGTCGAATATCATTCTGCTCGCTCGGGAAAAGGGGAAGCTCGACTTCACCTTCGCTCCAGATGGAAAAGGAACAGGCGTCGTTGCGGTCAGCGATGCGGATCGGGCCACTCTGTATGAAATTCTGGGCTACAAGCCTGCTCCTCCTGCTAAACCTGTCCCCCCGGTAACGACCGACATTTTCCGTGGTCCCGATCACGGAGTGAACGCGTTCAAGAACGGACGTCACTGGGATGACTACAGTGACGGCGACGGAAACGGCGGAGCGATCCAGTCCGGGCAGGGGAGGAATCCTCTCCGACGCGGCGGTGGTGGCGGCGGAGCCACAGGGAGCGGGCCGTCTGCCAGCACTACCACCGAGCGACGTTCGATCTGACTCGTGACCTCGCATTCCCGGCAGAGCCAATTCTCAACGGGATTCACGGATGGCCGAGACGGTCGATGACAGTCACTTCGATCGAAGACGGGCAGCGAATCTTCAGGGATCAGCAGAGTGTTAATGCGGACCTTCAAAACGGTGCAGCCGGTTGCACGTCGGGGAAACCTGATGCCTGCGGTCGCCATTGCACTGTTTGTCTGCGGCGCCTGCCTGGCACTCGTGTTGAACCAGTACTGGCTCTCTGACGCTCAGGAAGAACTCAGGACGGCTGCCGAATCGGCCGCGCTCGCGGGGGCTCTCCGTCTCGCCTCCGATGACCGACTGAAAGAGGACTACGATTCCGAACAGGTCGCCGATCACGTTCGCGAGGCGGTGCAACGGCAGGCCGGTCTGAATCAGGTCTCGGGTCCAGTTCAGGCTCGAGTGGATGTCCATCTGGGCAAAGTTCATATCGATCCGCTGACGGGGTATCGCGAGCAGGAGGAAACGGACCAGGATCCAACAAATGTCCTTGTGGTTGCACATCGAGACAGTCGCCGGGGCAACCCGGTGGGGATGATTGCACCGGCCTTTACTGGGCGACCGGCCGCTGATGTGAGACTGACTGCCGAGGCCAGCATCTGCAATCTGATTTCCGGGCTGCGGCCAGTCGGTGCTGGACGAATTCCGGCATGGCCCATTGCGATTCTTGAATTCAGCTCTGATGACAAGGTTCCGACCTGGCGTTCCCAGATCGAGCAGAAGGGGGGGGCAGATGATTACTGCTGGGATGCTGATCGCCGTACGGTTACTCTGGAAAGCGACGGGATTCGGGAAATCACGCTGACTCTCAGTGCAGGTGGAAACGCCTGCCTGATTGATGTCGGCCCCGGATTCTCTGAGGACTCACTTGAACGCCAGTTCCGTCAGGGGTGGTCTTCTGAAGATCTGGCTGATCTCGGGGGTGAGTTCTCTCTGCAGCAGGGTGACAACAAATTCCCTGCGGAAACGGACCTCGGAGATTTCGATCCCGATGTCCTTGAACGCCAGATCGGCGTCGCCCGCATCACTTTGCTCTACAGCGGTCTTGAGACCGACAAACGCGGTACGACGGCCACGGTGTCACGCATGGTCGGCACGCGCCTGATGGCGGTTCATAAAATCGAGGGGCAGGTGCAGCTGGTCGTGCAGCCAGCAGTCATTGCCACGCGAACCGCAGTCATCGATGAGGATGCCCTGTACTCCGGCGAGACCAACGGCAATCCCTACATCTACAAGATTTCATTGACGCAATAAATCTGGCCGGATCGGTCAGTTGAGAAGTGCCCGGGCAGAACCGGTCACGATGACGAGGAGAATCAGCATGGTTGCGGTGAGCGAAAGAACCAGCTTGAGTCCGGCAGGTTTTCAGCAGTTGAAAACCCAGCTGCATCGGCAGATGGTCGACGCCATCGATATGTCGAAAGCAGGCGAACTGGGAGCAGCAGAGTTTCGCCGACAACTCGAAGCACTGGCAACTCATCTAGTTAATCGCCCTGAGATGCGGCTGCCGGAGAGTGATCGTCCGCGCATGATTCGCGAGCTGATGGACGAAGTCTATGGCTTCGGTCCGCTGCAGCCGTTAATGGACGATCCAGAAGTGAGCGACGTGCTGGTGAACGGGCATGAGACTGTGTTCGTCGAACGGAACGGGGTTCTCGAACGAACCGACATCCGCTTCGCTGATGATGCTCACCTGCTGCACTTCATTCAGCGTCTGGTCGGGCAGGCCGGCCGACGAATCGACGAAGTTTCGCCGATGGTCGATGCCAAGCTGTCCGACGGCTCCCGACTGCATGCGGTGATTCCGCCACTGGCATTGCGTGGTCCGACGCTTTCCATTCGTCGTTTCAAAACGCAGATTGTCCGCCTGGAAGACATGGTGAAGTCCGGGACGCTGGCCCCACAGATGGCCGACTTCCTGATCCTGTGTGTCCGGTCGCGAATGAACATCCTGCTCTCAGGCGGAACAGGTGCCGGTAAGACGACCATGCTGAACAACCTGAGCCGGTTCATCCCTGCGAGTGAGCGTGTTGTCACGATTGAAGAAACTGCTGAGCTCCAGCTGCAGCAGGCAGACGTCGTCGGTCTCGAAACCCGACTTCCCAACGTCGAGGGGAAAGGGCTTGTCACGCCACGCGACTTGTTGCGAAACACCCTGCGAATGCGACCTGACCGAATCATCGTCGGCGAAGCGCGCGGGGGCGAAGTGCTCGACATGCTGCAGGCCATGAACACTGGTCACGACGGTTCAATGAGCACTGTGCATGCAAACGATACTTTTGACGCACTGCACCGTCTGGAGATGATGATTGCCTTGTCAGGGGCTGAACTCCCGACGTCAATTGCCCGCCAGTACATCGCTTCGGCCATTCAAATTTTCGTTCACGTGGCTCGACTCAGCAGCGGGGAACGAAAGGTGATGCGAATCTCGGAACTGGTCGGCGTCGTCAATGGCGAGTTCGTGATGGAAGACATCTTTGTCTATCGCATGGCCGGAGTCGATCTGACCGGGAAGATGCTGGGCTCGTTCTATGCGACAGGCCATGAACCTGTCTGCCTGCGTCGAATGTCTGCCAAAGGCTTCCTGATTGATTCCCACCTGTTCGTCCCGCGCGAACTGGAAACCGAAGTGGAATATCACCCGGAATAAGTTGTTCGCCGCCGAGAACAATTGCTGAATAACGTGATGACCTGTTCGCCTGATTGAGAACTGTTATGGCTGTTTCCATCATCAAGGAAGGTTCTGAATTTGCCGGGATCCTTCGGCAGGATGAGAACTTTGCCGTCGAGAATGACCGCTCACTGAACAACCAGTTGAATGGCTGGTTCGACAGGCTGATGCTGCAGTCTGGCACGACGTTATCCGCTCAAATGTTGCTGCTGCTGTCCGTGTTCTCAGCGGTGACTCTCGCCGGTATGGCATTTGTCTGGCAGGAAGATCTCCTCTCGACCGCGATGGCCGGATTCATTGGGTTCCTCATCCCGGTGCTGATCATGATGGTGGTCCGGTCCCGCCGACAGAGCGTGTTGCTGCGACAGATGCCTCCAATGTTGGATGAACTGTCCCGGGCAGCCAGAACCGGACGAAGTCTGGAAAACTGTCTCGCCATCGTCGCTCACGATACTCCTAACCCTCTGGGAGCAGAGCTGCGTCATTGCACTCGAAAGCTCACGCTGGGGTTGAATATTGATGAATCACTGTCGGAACTCCCACATCGCACCGGGCTGATCGCGACGAGCGTGCTATCTACAGCTCTCTCGGTTCATCGTCAGACCGGGGGAGATCTGGTGTCGGTGCTCACGCGACTCTCTTCGACGTTGCGGGACCGAATTCAGTTCCAGGGACGACTGAAAGCGGCGACTGCAGCGAGTCGCGCGACCGCCATTTTGATGATCACATTGCCCCCGGCGATTATCGCATTCTTTGTCTTCCGTGACCCTGACTATCTGCAGAACCTGTTTGATTCCAGCTGGGGACTTCGGTGTACGGTGCTGGCTTTCATTCTTGAAGTCATCGGCGTGATCTGGGTGCTGCGTGTCTTGCAGACCAGCCAGCGTGGCTGATGCCCCTTCGAAGAATGTCTGTACTGAAGTTTGAATTCGATCCTGAACGGCCGCAGCCATGCCTCCATTTCAACTCACACCACAGCAGATCTCGCTCCTGATTTACGGGACCGCTCTGGCCGTCTCGTTGTATGTCGTGGTGAAGCTGATTCAATGGGTGGTCCGTCGGGTTCGCCAGCCCAAGTTTCGTAAAAGACCGGCAACCAAATCGCCGCGTGCGACTCCGGCGAAAGCGACTCCGACGCCTCAAGTCACTGCGACCACTCCAGCAGCTACTCCAGCTCGTGAGACCCGAACCCCCGAACTCGTCGGTGCAGTGAAATCAGAGTCGGGCTGGACGGCTGAAGACAGCCAGGGATCGACTCGCGAGGCCGAAGAGTCTTCCATCGAAGAAATCAATGCCGGGACCATGGCCGGCTTCTGGTCAGTCGAACCAAAGTTCAATCGTCGCAAGAATCTCTTCGAAGATGCAGGAGTTGAATATCCATACGCGACTGGAGAAGACTACCGGTTTGGCTCTCTCACTCCGGCGATGGCTGAACTCGTTCCGACTTCGGAAGAGGGACGCCGCACCGGTCGCCGGCTGGTGAAGAATGCCGGTTACTTCGAGCCACATGCCTGGGAAAACTTCACGGCGATTCGATATCTCGGGATCATTCTTCCGATTCTGCTTTTCGGAGTCTTGCTGGTCATCGCCCCAGAGCAATTTGAATCCTATTTCATCGCAGGGCTCGTGATCGGCCCGGCGCTCGGTTGGGCGTTGCCGGCGCTGATCCTGCGGAGCAGAGCCGCTGAGCGACTGCGCCAGATTGAACTGGCGATGCCGGACATGCTGGACCTGTTGAACATGTGTGTGTCACAGGGCATGACGGTGACTCACTCGCTCTCACGCATCAGCCGGGAGTTTGCGAACGTCTATCCTGCGCTCTCCAAAGAACTGCGGATCGTCTCGGATCAGGCTCAGGTCGGTTCGCTCGCACAGGCACTTGAAAACTTCAGCGATCGGGTCGACGTCCCGGAAGTCCATTCCTTTACATCGCTGTTGATTCAGACCGAGCAGATGGGAACCAGTGTTTCTGAAGCCCTCGCCGAGTACAGCGACGGGATGCGTGAGAATCAGCGCCAACGGGCGGACGAGAAGGCAAACGCCGCAACCTTCAAGCTGCTGTTCCCGACAGTGCTCTGCCTGATGCCTGCAGTGTTTCTGCTGCTGATGGGACCCGCTCTCATCGAACTCAATCGCTTCTTCAGCCGTGGTGGGATTCAGGGGCTGAACCAGCAGGCGAATGAAGTTCTGGAACAGCAGGCGGACCGATAATCATGATCATTTCCAGCTGGTTCCAACGTTCAGTGTGAACTTCGGAATCAGTTCATCAGGAAATGAAGAATCCCCCGGAGCAGCAATCTCTCTGCTCCGGGGGATTCTTTTGGATTTCGGATCTGGCCCGATGACAGTCTTCTGATCGGCCGGTGAATGTCTGTCGCTACTTCAGAGACTTCTGTGCGTTGAGCATCTTGTTGAGTTCCGGATTGTAGGGTTCTGCATAGCCCACCGAGTGACTGGCCTTGGGCATGATCACGATCTGCTTTGGCCCCTGAATTTGATTGAACGTCGCGAAGATCCCCTCGGGTGGGCAGGTCGAGTCGATCAGCCCGACTCCGATCAGGGCAGGGCACTGAATCCTTCGCGCGAAGTTCATGGCGTCGAAGTAACGCGAGGTGGCCGTCGTCTTCTCGATGTTCGATTCATTGCTGGCCCCAGACCAGTTGGGCCAGCCGGCTTGGCGTCCCACCTGTATGCCGGTGTGATCACAGCCAGCGGGAACATTCCCGGCCATGCCGGTGACAGCGGGATGCAGTCCGGCCGTAACGATCGCCTGATACCCTCCCTGGCTTCCTCCAAAGACAAACAAGGTCTTCCGGTTCCAGTCTGGACGCTCTGTCAGATAGTCGACAGCGCGAATGCAGCCGAGAAACATTGGCAGGAAGTAGCTCGTCTCGCGATCGGCATTCCCGCGAATCCGATAGTCCTTCAGATCGACAGCGTGTTTGTCCTGATAGACCTCGATCGGATCATCAATCGGGAGATCGTGAGCTGAGATGTTTAAGACCAGCCATCCTTGTTTTGCGGCACCAAGGATCGATTCTGGTTTCAGAGGATAAACTCCGGCGGCCTGAACCCGGAGCTGAGCAGGGAATGGACCGTCTCCGATTGGCTTGGCGAGGTGCCCCCGAATTTTGCGTCCCAGTATGTTGTCGAACGTGATCTTGTAATATTCGACACCCGGCTGATTGACTTCCACTTTCTCGAGCTGGGTATTCATCGGCACCGCACGGAGGGCGGCGATCTTCGCTTCCCAGAACTGATCAAAATCATCCGGCGGTGGTAATGAAGGCTGGATCTTCTCCGGAGCGAAGACGGCTCCTCCCAGAGAGATCACTGCTTGTTGATCGGGTTTCGGGCGAAACTCAATGCGAGCGAGTAATGTTCCCGGTTCATTCCGGGTTCCGCTGACCGTCGCTTTGCCTTCCTGGAGTTCTGACTTGCCTGAAGAAACTTCTTTCACGCTTCCTGCCAGCAGCCGAAAGTTGACCGTCCCGCTGACAGGGCGGCCGTCCTCATTCTTAGCGATGACGGTCCAGGTAACTGTCTCACCGGGTGAGTACGTGCCTGAGCTCCGGTCAGGAGTGACATCCAGTTTCACTTCCGCGCAGACTGGCGCGGCAAACATCAGCAGGGTGAACAGGCAGAGACTTCGCAGCACCGGCAAGCTCCTTTTGAAGGTCAGTCTAAAGGGGATGTCCTGAGAGACAGCAGATGAACCCCGGTTGTCGATGGTCATTGCGGTGTGGCAGGAACATCAGCCTAGCCGGTCTATGGAAATGAAAAAAGCGGCCTTCCCTGGGAAAGGCCGCTCATTGGAGCATTCCGAATTTTTCGAGCTCTTGCTTTTGCTTCGTCTTACTTCTGCACGACGGAGATTTCAGGACCGCCAACGGCATGGATATCGATGGCTGACTGTCGTGAAGCACGCCATCCGGTCACCTTGATCACGTTGTCGTCGGCTTTGGCTTCGGCAACTGGTCCGCCCTGGTTCATCGCTGGAGCTGGGGCTGGTGGGGTAGCGTCTTCGTTACGGAAGGTTGGGTTCTTCAATGGGATGTCCTGAGTCGGTGCGGACTGTGGACGAATGGTTCCCTTGTCGCCATCTGGACGGGCAGCGGTTGGGACAGGTTCACCAGCTCGGGCGGTCACTCCACCGACGTCACCGGAGTAAACCATGCGGGTCCGGGTGCCGACAGCGACTCGCTGTGTGGTGGTCACTGGCTCATAGGCGGTGACGGTCTGATCTTCCCAGACAGTTCGCTGAACAGCGACTCGCTGCGTGGTCTGAACGGCCACCTGGCGGTTGACGTTGTAGGTCACCTGGCGGGTGGTTGGGATCTGAACGGTGCGGGTCACTGGAACTTCGGAGGCAACGACGTTCGGCACGAATTCACGACGAGCGACGTAATTCGGGGTGAACGTGTTCCGGAAGGCATAGCCCATCCGGTTCATTTCGCCCAGCAGACCTGGTCGGCTGTCATAAGCACATGGTGAGTACTTTGGAATCGCCTGACAGGTTGTCTGCCAGTAGCTCTGGTTGATGGTCACAGGTCGCATTTCGGTGACCTGCTGTGGAACAAAGGCCTGAACTTCGACGGTGCGAGGCTCACTGACAGTCTGATAGGTGGTCACGGGACGGTCTTCGTAATCCGTGACGACTTTGGCAACCTTCACTGTTTTCTGAACGGGCTGGTAATCAATCTTCTGCACGTCCTGATAGACCGTTTCGGTCACCGGTTTCATACACGGACAATCAGAGACAGATGCGCTTTGAATCATGGGAGCGGCCACCATCTGTGGCTGCATCACCATTGGTTGGGTCGGACAGACATTGCACGAGTTGAACCAAGGGAACAGCTGGGCTTGCGCTGGAGTATTCAAACCGCAAGCGGTCGCCAGCAAGGTGAGCCCGGTCAAGGCCCGAGTGCGGATTCCGAACATCTGACTCTTCCTGAAATATAGGGGGATTGAGATGGGAGCTGCTTGAGATGGCAGTGAACGGCAACTGAGAGAGGAGCGTGGAGAAAGGTCACAGGGTTCAGTTGACCGCGTTCGTGGACCGGACTTTTACGACAATGAAAAAAAGGGGTCAAGATGGACGGTCCCTTCTGCCGATAGGTGTCATTCCGTTTTGCAGATCTTGCAAAATCCGCCGGTTCGGCTGCTGAATTGACAGAAATTGCCCGTCGTCGTTCGAGGTGCCCTTGTGAGTGGAAATACTTCAAAGGGACAGGCCGTACCGAAGTGGCAGGCGCAATTGGAGTCCCCATATATGAGCCGGGCAGACCACTTGTTCAGAGTGATGGATCTGCAAGAATCAAAGACGGAATTCTCCTAGACCGCCCAGTACCAGAACTTCACGATTGGAAATTTGCGATGGCAAAGCAACACGCTCCCCGTTTTCTGAATCTGGTCACTGATGCGAAGGCCCACGTGCGAGAATGCACGGTTCAGGACGTCAAAGCCCGCCTGGATGCCGGAGAGAAGTTCACGATCGTCGATGTTCGGGAAGAAAGTGAAGTTGCTAAAGGACGGCTTCCCGGTGCAATCCACCTGGGAAAAGGAGTTATTGAACGGGACATCGAGAAGACGATTCCTGATCCCTCGACACCGCTGGTCCTGTACTGTGGCGGCGGATTTCGCTCGGCACTGGCAGCCGATTCCATTCGGAAAATGGGTTATACCGACGTCATTTCGATGGACGGCGGGTGGAGCGGTTGGAAGGATGCCGGATTCCCGACTGATGCCTGATTTTCTTAAATGATTTGATGGTAGAAGGTTGTGTTTCTGTTTTCGGGACCAGTTCATGATCCGGACAGGTCGACTCGAGGAGCAATCTCTTCGCTGAGCCATCTCATCAGCAATCTTGACAGAGCCTAGCGACAGACCTAAAAACAACGGTTGGCCTTTCGGAGGTCATGTCCGGGACGTTCGAGCAGTTCGCGTTGATGCAACGCGATTTCAAGAACGGAGTCTCGGGCTCTCAGGCCAAAGCCCCTGCGTTATTCCCCGGGTTTGCGGGGAGTATTTCCCGGGGCAATTCCGATATAAAAGCATGTCGGACGAGTGAACTTTCGCGGAGAGTTCACGCTCTCAAGGGAGAGAGGTTCCGAAGTGCCGCGAAAATGTAAATTTAATTGGATGTCGAAGTTCCGGGAGCCGACCAGATCTCTGGGATAAGGCATCTTTTCGAAGGATATTGGGATGACCCACGTCGTTGCTGAACCCTGCTTTAACTGCAAATACACGGATTGCGTCGTGGTCTGCCCCGTCGAATGCTTCTATGAAGGGGAATCGATGCTGTACATCCACCCGGATGAGTGCATCGATTGCGAAGCGTGCGTCCCAGAGTGCCCGGTCGCGGCAATTTTCCACGAAGACAATGTTCCGGAACAGTGGGCTCCTTATACCCAGCTGAACGCGGAAATGGCCCCGCAGTGCCCCGTTCTCACCGAGCGAAAAGAACCTCTCGGCGGTCCGCCACAATAATGCGCTGAAATTCCCTGAGCGAGGGACCGTGAACAAGGATGCCCCGACGGTCATCTTCTCGTTTTCAAAGCGATAACCTCATCAGATTCTGAGTCCACTCGCCATTCAATGCGAGTAGGTTCCTCAGCCCTGCAGAAAATCAGACAGCCGGAGCCCGAACGCTCCGGCTGTCTTTGCGCGCTGTCTGCTTCAAGTCTCGAGGGTGATCAGGGGTTCTGCAGAGGAGGCAATGCGGGGCCGGGCTGGTTCGTCGATGCGTCGCCGGTCGGAGCAGCGGGAACTGGAGTCGGCTTGGTACCCTGAGAGCTGGAAGCGCCCGTCCCCTCTGAGCCCGGCAATGGCGGAGGCAACGGCGGCAGTGACGGAATCGGCGGGCCAGACTCGGTGTCTCGTTGCGGCGACGGAGACATCACCGGAGACGCCGCCGGCGCAGGGGTCACCGCAGGGGCAGCTGGCGACACACCGGCCGGTGGTGTTGGCAGAGTCGGGACCTGTGGTACATGCGGCTTCGGCGCCTCAGGCACGTGTTTCAGGGCCGGGGTCCCCACCTGTGCGGCTGGTTGGCGAATGGCTGGAGTCTGGGCCGGTTGTGGAATCGGAACTGCTCGCTGCGCCAGAAATGCAGTCAAGTGAGGCTGTTCGCCTGCAATCATGATGGCGGTCTCAATGACCATCTTCGCGTGGGGATCTCCATCCAGATAGAGAACGACTCCTGTCAGGAAAAGGCGGTTGGGATCACGCCCGTCCTGGAGCGTCCATTCGGCAACCCGTTCTTTAATACGCGCTTTTTCAATTCCCCCGCCAGCTCCCAGCAGATCATCAAGACTCGGGCAGACCTGCGGGTACGTTGGGTCAATCGCGGTGGCTAGTTTGAGTTGATCGACGGCCTCAATGAATCGGCTGCGCGCCATCAGTGTCACGGCGAGTCGAACTCGGGGCTCTGCGCGATCCCGGGCGGCATCGATCGCCTTGCGGTAGCGTTCGCCGGCGGCGTAATAGTTCATCATCTGCAGCTGGAAGTCACCTTCCGTCTGATACTGCAGACTCGTTTCCACCGCCCGCGGCGAAGAGGGAGCAATCACTGCATCAACCCCGTCAGCCGGCGTCATCGTGGGGATCTGCTGTTGATTGTATCGAGCAGCACTTCCGCCGAGTGCTCCACCCAGTGGATCGCTGGGCGGCAGTGGTTGCATCACTGCAGGGGAAAGAGTTGGAACGACAGGGCTAATTGGAGCCCCATAGTTCAGATTATAAGAATAGCCATTATTGTAAGTGGCAGTACTGGGATAATAGATGTATCCCTGACCCGGATAATAGCTGAATGGATCAAAACCAATGAACAGTTGGGGTCCCCAACCGCCCCAGCCCCGACCGCCTCCTCCATAACCGCCACCGCCGCCGGGATAGCCGTTTACATACTCCATTCCGCCGCCGTTACTGCCGGGCGAGGGACGGCCGTATTGCTGGCGATACTGCCATTCAGCCTGAGTGGGCCCATAGGGTTTCCCGGTCGAGCCGATCACTGTGGGATAAGACCCACCTCCACGCTGTTGCGCGTCCGCTGACGGAGAGGCTGCGATGAGCGCAGTAAGTCCGACCACCAGCAGTCCATTAGTTTGACGACGTCCCATGATTTTCGCCTCCGCTGCAGCACCTCTTCGATTATATCGCGCCCGGAGCGATTGAAAGCTCAACTCATTCCAGTGGGGCCATTCTTGTGGAAAATTCCACAGAAGCGAAAAGAGGGGAAATTTCCAGATTAGGAGAGTGCCGAGGGATAGGTCGATATTTCTGATAAATCCCCAGGATCAGACCGCATAGAACTGATAAAGGTGGCACAACACCACGAGAGTGCGGGTCGCTGCCACTTAGGGTTTCGCGACAAACCGATATCCAGTCCCTCTGACAGAGAGGAGATGGCGCGGGTTCCCGGGATCCTGCTCCAGATATTTCCGGAGGCGCATGACAAAGTTGTCGATCGTCCGGGACGTAACATCTGCTCCCTGATCCCAGACGTCGTTCAGAATCTGAGTTCGTGAGAGCACCGCTCCTTCATGCTCGATGAAATATCGGAGCAGTTGAAGTTCCATTGTGGTGAGAGAACTGCGTTCCGTCCCTCGCATCACCTCAAAGGTTCGAAAATTGACACTGACGTCACCAAATGAATAATCGTCACGCTGGCTCGACTCATAAATCTGATCGACCTGACGCCGACGCTTGAGCAGATTCCGGACGCGACTCAGCAGCTCCGGCAGAGCGAATGGCTTGGTGACGTATTGATCTGTTCCGCAGTCGAATGCATGTGATTTATCTTCGCTGAGGGTCCGAGCACTCAGCACGATAATCGGGAGTCGCTGGTCCCGGTCCCGAATTGCACGACAGATTTCGTAGCCACTCATCCCAGGCAACATCAGGTCGAGGATGACGAGCGAGACATCCTGCGGATGTTCATCGAGATAGGCGAGCGAAGTGGGGCCGTCGCTCCGCACAACGGGGTCGTAGCCTTCCGCTTCGAAGTTAAAGCGGAGCCCGTTGGCGATCACTTCTTCGTCTTCGACAATCAGAATTCGGGGGCGTGTTGACATGCTGCAAATTCAGGTCGGTCGACTGGGGCTCAGAATCAGGGTCGATCCTGTCTCCGGTCGAAATGCTTTCAGGACTCTCCGGGATGCGGCTTCGCTCTCTGAATTCCTCCTTCACATTCTAGCCTTCGAAGGGGGAATCTCCATCTGCGTTCTGTTCCGAAAACAGGACGGAATGTTGACTGATGTTGAAGTCCCGAAACGTCTCTCTCAGCGTTCGCCGACGATCCGGCTGGTGGTCGTTTCCTTCAAGGTGAAAGGGGATGACAGGTTACGAGCGGAATGGAGACGTTCCTCGCTGGATCGGCACTGAAAATGCGTTTCAAATTTGCTGCTGACAGCGCCAGGGTGCGGAGATGCCCCACATCAGGCCGACAGGATGAGACCAGCGACCGGCGATCACGGAGGTTCAAGAAGTTCTTATCGACTCTTGTGGACGTTTAAAACGGTCATTCATATGGCAGGCCAGACATTCAACGAAACCGGAATCGATAAAGGCGTCGGTGCACTTGTTCTGGGAATGGCGATTATCGGATTCCTGCTCCTTCTGATTATAGGCATGGATGGAGCCCGCAAAAATGCGGAACGAGCCTCCAGTGACCTTCTGACTTCTCCCCCCAAATCTTCCGTTCCCGTCAATGATCTGGCGGAATAAGGCGGCGGCACAAATCAAGCGGATCGTGCCGACACCTCACGAGACCGGTCCTGTTTCAGTCGCACATCGACCATAATTCCGTACTTCGGGGTTCCGTGTTCCAGTCAGGTTTCCGTGACCACGGTGAACAGACGAGGGACATTTGCCACGGAGAAGCGGTTCATTCATAATTCCTTCTCGCGTCCAAACTTGGTTTGGAGCCTGTGATATTGGGAGATCTCGCCCGGTCAGGTCCTCTTTGAATGAACGCTTGAACGATGGTGACATCACTGATTGGTCGACCGGCTCCCGGATTCGATTTGGATGCGGTCAGCTTTGATGACCGGAATCCCCGAAGAGTCACGCTTTCTTCATACTCGGGGCGATGGCTCCTGCTCCTCTTTTACCCACGAGACTTTTCCTTCGTCTGCCCGACTGAGCTGACAGCGTTCAGTGCGAGTATTGACGAGTTCCGCCGACGCGAATGTGACATCCTCGGCCTGAGTGTGGATTCCATTGAGGACCATGTCCGCTGGCTGGAGTCGCCAGTTCAAGACGGCGGAATTGGCCCGCTTCAGTTTCCACTGGCGAGTGATGCTGGAGGGGAACTCAGCCGTGCCTATGGAGCCTGGCTGGAAGAGGGACATTGCTCCGCCCGGGGATTGTTCCTCATTGATCCTGACGGCAATCTCCAATACTCCGTTGCTCACAACACCAGTGTCGGAAGAAGCACCGAGGAAACACTCCGGGTACTGGATGCCCTGCAATCCGGCGGACTTTGTCCGGCGAGCTGGACGAACGCCGATGGAACGATCGATGTCGAAGCTCAGCTGCAACCCGGCCGGATCCTTGGAAATTTTCGGATCGTCAAAGCGTTGGGAGTCGGTGCATTCGGTAGTGTGTTTGCTGCCGACGATCTCTCGCTCGAGCGGCGGGTTGCGTTGAAAGTGATTGGCCGCAAAGCGAGTACTGCCCGAGATCAGGTCCTCGCAGAAGCCCGCGCTGCGGCACGACTTCATCACCGAAACATTTGTACGATCTTCTCGGTGGAGACAGTCGAGACCGTGCCGGTCATTGTGATGGAGTTCGTCGACGGTCGGCCATTGTCACAATGCGATCTCAACTCCCTGACTGATCAATCCCGGCGGGAGATTGCGATTGGGATTGCCGAAGGTCTGGCAGAGGCCCATGCAAATGGCATTGCGCATGGAGACCTGAAGCCTGCGAATGTCATGATCTCGCGAATCGGCGAGGCCAAGCTCCTCGATTTCGGACTTTCTCGCAGGGATGGGCGACCGAATGTTGCTCTCACGTCAGCTGCCAGTGTTCCTGCCGACGAGGCGCCCCTTGATGAAACGATGGTCTTTGAGCCGCTTGGAGATCTGAACCAGGTCCATGCAGCGGGGCTGACCGGGACACCGGCCTATATGTCTCCGGAGATGACCTTCGGGGCTCCAGCGTCACTCCCGGCGGACGTTTACGCGTTCGGACTGATTCTCGTGCAACTTCTGACAGGCCGATTCCCAGTGGAATTGACCGGTCTGGCAGAGGTCTTGAATCAGATCCGCTCAGGGAAGGTCCGCCAGTCTGCCATCGAGATGGTGCCGGGTGACTTCAAAGAGGTCATCGCTTCGACACTCGCCGAACGCCCAGAAGACCGCCCGACGATGCAGGATCGCATTCCCGTGCTGAAGAGTAAAACCTTCCTCAGCTCCGAGTGAAGTTAGCGATTCGCCTTGGTCACAGCAGAAGCTTCGCGGGGCGGAACGGGGGCTGACGCCTGTTGAGGCGCCGAAAGTTCCTGTGAGCGTTCGGTGCGGGCCCAGGTTCCTTTTTGGCGCTGACTGAACCACCGCCAGAAGCCGATGGCGAGTGCAATGTTCATGTCGACGAACATGGAGATGAGTCGCAACAGTTTCGCGGCGGCACGGTTCCCGGACAGATGCCGACTGAAGATGGCGAGGCCATAGAACAGCGTCTGTGCTGCGAGCAGTCCGAGGTAGAGCGGCGAGCCGTTGACTGCCAGTGCGATATTCGTGACAAGTGCCACCAGCATGAACAGCGGGCAGGCCCAGCGAATCACTTTATGCGACCAGAACGCCAGTGACAGCGTTCCATAGACCGGGCTGAGCAGATCTGCGAGCCAGCAGAGACTCTGGAATCCGCCTGCACCAATTCGGGTGCGGCGCTGGAACTCGGCCTGAATGCTGGGAGCCGTCTCTTCGTGAGCGATGGCCTCTTTCTCGTAGACAAGTGTCTGGCCGCCGCGGTAGATCCGCATGCCGATCAGGAAGTCATCCACAATCGTCTGGGGAGGAATCGGTTCCCAATGTCGCGCAGCGATGACATAGATGGCGCCGTTGAATCCGAGCAGCGCGCCGATACGGCCTTCCCAGTTCTTCAGCTTGTTTTCGAGTTTCCAGTACAGGCCGTCGACGTTCTTGCCAGTCGCGGCATCAGTCAGAATCAGCTGGCCACAGACTCCCCCGACTTTGGGGTGAGCGAAGTGAGCGACGAGTTTCTTCAGGGCGTCCGGTTCCCAGAATGTGTTCGCATCTGAGAAGGCAATCAACTCACCGGTTGCAGAGGCTGCACAGTCATTCAGGACTGAAGGTTTGCCGCGTCGCTGCGGGAACTGCATCCGTTTCACCCGCGGATCATCGACTGTCCGGACAAGGTCGCCTGTCAGGTCTTCGTTACCATCGACGCCGATCAGGATCTCCAGCCGATCCGCAGGGTAATCCATCCGGAGAGCGTTCTCGATTCTCTGCAGAATGAGTGTCTGCTCTTTATAAGCGGCGATGATCAGCGAGACTTGCGGCCAGTCTTCCGGCGCACGTTTGCTGACGTCGACAGGAGCTGGATTTGGCCAGAAGCGGGCCAGCGTTCCGAGCACTATGGGATATCCCAGATAGCCGTAGACCACCAGTCCACACGCCGTCCAGAATAAAACTTGAAGGAGGAGCATCGTATCCACAACCAGCCCTTGAGAGTCTGACCTGGGGTCAAGCAGGGGAATGCAGGTTTATCGTTGTTCGTGCGTCAGCGGACGACCGAGCGTAACGTTGGAGCGATCCGACGTTCGCTGCGGGACCGGCTTTTCACCGACGACCCACATGTAATCGACCGACAGTTCCTCAGGGGTATATCGCGCGAACTCAGGATGTACTTTCAGAGAGCCATCTTGAATTGACTGCAGGGTGCGCTTGTCGACTCGCTCCCGGGCAACCAGCAGATTGAACCCAGCCTCTTCGAACATCTCGCGATAGTCGCGGCTGCGAAGACGGTTGTGGTAAGCAAGTCCACTGCCTCCGTACCAGTGCCAGGTGGCTTCCGAGAACTGCAGGAAGTTCCCATTGGTGATGGAGGGATCGACGGTGGAATAGTGATCCTGTGGATTGAAGCGGTGAACGGTGATTCCGCCGTCTCGCAGCACACGCTTGGACTCCTCGTGGATCTCCATCTGCACCTGACGGGGAATATGTTCCAGCACGTTTGAACTGAGAACCAGATCGACCGATCCGCCCGGCAGTCCCGTTTCGCGGGCGTCTCCGGGATAGATGTATTGAATCTGCATCGGCCGCAGAAACTGTTCGAGGTTCGTTCCGGACAGGTGCTTCGACATCATCAGATAGCGTTCGCGGACGTCAGCAACCGGCACCTGACAGTTCGCGGCGATCTCTTCCAGATGATTCGAGAGTGCGAGCCATGTCTCTCTCGCATAGTTCGTCGTCAGCCAGGGGTTCACGTCGATCGTGACAACCCGTTTGGCTCCACCGAGGATGAAGACATAGGGAACAAGCGGGCGCCAGCCGGTGCCGACCTCGAGACAGGTCTGACGCTCCACGGTATGACCGCATTGATGAACGAGATCGACCAGCTCATAGGCGCGGTCAAGATCCCGCTGTAGCTGAAGTCGATTTGTGCCGGCAAGTTGCTGCAGTCGATGGTAGACCGCCCGACCGCCTGGCATGCGGCTCAGGATTGCGAGTGCATGGGCTTTGGTTTTCCAGAACATACAATCAATTGCCTTACTGGCGAACACCTGGAGGAATCGAGAAAGCCGATCGCTGTTGCGGTTTGGTCACCCCTTCAGGCGACTGGGGGGGATCTCCCTGACGGTTCCCTGGGATGGACACCGAGACTGGCAATCTGCTCGAATGGCTACGAAGTTTGCATTCTGTGGTGCTGTAACCGTACTACGCGACACAGGACGAGATCGGGACAGGGCGGACTCGTTGGGCGAGATGAATTCAAGTTGGATCAGACTTCGGTCGATCGCAACGGCCTGTTGCCGATTTGCCACATTCTGACTTTGCGATTCAGGTGGGTCGTAGCGATCACGCAGACTCCGTTCACGATTGATTTGGGGACTGAGCAGGCGCGGACAACTTGCCTGAGACCGTCTGCCAGACTCGGATTGTCTGAGGCAGTCTCGAATGGAAACGACCAAGAAGAAGAGAAGCGAGAAATCGATGACGGAATGCCGGATCGCGCTGAAGGAGTGGGCCGTCGTCTGTGAGGCCATTGCAACTGGTCGACAGCAGGTGCTGTTCAGAAAAGGGGGCATCCATGAGGGTTCCCGGGGCTTCCAGATCGAGCACAATGAATTCTGGCTCTTTCCCACCGGATTTCATCAGTCGCTAGACGGCGTGCAGAAGCCGTTTCAGCAGGCGGCTCGGTCCGTTCTCGATGTCTCGCCAGCGCCGGGGCGACTTCGGATTCAACACTTTTGTCAGTTGCAGGGAATTGCATGGTGCGACTCCGAGGCGAAACTCGACGAACTCCTCCCTTTTCAGGTGTTAACGCGGGAGTCGCTGCTGACCCGCTTTCATTATCGCAGGCCGGGGCTGTTTATCCTGCTGGTGACATGTGCCAGTCTGCCAGAGCCAGTGACTATTCCTGCCGACCCGATCTACGACGGGTGTCACAGCTGGGTGGAATTGCAGCAGCCGATTTTCACTGATTCACTCATCCATTTGCCAGAGAACGCGCAGGAATTGCGTCAGCGGGAACACCTCTTGGAGATGTTCCCTGATCTGGCGAAACCGGTTCCTTTGACTTCCTGAAAACCTGAGGACAAAGGTTCCCTTTTGGGATCTGTCGAACCAGAATGGACGGACTGAGAAACGGCGGTTCCGTCGCGATTTCTTCAGGAATCGATCGGATTGAAGCCCTGGGTTTCTCTGACTTGCGAGCAGGCCCCACGACAGTGTCGCTGGCGTCACGCAAGGCAGTGAATGTATTGTCATAGGAGTTCCTGAACAGGCCCGGCCCTGCTGACCTGATCTGGAAGCTGCGAGCGGGTCGACCCGTTCGATGCGGCCATCCTGAAAACTGGCGACCGACTTCAACGAGGGAGTAGTAGATGTTGAGCCTGAAATTTAAAGCGGTTTCGACCACATTGGGCTGTGTCGTTGCGGGATTAATGACCGCTCCGCTTCTGGCTGATTCCAGCTGGCCGACCTTTCGGGGAGAAAACCGGACTGCTGTTTCGACAGAAAAAGGCCTCCTGAAATCGTGGCCGGAACAGGGGCCTAAACTTCTCTGGGAATCCAAGGGAGCCGGAAGCGGCTATGCCGAATTGGCGATCGCGGACGGCAAAATCTTCACGCTGGGGGACGGCCCTTCCGTCGCCAATGACGACAATGAATATCTGACCTGCTTCTCATTGAAAGACGGGTCCCCACTGTGGCATACACAGACCGGAAAACCCTGGACTTCCGGCAAACCAGACTGGCAGGGAGCCCGTGGGACACCGTCAGTGGATGGCGATCGAGTCTATGTCGTAACCCCACACGGTGAGCTGTATTGCTGTGCCACCGCCGATGGTAAGGTGAAGTGGAAGAAGAGCTTTAAGGACGACTTTGCCGGTGTGAAGGCCGACAGCTGGGGCTATAGCGAATCTGTCCTCGTCGATGGCGATCTTGTCATCTGCACTCCAGGTGGACCAGATAAAACCGTCGTCGCGCTGGACAAAATGACTGGAAAAACTGTCTGGACGACTTCGCGTCCTGAGGATCGCGGGGCAGGGCATTCGTCCCCAGTGATTTCCAACGTCGGCGGCACCAAGGTTTATGTGCAGGTGACCGGCAGCGGTCCTATGGGAATCCGTGCCAGCGACGGAAAGCTGCTGTGGACCTATGACATCGACAAGACAACGTGCGTTATCCCGACGCCGATTATCCGGAATGACTATGTCTTCTTCGCTGTCGGTTATAAACGCGGGGCCGCTCTGCTGCAGCAGATCCCCGGCCCGAATCAGACAGTGGAGATCAAAGAGGTCTATCCACTGCAGATCAAGCTGGCAAATAAGCACGGTGGCGTGATTCTCGTCGGAGATCATGTCTATGGGGACTCCGATGACGCAGGAATCCCTTATTGTGCGGACCTGATGACTGGAGAAATCCGCTGGACAAAACGGGGACCAGGTCGCGGTTCCATGTCAATTGCCGGTGCCGACGGTCAGCTGTATCTGCTGTTTGCGGACGGCACGATGGCTCTCGCCAAGGCTTCGGGAGAAGAGTTCGTCGAGTTAGGCAAGTTTCAGGTCCCTGGAAGCGGTGACAAACCAGTCTGGGCTCATCCGGTGATCGTCGACGGCAAGCTCTTCCTGCGGGCACAGGACCGATTCTTCTGTTATGACCTCAAAGGGTCCCAGCAGCGAGCCAGCAAGTAATCTTCGACTGTGATTCCGAGATCACCTGATGAAGGTGGTCCCTGAACAGTGACACAAGCAGGGCAGTGCGGAATCCGTTTCCTCGCTGCCCTGTTTTTCTCGATCCCCTGTCTTTCAGTTGAGCGAGTGGTCCGATGCGCCGACGCCAGTGGTTGATCGCAGTAGTGACTTCCCTTGGGCTCGCGTCCGGAGGAGTCTCGGTTGAGCAATCCCTCACCAGCTCTTCGCTGGGGGGCGAATTTAATGAAGTGCTTTCCATTGGGGATCCCGCTCCGGACTGGAAGGATCTGCCGGGAGCCGACGGGAAGTCGTATTCACTCAGCGATTTCAAAGGAAAGCGCGCGGTCGTTCTCGTCTTCACGTGCATCAGCTGCCCGACCGCCCGGGACTATGAACAGCGAATCAACTCACTCGCCGCCAACCCGGATGTCGCTGTCATCGCGATCAGTGCCAACACGATCGCGGAAGACCAGCTGCCAGCTTTAAAGACTCGGGTTGCCGAACAGAAGCTGCGGTTCACTTATCTGCATGACGAATCGCAGAAGACTGCCAAAGATTACGGAGCGGTCTTCACTCCCGAGTTTTATGTCCTCAATGCTGATCGCAAAGTGGTCTACATGGGGGCGATGGACGACGCCACCGACGTGACTCAGGTGCAGAAACGTTATGTCGAAGACGCTGTCGCCGCCGCGCTGGCAGGGAAAACACCTGAGGTCAAAGAGGTGATCGCTCGCGGGTGTCGGGTCCGCTACGCCCGTGAACGTCGCCCGCGACCGGCCCAATAGTTTAGTTCGCTTTCATCATCTGCTTCGGCATCGCGAACAGGACCTCTTTGTTCTTCCGATTGATTCCAATGAGTCCTCCGGTATTTGGGTCGACAGCGATCCCCTGCCCAGTGAACGGGGCCTTTACGGTTCCAAGATGCCGAACGACTGACGAGCCTTCAGGAACTTGAAGGCGATAGATCAGCTTCTCATCGTGCCCGGTCGCGAGTAATTCTTCACCTGACCAGATGGCTCCGGAAATACTGTAATTTCCAAGGCCTGAAATCACTGACTCCGGAAACGTCCATCGGGCGAGTTCATTCCACTTGTCGTCATACTTCACAAGCAGTGTCTTCGCGTTGTCTTCTTTGTAGTGCGCGAAGACGCACCACCAGTGGCCGTCTTTCTTCAGGACGACGGTGATACTGCCAGGCGGATCCGGAAATGACTTGAACTCACTCAGTTCCATCGACTGCAGATCGAGAACTTTGATTTCACTCTGTTCCGGTTTCATGGGGTAGTTGGAGTGAGCGCAGTACATCTTTACATCGAGGATGAAGCCGCTATTTAGATGCCACGCTGGACCGGTGCTGGTCGCAAGCTTCTCGCCCGTCTCGCGGTCATAGCGAACGACGACTTTGTTATCGATGGCATAGACGGACTTCTCGTCAGCTGCCGCCGCCTGCCTTGCTTCGGGAGCAGCAATCGAGCCAGTCTGCTCCCAGTCCGCTTGTGAGCGGGAAGTCATTCCCAGCAGAGTCAAGCTGAAGATGGCAAGGTTTCTGACAGAGAAAAAAAGGCGTCGCTGCATGGCTTCTCTTTCTGTGACAGGGCGGTCATCAGCATACTGGAGGAGGTGATTTAGCGAAACTCGCTTATGCGTCGACCTGAATAAAGTGACCGGACCATGCCGATGAAACTGCTGCAGCAGATCACTGTTGCGAAGGCAGCTCCGCCAGCTGTGAGGCGGTCGGTGGGAAGAGATTGAGTCGGGTTGAGAAGTTGTTCTGCTGGCACGCGACTCATGCAGAGGTCGCCATGCTTGAGGGAAGTCCATTTCCCTCCGCGAATGAGAATCAGCTCAGCTTGCAAGCGAACATGTTTCTCAATTGGAACGAGGTCCGTGGTTGTCCGGTTGAGCGACAACCCTAAGCGGCCTTAATTCGTTCTTCCAGAGTCTGAAGCAGGTCACTGAGAGACCAGGTTTCTGAACCGATCTTCAAAGTGTGAGAAGCGGTCAACTGCGTCGCGATCTTCTTTTCGGCCGACATGACAGTACTATGATTCCGTCCGCCGAAATGCTCGCCAATCTCGCTGTAGGCAGACTGGGTCAACTTACGCGACAGGTACATGGCGAGCATGCGCGGCTGTGAAATCGACTGCTTGCGGGACGAAGATCTCAGTTCGTCTGGCTTCACATTGAAGAACTCACAGACGGTCGCTTCGATGTCCGAAACCCGCACGAGTCGAACGCAATCGCGTTCCAGACGTCCCAGCAACTTTCGGGCAACCTGAACGGTGACTCGACTATTGGACATCTGAGCCCAGGTGGCGAGGACATTAACTGCCCCTTCGAGTTCACGAACGTTGCTGGTGAATCGCTTGGCAACGTGTTCGAGGGCATCGTGCGTCATCTTCGCTTTCAGGCGATCCGCCCGCCGCTGCACGATTTCTTTCCGCATCGCATGGTCAGGGGCTTCGATCCGGCAGACAAGCCCTGACAGAAATCGACTGACTAGTTCGTCAGAGGACTGTGTCAGAAGGCGAGGATGCCGACTCGAGGTCACAACCACACTGCGGCCTTCCTGCTCGAACTGTTTCAGAGTGTGCAGGAACTCTTCCTGAAATCCCTTCTTGCCGTCGAAGAACTCGATGTCATCCATCAACAGGACATCAGCGCTGCGGAATTTCAGTCGGAAGCTCGGCAGGGTTCGGGCGTTCAAAGCCTGAGTGAAGTAATTACAGAAGTGCTCCGCTGTCAGGTGCAGAACCTGCAGGTGCGGCGATTCTTTTCGCAGTCGGACGCGGAGTCCTTCCAACAGGTGGGTCTTCCCGTTACCAACTCCGCCATGCAGATACAGAGGAGAGACTGAACCGGGATCAGACAGGAACTGCTGCACGCCAGCCATCGCCAGCGAATTGGATTCTCCGACCACGAAGTCTGTCAAGGAATAGACGCGCTTGGAGCGACCATGGACCGCCTGTGGAGCAGGGGCAGAGGAGGTTCGTCGCGAAAGACTGGTCTGCTGCGGCGCGGCTTGTGACCCACCTGACTCGGTCGTTACCGCCAATGCTGGCTTGAGAGAAAGTGTCTGGGCAGGCTCTTCTGTCGCGGCCGCAGGGGCTTCGGTCCCAATTTCGTAGGTCAGGGTGACGTCGGGTCCGATGATCGGGGCGGCGATCTCCAGCAACTTGCGTTCGAACTGCTGCTGAATCCACTTCACCAGATACGGACTTTGAACGCTCAGTGTCAGCGCGGCACCGGACAGAGTCAGTCGACTGCCGGTTCCGAACCAGTTCTGGTATCGACGCGTCCCCAGATGAGAGCGCAAGGCGGAGCGCAATGCATCCAGCTGCGACTCTTTACGGGTCGACTCTGCCTCAGGGGAAGATCCCGCTCGTGAAGAGTGCGTCAGTGTAATCTGAGTTTGTGCCAGCGAGGGCTCTCGACCATTGCTTTTCGAAGTCCGAGGAGAGGATAGGACGGGTGGCATCTTGCAACCCTTTAGCGCGCAGAATCCCTGCGTATGATCGACCGCGGCGTGAACAAGAAAGAACACAAATCAGCTGGCCACACACGCCAGGATCGCATTCCGTACTTCACGATACGTCACAGATCAGACACGTCGAAGACTGTCGCTGGACAATTGGCAAAACGTCGTCAGAACGGGCGACGTTTCGGGAATGGATGAACTCAACTCAACGTGGCTGATCCTACCCGGCAGCCAATGTTAGTCAAACGTAAATCAACGGTGAACAGCTCATGAATTGGGGAGGGACCGTCAATCGTCTTGCAGAGTCGACAATTGCGGCGATGAACAATTTTTTGGAAGAGAGACCCTATGTCTAAAAGGTGTTAATGATCACCGCACTGACGCCTTCGACGCGGCCAGGCGCAGTTCGCGACGGATCACCAGAATTCACTTCAGACCCAGTCTTTTGTCTGATGAAATCGCTTTGGGCGCACATCGGATGGGACGTTGGAAGCGTGCGAAGACTCTTGTTTTGACGATGAAGAGAAATTGCGAAAGTTGTGTCGCTTGCGATTCATGTAAGAGCTGTTCGAAGAGCGCGAATTGAGTGGCCTCGAAGTGAGAAAATGATCGAGCGCAGGGCAGCAGGGCATTGACATCACCGGAGAGGTCATCAAATGCAAACGGCCCCGATCAAGTCGATCGGGGCCGTTGAGATTTTCGCAGAAAGATCGGGACTGGCGATCGTCGTCAATTGCTTGTTCGATGTCGTCAGAGTCCGCAATGGGCGGCCCAATGGTGACTTCTGGAACCACCCTGCGACCGCTGCGATGGCAGGGCTCGAGTCAACCGAGTTCCTGTCATTGCGAGCAGTTGCATTCGACAAGCGTTTCAGGCCCGGCAGGTCGCTCCGGAGAGCGACCAGACCTGAGTTCACGTCCGGAGGATTTGACATCCGGTCCGTTATCTTAAGGCAAGCTTCCTGAATCGAAGCTGATGCACTGGAACAAGCCGATGCAGTAGGGAAATTCAGGATTAGTGGACAAATTCCTTCAGCTTCTTCAGGGCGGTGACCTTCACCACCTTCTTGGCCTTTTTGGCCGGAATCTGAATTTCTTCGCCAGTCTGTGGGTTGCGACCGACGCGAGCTGGCTGAGCCTTACGAGTCTTGATTGCCACTTTCATCAGGCCGGGGAGAGTGAAGACCCCTGGACCCTTCTTGCCCAGGCTTTCTTCGATCAAGCCTTCCAGCTTTTCGAGAACGTCTGCGATGTCTTTCTTGGCAACGCCAGTGCGCTCAGACAGTTCGTTCAGAATTTGTGTCTTCGTCAACGCCTTTTCGGCCATTGTTGGCTCCTTTCAAAATGGCATCCGAGAGAGATCAGTTACCGGGAAATGCAGGCTAAGTAGAATCCGCGTGTTTCGCATTGTCAATTACATTGACCGGACAAACTTCGCAAAAAGCTCACATTTTCCGCAGAAATTATGCGGTGAGACGGTCCGGGCCCCCTCCTGATTGACGTTCCTGAGGGGGCTCGAAGTGTCCCTGTGGTGCGGTTCAAACTGTCCGTACGAGAGGAGCAGAAGTGGCCTTGGGGCAGATCAGTTCAACGCCTTCACTGTGACGGATTGCAAGCTCGATTCGGGCAGTCGCTTCAATGGGCCGAAGTCGCGAAGGTCAACCGCGGCATGCAGTTGCACGAGTTTTGAAAGCACGTTTCACCAGTAAATTCACTGGGAATTCATCAGGCGTCCTGTGAATTGGTTGGTCAATTCAGTCGCCCGGTTGAACAGAGTTGTCGAACAGCCGCATGGGAGCGAAATGCGACAAATTCTGCGGTTTGTCGCGTTGTTGCGAGGAAGGGCAATCGCGGCTTCTGAAGACGCCTACACGGAGAGGCGTGAGAGGAGGGTTGCCTGACTCTGAGGCCCATCAAGACAGCAACGACGATCGCGAGACAGGGCTCTCGATCGTCGTTGCCAGATTTTTGATTCTGTCGTGAATCGGGCTCGCTGACTGGCGAAGTCGGGTAGACTTTGCGGTGCCGCCGGGTTTTTCCTGGCGATCTTCAGCGAGGCGGGGGCTTACGACAGGGACAGGTAGCCGTTGTTCTTCAGGTAGGCGACTACTTCGTCGGCCAGTTCATCGATCCCTTTGTTGTTGGAATCGAGAACCAGTTCTGGCTTCTCAGGAGCTTCGTAAGGAGCGTCGATGCCGGTGAAGCCCTTCAGTTCGCCTGCGCGGGCTTTTTTGTAGAGTCCCTTTGGATCGCGGGTTTCGCAGATCTCGAGCTTGGCGTCGACGAGCACTTCGATGAATTCGCCTGGCTGCAGGATCGCGCGAACAGCGTCACGATCCATGCGGTATGGAGAGATGAACGCGGTCAGGGTAATCAGACCGGCATCTGAGAACAGCTTGGAAACTTCTCCGATGCGGCGGATGTTTTCCATGCGGTCTTCAGCAGAAAATCCAACGCCGAATCGGGCGCCGGCTTCTTCGGTGTAGCCGCACTTTTCGACCAGTGACTTCTTGTCTTTGTTCAGGCCGAAGCGAATGTTGTCGCCGTCCAGAACATAGGTTCGCACACCCAGAGCGTGGAGCTTGTGGTCAACAGTGTTGGCGATCGTGCTCTTGCCGGATCCGCTGAGACCTGTAAACCAAATGACGGCTCCCTTGTGGCCGTTGAGCTTCTTGCGTGAATCGCTGCTCACCTTGTGCTCATGCCAGGTGATGTTGCCGCCTTCGCTTGCCATGGATCAATCCGTTCTTTGAAACCGTGAAATGTCGTCTGTGTCGGGAGTGTTGTCTCGTCGTCGCTGATCGAATGGAGCAAATTGCAGCGGTTCACTTCCGGAACCGGTTCGCAGCGACGTCCGGTCAGGCAGCCGTCAAAATCCCGCGTCTCGATCCTGGACGGACCTGCGGGCTCGGTTCAACCTGATGGAATCGGTTGCATGTTAGATAATGCGCGGGGTGATGCAAAGGAATCTTATCGGATCCGTGCACCCTCTGACCGGGAATCCGTTTCCATCCCGCCGATCGTTCCTTAAAACCGTTCACATTGGTGAGAATTTTCTCGAACCGGGGGGCAGGGCAGGCGTCCGGTAGAGTGATTGCTTCTCGCCTGCTACAGTGGCGATTCACTGTAGGTGCGGCCAGTCTGGCAGGTCATGAGCCGAGATGCCTTCACGCGGAGGAGTCCGTCGGAGGAGTTAATCGGTTCTGGCTGGCGAAAATCTGGCGCCCCACAAGGTCGCGGAGACGAAATATTTCTCGCGACTGTGTATCCCCCGGCTATCAGCAGGCATCATCTTTTATTCTTTCCAGCCAGGATTGCGTTCCGTGAATGGTCCCGATTTCCAGAAATCCGAGTTGATTCCCGTGATCGCTCAGGACGAAGCCAGCGGAACGGTGCTGATGCTGGCCTATATGAACCAGCAGGCTTATGAGGAAACCTTGCGGACGGGGCGCGTCTGCTATTACAGCCGCAGCCGTCAGAAACTCTGGCGCAAGGGGGAAGAAAGCGGGAATGTGCAGGAACTGAAAGCAATCTATTTTGATTGCGACGCCGACACGCTCCTCGTCAAGGTACGGCAAGTTGGTGGTGCAGCCTGTCACGAGGGCTTCCAAAGCTGCTTTTTCCGCAAGATTGATCCGGCGACGTCGGCGGTCTCTGTGGAAGGGGAACGGGTTTTCGATCCGAACGTTGTGTACGCGAAAAAATAATCTGACGGCCCAATTGCATCTGCTGGCCGAGAGTCGTGTGCTCTTTCAAGTGCCTGCGCAGGCCGCGTTTTGATTGATGAGAGCCTGCGTTCCGCGTGGCGAAAACAGTCAGATCAAAAATCAAAATGGTCTAATCGAACGAGTCTGAGGAAATCCATGGCGGAAGAAATTTTGAAACTGGGGATCCCGGCAGGAAGTCTGCAGGAGGCCTGCGCTGAGCTGTTTCGCAAGGCGGGATACAAAATCACCTTTTCTTCCCGGTCGTATTATCCGTCTATCGACGATCCGGAAATCGAATGCCTCCTGATTCGTGCTCAAGAGATGGCTCGGTACGTCGAAGACGGAATTCTCGATGCCGGCATCACTGGATATGACTGGGTCATGGAGACTCAGGCCAACGTTCATGAAGTCTGTGAGATGGTCTTTTCCAAGACCAGCCGCCGTCCCGTCCGCTGGGTCCTGTGTGTGCCTGAAGATTCCCCTGTCCAGACCGTTCAGGATCTGCAGGGAAAACGAATCGCTACTGAAGCGGTCGGGCTGACGCAGGCTTATCTTGCCAAGCATGGTGTGACCGCTGAAGTCGAATTCTCATGGGGCGCGACGGAAGTGAAGCCGCCCCGACTGGCTGATGCCATTGTGGAAGTGACCGAAACCGGGTCATCGCTCCGAGCGAATCACCTGCGCATCGTTGATCAGGTGATCGAGAGCACGACCCGCCTGATCGTCAACAAGCAGTCCTGGGACGATGAATGGAAGCGGGAGAAGCTGCAGAGCATCTCGCTGATGCTGCAGTCCTGTCTCGCCGCTGAAGGCAAAGTCGGACTGATGATGAACGTCCGCCGAGGTGATCTGCAGGAGGTTCTTGCAGCACTGCCTGCTCTGAAAGATCCGACGGTCGCTTCACTCTCTGATCCGGAATGGGTCGCCGTGAACACGATCCTCGATGAACACATCGTTCGCTCCATTGTTCCCCGTCTGAAAGCGGCCGGAGCAAATGGAATCGTCGAGTTCCCGATCAGCAAGATCATTGAGTAACGCTGAACGTCACTGGATGTCAGGCGCGACGAGACCATTCGCGCCTGACATCAACTTGAAGGCGTGAATGCGAGAAGGTTCTTCGGAAGCTCAGCCATCAGTGTGATCTGGCGGCCACAGTTTCTGAGGAACCTGCTCTGCCTCTCTGAACTGCGTCAAATCTGAACTGGGCCAAAGTCGTTCGAAGTGGAGTCAGCATGTCCGGACAGGTGTATCTGGCTGTCGATTTGGGTGCGGAGAGTGGTCGGGTCATTGCCGGACTCTTTGACGGGCGGCAGATTGAGCTCGAAGAACTGCACCGCTTCCCGAACGGTATGGTCGAAGTGGCTGGCACACGCCGCTGGGATCTGATCGGACTGTGGAAAGAAATTCAGACCGGCCTCCGAGTGGCTGCCCAGAAGTTCCCTAAGGGAATCGTTTCGGTCGGCGTTGACACCTGGGGAGTCGACTATGTCCTGCTGACTCCCAGCGGAGAGATGCTCGGGCAGCCGTATCACTATCGGGATTCCCGTACCGACGGGATGATGGAGCACGCCTGCACTCGAGTCCCGCGAAAAGAAATCTTCGCGGCGACGGGCCTGCAGTTCATGCCAATCAACTCGCTGTATCAGCTCCTTTCGATGCAGCTGAATGATCCGTCGCTGCTCGCGATGGCAGACCGCTTCCTGATGATCCCGGACTTCTTCCACTGGCTTCTCTGCGGCAGTCGAGTTGTCGAGTTCACGAACGCGACGACGACGCAATGCTTCGACCCTGTCCGTCGCACCTGGGCTCTCGATCTGCTGCGGAAGTTTGAAATCCCGACCCGCATGTTGCCGGAAGTTGTTCCCCCAGGCACGAATTTGGGCAAGCTGCGGGCAGATGTCGCGCAGTCTACCGGACTCCCGCGGATCGACGTTGTTGCACCTCCAACACACGACACGGCCGCAGCGGTGGCCGCCGTTCCCACAGCGAATACTGGTCGCGCCAACTGGGCATACATCAGCTCAGGGACATGGTCCTTGATCGGAGTTGAAGTCCAGCAGGCCGTACTGTCTGACGAAGCGCTGAAGCAGAACGTCACGAACGAAGGCGGGATCGACGGCACTTACCGTCTGCTGAAGAACGTGATGGGCCTCTGGCTGGTTCAGCAGTGTCGTCGCACTTTCGAACGGACCGGAAATGATTTCGATTACACGCAGCTGACACATCTCGCGACGCAGGCCGAGGCATTCCGATCCATTGTGCATCCGAATGACCCGCGCTTTCTCAGCCCGGATGATATGGTCGAAGAGATCCGCGGATGGTGCCGGGAAACCGGTCAGCCGGTTCCCACGACGGAAGGTCAGATCATCCGCTGTGCTCTGGAAAGTCTCGCACTCAAATATCGTGAAGTTCTGCAGGGGCTTGAGAAACTGACCGGCGAGCGAATTGAAGTCATTCACATTGTCGGTGGTGGCTGCAAGAACGCCCTGCTGAATCAGTTCACGGCCGATGCCTGTGGAATTCCAGTAATTGCGGGGCCGACGGAAGCGACTGCATTGGGCAACGTCCTCATTCAGGCTCGTGCGGCTGGCAAGATTGATTCTCTTGCCGACATTCGGTCTGTTGTTAAAGCGTCTGTCGAGCTTGAAACCTTCCAGCCACGCGACACGGCCAAGTGGGATGAAGCCTTCCGTCGATATCAGGAACTGGCAAAAACGTCATCAAAATAGAGTCCCACGACACCAGTCGGGTTCTAGAATTGTTCAGTTGCCGCTCCTGCAGCCGCAAGTTGCAAGATCCTGTTATTTAAGAACTGCCACGGACCTATGGGACTTTTCGACAACCTCAAATCGGCACTCAAGAAGACCAAAGACGTCTTGCGGACCGATGTGCGCGACTTGTTCAAGTCCGGGGAAATCCTGGATGAAGACAAGCTTGAGGAGTTCTATCGCGGCCTGATTACCACCGACATGGGAGTCGTCGCTGCGACTGAGGTCGTCGACGCCATTCGGAAAGAATTCGGTGGCCGAACCGTTGTCCCGGCCAAGATTTGGGAAATCGTCCGGAACAAGCTCCGTGAAATCCTGATGGGGGAGGGGGGCCAGAACTGGGCCAAGAATGATTCGCTCGCTCCTCTTAACCGCGCCAAACAGGGGCCAACCGTCATTCTGGTCTCCGGAGTCAATGGAGTCGGCAAAACAACATCGATCGCCAAGCTCGCAAATCTGCTGCACAAATCGGGCAGTCGTGTTCTGCTCGCAGCAGGCGACACCTTTCGGGCGGCGGCTGTTGACCAGCTGACCATGTGGAGTCAGCGGATCGGCTGCGACATCGTCACGAAGCCTCCTCAGAGTGACCCGGCCAGTGTGGCGTTCGAGGCATGTGAACAGGCCGCGACAAAGAACTTGGACTTCGCGGTCATCGATACCGCAGGCCGACTGCAGACGCAGCAGAACCTGATGTCGGAACTCGAGAAAATTCATCGGGTCATTAGTAAGCGGATTCCCGGGGCGCCACATGAAAGCCTGCTGGTGCTTGATGCCACGACAGGGCAGAACGGAATCAGCCAGGCCAGTAAGTTCAGCGAAGCCGCAAAATGTACCGGCATCATTCTGACGAAGCTTGACGGAACCGCCAAAGGGGGAGTCGTCATCGCGATCCGGCAGAAGATGGGAATCCCGGTGAAGTACATCGGAGTCGGTGAGAAGATCGACGACCTGCAGGTCTTCTCGGTCGATGACTTCGTGAATGCCCTCTTTGAAGACATGTAGTCCGATCAGTTTTGCGTCTCGTCCCCATTGTGATCCCAGGGCACTCCTGATCTTCAGATTGGGAGGGCAAAGATCCGCGCAGACTGTTAGAATCCGGCGAGTGAATTCCGATCTCCTCGCCTGTGATGACCTTGTCTCATGACGTACACGCCCGGACTTCAGGTGAAGGCCAGCACACGCTATCGCGTGACGCGAGTTCTTCCCATTCCCGGTGAAATTCGGGTGAGGCAGGGAGATCATGTCACGGCCGAGCAGGTCGTCGCTCATACCGACCAGCCCGGCAATATCTTCCCGGTCAACGTGTCAAATTTGATTTCGACATCGCCAGCTGATGTCCCTGCGGCAATGCTCAAACGGGTGGGAGACCCCGTTCAAGAAGGCGAACCACTCGCTCGCTCAAACGGAATCTTTGGTTACTTCCGACAGACCTGTGAGTCTCCCGTCACCGGCACTGTGGAATCCATTTCCAGCATCACAGGTCAGGTGATCCTCCGCGGCGAGCCTCGACCATTGGAAGTGAACGCATTCGTCGCTGGAACTGTCGTGGAGGTTTTGCCCACGGAAGGGGTCGTCATCGAAACACCTGCCGCGTTTGTGCAGGGGATCTTTGGTATTGGAGGAGAAGCGAGCGGTCCACTCCGAATTCTTGTGAGCAGGCCTGATCAGGACCTGACGCCGGAACTCTTTCTGCCTGAACATGCCGGTTGCATTGTCGTCGGAGGACGCCGCGTACATGGCGCCGCAGTCGCTCGGGCCATCGAGTTGAACGTGCGAGGCATCATCTGCGGCGGGATCAATGACTTCGATCTGAAAAGTATCCTGGGTTATGACCTCGGGGTCGCGATCACCGGTTCGGAAAGGATCGGAATCACGCTCATTGTGACAGAGGGTTTCGGTGAAATCGCCATGTCGCAGCGCACCTTTGATCTTCTGAAGTCACATGCCGGTGACATGACCTCGGTGAATGGAGCCACCCAGATCAGAGCAGGAGTCCTGCGCCCGGAGATCGTGATTCCCTTGCGGGAATCGGTCGCCCGAAATGCAGAGGTTGTCGAACGTGCAGCCGGAGGCGAATTGAAGGTCGGCGCAAGCGTCCGGCTGATTCGAGATCCGTACTTCGGAGAACTTGGAACAATCACGGCACTTCCAGTTGATCCACAAGTCCTTGCATCCGGCTCAAAAGCACGCGTGTTGAAGGTTCGATCTGCTACCGGCCGCGAACTCATCGTTCCCCGTGCTAATGTGGAGATCGTTGTCGAATGAACCGAACTCCGCTGGCAATGCTTCAACGATGTTTCGGCTCTCTCGTGCCGATTGCTGTTTTCGTCGTTCTGCTTTTTGGCTTGGGGAGACTGTGCTTCGCTGCTGCGCCCCAGCCTCCGGAGTCAATCACGGCGACTGATCACGGGTGGGATAATGGGACTGCGGTCGATCTGACGATTCGGATTCCTGAGCAGATTTCTCCGGAGACCGTCGAATATCGCATCGACCAGTGCGGCGAATTTCGCGGAATCTATCACCCAGTCAAAACCTGGAAACCAACCCCCGAAGAAATTCAGGCGGGAGTTGGCACCGTAACAATCACTGATGTTCCACGGAACATGCCGCTCTGGTTCCGTGTTGTTGCGGTGAATGAGCAAGGTGAGCAGTCCTCTTTCGTAGGACTTGGCGAGAATTCGCCAGTGATCGCGACTCGGGAGGGCTTCGACTCAGGCAAATTCTGGCTGCTGGTGATGACCTGTCTGATCTGCGGGTCCATCATCGGGATGATTCTCCTCGCGCGATCAGGGATGTCTCTGCGCGTGCGGCCGATCGCCGGGTTGGAAGCCATCGAAGAAGCAGTCGGTCGAGCCACGGAAATGGGGCGATCCTGCCTGTTCGTTCCCGGCATTCAGGACATGAACGAGATGCAGACCATCGCCGGTCTGACATTGCTCGGTCGGGTCGCGGAGCGGGCCGCGGAATACGACTGCGAGCTAGAAACCCCGACATCAAAGTCGCTGGTGATGACAGCCGCTCGAGAGACTGTTGCGAACGCGTTCCTCGCTGCTGGCCGTCCGGATGCCTATCGCGAAGACCTCGTTTACTATGTGACTGATGAGCAGTTTGCCTATGTCTCGTTCCTGACCGGCAAGATGGTTCGTGAACGTCCCGCCGCCTGCTTCTATCTCGGATCATTCTATGCCGAGTCACTGATCCTCGCGGAAACCGGAAACTCCATTGGAGCCATTCAGATCGCTGGCACCGCACAGCCCGCGCAACTTCCGTTCTTTGTTGCGGCCTGCGATTACACGTTAATCGGTGAAGAGTTTTTTGCGGCCAGTGCCTACCTGTCAGGAGATCCCGATCAGCTGGGAAGCCTGAAAGGCCAGGACATCGGCAAAGCAATTGGTCTCGTCCTGATTCTGGTCATCGTCAGCTTAGGGACGATTGCCAATCTGACCGCCGGCACTGACTTCGTCTGGCTGCACGACTTCGCAGCGAGACTCAGTGATTATCTCAGTGAACGGGTTCTGAGTTCCTAGAACGTCAGTCGCTTCCAGGCGGGAATAAGGCCGGCTGATTCAATAAAGAAGCCCGACAACACTGTCTCGCACTCGGCGACTCAGCACTGTCGGGCTTTGCGTTCACGATGCTTTGGAAAATGCATCTTCTCAATCGTTGACTGAGAAGAACAACGCTATTTCTTGGCTTTCAGTTGAGGACCTTCGAGGTCGAAGTCGATCGTGGTCTCTCCCTCTTCTGGGACAGTGGCCGTCAGCCCGGAAGTCTGTTCTGTGCTGTATTTCTCTGGAGCATAGTTCACAACGGGACCTTCAGGACCATTGGGATGTCCCACGGCGTTGATCGCGACTTTGTAAGTGCCCGGGGCGACCTTGGCGACATATTGTCCCTCAGGGTTGATCTCCCCATAAGCAGTCGCACCGGCCTGATCCGGAACGAACATGATGGTCCCCAACTTGATTGGGGTGCCATTCACACTGACGGTTCCCTTCACCTCAACGGTCTTAGGTCCCGGTTCTCCGCAGCCCATCAAAGAAAACAATGTCACAGTTGCCATCGCTACACTCAGCGAGCGAGACCATTGGCGAATGGAGTGAGCCATAAGGATTTGAGTCTCCGAAAAAGAACATGTCGGATGGACGGCACAGCGACTGACTGCCAACTCAAATTCAGAAGAACAGGCTCCCCTGAATCAGCCAGGGGAGCGGTGCTTTTCTCATCGAATGATCAGACGTAAGTCGCGTTGCCGCGAAGCGTCTGCAGGCGGCTTCGCAGCGACCTGCAGAGTTGAGAGGGCAGACGGGAGAGCAAGCTGTTCTAGAACTCACCGACCACTTCACCGGAAGCCCGCGTCGCCAGCGACTTCAGAATCGTCAGGCTCATGTTTTGGGACATGAAACGGACGCTCCCGTCACAGAACGCGAAGTTGGCTCCCCCGCCCCCATGCTGGCTCTTATAGGGTGTGAAGTTGGAAGCGAATGTACCGCGGTAGCCGATTGGATACTGGACGATCTTGTTGTCGATTGTCAGATACCCGACCGAGTTTCCGGTGAATCCATAGACCCAGGGCTTAATTCCGCCCCACCCGGTGATTGAGCTTGAACTCCACCCATCAGTGCTTGAGGTTTCACCGAGCAAAATGGTATTCGACGATCCGTCAGTGATTCGGGCCATGCTTGTGCGGCTGAGAGGATAGATGACACCAGAGCGTGAGTAGTAACGGTCTGCATCGGTCCCCGTCACCAGGTCTTCGTCGCGGGATCCGCCGTTTGCCCGATAGTGCAGCGCCCCTTGCATGTGCGCATTAGGGAAGTTCCCAACGGTCGTGTGATCCGAGGCTCGATCTCCCAGTGCCGAACTCGGACAACTCAGTCCGGGGATAGGACCCCAAAGAGGATCAGTTGTGTCGTGCGTTCGGTAAGGGGAAATCATCGTCCAGAAGTCGGTGTGTGAATATTTCCCAATTGCCGCTTGCAGGCGTGTCCCCTGTTCGATGTAAGGGAAGATTCGAGGAACCCAGCCCACCGGGTACTGGTTGCCCGGTGTGAGGAACCCACCTGGCATAAAGGTCGTGTAGGTATCGTGGTAGTTCTGAAACGCCAGCCCCAGCTGCTTCAGGTTGTTTCTGCACTGCGTCATTCGAGCAGCTTCGCGAGCCTGCTGAACCGCTGGCAAGAGTAGGGCGATCAGAACGGCGATGATCGCAATGACCACCAGAAGCTCGATCAGTGTGAATCCGTGACGACGACGCATGTAGGTCCCTCCGGTGCCGATTGGCAAAGTCAGAAAAGAGAGTAGAATCTGCGATGATGTTTCGAGATATCTTCGCGCCAAAATGATGATGCGAGATGAAATGTTGAGTGGCAGTTCGCGGGTGAAAACCGCGAGACGAGAGCACTGGGACGAACTGGCATCGGGCGAGCGTGACCGTGCCACTCCTCAAAATCAGACGGAAAATCAAACAGGGGGTTTGTCGAGAGAGGACCCTGCGCGAATCCGCATCGACAGGACAGGAAGCTGAGATCGAGTCAACAAACGATTCGCATGCAATGTGGTTCGCATACGAATAGTGATGGATCGTATGCACGGTAACATTAATGTCAACGAAATTTTGCCCAGATTTCTGCCGGGGATTCCCTATTCGTGCCCACCACATCGGTCTGTTGCCGGGGGGGCTGGTGAGCAGAGGGTCTTATGTGGACTATCCGCGCATATCAGAGGCAGAAACCACTCTCCGATCAGAGAAAACCGGAATCTTATCTGGGGGATAGTCCTGGTTTTTGAGCTGTCTTCAAAAAAATCGGGCGTCCGAGAGAAGATACCCCAGCCATAGATGTCGCCAATTTGCTGATCTGCCTGTGTTTGTCACGCGGTCTCGAGACTCTCATCAATCGAAATGCGCGTTCCGCGGGCACTCGGGAGAGCAAACTCCTCTAAAGACTGCGGCGTCTGAGGAAATGCACAGGAGATGGGGCGATTTGCGTCAGTCAGCCTCTTTCGCAGAGATCGCAACGGTTTCGGTCGATTCGGCGTTGGATTTTTCTTTTGAAGAGAGCGTATACGCCGACGCGGCAATGCCGCGGCGCGACTTCGCTGACAGGAAAGCGATTAGTCGATTCCCTGCGTCCGTTTTGACCATGTCGACGAGTTGCTTGAATGCCTGCAGCTGTCCCAGGCCTGAGCGGTAAATGATCCGGTAGGCGGCTTTGATCTCTTCGCGTTCATGCGAGGTGAAACTGCGGCGAATCAGACCAACTCGATTGACTCCGACAAGACCCCCGTCGCGATCCGTCATGAAGAAGGGGGGAATGTCCTGAACGATTTTCCCAAGTCCACTGATCATGGCGAGTTCACCGACGCGGACGAACTGGTGCACCGCCGCGTTTCCGGAGATGACGGCACCTTTGCCGACATGCACGTGACCGCCCAGCAGCGATCCACTGATCATCGTGACTTCTTCTTCCAACTCGCAGTTATGTCCCACATGTGAGTTGCTCATCAGCATGCAGCGATCTCCAATCCGGGTGACCGAGTCCTTACTCGATCCGCGGTGAATCGTCACACCTTCGCGAATAATGCAGTCTTTTCCGATCCGCACGAAGGATGTTTCGCCGGTGAAAGCGCGGTCCTGTGGAACGTCACCGAGCACGGCGTGAGCATGAATTCGAGTCCCTTCGCCGATTGTCGTTGGCCCGTAGATCACCACCCCGGGACCGAGATGACAGCCGGCGCCGATTTTCACGTCGCCTTCGATGACAACATAGGGGCCAATGACGGCAGTTGAGTCGATCTCCGCCTGAGGATCGATCAGGGCCGTCGGGTGGATGGACATAACAACCTTCACAACTTTCGACTGGAGTGTGCGTCGTCGGGCTCACTGAGCTCGCATCAGGAGTGACTCGTCAACGATGAGAAACTCGACTCCTGATAAAACGCCAACCCCGCAAGCATTTCCGTTTACGCCAACTCTGTCAATTGATCTGCCAGCCTTTTCACAGTTGCGCCTGTCAAAACAAGAACCCAGTGCGGAGAGATCGGGCTCCGGAAAACCAGCGAAAAAGGCTGTGAGAGGATTACTGCGTGAGCGAATGTCGGTTCGGCCTCGGAGCGGCTTCACGCCGGATTCTCGGAGCTGAGACTGACGCTGCGATCGTTATTTGAATGAGTACCGGGGATTTCGTGGGTCGAAGTCAGCGGCCGTTAATCCGGAATTTGTCCTTACGTTAACGTAAGTATATTCTTCAACGAGCTGAGCCGGCTGACCTGCCTGAGTCGGGAATCCATAGTTCTCAATTCGGATCGGAAGACGAGACTGTTTTTCGAGAAACAGCCGCGTCATATGAAAAAGGAACTGCTTTCTCGGGCGGGGATGTGTCACTTCAATCACTTCGCAGTCCGCATTCCCCATCTTCGCATTGGGGTAATACTTTACGTCGACTTCTCCGAACTTTGATTCGAGATTCCACTGGGTAATCACGATTTCCAGGAGACGCCGCATTCCGAGATCGGTGATGACATGCCGGTTCTCGGCCATCACCTGTGGGCTATCGATCGCCAGCGACACCGTTCCGACCAGAGAAGTGAGTCCAGTTGCCTCGCGGGCGAGCAGCTGATCATTGTTCTGGCCACGAACGAAGAGAATCTCGCGGCCTGCGTTCGGTTCTTCATATTTCAGATAAACGCTGAAAGGCTCTTCCCGCAGGCGGAGAGCCATTCGTTGAGTCAGCAACCGACCATTAACCAGTTCCTGCTTAATGACAGTCGCTTCATAGTCTGTGATCTGCCGTAAAGTCTGATACGACTGCTCGGCGAGACGAATCGCTGGAATCAGAGGATGTTCTGCTGCTTGCTCGGATTGAGAGAATCCGCTTTGCGGCATCGACAGCGTGATCGCGGCGATGAGGATTGCTTGCGAGATGACTCCGGCGGATCGCCGAGAAATCAGTTGGATCATGTCTACTTTCCCTCCTGGCGACATGCTCAAACCGGGAAATCCTGAGTCGGAGCCTCTTCGTGGGGCCTGCATCGACAGGATTCAAGAAGTCGAGCAAATTGACAATACAGGGGAGGAAGCACCGGATAATGGTGCTCATCCCGCTGACGACATCGCCAGGGTCTTCATGATCGCGACCGCGCTCACCTCCGTGTGCGGATCGATTTCAGCCTGCGTCGATGAAACGTCCGGCGAGTATCTTAGTCCTCTGTCCGAATCAGTGCTATTGAGAAATCTGATTACGGACGTCCGGGGAGATGTGAGTCACCATGAGTCCCACTCCAGATGGGGGGAAACAGTGCTCCAGTCGGCAGGAACTTCCATCCTGCGGAGTCATTATTCTCTTGCTGACTCCGGTTCAGCGTCAGTGAGCCTTTGGCTTGTGGCGGTGCCATTTCACCAGTCCAGACTCGGCAAATCACAGACTGACTTCCATAAACAACACGGTACAGTCCGGCATTGATGTTCTTCAGCTGGAACTTTCCGGCATCGTCCGGCGTTCCTTTCCAGATCAGCTTGTGTCCCTGCCAGATGGAAACAGTCGCTCCATCCGCCAGGTGTTCCCCTGCATCGCGCAGTTGACCTTCAAGCGTTCCGCCCCGGCCCAGCAGCAGATCAATAACAGTTGGCTTTTCCACTTTCCGTTGGCGCGACGTCAGCGGTTCCTCTCCATAAACGGCAAGAGGGCAGATGATTGCGACGAAGGAGCATGCCAATGAGAGCAGAAAAGCTGGCGATGTCATTTTTGATCCTTCCGTGGATACCGCCGAGACCATTCTTCAATATGGGTGATCAGATCAACCTCTGGCTGAGCAAAATGGGACTCCAGCAATTCACTCAATCGGCTCTCGGACCCATCAGACTGTGATGCGATCATAAATTCTTTGAAAACCTGGGCGGCAGGGGGGGGGCCGTGTCGCAAAAAGTGGGTCCAGGCCCAGCTCTCGTGATATTCTTCGCTCTGAAATTCAGAAAGCAGCGTTTTTTGTTCAAGTCGCTTGAGGTTCGGCTGCCAGCCGGCCGCCAGCTGTTTTCGGAATTTCTCAAGATTATCAGGGTGTGTCAGGCGGCAATCGTCGGGGGCCTCAAAGTATTCCGCCAATCCTTCGTCCAGCCAAAGGGGGATTCCTGGGAAGAGACGGTGCAGGGCGGCGTGTGTCCATTCATGACGCAAATCCGCCAGATAATCTGGATGCTGATAGAGCAGGATCTGACTCGATTGACGGGGAGAACCGTGAACATAGAGCGCACTGCGTTCCATCAGTTCAGGATATTTCCGCGTTACAAACTTTTGAAAAGATTCGCTGCTTGCAAAAAGGTTGATTTCGATCGCGTTTCGGGGAATCGGTTGCCCCAGAAATTCTTCAAGATGGAAACTCAACTGGGCCATCTCAAAGAGGATCTGTTCAGTCGTCGGAGGATCCAGTTCCTGTTCTGAGCGAAGCTTCACTTCACCGGCTGTTGGGTGCCGCTGAAATTCTTCGATTGCGATCTTCCAGCACATTCCGCCTGCGATCACTCCTGAAATCAGGGTGAACATTGTCCACAGCAGGCGGGAGGGAAACGCATTCTGCACAGACAGGGATTTCGTTCGGCAATGGAGGATGTTGGCTTTCGGCACCAGGACTCGGCCAGCTTTTCCATGGAGTAGGGACTGCTGCGGCTTCTCAGTCGCACGGTCACGATACGGTCTCAATACAGACTCAAATCAGAACAGATTCAATTCAGAGGGGTGCCTGCAGGCGAATCGCCCGCCGCATTGACAGTTATTGACGGTCGGGCAGAGGTGATGTTCTGGCAGGCGCGTGTCTTACCGCTCTTTGTTGCCGTAGGTCAATGTGAGTTTTTGCATCGGCGCGCTCCGCCAACTTGAGTCTTCTGAGACTTATTGACTCATTTTTTCCGGGAAACCTATACTCCGCCCGCGCATCCCGGCTAGATCCCGAGAATTCACGTGCAGGTCCTGCCTCACTGAAGCTCCGGATTCCCATCCTTTCAGCCGGGGTGCACTCACTCATCGTGGTCTGAAATCCAGTCCTTCACCAACCTGATTCCTGCCAGACCCGGGCACTTTCCATTGCCCGGTCGCAAATGATTCCGCCTTTCAATTCCTGTGAGTGTGGTGCGATTCCGGAGATGCATCTGGCGACGTCCAGAGGCTGATCTCCCGCGGAATTTCATCACGAACATCCCGAACTATTCCTTCCCGCGAACGGATTCCGAGTGTCGCTGAATCGACCGCATCGAGCAGGATGCCTGCTGGTCGTTTTAGTCGCCCTGTGGGGCGCGACACTCCCGGTGCGCGCACAGGAAACCGGAATTCCGTCGGGTCACAGTGGGCTTTCAAACGGGCCCTACAGCGAGTACTCGGTACCGCCAGCAACAGCACCCGGCTCGCAGTCTTCTATTGCAATGAGCGGTGTCAGCTATGCACCAATGCTGCTCAAGTCGGACTTCGCAACGCGATTCAAAGACAATGGCGAGTCCGTTCTCCTGCTGAGAGGCAACTGCTCAATCACGCTGGGAGAAAAGTTCTATACCGCACCGATGATGGTGTTATGGGAACGGGAGCGACAACCTGGCGGACCAAACCGTGTCCTTGCCTATATGGAAACCTCCTCTGAGTTCGCGGCGGTTGAATCCACGCCGACGCGGCAGACGTCGCGGCCTTATCTGCTCGTCGAACTCGAGACCACCGGCCGGATCGATCTGCAGGGACGTCCCCCAATGGACCTGCCGCAGTCAAAGGATGACCCGGTCTTTGTTCGTGCGGTACAGCGTCGTGCGGAATCGGTCGGCGTGACTCCGACGCAATACACATTCGACGCGGCTCCGCAGGGAAGCATGTTCCTGCCGGCGCCTGGTCCAGATGGCGCTCCCCGGATTCGTCAACACGTCACGATCGCCCCGCGATTTCTGGGGGGCAAGCTCGAGATGAACGGGGGAATTACAGAAGGCTCGATCCCACAGGAATACGTGTTCACGTTAACTGGCGGGGTCAACATTGTGGTGGACAATGTGCCCATGCAAGTCGGCGGGCAGATCGTGCTTTCCCGACTCGACCTGACGGCAGATCGGGCAGTGATCTGGACCGACGCGGAACGCATTGACGGTCTCGGTGGATTCGAAATCGATTCACAGTCCCCGTTTCAGGTGTACCTCGAAGGCGATATCGTCGTCCGGCAGGGGATGAACACTGTCCGCGCCAGCCATGCTTTCTATGACGTGAATCAGAAACGTGGTCTGCTGATGAATGCAGAACTGCGAACACAGCTTCCGGATCAGCAGGGGACACTGCGACTGCGTGCCGCAGAGGTTCGCCAACTCTCTGAGAACAAGTTCCATGCGAAGGATGCCTTCTTCACGACGAGCGAGTTCGGCAAGCCGAAATACCGCGTTCAGGCGAGTGACGTCATGCTCGAAGAAATGTTCTTCGGTCAGCCGGGACGCGTGAATCCTGTCACCGGTGAGCCCGAGGGTGGGACCTATGTTGCCACCAGTCTGAACAACACGGTCTTCGTGGAAGATGTGCCGATTTTCGTTGCTCCGTATCTGTCGGGGTATGCCGAAGATCCTCGAATCCCGATCCGCCGCCTCGACGCTGGATATTCAGGCATGTATGGATTCATGATTGAATCCGCGTGGGATCTCGACATGATGTTCGGGCTGAATTTGCCGCCCGGTGTGGATCTCGACTTGCAGGCCGATTATCTGTCGAAGCGTGGCCCCGGGGGCGGTATTCGATCTCTGTTTGATACTGACGCATTGCTGTTCGGAATGCCCGTGCATAACACAGGCTGGGGACAGGCGTATTACATCAACGACCACGGAAGAGATAACCTGGGTTTAGGTCGTCGCGACCTGCCGATTCCCAACGACAACCGCGGAAGAATCATCTTCCGCGACCGCATTACCATCGACGATGAGAACTGGATTCAGGCGGAAATCGGTCACGTCTTCAACAACGATCGTAACTTCCTTGAGCAGTACTATGAACCGGAATGGGATAACCAGAAGGATCTGGAAAATCTCATCACGTTCAACCATCAGGTCGACAATCTGACCGCAAATGTCCTCGCGACGATCCGCTCAGACGACTTTAATGATGCAACAAACTGGCTTCCTCGCGGTGACCTCACTTTGCTGGGCAAGCAGGTCTTCGGAACTCCATTGATCTGGAACACCCACTCCATGCTGGGCTACGGCCAGCTCAAGCCCGCCTCCCCTCCGTTTGACCCGACTCTGGATCCATTCCAGTCGTTGCCCTACTTCGCGAATGTCGAAGGTTTGGTCACGATGACACGGCAGGAGTTGACTCTGCCATTCGATCTCGGCCCGGTGCATGTGGTCCCGTATGCGATGGGAGAGCTGGCCTATTGGGAAGAAGACCTGACCGGCAACAGTCTCGGACGGGCATATGGAACGGCGGGGGTTCGAGCAAGTATTCAGTTCTCGAAGTACATGCCCGAAGTTCGCAGTTCAATACTGGGGCTGAACGGGCTGGCGCATAAAGTGGTGTTCGATGCGGATTACTACTATGCCCAGTCGACGGAGAGTCTGGATCAGATTGCTCAGTACAACCAGTTCGATGATAACGCTCAGGAGCGATTCCGGGAGCGTCTGGTTCCGGTCGAACTGAACGGGGCTCCGCTGCCGCCCTATATGGATCCGCGGTATTATGCGGTTCGGTCCGGAGCGGGGCGGGCAGTCACTTCACCGACCAATGAACTCGTGGACGATCAGCACACGCTCTGGCTGGGAATGCGACATCGATGGCAGACAAAAGTCGGACCGGCCCATGATCCCCGAATCGTCGACTGGATGGAATTCGATCTGGGAACGGCCATCTTCCCGAACGCGAATCAGGACAACTTCGGAGAAACGCTTGGTCTGATTAACAGCCGCTACGCCTGGCACGTCAGCCCGCGAACCTCGTTCCTTGCCAATGGGGTCTGGGATATCTTCGAAGGGGGACAAAAAGTCTGGAATGCAGGGATCCTGCACCAGCGATCGTCACGAGGCAGTGCCTATATCGGCTTCCGACAGGTCGAAGTGGGACCGATTGAAAGTCAGCTGATCACCGGGAGCTTCTCCTATGTGCTCAGCCCGAATCTCTACGTAGTCACTGCCGCCGCTCAGTTCGACGTCGCAGAAGGGATGGATCGCGGAGAAACATTCACCATCACGCGAATCGGTGAGTTCTTCCTGCTGCACCTCGGCTTTGGTTACGACCGCAGTCGTGACAACGTCGGCGTGGCACTTTCCCTCGAACCAAAGTTCGGGAGCTATGGCAGCAGTTCGATGCAGCTGAATTCACTGTTAGGAATCCAGTAGAGCGCGGCCATCTCCGACAAACAGAATTCAATCGTGGCAATCAGAGTTCACAAAAAAACACCCCGTTCGGTCTGAACGGGGTGCTGGATCTCAGGTCGATTTTCTTCTTGTGCTGCCGGTTGTCGCCGTGCGACACGGGCACACAGGTGAGCAAGCTGCTCTAGTTGAAGTACTCGATTGCGTTCTTGAAGACCTGGAAGCCGGCGCCTTCGCCTCGGAGTTCCAGGCGGGTCCACTGTGGATGCTGCGTCGCGAACAGGAACCGCTCGGGGTGCGGCATCAGGCCGAGGACTCGTCCCGATGGATCACTGAGCCCGGCGATGTTGGCAACCGATCCGTTTGGATTGATCGGGAAGCCCAGCACATCGTCGCATGCCTGAGGATTGTCGCCACAGACATACTGCAGAGCGATCTGGTCCTGTTCCCGCCACTCTTTCAACACGTTTTCATCTCGCACCACGATTCGGCCTTCGCCGTGGGCGATCGGGCAGGGGAGCAAATCGATCCCCTTCAGGAAGACGTTCTTCGAGGAGGCGACCTTCAGCGTGACCCAGAGATCGGTGTAACGACCGTTGGCGTTCCAGGTCAGCGTGGCAGGCGGTTCTGTGGTTTCTGCTGCGGGAGAAGCCTGCTTTTCCCATCCGCTCGCACCGCCGGGAAGGATGCCTGCCTTCAGCAGCACCTGAAAACCGTTGCAGATGCCGAGCGTCAGCGTGTCGCGCTGCAGGAAGTTTCCAATCGCATCGGCCAGATTCTGTCGCAACTGTGTCGCAAAGACGACCCCTGCGCCGACGTCGTCGCCGTAGCTGAATCCTCCGGGGATGCACAGAACCTGATAGTCATTCAGCAGTTCTGGTTCTTCGAGAATCCGGAACAGGTGAATCCGGTCAGCGCTGCCGCCTGCTTGAGTGAAGGCGAACGCGGTTTCGACATCGCAGTTCGTACCAGGAGCCCGCAAGACGCATACACGTGGAACGGCCATTCGCGCGATCAGTCCTTACACCAGATACCACCGGAAACCGGGGAAATCATTGAAATTGACCGGGCTGGAGACAATTCCTGCCATTCACCGAGGGCTGTTTCAACAGCTTGGGAAAAGTCGGTCGGCACCTATTCTAGGAACCTGCCCCGTCAGAGGGTACTTTCGCTGTAAAATTCTTTACGCGAGCGACTTGGTCAGGTGAAAAGGGATCTCAGTACAGCTCTCGCGGACGACTAAGTATCAGCTGGCGTCGATCAGTGTTGGCTGCGGTCGGATTCTGGAAACTACCTTCAGGGCAGCAATCAGGCGACGTGAACGCAAAGACTGTGGTAGTGGCAGAGTGCGATGGCACAGGCGTCGGCCACGTCGTTCGGCTCGAGAATGTGCGGCAGACCGAGTTCCCGCTGAATCGCCAGCTGCACCTGTTCTTTTGAGGCGGTTCCGCTGCCGGTGAGCAGTTTTTTCACCTGTTTGGGACTGTAGTTCACCACGGGACGCCGCGCATCTGCGATGGCAAACAGGATTGCCCCTCGCGCATGCGACATGAGAATCGCCGTTCGGGGATTCCTGGGCATCGAGAACACCTGCTCGATCGCGACAGCATGCGGAGAAAATTCGGCGATCAGTTCCCGAACACCGTCTCCGATTTCCCGAACGCGTTCCGCCAGACTGTTGGAGGCACGAGAGCTGATGACGCCCCCTTCCAGCAGAATGGGTCTGACTCCACGTTGAATAATCGCGTATCCGGTCCTGTTCAGACCGGGGTCGATGCCCAGATAAATGGCTCCGCGTGGATGATCAAACGCATTGCCTGTTGCCATTCCCACGACAGCGATCCTCGGAATCAACCCTTCGTCGACAAAGTCACCGCTTCTCGGGAAAACGAATTCAGAAGCAGCGGATTTTGTCACGGTTCAGTCCTTCCTTGTTTCGCACATTCGCAGGACGATTCTTTGCAGAATGTCCTAAGTGGTGCAGGATAACAGGATTTTTCCGAAAATTGTGCCGAATTTTCGACAACAGCGACGCTCATGGATGTCCCGTCGAACTGTTTTTGTCGCACGGACGTCTCGTTATTCCTAGAATAAATCCATGACGGCCAATGTCCGCGATATTCAGGCCCTGCGGGATTTTCGAGCGAAGCTGATCGGCTTTGCGGGAGAAGTCGCTGCCGTTCTGCAATCAATGCAGTCCGATGGACTGAAGACCCGCGAATGGATCGAGCAGGACTGCCCATTGTACTGGAACCGCCAGATGCAACGGGCCTTCGATCTGGTGGCTTCCACGCGTGCTTCATATCAGGCATGTCAGATGCGGACAGTCGGAGGCCAGCGCTCCAGCTGCATCGAAGAGAAGGTTGCATATGACAGAGCCAGGCGCCGGCTCGAACATTGTCAGCAACAACTGCAGACGGTTAAACGCTGGTCTATGAAGTTGCAGCATGATTCTGATGAGTTTCAAGGGCGAATGAACGGTCTCCGGCGATTGCTGGAAACCGACATTCCGAAAGCTCTCGCATTTCTGGAACGTTCCACAGCGCTTCTGGAGTCCTATGCGGAAATTGCCCGGCCGAACAGTGAGGGACCTTCCCCCACATGACGATCGGCCGTCGACGTTTTTCAGGGAGGATCCGGAATACGGAACTCTCTTCCTGCCAGTGCTGAAAGCAGATCTGATCGCTTCCATGACGAAATTGTCTTATCGCCCGCGCCGCCGGTATCTCGTTTCGTTTCATCCGAAACGGATTCCCCACGTCTTTACGGATGTGCTGATTGTCGGTGCAGGGATTGCCGGGGTTCGCGCCGCCTTAGAGATCGATCCCCGACTTCGCGTCGTTATGGTCACCAAGGACGTGATCAATCTCTCAAACAGCGCCTGGGCGCAGGGGGGAATTGCAGGAGCACTCGATCCATCGGACGCGACTGAAAATCACGCCGAAGATACGATGGTCGCCGGAGCGGGGCTCTGCGATCCCAATGTTGTGCATCAGGTCGTCGACGCCGCACCTCGTCTGATTCGCGAACTCGCCACACTCGGAGCGAAGTTTGACCAGAAGAATGGAAACATTGCCCTGACGACCGAAGGGGGACACAGCCACGCCCGTATCGCTCATGCTCTCGGAGATGCGACCGGGAAAGAAATTATGCGGGCACTGATCGCATCCGTCCGTGGCGCGGAATGGACGGAGATCTGGGAGAAGACCTTTACGATCGACCTTCTCACGCAGGACGGCCAGTGCCGGGGAGCTCTTGTCTGGAATGCTCAGCACGGACGAACCTTTGTCTGGGCCAAGCAGACGATTCTTGCAACCGGCGGAGCGGGGAAGGTCTATCGGGAAACCACCAATCCCGATATCGCGACGGCGGATGGTCATGCCATCGCCTATCGGGCAGGTGCTCAGCTTCGCGATATGGAAATGATGCAGTTCCATCCCACCGTTCTCTATATCGCCGGGAGCAGCCGCCATCTCATTTCGGAAGCCGTTCGCGGCGAAGGGGGCTGGCTTGTCGATGTGACCGGCAAGCGGTTCATGGCCGAGTATGACGAGCGAGGGGAGCTTGCTCCTCGTGATATCGTCAGCCGAGCGATTACTGACCAGATGGAAAAGACACGGCATCCCTGTGTCTATCTCGATCTGTCGCATATCGATCCTCAACGGGTTCGGGAACGGTTTCCTCACATCGGGCAGTTATGTCGGGACTTCGGACTCGACCTGACCCGCGATCGCATTCCCGTTCGTCCGGGAGCGCATTACATGATGGGCGGTCTGACTGTCGACCTGCAGGGGAAAACCACACTTCCACACTTGTGGGCCGCAGGGGAAGTGACCTCCAGTGGTTTGCATGGAGCCAATCGACTGGCGAGCAACAGTCTGCTGGAAGGACTTTATTACGGAGTTCGCGCCGGGCAGGGGGCATCTGATGCAGCACTGGCAATGCCGGACAAATTCACATTTCCGACGCTCGAATCACGTGAAACTCCCCCGAGCGGAGACCTGGACGAATTGAATCTGGTCGACTTGCAGAACGCCTTGGGGGCGATTATGTGGCGAAATGTCGGGATTCGTCGCGATGCGGAAGGTCTGGCCGCCGCTGCCACCCAAGTTGATTTCTGGGATCGATATGTCGGTGCCCGGGAGTTTCAATCCGTCGCCGGTTGGGAATTGCAGAACATGCTGCTGGTTTCACGACTGATGATCGAATCAGCACTCTCCCGTCGGGAGAGTCGGGGAGTGCATTATCGCAGCGATTTCCCCCAGACCGATCCGGAACAGGCGAGACATATTACGATCGAGGCTCCTTCGCCCTGATCCTAGGGTGAGTCCTCACCATGGCAACAGGCCGGCACAGACCGGCGTCCGAATGGCCTCAGAATGGTCTCGGCCTCGCCACTCAAGTCAGAACCAGATCACAGCTCACATTCAGCGGTCCCGAGTTTCAGGTTGACGGATTGTCGGCATGCCGGACGTCGCTGACTACAAATTGCAGAACATCAACGAATTCGAGGAATTCATGACGGAAGAACGAAACGACGCGGCTTCAAAAGTTGACCACGAGCGGATTCAACGGGCGGTTCGTGAAATTCTTGCAGCTGTTGGAGAAGATCCTGATCGAGAAGGACTCTTGGAAACACCGGCGCGAGTTGCCCGGATGTACGCTGAACTCTTCAACGGGCTCAACAAGGATCCTTCCCGGCACCTGAAGAAGACGTTTCAGGAAAACTATGACGAGCTCGTGCTGATTAAGGACATCACCTTTAACAGCATGTGCGAGCACCATCTGTTGCCGTTCATCGGCACAGCGCATGTCGGCTATATCCCTAAGGGAAGTGTCGTCGGGATCAGTAAGCTCGCGCGGATCGTGGAAGAGATTTCGCATCGCCCGCAGGTGCAGGAACGCATGACCGAACAGGTTGCGGATCTGCTGGTTCAGGAACTCGATCCGAAAGGGGTCATCGTCGTCATCGAGGCCGAGCATTCCTGCATGACCATCAGGGGAATTCGCAAGCCAGGCGCCCTGACAATTACCAGTGCTGTGCGAGGATTGTTCAAGAACAATCAGTCCAGCCGGGCCGAGGCCATGTCGCTGATCAATGGGAGCCGATAGAGAACTGGACCAGCGCACAATCACGGCTGATCATGCATTTGGGGCCCCCTGTCAATCATCCGGTTTTGTGATACGCTGGCACAGCAAGATTTTGAATGATCATCAGAAAAGCCCGCCAAAAGCCCCAACGGGTCTCTAAGATGAATTGAACGGGACTGAAGTTTCCCCGCTTTCTGCCTGCACCACATGGGACGTTCGTCCTTGGAAGATCCGCAGCAACGCATAATTGAAGATCTGGCCGGCCTCTTTCAGGGGGAACTGCGGTTCGATGCCGTTGCGCGCGAAATCTACTCCACAGACGCGAGCATCTATCAGATCTACCCGAAGGGCGTGGCCTATCCCCGTCATCGGGACGATGTCGTCACGCTCGCCCAGTACGCGAACGAAAATCAGATTCCGCTGATCGCCCGCGGCGCCGGCTCTGGTCTGGCCGGAGGGGCGCTCGGTCACGGCATCATCGTGGACTGCTCTCGATATCTCACCGAGATTTCGGAGATTACCGAGACCACCGTTCGGGCGCAGGCGGGGGTCGTCCGAAATCAACTGAATCAGGCGCTCCGGCCTTATGGTCGTTACTTTGCTCCCGATCCGGCCAGTACAGCTATCACCACAGTCGGGGGCATGCTGGCAGTCGACGCGGCGGGATCTCGCGCTGTTCGCGTCGGCACTGTCCGCGATTATGCGGTCAGTATCGAAACGGTCTTCGCAGATGGCAGCTGGCTTGAAGCAGAACGATTCCATCGCTGGAAGAGTGATGGTTCCAATCGGTCAGTGGAACTTGTCACGCGCCTCAATCAGATGCTGCATGCCAACCAGGCACTGATTCAGGAACGCCAGCCGCGCGGCCGCCGGAACTGCTCCGGATATCATCTCGAAAGTGTCCTGCAGGGAGATGTGATTGACCTTCCTCGATTGCTCGTCGGGTCAGAAGGGACGCTCGGGATCTTCACAGCGGCGACGCTGAGCACGCTGCCGATTCCGGAACATCGCTCAGCGGCACTGGTTCTCTTCCGTGATCTGGAACTGGCTCTCGAGGCTGTCCAGAAAATTTGCGAACTGGAGCCGAGTGCCTGCGACCTGCTGGACCGACGTCTGCTGTCACTGGCCCGAGACTCACATCCCCGCTTTGCCGGGCTGATTCCTCCGAACACCGAAGCGGGGGTGCTGATCGAACAGACCGGCATGATCGAACGGCAGGCCAGTAACTGGTTGCAGGGAACACTGAACCTGGTTCGGGAAGTCGATCCATCGGCGCTGATCGCTGCTGAAGCTCACACCTTTGATGAGGTCGAGGCACTCTGGTCGCTGCCATATCACGTTGTCCCGATGCTCAATCAGCTGCGTGGCGAATCCCGGCCGATTCCGATTGTGGAAGACATCGCCGTTCCGCCGCAGGCTCTGCGCGAGTTTCTGGTCCGTGCACAACGGGTCTTCCAGAAGCACTGGCTCACGGCTTCACTCTATGCTCATGCAGCCTGCGGACAGGTTCATTTCCGCCCGTTCCTCAAAACACCATCCGAGGAGAATGCTGAGCAGATTGAGTCCCTCGCCCGGGAACTGTATGAGATCACAATCTCCTGTGGCGGTACGATCAGCGGAGAGCATGGAAACGGTCTTGCTCGCACTGCGTTTCTACGCTCCGAGTATGGACCGCTTTACCGGGTCTTTCAGCAGGTCAAGAACCTGTTTGACCCGCACCGCCTCCTGAATCCGGAGAAAATCATCAGCGATGATCCGCACCTGACGATCCGTCATCTGCGGGCTGTTCCCGTTGAGCCGGATGCCTCAAATCCGCTGATCCCGCTGCAACTGCAATGGGCCGACAACGACTTCACCGAGACGGTGCAGCGCTGCAACGGCTGCGGTGACTGTCGCCGCCAGAATGTCTCCCTGCGGATGTGTCCGTTCTTCCATCTCGATCAGAAGGAAGAAGCGAGCCCGCGCTCGAAGGCCAATCTGATGCGGTCGATCGCGAATGGCACGGCCGATCCGAAGACATTCTCGACCGAGCAGGCCAAGGCACTGGCGGACCAGTGTTTCAACTGTAAGCAGTGTCATCGCGAGTGTCCGGCGGAAGTGGATATTCCCGCGCTGGCGATTGAGGCCAAGGCCCAGTGTGTCTCCGCAGTCGGACTGAGTAATTCCGACTATGTCCTCTCGCGAGCACATACATTCGGTCAGTTAGGTTGTCGGATTTCACCGCTCGCGAACTGGGCCATTGCGCATTCCGGAGTCCGTTGGCTGCTGGAAAAATTGCTTGGAATTTCACGTCATCGCCGCCTTCCCCGTTTTGCTCGAGGCGAGTTCCTCAAACTGAATCAACAGACGCCGCTGCAGATGGAGCAGGGGAATGCCGTCTACTTCGTCGATCACTTCGTGAATTATCACGACCATGAACTCGGTAAAGCGTTCCTGCGGGTGATGGAACACAACGGTCTGAAAGTCACCATCCCCCAGGGACAGGTCGCCTCAGGGATGGCGATGATCTCCGTCGGGGATCTTGATGCCGCTCGGGAACTGGCTGAGATCAACATTGGAATTCTGGCAGAGTACGCACGCGAGGGAATTCCGATTCTCTGTACCGAGCCGACGGCGGTTGTCTGCTTGAAGTACGAATACCCTCGGCTGCTCGATAAGCCGGACGTCCATCTGGTGGCGGAGCAGACCTTCGAGGCCGGGGCCTATCTCCGGAATCTTCATCAGTCAGGGAAACTGAAAACGAACTTCGCCGCCCTCCCGATGGACGTTCGTTATCACACTCCATGTCATTTGAGATATCTGGGACCCTCGACTCCGCTGGCAGAATTACTGACGCTGATCCCTGGGATGCGGTTGCGTCCGATTGAAGCGGGCTGCTCTGGAATGGCTGGTGCCTTCGGAATTACATCGGGTAACTTTAAGACGTCCCTCAAAATGGGAGCCCGGTTGCTGGAAGAGATGCAGCAGCCCGGATTTCACGCTGGCGTCACCGAATGCAGCAGTTGCCGCATGCAGATGGAACAACAGGCCGACGTTGCCACGTTGCATCCGCTCAAGCTGCTCGCAATGGCCTATGGCCTCATGCCGGAATTAAACAATCGTCTCGCCAAACGGGCTCCCAGCGGACTGGTTCTGTCATGAAAACTCAGGTGCAGTTGTTCGCGTTGGCCAGAGAACGGGCAGGGCAGAGCGTCATCGAACTTGATCTGCCTGACGAAGCAACGGTGTTCAACCTACGGCAGAAACTCGGCGAGGTTGTGCCAGGCCTTCAGCAGCTGATCCCGCATCTCTTGATCGCCATGGGAGACGACACTGTGGACGACGCCACTCCGGTCATCGACGGTTTGCCGGTCGCCTGTTTCCCGCCAGTCAGTGGAGGCTAGTGCCATGCGGTTCGAATTCGGCATGCCTTCACCGATTCTCGTCAGCCTTACCAGCGAGCCGATTGAGACAGACAAGCTCATCGAGTTCGTGACCACACCACTCGCCGGGGCCGTCGTGCTGTTCCTGGGAACGGTGCGTCAGATCACAAATGGGCAGGTCACGGAAGGCTTGGAGTACGAGGCTTATTCTTCGATGGCGCTCGCCAAGATGGAAGAACTGGCCATGGAAGTTCGTGAGCGCTGGCCCGTCGAGAAAGTGGCGATCGAACACCGGACTGGTTATCTCCGAGTGAGCGAAGTCAGTGTCGCTGCCGCGGTCAGTTGTCCCCACCGGAAAGATGCCTTCGAAGCGGGCGAGTTCCTGATCGACGAACTGAAACGCCGTGTCCCGATCTGGAAGAGGGAACACTGGGAAGACGGCACCACCGAATGGGTCCACCCCGGCCTGCCGCAATCATAAATCCACTTGAAGGGGCTACCGCGGATCCCTTACTGGTCACAGCACCTCTGTCTCCGCCTGTCGATAAGCACGGTACTGACCGATGGCGGAGAGTCGGGCGACGTCTTGGGCGGGGATGACTTTCAGTCGTTCCTGCAGTCCCAGTGCCGAACAGGCCTGCTGATAAAGTTCGCTCGTCTCGCGGGAGGCGGCCAGAACGATGGAGCTGTCTGCTGAGCTACATTGTTTCAGGTTCAGCAGTTCGTCACCGATGAGCAGGCCACTCAAAAATCCCGCTGAATCCGCAGCCGATTCCCCCTTTAGCAGCTGTCGGGTGCGAACCTGAAACAGACTTGCTCCCAAACCGGGCAACTGGGCACTTTCCAGACCCTCCGTGAACGCAGCCTGTACTGAAGAAGAAGGCCGTGAGGAATCGTTGCGGGTCAGCAGATGGCGATCGCGGTGCTTGAGGGAACTCTGTTGCGAGAGCAGCTGAAAGAGTTCTCCGGTCATGTGCGTGTGGAAGCCGGTCATCGTTCCATTCAGGACACGGATGTGTTTCGAATGCGTGCCGGGCAACAGCACCCAGATTTCCTGTTCGGACAAAATCAGTTCCGGAACGAGAGTGGCGACTCCCAGCAGTTCGATCTCTTCTCCTCGCATGACTTCGCCGGGGGCACTGACGCCCGAGAACAGGTAAACCGGTCGACCGGGATTCCAGTTTTCATCGTCGAGGCGAACCGAATGAATCGTGCTCCCATCCAGCCCGAAGGGGACACTCGAATACGGAAGTTCCTGCCAGCCGATCGACGAGCTGGCCATGCCGGAGATCAGCACCGGCACTCCTGTGAGATCATATTCGCACGCTGTTGCCATCTGGTCTAGCTGCGATTCCAGTACCTGTTGAAAACTCTGGCTTCGCTTGGTTGAGCCGGTTCCTCCGAAGCTCGCAATTCCCTGATCGGAAGTCTGCTCCAACAGGATGGCATGTGTGTTGCCGTCGACGAGGCGGAGCCGGAATCGGGATGTTCCCCAGTCGCAGTTCAGGAAGAGAGATGTCATCGGCATGCGCCAGGGATTCTCTGAGGACTTAGAGGGAGGAATGAACACTCATGAGACGGCATTCTACAGCCCGGCCTCTCCCTGTCGAAGCGAGCCGCTTCACCTGAGAATCTCAGCCATAAAACGAAAAGGCCGCCATTCCGGAGAGAATGACGGCCTTTTGCAGTGCTGTGCAGGGCACATACATCTGAATGAGGAATGCTTATTTCAGCAGGGCGGCCTTGCGAGACGATTCACCGTTTCCGACAGGCAGGAACTCCAGGTTCTCGGTCTTGCCCGTCATCATGCTGGCACCGCCGACGATCACGAGTCCATGATTCCAGACCGGTGACTCATGGAAGAATCGGGGAGAGTTCAGCTGACCCAGATAGTCCCAGTGACTGCCGTCATCTGAGAGAGCCTGAATCGAGCCAGACATCGTGGTGACGACGAGTTTACCGTCCACGGAGAACGCAGCAGTACCGAACCCGTCCATTCCGTTTCCGAACAGGGCAGGGCCTTCACTCCAGATTCCGGTGGCTGGATCAAGAATGTCGACACGGGTGGTCGGTCCCCCTTTGCTCTGCATCCCGCCGATGACATAGAGCTTGCCGTTGTGCCCAGCTGCCGAAATCGCCCGACGCTCGAACGGTGCATTGGGAGAAGCTTTCCATTCAGGTTTCTCAGCAGTGAGGTCAATGGAGTAAACCGTATTCAACCAGCCACGGTCGTTCCGTCCGTCTGCTCCCACCATCGACCAGCCACCGACAACATACAGCTGATCGCCAATCACCGCGATGTCATGTGATGAACGAGGCTCAGGCAATGGCGCCAGTTCTTCCCATGTCCCTTTCGCAGGATCAAAACGTGCGAAGCTGTTTTGCGAATCGAGCTGAGCATCCCCGCCCTTCAGGTCCTTCACCGTGAATCCGCCGACCCGGTAGATCTTCCCGCCATGTGAAGTCATGGCCAGACCGGTCAGTTTTGGACCACCAGGAAGCGTCTGCCATTCCTTCCCTTCTTTCAGATTGAGGCGGATGAAATCGCCGGACTGATCTTCCTCAGAGTACTCGTGACCACCGCCGTAGTTTCCGCCGTAAACATACAGGTCGTCGCCGACGACAGCGGCACCGAAGCTCGTCATTCCCTTTTGGAGATCAGGCCACTGAGTCTGGGCAGGCGTGACCTGCGCCGGTGTGTACTGCAGCGCGAGGGTGGAATAGTGCTTGGCGGACTTGTAGGCCTTGCCGTCGAGTTCTCCCGGGGTCTCATCAATCAGACGAGCACGAATGGAATAGGTTCCGGCGCCGGCGAGGGGAGCACGGAAGATTCCTTTTTCATCGGTGTCACCCTGCAGTCTTTCTTTCAGGACAGGACTTTCCACGGTGACCTGACTCCCGGCAACAGGTTTTCCCTGCCAGAGCACTTTGAAGGCTACTTCGTTCCCTTTGAGTTCCGGAACGATTTCTAATGGCAGTTCATCGGTTTTCTTTGCAGCTGACCAGTTGCCGGGCAGAGTGCTCGGGTATGCCTTGGCATAGTACATCAGTAAGTAAGGTTCCGGTCCCTTCGACATCACTCCATAGGTGTGCTTCAGCAGAAATGTCCCTTGTTCTTGTTCGGACAAGTGCCCGACAAGGGCATCGCCTTCGATCTTCAGCTCGACAGGGTGAACCTTGCCCCGCTCTTCGAGAACCCAGCCTTGTGCTTTTTCGATTTTGGAGAGCAGTGCCGGGTCGTCAGGTTCGGCAAGCTCACTCAGATAGATCTTCACCAGCTTGGGGCGTTCAGCCGGTTCGGCAACTGCGAAGATAAAGTGAGCCTGAACCGCTGAGACACTCAGTGCCAGAGTGAGTAAACCTGCAAACGCGAACCGGAATCGTCGCATTGAATTCTTCCTTATTGAAAAGAGGCAGTTTGGTCGTCGAAAGGACAAAGCTCGTGCTGAGCCGCATCGTTCATCAGGGCCTCTGGTTAGCGGCCCGGCTATGAGCATCGTCCCCCAGATTCATTTAGAACGGTTCATCGAAACCATCATTAAAGAGAAGACACGACTTTCGGAGCCGACTGGCTGATCGCCGTGTTCATCTCGGTTTTCAGGAAATCGTTCCACCCTTTTCGGGTGTTCAGTTCCGGATGACCCTGTTTCAGACGGTTCACGACTTCAATGTCGAATTTGAGATTGGGATTGAGATGACGCCACTCTTCGATACTGAGCGGTCCGTTCTGCGAGACCGCGGGGGATTCAGGAGTGCGACTACAGCCAGTAGCAACGAGACAACCACTGAGCGCAACGGCGATGAAAGTTGCTTTCAGCATGAAAGGAGACTCCGGGGAAAGCTGCCGGAAGTGCATCGCAGCGCGATGGCATTTCACGGACAGTGTTATTGATGAATTGAAAACTGGCTCCGGCTTCTGACCTGCGGCAGGTCAGGCGAAGATCAGAACGAGATCACTTCATTGCCGCCGCGCGTCGAGAGTGCGCGAAACATCTGGTGGTCCATGTTTTCTGACAGGAAGGTCACCGACCCGTCTGCCATTGCGAAATGGGCGCCGCCGGGGTGCTCACTGCGGAAGCCTCCGTAGGTCGCGTCGGACGGTGCATAGCCACGGTAGTTGATCTTCGCGTGAGAGGTTCCCCAGGAGTAGAAATATCCATAGGCCCAGACGCTGCCATAGTCAGAAGACGGAATGCCGCGAGGAGAAAAATCAGCTTCCCCGTACATGAAGGTATTGGACGTGCCGTCTGTGAAATCCCGCATCCTGGTTTCGATTCGCGATGTCTTACCAGTCTCGTCTGGAGTTGGAATCAGATTTAGAGCCCCGTTATGAGCGACATTCTCAACGGCTGGATCTGTTGACGGGTAAGCCCCTGTGTTAGGCGACCCGGTGCCGACATTCATCATGTAGCTTGCTGGAGCCCGGTTCGCTGAAAGTGGAGTGAGCGGCAGCGACATTGTCGGGCAGGTGAAGCTCGGAATCATCTTCTGCTGGAGCTTGGCATTGCTCCAGCCTTGAGCGTTTTCCGTCGTGTTACCAGTCGCCTTGGTCGGATCCCACTGCCGGGCAATCGCATCCTGTTCCAGGTAAGGAAGGATCTCGATGAATCCGCTGATATACGTAGCAGTATAAGTCGCGGCATTTCCAGCAGCGCGTTCTGCCAGAACGCGATTCACTTCTTCGGTGGTGACGGCCCGCATCGCAGCAGGGAAGTGATTTTTGGTGTCATGCAGCATGTGAGTTGCCAACATGACCTGTTTCAGATTGTTTTTGCACTGACTTCGTCGAGCGGCTTCACGTGCCTGCTGCACCGCTGGTAGCAGCAATGCCACCAGCACGGCGATGATGGCGATGACGACGAGTAACTCGATGAGGGTGAATCCAGAGCGAGTGAGATTTCGACTCCGGGGAGAAGGAGGAGTCCGCAGTGAAACGTGCATTTGCTTTTCCTGTCCAATTCAAGCGAAGGTCGGAAAGGCGACTCACCCCGCGCCAGTTCTGGCGGGGGTGGCTCGAATCATGCTCCACGAGGGTATGTCTCGCCGAACCGTTGCTGCACGGTGAAGGAACACTGTGAAGGGACGCAGTGAGTGAACAACGATCCGGCGACGTGGTGGCAGGATTCAGAAATGCTTCAGGGAGGCGACGCGCCGCGAGAAGCATCCGTGATGATCCACCTGCGACGAGCAGGGGCATCGAGCGGTTCGCGGGCTGCCTGTTAAGAGAAACAGGATGGCTGGCTAGGTGAGCAATGGCCTGTGTTTGATATTGAGACTCAGTCTCTGTTTGTGAATGTACCGGGCACCTTTCACGTTTTCAAGTGCGAAGTTTTCATTTTCTTTAACACCCTGAAAAATGCCAATTGTTTAGTCGTATGTGACATCAAGCCAGTGAGTTATGTGAGAACTGCGGGTTCTTGGGGCGTAGGGAATTGAAGTCTGCCATCGGTGTTACCAAATCTCATTCACTCTAACAGGCCATCGGCTCATAAAGAGTCGAGCGTCGAAAAGCGAGTCGCTTCCAGCCAAGTGACTCCGCCGCGAACACCCCTGCTAAAAACAAAACGAGCCCTGCTTCTTGAGGGAAGCAGGGCTCGCGGAATCAGAGAGTTCAGTAGAGGACAAGTTCGCCATTAGAGCGGTTCGCCGCTGACATGGCGGAGACTATTCGTCCTCTTTCTTCGGAATCTCCTTCAATGCAGGATCTGACGTCGGGAGAATCGGTTCCGGCTGACCATTGGTTCCTTCCACTGGGGTCGGAGACATGGCCGCAGGATTGTCGAAGTAGATCGCATCAACCGGGCCTGGCGAGGCAAACGGTTCCGGAACGGTTTGCAGGATGTGAGAGGCGTCGCGGGCATAATTCCGTTTGTCGGCATTGTGCTTCGCGTCTTCGTACGCTTCTTCACGCCAGGCACCTTCTGCCAGGTAGACCGAGTTGTGCGAGAGAATCGTTCCTTTGCGGAACTGCAGATCGTTCAAAGCCTGATTGTACTGCACAAGACTCTGGTAATACGCCACTTCGGCTTCAGCCTGACGGAGCTGGGCACGGAGCAGTTCGTCGAGGAGGATCGTTCCTTCCCGGATGTTTGGCTCGAGGAATTTCACGTTTTCTCGAGCGGCGATCATGCGGTTCATGTTCAGCTCGGCCGCTGCGAATGCACGAGAGACTTCCTGGAACGATGCTGCCAGTTCGAGGGTGATTTCCTTTTCCTGTTCCACCAGGACCCGCTGAGCTTTGGCGACTCGCAACTCATAGTTACGGACCTGGGCCAGAGCTGCACGGAAACCGATGGCCCAGTTGAACTGGAGACCCATGTTCCAGCCTGTATGACCACCGAGCGTCATATTCTCATAGAAGCTCGATGTCGACAGTGGACCGTCGTATCCCAGCAGGTCGTCACCAAACCCGTTGACCTGATAACCAGACACGAAGTTCAACTGTGGTCGCACGAGACTCTTGGCTGCTTCGAGCTGGAGCTCCATGCTCTTCAGGTTCCATTTCTGGCTCCGCAGTTCCACTCGCTGAGTCAACGCTTCCGTCAGACTGACGTACCAGTCAGGCACCAGCTGCGCGGTGACCGGTTCATCCAGTGGACGCAGGGTGAAGCCATCATTCGCTGGCAATCCCATCAACCGGCGGAGACGAACTTCCGCGGTATAGATCTGGGATCGGGCGTTGACCGATGCTGCTTCCGTTGCGAAATACTGGTCGCGAGCCTGAGCCACTTCCGCACGGGTTCGAACCCCCCCCTGAAGCTGCAGGTCGGCGATTCGCCATGTGAGCAGCGAGGATTCACGGGCAGTCACTGCTGTGTGGTAGTTGCGGTAAGCGAGATACAGATCCCAATAGGCGTTCTCCACGTCCATCACGAGATACCGCAAAGCCAGTTCGAAGTTGGCAATGGAGATATCTTCGTTGATACGAGCGATCAGAACCCCCTGGCCGACACCGCTCACTCCATTGAATGACTGGCTGATTGGACCAGCGATTCGGGTGAATTCCGTCCCTGAACCAGCCAACAATGGCAACCCATAGTTCACGCCGACCAGACCGGAATAGGAGGACGGATAGTGCTGACCGGGCGAGTTGGTTCCCAGGTAGTTCACAACATGGTTCAGACTGACCGTGCCCCCGTTCGCGAACGTCTTCTGCAACGCCGCATTGAACGCGGCCGTTTCATTCGACATCGTCGCCAGAGCAGGCAAACCGACCCCGGTGAAGGTGTTGTTGATGATTGTTTCGTTTCGGCCCCAAAGCATGCTCGCATTCAACTGAGCATCAAATGCAGACAGGGCCGCTTCCACACCACGGTTTCCGAAGAGCACGCCTGACGCGGTGATCGCTGGATCATATTCCGTCTGGATGTTGTTCGGATTGTTGAGCAGAGTATTCCCCTGCGTCAGAAACGCTCCTGACGATCTGATGACCTGGCTGTTCTTTAGCGCCATCTGCATCGTCTCTGCCAGCGACACGTCTCGAATCGGAATCTCGTCTGTTTCGAGAATCGTATGAGGCGGCGCGGTGCTGACGACTTGCTCTGGCAGGGGCGTGCTGACATTGGGGAAAGCGACGTCAGTGGCGTGGGCTCGATACAGGTCGCGCTTCTGCTTCCCGACGTACTTGACGTCGTTCCGATCACGGACACAGCCAACGAGAAGGCTGGAAGTGATGGCGACGACCGCTGTCCATTTTTTCAAGACGATTTTTCTTCCAGTGACCATTTGGCGATAGCTCCCGGCCGCATTGGTTCTGCACTTCGTACCGGAGCTATCGTCTCTGACGCCTACAGGAAATGACTCATTCCACTGATGCACAGGACCGCTTTATGACATGCCCCGAGCATTGTTTGCGCGACCTGATCTCCTTGACTTTCAGGAGTGATCCTCAGGGTCGTTACAACCCCACCTGGAATCCCCCGATGACGGACCGCCAGACGGCAGTGATTTTTCTCACACAAGCGGCCAGAGGAGAAAAATCTCCGCGATTAATGTGTTTTCCTGTCGATGGTTACGACTTGGATCTCTGGTTGTGGAGGAACTCGTTGATGCTTCGTCTTGTCAAAACTTCACATTGAAGTGTGTTAATTTGAGACAGGTTGGAATAGTGGTTCTGGATTGATGGTGACGTCGCTTCTGATCCGATACACATGGGGTCATGCCGGATGGCCTGATTGTTCGGTATCCTCCCTGCTTGCCACAGAATCCAAGGGAGCTGACGGGGATGATTCGTGCGATCCTGTAAGTCAGTTCGAGTCTGCTGGCAGCGGCTGGACTGGGCAGGGCGTTGCAGGGGGAGTCCGCCTGGTCCACTTTGGACCGCGGCCGTCGAAGTCACTTGCAGTTTGAAGAGTCCCGTTTTGCGAGTTACCGGGGGCCCACTGAAAAGAGAACCCATTGAACAATCCACTTGAGCTCTCCAATCCAGGTTTGTCCGGGTTCACCTCCCTGGCGGGAGGGCGTGCCGTGCTCGTCATCGGCGGGGGCGTGATTGGTGCCTCGTGTGCGCACTTTCTGGCAAAAGCGGGAGCTCGTGTTCAGCTGATCGATAAAGGGGAATTTGGAAAGGGCTGCTCTTACGGGAACAGTGGAGTCCTGACTCCTAGCCATCTCCTGCCGTTGTGCCGACCCGGGATGGTTTCGACCGTCCTGAAAACGTTCTTTCGGAAGAATTCGCCGCTGCAGCTTCACCTGCGGTTCGATCTGGACTTCTGGACCTGGTTGTGGCGCTTCGCCAGACGCTGCAATACGGCTGACATGTTGCAGAGTGCAAAGGCGCGGGTCGCGCTCCTCCAATCGTCACGAGAACTCTACGAGCAACTCATCGCCGACGGTGAACTCTCAGATTGCGACTGGGAGACGGGGAGACTGATTCAGGTTTATAAGTCTCAGAAGCGGTTTGACGATTACGCAAAGATCGCCCAACTTCTCAGTGAGGAATTTGGAGTGACTGCCAGACAACTGTCTGCCGCAGAACTTCTCGCAGAGGAACCTGTGCTGCGGCCGGGAGTCTGTGGGGGCTGGGCTCATGAGGGCGCAGCGCGTTTTCGGCCTGAAAGGTTGATGCAGGCCTTTCGTCGTCGACTCGAATTGCAGGGAGTCCGGATTCAGGAAAGAGTCGAACTGATCGGACTGGAGCAGGGCGATCACAGCATTTCCGGCGTAGTGACCACCGCCGGCCGGTTTGATGTAGATCAGGTCGTCTTTGCCACGGGAGCCTGGTCTCGCCTTCTCCAGGATCAGCTGCACGTGCGAATTCCAATCGAACCGGGGAAGGGCTATGCCATTACGGTTCCCCGTCCCGATCCCAGTCCACAATCGCTGCTTTTGCTGGATGAACGGCGTGTCCTCGTCACACCCTTCTCAAATGCAATGCGTCTGACTGCATTTATGGAGTTCGCCGGTTACAACTCGCGCGTTGGCACGAGGCGAGTGAAACTGATTGCTCGCGGTGCCTCGCAGTACCTCAAATATCCGATCACGCGTGCGGTTCAAGAGAAGTGGACCGGTTGGCGTCCCATGAGCAGTGATGGAATCCCGTTGATCGGTGCAATTCCGTCCTTACGGAATGCTTGGATGGCGGCAGGGCACGGCAATATCGGCATCTCCACAGCGACGGCAACGGGCAAGCTGCTCAGTGAGTTGATTACCGGGCAGGTTCCACACATCGATCCAGAGCCCTATCGGCTCGATCGATTTTGAAATCGCTTCAGGCCTGATCTCGAACAACAGTCAGAGCACCTGCTCTCGATCATGCGACAGGACGAGGTTCCTTGAGCGGAGACAGACCCAGAGTCCCTGCTGCCATTTCATGGAACTGAGCGAGCGGAAAGGGTTCGTTCAGAATCGCCTCGCCATGTTCGTCTGTCTCACCGATGACCTGTCCCCCTTCCAGTCCTCCACCGGCCAGCAGCCCGGACCAGGCTTGTGTCCAGTGATCGCGGCCTCCCTGTTCATTGAGCCGAGGCGTCCGGCCCATCTCCCCGGTGCAGAGAAGAAGGGTCTGCTGAAGCAGACCGCTGACCTGCAAGTCGTCCAGCAATGCAGAGAGGGCCTGATCCAGTTGCGGCCCGAGAGAGTCGCGGTAATCGAAAACGGTGGCCGGCGCGATGTCAGCATCCCCATGAGCATCCCAGGTGCGGATGCCAGAGAGGGTATCAAACGTGTTGACCAGCACGTATTTCGAACCTGCTTCAATCATTCGTGCGGCGAGCCAGCACCGCTCACCAAACGAGGTCTGTCCGTATGTCTCCCGGACGCGGGCGGGGGCAGACTGAAATTGGGGCAGCTCTTGATTTGCGTTCCAATGGTCCTGACCGCCTGACAGATTGATCTCGACGGCGGGAGCAGTCTTGCGCTGATTGCCTGAGTGCTGCAGCACGGTTTCAACCAGAGTGGAAGGACGTTGATGTCGGGTGACGAGATGTCCTGTCCGTAACAGTTGGTCTCCGGTTTCGTGAATCGGCGCCGCTTCATGAAAGAGGGATCGGACAATGACTAGTCGATCAGCCCGATCTGCGAGTCTCGGTAAGCATTCCGAGAACCTGACAGATGGAATTCTGGTCGCGATTGAATGCAGCGGTCCCCGAATTTCTCGCGGGGCATGAGGCTTCGGATCGAAGGTCTCAAGATGACTGGCTCCGCCGTTCAGCAGAATCTGAATGACGGCACCGGGACGACCTGCTCGCCCGGCGACTGCTGGTTTCAAAGACAGACCCACCACGCCGGCTCCTCCTACTGCCAGAAAATCCCGGCGAGACACCGGTGTAAGCGGAAAAGCAGAGTTGGTTGAGTTCATGAGAAGAGACCTCTTTCTCACAGTCAGCTTATCACGATTGTGACTGCCCCCAAAGTCAGAATCGGTGTTGCTCCGCGATCTCTCGGCAGGAAGTTGTCGCCCCATAAACTGCGGAATTCTTGCTTTCCTTGCTGGGTGAACTTGCAGTCTGCGAGCGGGAAGGTTTTCATACATCCATTCTGTGATCTTCCGCTTTTTGCGAGTGATCCCCTGAAGGGAATCGGAGTCCATGCCTGCAGAGCCGCTTTACGACTATAAAAAGTACAACTACGACAAACCGCTGTTTACTCTGGATGACATCCGCAAGGTCAATCCACAGCGACATGAAATGGAACAGCTGTCGGGAATCGTTTACGTCGATACCGTCGGCCATGGCCTGATCGGCTTTAAAGAGGTCACAGACGACGAGTTCTGGATCAAAGGCCACATGCCGGGCTTCCCGCTGATGCCCGGTGTGATCCTGTGCGAGGCAGCCGCGCAGCTCGCCGGCTTCTACGCTCGTAAATATGACATCCTCAAAGCCGGCGATTACCTTGGCTTTGGCGGCATGAACGAAGTGCGGTTCCGCGCACCGGTTTATCCTGGGTGTCGACTGATCATCTGCGCCAAGACAACGCTCGTAAAAGAGAAACGTATGGCCCAGTTCCAGTTTCAGGGTTATGTGAACGACCGGCAGGTCTTCAACGGGGAAATGATTGGCGTCCCGATCAGTCGCGGTCGCTGAGATCACCTGAGTCGCGCAGGTCTGCATACGCAGCCTGTGCGGCGGCTCCTGATGCCGTGGGCGTGTTCGATGTGCCTCTGTCCGAGCTGGTATTCAGGAGCGGCGTTGAGGCGGCATTCATCGCGTGGGCAAGTCGAAAGTGAATGGGGTCGAGAGTTTCAACAACTTCTTTCAGGGGGACCGAAGTGAGAAGTCTGACGACGTTGATGACTGTGTCGGCAACAGTGTTGTCGCTGCTGATTGTGGCAGGCAATACGCAGGCGGAAGAATCTCAATCGCCCCCCCGGGCATTCATCGATGGCACCGGTCCCGGTTGGAAGACTCTTACACTCGCCGACTTCGAGCACGTCAACTGTGACCCTGAGACGTGGTCGATGAAGGGGGATCTGATTCATTGCACCGGCCAGCCGATCGGGGTGACCAAAAGCAAAGAGACCTTCACGAATGTCGAGATCTCAGTCGAATGGCGTCATCAGGAATCAGGCGGGAACTCCGGGATGTTCCTGTGGGCAGCACCAGAGCATCTCGAAAATGTTCCCCGTAACGCTCTGCCGAAAACCGGCATTGAGATCCAGATGCTCGATCACGGCTATCAGGAAAAGTATGTCGCCAAAAACGGCAAGAAGTCCGACTGGTTCACAACGCATGGCGACATTTTTCCAGTGGGGAATTCCCGTCTGAAGCCATTCGAGCCGCTTTCTGCCAACGGTTCACGCAGCTTCCCTCGCGAAGAACGCAGTAAAGGGATCAACGAGTGGAACCATTACTACGTTCGCGCGATCAACGGCGAAGTTCGCCTGTGGGTGAATGGCGCTGAAGTCTCTGGCGGACGCGACGCTACTCCCGCCACCGGGCGTCTCTGCCTGGAATCAGAAGGGGCACCGATCGACTTCCGCAATCTCCGCGTTCGGATCCTGCCCTGATCGACGCTCGAATTCAGGCGGCGTGATCGATTCGAAAAAAACGATCACGCCGCTGTCAGTTCTGATCACTCTTTGTTCGATCAGCCGTTGTTGACCACATGATCTTCGGTCCACTTCGAGTCGACCAGACGCCATGCTTTGTCAGGGTTCTCGTCCTGCAGGAGTTTCGGCAGTCGTTCATTGCGAACGTTGTCATAGCACTGCAGAACCGCGAATCGTCGCAGCGAAGCAGGGATCCCCACTGACGTGAAGCCGGGATGTCCTGTTGACGGGAATGGGCCGCCGTGATTCATTGCCGGACTGACGGTGACACCCGTCGGCATCTTGTCATTCAAGAGTCGACCGACCCGATAACGCAGGACCGCCTCGACGCGGTTGTAGAGGGCATCGTCAGCGCCCGACTTGCTGGAATAAATGCAGCCGGTCAGGCTTCCTTCCAGTTTTCGGGTGATCGCTTCCAGTTCGTCATCGTTCGCCGCGACCACAATTAACGCCGCGTTCCCGAAGGCTTCGGACTGCAGTCCTTCCGGATTCTTCAGAAACTCTGAGCCACTGACCCGGAGCAGCGTGTTGGCGTGGCAGTACCGCGTCAGGTCAACAGGTTGAGCTCCTGTGACGACCGTTGCACCGGCCCGCTGCAGGGCGACGATGCCGGCTCGCAGATGCACTTCAGTTCCCTCTCCCAGCAACGTTCCGACAGGTGCTGCCTGAAATTTGGTCGCGACTGCGGAAATGAAGTCTTCTGACGTTTTTCCGGCCTTCAGGACGACGAAGCCGGGATTGGTGCAGAACTGTCCTGCTCCCAGCAGAGCACTGCCGACGTATTCCGTGACGATTTCGTCAAAGCGTTCTTCAAGTGCTCCTGGCAGGAAATAGGTTGGATTCACGCTGGAGAGTTCCGCATAGAACGGTTTGCCCGCCAGATCTGCGGCCCCTTTCAACAAGAGACCGGCATTGCGGGCACCGGTATACCCACTCGCTCCGATCAGAGGATGGGCGACCAGTCGGGCTCCATCTTCGTGACTCGTGCGATAGATCAACTGCACGAATCCAGGCGGCATCCCAGTGGAGACAGCGGCGGCGTGTACGGCCTCTCCGAAGAGTCGAGTGGTGTCAGGATGCGAGGAATGTCCTTTCGCGATCACAGGATTTCCGGCGGCCACTGCTGCGGCAAAGTCTCCGCCGGCAATGCTGTTAAAAGCGAACGGGAAGTTGTTAGGTCCAAAAACTGCGACTGGACCAATGGGTGCCAGAAACGACCGGATGTTGTTGGCCGTGTCGATGGTCGCCTGCCGCCACGATCCCCCTTTTGCGGCCTGAGCTGCCTGTCGGAGCTGGTTGATGGTGCGTGGGAACTCGGCATCCCTCAGTCGGGGAGAGACAGGCAGGGCTGTCTCAAGATGCGCCGCAGCGATGATTTCGTCGCCGCGTGCTTCGACGTAATCGGCACATGCGAACAGGAAATCTGCGAATCGCGAACCGGGCCAGTAACGTGTCGTTTCAAACGCATGATGGGCCGCCTGCAGAGCCTCTCGAATTTCTTCCCAGGAACTGACGGGGAACACGCCGGGCAGCGTCGCTTTACAGGCGGGATTGATGGCCTGAAACGATGATTTTCCTCGTGAAGGGCGCCATTCACCATTGATCAGTACTGGGTGCATTCTGCCGGGTCCTTCATTGATGAGCGGAAATGGTGGCCGTGGCGAAATCTGTCGAAAACTCTCGGTTGAACTTCAGTGAAATTCGCGAAGAGATGTCAACCTGCAGGAAAACCTTCACTCGCGATAGAGATCACCCTTCCAGATTACCCGGCTCGGGAAGGAAGGTCGACTCCATGGCATTTTTCGCGTGCGTCTGGTGGGCCGATCGCTAGACTGATGACCGACTCACTTCGAGTTGATCTCCGACAGACTCGTTTCGATTTTCAGGACGGCAATCAGTTCTCATGAAAGTTCTTGTCACAGGCGCCGCCGGCTTCATCGGCTTTCATGTCGCGCAACGATTGCTGGAGCGTGGAGATACCGTTGTCGGTCTCGACAATCTCAACAGCTATTATCTCGTCAGTCTGAAGCAGGATCGTCTTCGACTGCTTCAGGAGTCATCCCGATTTCGCTTTGAAGAGATTGATCTCGTCAATCGGGGTGCTCTGCAAAGGCTCTTTCTGGAAGAAAAATTCGACCGGGTGGTGAATCTCGCGGCTCAAGCGGGTGTTCGCTATTCACTCGAGAATCCTGCGTCGTATGTTGATTCGAATCTGGTCGGATTCGGCAACATTCTCGAAAACTGCCGGCAGACTCAGGTTGAGCATCTGGTCTATGCCAGCAGTAGCTCGGTCTATGGAGCGAATACGACTATCCCGTTCTCGGTGCATGACAATGTTGACCATCCGTTGAGCCTGTATGCGGCGACGAAGAAGGCCAACGAGCTGATGGCCCATGCTTATAGCCATCTGTTCCGGTTACCGACGACCGGCCTGCGTTTCTTCACGGTGTATGGACCGTGGGGCCGACCGGACATGGCGATGTTCATTTTCACAAAGGCGATTCTCGAAGGCCGTCCGATTGATGTGTTCAACCATGGGAAAATGAAACGGGATATGACCTATATCGACGATATCGCGGAAGGTGTTGTCCGCACTTTGGATCACGTCGCTCAACCGAATCCTGACTGGTCAGGAGCCCACCCGGACCCAGGAACCAGTTCTGCCCCCTATCGGCTTTATAACATTGGTAATAACCAGCCGGTGGAGTTGCTGACGCTGATTGAAACCTTGGAGAATTGTCTCGGAAAGAAGGCCATCAAAAACTTTCTGGACATGCAGCCCGGTGATGTCCCTGAGACGTTTGCCGATGTCGATGCACTTGTCGAGGACGTCGGCTTCAAACCATCGACCTCTATTGAGGTCGGCATTGCGCGATTTGTGGACTGGTACCGCAGCTATTTTTCTGTCAGCTGAATCACCGTTGCGGGATCAGGCAGTTTGTCGGGTGATTGCGATCCGGTAGAATGAAAACCGGGCGAACTCTTCCTGCGTGATCTCGGAGACAGAAGATGGCAACCGGCGAGAAGATTGCATTCGTGACAGGAGCAAATCGGGGCTTGGGACTTGAGACCGCTCGCGGGCTCGGTCAACTCGGGATTACGGTGCTCATCGGTGCTCGTGATGCTGCAAAGGGAGAGCAGGCTGCGGAGGAGCTTCGACGCGACGGCATCTCCAATGTTGAGGCAGTTGAGTTTGATGTAACCCGACACGAGCATCATGGACAGGTCGCCAACCTGCTTGAACAGAGATTTGGTCGGCTGGATATTCTGGTCAACAACGCCGGAATCATGCGAGAGGAATCTGACTTCTCACATCCCGGTGGATTCAACACCACCAGCACGGTTTCACAAGCCGCGTTGCGTGAAACGTTCGATACCAACTTCTTCTCACTGATCGCACTGACGCAGGCCCTGCTGCCTCTGATTCGCAAATCCCCTGCAGGCCGCATCGTCAATCTGTCGAGCATTCTCGGGTCACTGACGCTGCATGCCAATCCTTCGTCTCCCATCTATGGAGCCAAGGCATTTGCATATGATGCATCCAAAACGGCTCTGAATGCGTTTACTGTCCATTTGGCCGCTGAGTTGCGAGATACTCCCATTAAGGTGAACTCGGCTCATCCCGGCTGGGTGAAAACAGACATGGGGGGAGCAGGAGCCGATCTGGATGTTGATGAAGGCGGAAAGACCAGTGTCCAACTGGCGACTCTGCCTGATGATGGGCCGACCGGCGGCTTCTTTCACATGGGCAGCCCCCTTCCGTGGTGATTCAGAAATTGCGACAACTCTCTCAGTAGTAACGTGTTGAATCCGTTGTGGAGCACCGGGAGAGCCCACGAACGCAGGGCGGAGACCGCTTCTTCGGAGTGCCGCGAGCTATTCAAATGAACCACAGGTCAGGTTCTCTCCGTTCGGTGCAGGCTCATTCCGGCAAATGACTCCCTCGGAAAAATTCAACGTCACCCCGATTCGCCTTTCCGGAAGATCATTGGTATCCTTTTCCGCTTTCTGAAATCGCCCGGAGACCGGGCGGACTGCTGAACACGGAAAAGAGACGTCCATGTCGATCGTCGTGCAGAAATTTGGCGGAACCAGTGTGGCGACCGCCGACAAGATTCGCGCTGCTGCTGCCCGGGCTGTTGCCACGAAACGAGCCGGCCATCAGGTGGTCATGGTGGTCTCTGCGCGCGGACACAAAACGGACGAACTCGTGCGTCTTGCCGAAGAAATGTCGGAACGCCCCTCCGCGCGCGAAATGGACATGCTGCTGTCGACTGGGGAACAGGAAGCAGTCGCCCTCGTCGCGATGGCGATCCACGGGATGGGAGAAAAGGCCATCAGTCTGACCGGCGGACAGCTGGGGATCATGACCGATTCCACCTATTCCAAAGCCCGCATTCGCTCGATCGAAACCGACCGGATCAAGTCGCATCTCGACGCCGGTGAAATCGTCGTCGCCTGCGGATTCCAGGGGATGGACGATTCACGAAACATCACCACACTCGGACGAGGCGGCAGCGATACCACTGCGACGGCTCTGGCAGCGGCTCTCGAAGCTGAAGAGTGCCAGATCTATACCGACGTGGAAGGGGTTTACACCACAGATCCTCGGGCCGTGTCCGATGCCCGTAAAATCAATGAAATTTCCTATGACGAGATGCTGGAACTCGCGAGCCTCGGGGCAGGCGTCATGCACTCGCGATCGATCGAATTCGCGAAGAAGTTCCGGGTGCCGCTGCGGGTCCGCCCGTCGTTCAACGAGAATCTCGGAACACTGATTGCCAACCGGACGGAAGACCGCGTCGTGACCGGACTGGCAACTGCCAAGCAGGAAGCCCGAGTGACTCTCGCCGATCTGCCAGATCAGCCAGGCGTGATGGCGACTGTCTTCTCCAATCTGTCTGCACGCAAGATTCCCATCGACATGGTGATTCAGAACGTCGCGCAGAATGGTCTTGCCGAAGTCACCTTCACGGTACCGGAAGGGGATCTTGCTGAGACGCTGACCGCTGCGGAAGCGGCCGTCAAAGCACTGGGAGCCGGCGTTGTTCATAGCGGAACTCACGTCTCGAAGGTCTCCGCAGTCGGCAGCGGAATGCTGACTCATCCCGGCGTCGCTGCGACGATGTTCCGCTCGCTCGCGGATGCAGGGATCAATCTGGAAATGATCACTACCAGCGAGATCAAGATCTCCGCTCTGGTTGATCGCAGCCGCTGTCAGGATGCGTTACTGGCGATTCACAAGGGCTTCCAGCTCGAACAGGGAACGTCAGTCGTCGCCTCTGTTGCCGCAAGCGACATGGCTGACCACAGGGCAACCACCCGTGAAAGCAGCGAAGGGATTCTGCAGGCGGTCGTTCGCAAACTCGCCAGCATGGAAGACATCGTCGTCAGTGAAGTCCTGCTCGACGATTCGCAGTCGCGTGTGACGCTGGACAACGTTCCTGATCGGCCAGGCATCTGTGCTCAATTGTTCTCGGTTGTCGCCGAGGCGGGCATCATGGTCGACATGATTGTCCAGAACGTCAGCCATAGCGGACAGGCACGCATCAGTTTCACCGTGCCGAAGGTCCAACTGGAGAAGTGTCAGGAAGTTCTTTCGACCCTGCTGAAGGAGTGGGCCGGAGCGACCTTCTCTACAGAACCGCACATCACGAAACTGAGCGTGGCAGGGATCGGTCTGCGGACTCATACCGGCGTCGGCGAGCGTCTGTTCGGTGCACTGGCTGAGGCCGGTGTCAACATTCAGATGATCAACACCAGTGAGATCCGAATGAGCGTGGTTGTCGCACAATCGCAGGGTGAGCAGGCTTATGCCGCACTGAAGAAGGCGTTTTCCCTCGAGTAATTCTCGCAGGAAGGGCCTCTCGCGGTGCCAGAACATGGCAGAGTGACCGTGGAGATCCAACTCGTCTCAGTGAAGAACATTCTGACACGGTCGTCGGGCTTTCTGACGACCGTGTCTTCGCATTCTCTGCAGCCATATCGCGGTTGCAGCTTCGGGAACGCACTGTGCGGAGTCGGCTGCTATGTGCGGCACCATCAGTGGGTTCTGCAGGGACGTGCCTGGGGCAGCTTTCTGGATGTCCGGACGAACGCCGCCGAGTCGTATCTGAAGAACGCTCACCGCGAAGCAGCTTGGGCTCGACGAACGCTTGGCCGGTTCTCGATTTTCTGTTCCAGTGCGACCGACCCATTCGTCCCTCAGGAGCGTAAATATCATGTGACTCATCAACTCCTGCAGGCGATGCACGAGGTCCCACCTGATGAACTGATCCTGCAGACGCATTCTCCCCTCGTCCTGGATGAACTGCCGCAGCTGCAACAACTGCAGGCGAAATGTCGGGTGCGAGTCCATGTTTCCATTGAAAGTGATCAGGATCGCTTGCCAGGTCTTCCTCCCCCGGCTGCATCAGTTCAGGCTCGATTGAATGCCTGCCGTGAGCTGAAGCGAGCAGGGCTCGAAGTCGTCGTCACGGTCGCTCCACTGCTGCCGATTCACGCTCCCGATGAATTCTTCGCGTCTCTGGCCGAGGTGGCCGATGCCGTCGTGATTGATCACTTCATTGGCGGAGATGGTTCAACGAATGGAAGCCGGACCTTGAGAACTCCGCTGCCAGCTGCGATCAGAGCGGTCGAACCGCGCGCAGCGAGTCTCGAGTACCGCGACGAGATGGTCGCTATCGCTCGGCGTCACTTTCCGACTCGCACTGGCGTCGGGATCGATGGATTTGCCGGGAGATGGCTCCCTGAGTCTCCTGACTCACTCATCGAAGGGTAGGAGAGAGCAAGACTATTCTGTCTCTTAATCTGCCCGTCCTCGCCACGCGGGAGACAGCGTTTTTGCTGCCCAAAGCCGCGCTTCGCGGGTACGAGGGAGAGCAAACTGCTCTAAAAAGAAAATGACTCGCCGAGCCTGTGGGGCTGACCCGGCGAGTCACTCAAAATTTTCAATTCAGCGGTCGATTCCGGAATGAATTTCATTCCGTACTCCGGCTCATCACTTTGTCGTCGTCTTCGGCGGAGCAGGAGCTGCTGTCGTCTCTTCGTACTTGACCTGTTCGATCACCATTGCTCGGGGAGTGGCCGCCGGAGCAGCACTGATGGCTTCCGTCAGCTGTTTTTCCAATCCGGAAGCGAACTCTTCATCCATCTTTGCCTGAGTTTCATTGCCGGCAGCACGCAGCAGCTTGGCTCGCTGACGGTAAGTCTCGACAACCTGTCGATCGAAGCGACGGGCGGCTGAATAATCATCGATCGCCTTGGCATAGTCGCCGGTCGCTACATAAGCATCGCCGCGGAGCGAGTAGATCTCAAAACGCTGATCGCTTGCGAGAGCTTTAGTGCAGTCGGCGATGGCTTCAGGATACTTCTTCTCGATCATCAGCATCTGGGCCCGGGCGACCAGAGCGTGAGGATGTTCTGGTTTCAAAGTCAATGCGTTCTCGAGTGATCGCCGGGCTTCGACAGAACGGTTCTGCATCAGCAGATGACGTCCTCGGTCTGCCCACGCGTCGGCATCTCGGGTATTACGAACCAGACGCTGGTTGATTTCATCCAGCTGTTTCAGCCAGTCGACGAAATGCAGGTCAGCATTCGCAGCCGCCATGTCGCCTGCCATGCGGAAGGCCTCTGAGCGACTCGTGTAGTGACCCGCTGCATCCGGCTGCAGGGCGATCAGTGCATTGAAATCTCCCACCGCATCAGCTGGCCGATTCAGTTTCAGATAGCAGCGTCCGCGATTGGCGAGAGCATTGATGTACTTAGCGTCGAGCTCGATCGCGCGGGAGAAAGAGGCGACCGCTTCTTCCGGACGGTTCAACTGCATCAATGCGAACCCACGGTTGTTGTGGGCGTCGAGGTACTCTGGCTTCAGACGCAGGGCGTTATCGAAGTCCTTGGTTGCCTCTTCGAATTTTCCCTGTGCGATCAGGGCGAGGCCCCGATTGTTGTACGGCTGCGGATAGTTCAGATCCAGGCCGATAGCGTCGCTGAAATCCTGATTGGCCCGCTCATAGTTCTGGGAGATCAGGAAGAAATAGCCTCGAGTATTCAGGACTTTCGACTGCTGAGGATCAATCTTCAGAGCAGAAGTGAGATCGGCGATGGCTTCGGCAAGCAGCTTGGCTTCGGCCAGAATCGCGCTTCGTTTCAGATAGGCTTCGGTTCGCTGAGGTTCTGCCTGGATCGCTTTGGTCAGCGTCTGGACTGCCTCTTTCACCTGCTTCTTCTGCATCAGCTCGTCGGCGGACTGCAGGAGCTGATCATAGCTCACGGATGCCGTGGTTTCGGCCGCCGTGCTGGGAGGAGCGGACTCTGAAGAGGTGGATGTGACGGAACTTGGGGGAGTCGAATTTCCACAACCCGCCAGTGACCCTGACAATAACAATACTAGCGACCAGCGCTTCATGACTCGTTCCAATCCATTGGTGCGAGAACGGCGTGAGGGAAGATAAAATCGAGGGGAAATGAGAACTTTCGGAGAGGCCGGGCAGAGCGATTCCGTCTCCGCTCCAGTTGAGACCATTTTACTTTTGGATCTGCCCGTCGTTGCCACGCAGAATTGAGTCTTTCATCAATCAAAACGCGCGCTGCACGGCAGTCGGCAGAGCAAATGGATCTCTTGGCCCGTCATACTCCGACCTCTTCGAACTGTTGATCTCACACGAGTCGCAGGAAAAATGCTGAACGAATGAGATCGGCAGGATCGAATCAACTTCGGAACCAGTTGGCTGCAATGCAACTTGCTGACTCCGGTCCCGAGGGATAGATGGGTTTTACTCGTTGCCGTTGAATGCGGTCAATGTGACTTCCGCGAAGGGAGACCATCACAGCAAGGTCTTCCCGAACTGGAAAGGGAAGTAATTCCACCATCAGAAGCATTGTGGAGGAACGGAAGCGAAAACGCTCGGCAGCAAGAACACGAGCTGCAAGTGCAGGTATATAAAAAAGAGGCAGCCATCGGACGGGCCTGACCGATGGCTGCTCAAGTTGCTGTCAGTGCGGGCCAACGCTGACAGCACGATTATTCTTGACTCTTCTCTGTCACCTTGCAAGGGGTCTTTTGCGAAATAATCGCATACGATGTAAAATTTTTCACCGTGACGGTATCGGGGCGTAAGTTATGAGGGATGCGAGGTTTGAGGGAGAGTGTTCAAATGTGACTCTTCCGTTGAGTTAGAAATTATTAAGGATTTGTATACATTTGTGCTGCATGTTTACGTCACTCTTATGATCGCTAGACCTTTGGATCGGGAACTTTCCCGCGACAAACGATTCAAATTTCATCGGACCAACAGGAATTGATCATCACTGTAGGCTTGATTTGCATCGTCAGCGCGATTCGGACCGAGGCTCATGAGAAGAACCTGGCCGTCTCCTGCATCCTTGTAGAGATAATCACCGTCAGAATGGGCATCGGCAGGAACTGCCGGAAGGAACTCAGGAACCAGCTGTTTGAGTTCGCTCGGGAACTTTCCATGTTTCTCGCGATATTCCAGGAGGGCGATTCCCACGTTGGTGAAGTCGCGGCGAAGTCGGGCACGATCATCGGTTGCTCGACGTTGCCACCAGAGTGGGCGTAATGACATGGCCATATCTGTCCCGACAGAGCGACTGGCAGCAGCCCGATCTGCTTTCAGCAGAGCCTCAAACGTCTTGAGATCAGTCTCGCTCGATTTTTCCCAGTCTTCGTACTGCTTGTTCAGCGTGGCGAATAATTTGTCCTGCTCCGCCCGATCTCTCTTTCCCAGAGCGATGACGATCTGGTTCCAGATTTCGTCCGCTTGCGTCAGCGCAAGATCCCAGTCCAGACCTGAGAGATCGGCGGGCTTCTTGCTCGCAGGATCCGATCCCTGTTCGAAGAACCCGGCAACCGATGACTCATCGGTGCTCAGGAGTTCGATTTCCTGATGAACAATCGCTCTTTCGCCAAGATCAGCTGCTTTTTCGGCCGTCGGGAGTGGGGGGAGGGCACGAAAGGCGGCTGCGAATTTCTTCAGGTCGTCCCCTGTAAACCGACCACTTGCGAGGATGACGCTTTCCCCACGCTGGATGAGGGCGTCCATGACGTGGGCTTTCGCGTTTGAGACATCAAGCGGAGAGCCGTTTGCCAACAGGAGCGCGAGTTTGTGTCCGGTGACCAGATCCTGAGTGCATTCATCGAATTCGCCCCGGCCAAAATGCAGCAGAGCGCGGGCGACCAGCATGCGCGTCAGAAACGGCAGACGGCGTTCAATGTTCAACGCAACGGACAGAAGTCGCGGCGGAGATTCCACCGACAACAGCGGGGCGTAATAGCCCTTCTTCTCAGAGGCAAGCCGGACCGTCTTCAGAGTCTCCGCATTGGCGTCAAGGTATTTTACCAGCAGCGGATACTTTTCTTCAGACCAGACCTCTTCGCCCGCAGCGAACAGTTCGGCCTGAATGTCGAGTGCTTTTTCGAAACTCTGCTCCGCAGGGACGCCTTCCAGGTGTTTGGTGAAATGATCGAGCTGAACGAACTGAGGAGAATATGGGGGAAGGGCTTTGAGCCCCAATAATTCAAACGAGTCTGCTTTCAGCTCCGGCTCAAAGGCGTCGGGGCCAAACGCCACCATCAGAATGTTGACGGCATTCTCGTCAGGGGGGAGACCTTTCTGCAGTCGCTCGTTCAACGTCTTCAGACTGCCGACCAGCTCCGGGGGAATCTGTGGCTGAACCAGCTGCAATCCTTCGGGAATCGGGCTCGAACCCGGTGGAGCGGCATGGGCTCGAACGACTCCTGTCCAGTCTGACAGATCTACCGTCAGGCCGGTCAGTCCAAGGGCTGCGATGAGTGAAAACGTGAACCAGCTGCTTCTCATGTGTCATCCATCTTTATGGAAGGAGACCGGTTGCAGAAGGGCAATTGCCAGTGACTGCATCCGCCGGTTCCTGTGTCTGCCTGACCCTGCGGAACACAAACTTTCACTGCGTTGAGTGCGCTGAAGATGCAGTGAAACTGTGTTCCGGTCGAGGAAACGATAGGCATTCATTTTTCTTCAATCAGAGTCGCACGTTTTTGCGCTCCGGTCAATCACCGGTCAATGAACTCGAGATGAAGTCGGGAAATCGCCCGCTCTTGCCGGGATGAAATCGCAACCGCATTCCACCCGTCTGCTGATGCAGCAGGGGATCGAATCGAAAAGCGTCCGAGGGAAAACCTCTTGCTGGAAACGACGCGAGCGACGCAGTTACCTGCATCGCGCGCGGGAGTAGTCTGTTGTCTTCAGACTGCTGTCTTCAGACTGCCTCGATGACGCGAGGCGGCATCTTAATAGCGGTAATGAGTTGGCTTGAATGGTCCTGTTGGATGCACGCCAAGATAATCAGCCTGAGCCTGAGTCAGCTTCGTCAGCTTAACGCCGAGCTGGTCGAGGTGCAGGCGAGCCACTTCTTCGTCGAGATGTTTAGGCAGCACGTGAACACCGATTTCGTACTCGCCAGCTTTGGTCCAGAGTTCGATCTGGGCGAGCACCTGATTGGTGAAGCTGTTGGACATCACGAACGATGGGTGGCCAGTGGCACAACCGAGGTTCACGAGACGGCCTTCTGCGAGCACCAGCACAGCCTTGCCGTCTGGGTAGACGTACTTGTCGACTGGACCGCCGACATCGGAATCCTTCTTGATACGGATCCGCTCGATGTCTTTGCGGTTGTTCAGGTAGGCGATGTTGATTTCGGAATCGAAGTGGCCGATGTTGCACACGATGGCGTTGTGCTTCATGACGTCCAGGTGAGTTCCGTTGATGACGTCGATACACCCGGTCGTGGTGACGAAGATGTCGCCGAGTTTGGCGGCTTCTTCCATCGTCGTGACCTGATAGCCTTCCATCGCGGCCTGCAGAGCACAGATCGGATCAATTTCGGTCACGATCACGCGAGCCCCGAAGCCGTCCATTGCGTCTGCACAGCCTTTGCCCACGTCGCCGTACCCGCAGACGACAACCACTTTGCCAGCGACCATGACGTCGGTAGCACGTTTGATTCCGTCGGCGAGGGATTCACGACAGCCATACAGGTTGTCGAACTTGCTCTTGGTGACAGAGTCGTTGACGTTGATCGATGGCAGACCGAGCTTGCCGGCAGCGAACATCTGCATCAGGCGGTGAACACCGGTCGTCGTCTCTTCCGAGAGACCTTTAATGCCGGAGATGAGCTCTGGGAACTTCTCATGGACCATGACAGTCAGGTCGCCGCCGTCGTCGAGGATCATGTTCAACGGCTGTCCGTCTGGCCAGAACAGAGTCTGCTCGATGCACCAGTCGAATTCTTCGTTCGTTTCACCCTTCCAGGCGAACACGGGGATCCCAGCGGCGGCGATTGCAGCGGCGGCATGATCCTGAGTCGAGAAGATGTTGCAGCTTGACCAGCGGACTTCGGCGCCCAGTGCAATGAGCGTTTCAATCAGGACAGCGGTCTGGATCGTCATGTGCAGACAGCCAGCGATCCGCGCACCCTTCAGTGGCTTGCTTTCGCCATACTTTCGGCGAAGCGCCATCAGCCCTGGCATTTCGTATTCTGCCAGTTCGATTTCTTTTCGCCCCAGCTCAGCAAGGCTCAGATCCTTCACTTTGTACGGAAGGGATTCCACTGTCGACATAAGTCAATCTCCTGCAAACTAAATCTGAAAAGTTCTGTGTGGGAGGTTTGACCCTCCCCTGCGGACGCCATTCGCCATTCAGCGCGATGGACGCGAGATTGGCAGACGACAGCAAGATGCAAAAAGCAGGTGATCTTCCGAGGGCTGACCTCGATCGCACCACTTTTGCACCATGATTTGCGCATACGTTAAGCGCGGCAGCGACAACGCGAACCGGAGTATAAGAGAATTCGGACTGCTTTCCAGCGGTTTCTTTTCGACAATGACAGAAATCAGAAATCGGGCTGAAGTGGTCGAAATCACCAGGATTTCGGCGTTTTGGGAGGGGCATCAACTTTCGGGACCAGGTCTCCAACGAGAAGAATCTGACCGAACCAGACATTGGTCCCTTGGTACTTCGGTTCTTTCAATTCTTTTCCCGGATCCTTCAGTCGAAACGCGACAGGGGTCCGGTCCGGCTGCTCCGGATGAACTTCAAGCGTCACGGTATGGACATCTTGGGGGTTCAGTCCCTGAGCCACATTCAACGTCGCGAGCCGGTGATAGGTGCAATAGCTGTCGAATCTCGCGGATGGCTTCGGCAAGGTCTTCTCGTCAACAGAGACGATCACCTGTCCGCCATTGGGGCCGACAAGGTCATAGATCTTCAACAGTGATCCCTGAAATCGAAATGTGAGGCGACTGCCCGGGGTGCCGGAGTGCCAGATTTTTCCGAGGCGGTTGCCGAACGACTTTCCCAAGCCTTCGTTCTCAGGCAGGGCTTCCCACTCACCTGTCAACATCGTGGCGTCAATCGGAATCATCTTCGCGGCTTCCCAGTTGTCCGCGATGAATGCAGTCTCGAGCTGAGCTGAATGATCAACTGGCTGCTTCTCCGTAGTCATTGCAGGCCAGGCCTCTGCCAGCACATCGCGATAGATCTGATGTCCTTCGTCCAGTGGATGCACACCGTCTTGCGAGAAGCGAATGACTCCTTCAGCAGTCGGGGTGTCCTGCTTGTAGATCAGTTTGCCGGCCTGGTTCAGTTCGACGATTCGCTTGGCGAAGTTCACAGACGGAATCCCGTAGTGATCGGCAAGGAGTTCCATCGCGGAGGCTGACCGGGGGCACTCCCCCTGCTCAAGGAATTTCTCCTGCCCGACGGCGAAGGTATAGACAAAGCAAATGTCAGTCTTCGGGTTGTGGCGCCAGGTCTGACGGACGATTCCTTCCATGGCCTTCCAGATTTGCTCAGGTGCTGCTCCGCCATCATTCACAGCAAACTCGACGAAGAGGAGATCTGGATTGTGGCTCAGGGCGTCTCGCTGCAGTCGAAAGACCCCGAGATCGCTGCCGGTTCCGCCGATGGCGGCGTGGATCTCTTCAATCTTCGCGTTGGGATATTGTTTGGCGAACCATTCCCGTGACTTCGGGCGCCAGCCGTTCGCCGCGGTAATCGACCCCCCGAGATAGGCGATCTTGACGGTCTCACCTGCGTTCAGTTTCGCCTGAACATTTCCGAGCCCAGCTCGAGGCCGGACGATCTCTGCTTTAACGGGATGGTATTCCGGCGTTGAAGCCTGAGCAGCGGGGCCGGAATTGCCAGTGGCGGCAGGTGAAGAGTGGAGCGCAATGAAGTTGACGATCGGAGTCGGATCGTCGAGCCCATGGGGGTGATGTTTCACACCCGGCTTTCGAATCAGTTCGATCTTCCCGCCGAGCGCACGATAACGCTGATCGATCAGACCAGTGTTTTCTTCCCAAGGGACCACTTCGTCGGCATCCCCGAACACATGCAGAAGGGGAACACCTGCCTTTGCAAGTGGCGCGAGATTGTCGACGGGATTTCCGGTGTATGCCAGTGCTTCGCTGTCATTCGCGAAGTCATATGCCTTGAGAAGTTTTTGCCATTCTGCAGCACTCCCCGGCCCAGTCCCTTTGCCGCCGGGCCAGCTCTTGAAATCACAGACAGGAGCATCGACATAGATGCAGGCGACTTTCTGCGGGTTGGCGATCGCCCAGTTATAGCAATACAGCCCGCCACGGCTCAGGCCGACAAGGGCGACCTTCTTCGCGAAGCCATACTTCTCGGTCAGCTGTTGATAAGCCGCATTCCAGACTTGAATCGCTTTGGGACCACCGAATTGATCGGGGATGCGGACGTAAACGATATGGAAACCCTGATTGAGCAGGGCAATATCCGGAGCTGGTTTGTGGCCGAAAAACTCACCATGCCACACCCAGGGTTTGCCCGGTGCGGTTTGTTTGGGGACTACAACCAGAACTGGCGTCTCCGCGATCTCAAAGTCATAGCGATCGAATCCATTCCACTCTGATTTCTTCCCGGGGAAGGGTGCCTCGTCCGCGACGGCAACCGAAGAGGCCATCGCCGAGGTCAAGGCGACTGCCATCAGGACAACATGGGGCAGGGCGAATTGACCGAAGGCAGCGGAACGGCGGGATTTCAACAGCGGCAGCAGCATCTTCATGGAGGATCGCTTCCGGATTGATGGCGATGGGAAGGTCTCAACGGCCTGAGAAGAGAAACCGGCTGCTGAGAGTCAAATCGTTGAAACTCAGACGGTTCTGAAGTCAACGACAGGGTCGTTATTTTCTGGGCGGCCTTCGGTGTAGTACCAGTTATGAATCGGGGCGAGGATCTCTTTTACCCGTTTCAGTAATTGCTGGTCCATCGGGTCTTCGATCCATTGTGCCCATTCCCGGATTCGGGCGGGATTCGCACTGCCGGTCACGCAGCTGGTCATGTCGGGATTGGCGACAGAGTACTGGAGGGCGAGCTTGGCGAGAGAGGTTCCGGCTTTCGCACATTCGGCGGCGGCCTGAGAGCAGACCTGCCGGACAAACGGTGTCGCTTTGTGCCAGACCGGCAATGGCGCATCTGTGAGGAGTCGGGCAGAGAAAGGAGCGGCGTTGATCGCTCCAACCTGCTTCTGTTTCAGGTAGGGGATCAGATCTGCGAACATGTCGTTCTGCAGCGTGTAATGATTGTACGACAGCACAACATCCAGATCTGTCTGGTCCAGAATGAACTTGAACATCTTCATTGGGTAACCACTGACGCCGATGAAGCGAATGGTTCCCCGTTCTTGTTCGCGGCGGAGTGCCGGCAAGGTCTCGTCGACGATTTGCTGCATGTCGACGAATTCGATGTCATGGCAGAACATGATGTCGATGTGGTCGACCTTCATTCGTTCAAGACTGACATCGATGCTCTCTCGCACTCGTTTCGCCGAGAAGTCGAAGTGTTGCGGGGCGTATCGTCCCAGTTTCGTGCTGAGGATGTAGGAATCACGCGGAACGTCCCGCAGGGCAAATCCCAGCAGGACTTCAGAGGCGCCCCGGCCGTAATAAGGTGACGTGTCGATGTAGTTCATCCCGCAGTCGAGCGCGGTGTGGACAGAAGCAATCGCGTCACTCAGTTCGACGCTGCGAAATTCCTGACCCAGCGATGAGGCCCCGAAACCGAGAATCGGGAGCGAGAGTCCGGTTTGCCCAAGGGTGCGGTGCTGCACAGGAAGTCTTTCAGCGGAAGGGGATTCTTGAGGGGGCGTTGTCCCCAGCGGGACCGAATCGCCACCTCATTTCAAAGTTGGCTCATGTTCTCTGCTTTTCTCCCCCATTTGCAGCGAAGACGCAAGTCTGGCGATGAACTTCGCCAATTCCGGCCGGGCTTTCACCTTCGCGCCGTGCTGTCTGTTAAGTTCCCTGGGCGGTTTCCGTTTAAAAATCGGGTGTCTCTGTGCAGAAGCAGCCCTCTCCTCGAGAGCAGCTTGCCATCGGCCGTCCCCGCCACGCGGAGTACAACGTCATTCCTCGATTGAAACCGAGATCGGCGGGCACATAGGAGAGCAAACTGCTCTAATTAAGCGCGGAAAGCGGAATCAGCCGGCGGTCAGGTGGGGGGAGCGTTATTCATGAACTCGGAGACGGAAAGTCGGCGAATCGTCGTCGCCATGACCGGCGCCAGCGGAGCGTTGTATGGATTTCGATTGCTGGATGTTCTGACTGCAGCCGGAGTTGAGGTTCATCTCACCTACAGCCCGGCAGCCGTTCAGGTAGTCTGGGAAGAGTTACAGATGGAACTGTCACTGGACAGGTTTGATTTGTCGTTGCTCGACCGGTTTCGACAGGCATGGAACTTTCAGCCGGTCGTCACCGGCGCTCCTCCCGGAACGATTCATTACCACCGCGGTCAGGATTATCGGGCTGGGATTGCGAGCGGATCTTTCCGAACCTCAGGGATGGTGGTCTGTCCCTGTTCGATGGGAACGCTTGCGAGTCTGGCTCAGGGACTGTCGATGAACCTGATTCATCGGGCAGCAGACGTCCATCTGAAGGAACGCAGAAAACTCGTGGTTGTGCCGCGCGAGACGCCGTTGAGCAGCATTCAATTGCAGAACATGAAGACCTTGGCCGAGGCAGGTGCGGTCATTTTGCCTGCCATGCCGGGCTACTATCATCGGCCGACAACGATTGAAGAACTCGTTGATTTTATTGTCACGAGGGTATGTGATCAGCTTGAAGTGCCTCTCAGGCTAACCCCTCGCTGGGGAACTTGATGGGGCAGAAAACTCACGGCGTGCAGTTCAGAAGAGAATTGCAACCCTCTTGAGATCGCTTGAGCTCGATTTTCGCGGTTTGTTGATAATGTCTGGATTTGGGAGCATTTGTACTCCTGTTCGAAACTCAAATTGCCTGTGGGATTTGCGATTGGTACGATTTCCTATTGGAAATGACCTTATTGCTCGGAGACGTTGATAATGATGAATCTTCAAAGGGCCCGACGTTCCGCAGTTTCGCGTCGCACGGGTTTTACACTGATTGAATTGCTGGTGGTCATTGCCATCATTGGAATGCTGGTCGCCATGCTCATGCCCGCGGTGCAGAACGCACGGGAAGCGGCCCGCCGAAACTCCTGCCTGAATAATATGCGTCAGCTGGGGCTCGCCGCTCAGAATTACATGAGCACACATCGTGTCTTCCCGCCGGGATGGTGTGCGGATACGGCAAAGGAAGCCGTCGACCCGACCTGCGATATCAACGTCTCGGATTCTCCATTCCCTGAACCGATCGTGGTTCGCGCAGTGAATGCTACGGCGGCTCCTGCTGTCCCGGGAACAGCCGTACCAAACGTGACGAACATCACCACTTGGGAACTCGGTGGATTCTGGAACTGGCAGGCGTTGTTGTTGCCTCAGCTGGAACTCGCCAACCTGGCGATTGATTTCAACAAGCCAAAAACTGACTTCGTTGCTGCCACTGCCGCGGGTGCTCCCAATGCAATCGACAGCAACTGGGAATACATTCAGGTTCCCATCTCCTCGTACGTTTGTCCGAGTGCGTCGCTTCCTTCGACACGCCCCGGATATCTGGGATACAGCACTTATCGCGGGAACATGGGAGCATGGCAGACCGCCGATCCAAATGCTCCGCTGAACAACGGCATGTTCTATCAGAACAGTGCAGTGGGGGATCGCGATGTCGGCGATGGGATGTCGTATACCATTCTCTTTGTGGAATCGCCGTTTGGTTTCTGGGGCGACCACTATTCCAGCGTCGCACGTGCTCGTGACGATCACCCTGGCTTCAATAAATACTGGACCGGAGCATCTCCATGCTCAATTCCAGCACCTGGCGGAAGCACCGACGGCACTGGAACGGTTCACTTCTTCGGTTTCGGAACCGCTCATGCTGAAACGATGAATATCTGTCTGGTTGACGGTTCCGCCCGTCCGATCGCGATGAACATCGATCAGATGACCCTGTGGTCACTCTGCACCCGCAACGGCCGCGAGGCCATCGGACAGGCCTTCTAAGTAAGGCTCCATTTCGTGGGGACACGGATGTGAGATTCGCCAGAGCCGCGTTTCCTGTCAGGAGACGCGGCTCTTTCTGCGTTTCACAGTCTGAAGTCAGAGGGGTATCCAATGGACCGTCATGAAGAAGGGCCGGGACCGAGTTCCTCTCTGCGAATCATCCGCCTGTCGCCAGTAGGGTGGATTTCCTGCGCAGGTGTTCTGCTGGTGATCTGCAGTCTTCTGTTGCCGGCGGTGAAAAGCGGACATGTGCTTTCAGGATGGCGCTGCTTCGCGATAGCGATTCCCTTGTTCCCGTATTCACTCGCGACAATTGCGGAACTCATTGACGTCGCGCTGGCCATTATCTTAGGAACACTCGGGAATCTGACGGCATCGTTTATTCTTCTGATGCTGATCGACAGGGAGAGACCATCAGAGACACGTCGCGGCCGGGTGGCTGCGGGACTTTTGGCTGCTTTTGTCGTTGGACTGCTGCTGGCTCCATTGCTTGGGAGACCTCATTACATGCAGCCGATCGAATCGTATCTGGCAGGCTATTTTGTCTGGATCGCGGGGCTCGGGTGCATCGCTGCTTCCGGATTCTGGCCAGAGCGAAAACGTGCTGCGGAAACCGTTGAAGGGACAGCCACTGAGGTCCCTTTGGACCAGTTCCAATGATTAATGAACGGTCGCCCAGATGAAGAGCAGGGTCAGGCACGCAAACATGACACTCAGCAGGTGATATCCACCGCGCAGCCACCATGTCGTCAGGAAAGGGCCTGCGTTCAAGAACGGCTGGAGCGATAAGCGAACGCCCCAGAAGATCGCGACGTATGCACAGAAGCAACGGGCCAGTCCGCTGCCAGCGGCGAGTTCCGGTGCATTGAATGTGCAGATCAATCCCAGACTCACGATCGACAGCACGACGTAGCCGCCATAAACCCAGAACAGCTGCTGCATCAGCGGCGGGAGTGGTGCCAGAATTTCCTTCCATTGAAGGCGGACGGGAACCAGGGAAGAGGCGATCAGGATCAACAGCTGCCCAATGCCGCCGAAGAAGATCGCCGAGGTCAGGTCAATCGTCATTTCACGAACTCCAGCGCCTGCAGGAACGGCACAATCACCGATTGCCGAAAGGCCGTGTGGAACAGCAACGGGCAGGGAAGCACAACGACGCTGAAGCAATAGACCCTGCCTACAAGCCCACGGTTCAATCCCATCTTGCGGCCGTATTTGCTGTGTTCCAGCAGGATGCCACATCCTTGAATGAGAAAATAACAGGTCGGAAGTCCCCAGCCGCCTCCGGCAGGTACGGAAATGACAAGATCATGCACCAGCCCGCTGATCAAGAAACTGGCGAGCAGTGCACCGGCGGGTCCGAGAGTCGGCTGCAACGGTCGGAACAGAAATCGAGAGGTGAGGTCCCGGAAAGCAAGATTCCATCGTCGCCCCCAGAAATCCGAGAGATTTCGGGACGCCAACGGCCAGTTCATGATCGGCGTCGCCGGAATTCCTTTGCTTCGCCAAAAGCATGAGAGCAGATGAAACAACCCGAAGTGCAGGGTGAATACGATGCCGATCATCCCTGTCCACGCGACCAGAAATGGGGATGATTTGAACGGTACGGAACCGGCCAACCCGAGAAGACTCGTGCCCAGGACAAGCTTTGCGCTGGCAAACGTCCATTCAGACAGATCAGGAACCTGTACTCGTTCCGGGCGACCACAAAGAAAGGTGTCGACATCCATCCCCGGCCAGCCAAGCAGATAAGCGATGTGCTTCCAAGGTGGCGCCGATGTGGGGAGGCGATTGATCCAAGTGAGCCACTTGCAGCCCGCATAGATGACGACCGCCATCCCCCACATGATGCCCCAGCGGGGAAACGGCAGGATGTCCACGGAAACGTCCAGTCCAAAAGTGAGTGACCCTGACTGATTGTTCCCCTCCACAACGGGAACCCAGGCGGTCTGTTTCATGATCTGGCTGATCGACACCGTCCGGTCGGAGCAAGTTCGGCCTGATACTTGTCAAATATCGGGTGTCAGTGACATGCGTCAGTGTCGCCGGATTCTTGCCCCGTGGGGAATCTCCTGTGAATTCCGCTCGGACGGGCAGCCACCGACTGATTCTGTCGGGTAAAGACGGCCTGAACGCTGCGGCATTGGTTTTTTCCCTCCGATGCAATAATTTGCGCGATTTGCGGTTCGCTTTTGTCGCGACCTGTGAGTGAGGTCGTGGAATATGAATTCGGCGAAAGAATCTCATAGGGCAAGGCATTGGCGATGCCGATCAATGTCCAAGCTGGTTCCGCAAGTCCACAAAGCCATTTGAAGTCTCATGAAATACGTCCTGGTGATCCCCGATGGTTGTGCTGACGAGCCACAGGCGTCTCTGGGAAATCGTACGCCCTTGCAGGCCGCAAATGTGCCGGGAATGGATGAAGTCGCCCGGCTCGGGACAGTGGGACTCACTGATAACGTGCCAGTCTCGATGCCGTCGGGCAGTGACGTCGGGACGATGAGTCTGTTCGGTTATAACCCGATGACCGATCATACGGGTCGGGCTCCGCTGGAAGCCGCTGCGCAAGGGATCGAACTGGGACCAGATGACTGGGCGATCCGTTGCAATCTTGTCACCGTGCAGGACGAGAAAATGGTCAGCTTTACGGCAGGCCAGATTCCCAATGATCTGGGACGAGAACTGGTTGGCCTGATGCAGCAGCGCTGCCAGGCCGATTCTCCCTGGCAGTTCTACCCGGGCGTGAGCTATCGCAATTTGCTCCTGTACCGTCCGCGGGAAGGTCAGGCTCCGTTTTCAAAGCAGACATTCACGACGCCTCCGCATGACATTACTGATCAGCCGATCGAGCCCCACCTTCCACAGGGTCCGGGTTCGGACGAGTTACGCGCACTGATGACCGAGAGTCGTGAAGTTCTCGCGTCATCTTCGGCGAATCAGCAGCGATCGGTGAATGGAGAACTGCCTGCCACACAGATTTGGCTCTGGGGTGAAGGTCGGACGCCTTCTCTGAAAAACTTCTATGAGCGATTCGGCGTGCGAAGTGCCGTCATTACTGCTGTCGACCTGTTGCGAGGCATCGGACGACTGCTCGGCTGGGATGTCGTCGAAGTCGAAGGAGCCACAGGGTATCTGGATACCGATTACGCAGCGAAAGGACGTGCGGCCATCGAGACATTGAAGTCCGGTAAGGACTTTGTTGTCGTTCACGTAGAAGCGACCGATGAGGCCTCTCACGAAGGCCATGCCGATGAGAAGGTCAAAGCTCTTGAATCGATAGATGAACACATTGTCCGCCCTGTCCATGAATATCTGAAATCACAGGGGGACTATCGTTTACTGGTTTGCCCGGACCATCCGACGTTTCTGCGGACAAAGACGCATAGTCACGGGTTCGTTCCGTTCGCCATGTGCGGTGCCGGCATTCCGCATAACGGTTCGGCAACCTATGACGAAATTGCGGCTGCGGCAACGGGGGATAAGATGCCGAATGGCTACGAACTGATGCCCCGGTTCCTGAGTACAGGGAAGACCCCATAACAGGATTCCCCGACGGCTCCACCTTGCATTGAGATGTCGATCCGGCGCGTAAATCTATACACGAATCGCGAAGAAGTTTCGTCTATTTGCGGGTGTTGATTCTCTGTGTCGTATGTTTGCGTTTCTTTCCGGCGGTGGGTCATAATCGAGGCGACTTCGCACGAGGAACTGGTTAGGATTGCTTGGCCTTCCTCCGTTTTTCTCCCGCCTTGGAGCCCGTCTGCAATGCTTGGATTCGACGCGTTTTCTGCTCAATCGTCCCGACGTGATTTTCTGAAGCATGGATCTGTGGCCGGATTAGCTGGCGGTCTGCTGGCGAACTTCGCAATGAACAGCCAACTGTATGCACAGGAATCCAGCATCATTAAGGTTGGTCTGGTCGGTTGCGGGGGACGCGGAACAGGCGCAGCGAATCAGGCGCTGAAAGCCGATCCAAACACCCGACTGGTCGCTGTCGGCGATGCTTTCCCGGAAGCAATTGAACCGAGTCTGAAAACACTGAAGGCACAGGCAGGGATCGGTGATCGCGTCACTGTCGACGATGATCACAAGTTCGTCGGACTCGATGCCTACCGTCACGTGATTGATTCCTGTGACGTCGTGCTGCTGGCATCACCTCCAGGTTTCCGTCCAGAGCACCTTGCTTACTCCGTTGAGCACGGCAAGCACATCTTCTGCGAAAAGCCGGTCGCGACCGACGGCCCGGGTCTGCGTTCGGTCATCGAATCCGTCAAACGTGCCAAAGAGAAGAATCTGGCGATCATGTCCGGCTTCTGCTGGCGCTATGATTCAGCCAAGCAGGCCTTCTTCGATCGCGCCCTGAGCGGGGCGCTGGGAGAAATTCTCTGCACCTACACCACCTATCTGACGGGCGTGGTCAAGCCAATGCCGCCTGCGTCCAGCCGTCCGGCCGGGATGACCGATCTCGAATGGCAGGTTCGCAACTGGTACAACTTCACCTGGCTTTCCGGTGATGGTCTTGTTGAACAGGCTGTTCACGCGGTCGACTGGATCGCCTGGTCCAAGGGAGACGTCACTCCGGTCAGCTGTACCGCAGTCGGCGGTCGCCAGATCCCGGCTCATGGCGGGGATATCTTCGATCACATCGCAGTGAACTACCTGTTCCCGGATAACACTCGCGGGTTCATCTCTCAGCGACAGATGGCCGGTTGTTACAGCGAAAACAACTGCTACCTGCTGGGAACCAAAGGAAAGGGCGAGTTGACCCGCCGCGGCGCAACGACTCAGGTGGGCGACGAAACCTGGAAGTACAAAGGCCCCACGCCGAACATGTACGACGTCGAGCATGAAGTGCTCTTCAAGTCGATCCGTGACGGGAAGCCGGTCAACAATGGTGACCGCATGGTGAACAGCACGCTGATGGGGATCATGGGCCGCATGGCCGGTTACACCGGGAAGGAAGTCACTGCCGACATGGCTCTGAATTCCACCGAGAAACTGGTTCCGGAAACCCCGAACTGGGAAACCCCGGTTCCATTCCGGTCCGTCCCCCAGCCGCCACAGGCATCGATCTAAATCGAATGTGGCGGGTTGAGAGATTGGCGAATATGGTCAGGCTGACGTCGCCCATCTGAGGGTGTCGGCATCAGGCGACGCAGAGTTCAAATCTGATTACACTGACGGGAAGGTGATTCCGAATGGGATCCCTTCCCGTTTGTCGTTTGATCAGCCATGCCCTTTAGCAGCTGACAACGCGATCGTCCATTGCCGCCGTCAGTGTTTCTTCGAATGGGTTTGCATGTCGTACCCCCGCGTTGCCAGCTTGAAAACGGTAGAACAGTTTCAGTGTCATCTCGCCTCTCTGCAGGTGTCACTGCCATTTGATGAGCAGTTGGAAACAGGCTCCGACGCCATTTTCGCACAGCCCCTGCGATCGTGTGCCGGGGCGATTGGCAATCGTTTTTGCATTCTCCCGATGGAAGGTTGGGACGGTGAGACCGACGGCCGCCCGACTGATCTGACCCGACGCCGCTGGCAGAACTTCGGACTCAGCGGGGCCAAGCTGATCTGGGGGGGCGAAGCCGTCGCTGTTCAGCCGGAAGGTCGGGCGAATCCAAATCAGTTACTTCTGAATCCAAACACGCTTGGCGAGATTGCCGGGCTAAGAGAGCTTCTCGTCTCCACCCATCAGCAGCACTTCGGTCGGGCTGATGATCTACTGGTCGGCTTGCAGCTGACTCACTCCGGCCGGTTCGCCAGACCGAATGAAAAGAAGCGACCGGAACCGCGCATCGCTTACCGGCACCCGATTCTCGATCAGCGAGTGGGTGTGCAGGATGATCGTCCGATTCTCAGCGACGATGAACTCCAGCGACTGATTGAAGACTTCGTCAAAGCTGCTGTTCTGGCAGATCAGGCGGGATTCACCTTCGTCGATCTCAAGCACTGTCATGGCTATCTGGGGCATGAAATTCTTTCAGGCTTTGACCGCCCGGGGCGATTCGGCGGCAGCTTTGAAAATCGCACCCGATTCCTCCGTGAGATCACCGAAGGAATTCGTGCAGCCGCTCCCCGAATGCAGATCGGGGTTCGTCTCAGTGTCTTTGACTACGTGCCGTTTGAACCAGGTGCTGAACGCATCGGTGTGCCTGCGGCCTCGACAGATTATCGCTATGCTTTCGGCGGCGACGGCACAGGGCAGGGGATTGACCTGAGCGAACCGACGAAGTTCCTCGAGTTACTGCAGTCACTGGGAATCGATCTGTTGTGCAGCTCGGTTGGAAGCCCTTACTACAACCCGCACATTCAACGTCCGGCATTGTTCCCACCGTCCGATGGTTATCTGCCGCCGGAAGATCCTCTGGTTGGGGTCGCGCGTCAGATCGAAGTGACGGGACGCGTGAAGCAAGCCTTCCCTAATCTGATCGTCGTTGGATCCGGCTATAGCTATCTGCAGGAATGGCTGCCAAACGTCGGGCAGGCCGCCATCCGGGAAGGACTCGTTGACTCCATCGGGCTGGGGAGAATGGTCTTGTCTTATCCGGAACTCCCGGCGGACGTCCTCGCTGGCAAAGGGATGCAGCGGAAGAAGATCTGCCGGACCTTCAGCGACTGCACGACAGCACCTCGCAACGGCATGGTCTCTGGGTGTTATCCGCTCGATCCCTTCTACAAAGCGATGCCGGAACGTGAGCGACTTGTCGCTCTGAAGCAGGAACTGGAACTGAAGTAGAGGACGACTGGGAAATTCAAAATACGAAATCTCAAATTCGAAACCTTCAGACTGATCGTCTGCTCGCGTGGTGGAGCTCTTCTCTCTGTTTCGAATTTCGGATCTTCGAATTTTGAAGTTCCTTGAGTACACGTCAGGTCACCTCTCAGAGAATCGATGGAGCCGATGAGTTCTGCTGACAAAAAAGAAGTCGTTGCTGAGGGCAAGTATCTCCAACTCATTAAAGAGGGCCCCTGGGAGTACGTGCATCGCTGCAAGGGAGTGGGCGCGTCGGCGATCGTGGCGGTGACTCGTGATCAGGAAATTGTCCTGGTTGAGCAGTACCGCATTCCGATGGGGGCCTCGGTGATCGATCTGCCGGCGGGGCTTGTCGGTGACGATTCTGATGAAGATGATTACCTCGTCGCTGCACAGCGGGAGCTTCTGGAGGAGACCGGCTATACCGCGCGGAGCTGGAAGTTTCTGGTCGCCGGACCGGCGTCAGCAGGGCTCGCGACAGAAGTCGTTCATTTCTATCTGGCAAAGCAAGCAAAGAAGGTGGCCGAAGGGGGTGGCGTCGCTGGGGAAAACATCACCGTCCACGTCGTGCCGCTGTCCCGAATCAATGCGTGGTTCAAACGGCAGGAGAAGTCCGGGAAGCTGATTGACGTCAAAGCGTTTTTCGCTGCGAGCTGGCTCGCCGCTTCGCAGAAATCCTGAGATGGGAGCGACATGATACGACTCATGCTGCGAGGACTGGTCGGGCTGCTGCTTCTAACGTCATCAATCAGCGCGGAGGATCTTGTCCTGCGTCGCGTCCTCTGGTCCGTTGTCACCACAGAGACAGCCGATGTCAGTTTCGCTCCTGACAGTGATCTGCTGCTAATCAATGACCACGATGGAATTCGTGTTCTCGACCCCCAGACCGGCCGGGCTGCCTGGGGAAATGGTGATCCGCAGGACGCTGGATTTGTTCTGCAATGGGAACCGAGTCGTCCTAATCAAAAAACCTCGCAGCGAGAACTCCTCTCCGGAGTCTGGATCAATCAGAACTGGATTGGTCTTGTTGACGGCGCCCACCTGGGGACCCGTTTCATTCCATTTCAGCTAGTGTCGCTGGAGATGTCAGCAGAAGGGCGTCTTGCCTGGAACCATCCGGCACACGAACTCGTCGCCGAGCCAGACTGGAATTTCGCCAGCGCCCCGATACTCCTTAGCGACGCCGTTGCCATCGTGGTTCAGCGCGAGGCCGCGCACAGAATCCTCATCCTGAACCTGCAGGGTGAGCTTCTAACGATGGTTCCGCTTCCCTCGCTGACCTCGCGTCCTGCCCCTGTTGTCATCACGCTGTCGACAACGGGATCTGACTTGTTTCTGTGCTGCGGCGAGACACTTCTGGCATTTCAATGGGACGGGAAGCGTCTCTCGACTCGGCCTCGCGGACCGGCTTCCGACTCGAACGGCGATTTTGGTTCCCCAGTTCCGACAGCACTTTGCCTGACATCAGAGATGGTCATCTGCCTCCGTGATCGCAGCTTTGAATGCCGGGAAAGAGCAACGGGAGCGATTCGATTCCGTCTTGAGTTACCTGCTGCTGCGAATTCACTCCTTGATGCTGGTGACGGCATTGTTCTCGTGTCAGGGCAGAATCTCACCGCGATCGAACTTGAGACCGGCAAGACGTTGTGGGAGATCGCTCCACTCCGCGAGGCGGATCAAGGAGTCGGTCGCGCGGCGTTGGTTGAAGGAGTGCTGTTCTGGCCGACTCGTGATGAAATCGTGAAGATCGATCCCCGCACCGGGCAGTTAAAGCAGCAGATCCCACTTCGGGCACTGACCGGCGTCGGAGGCGGCGATCTGATCCCCGGCCCTGGAATTTTGCTGGTCCGCGAGCCTGGTCGCCTGACGGCTTTGGAGTTAGTGGCGGAAGACGGGGCCGATCAATCACAATAGGGCGGAGTTGGAAAAGTGACGTCGCCCCTGGCATTCACCGATGTCTTTGTCCTGATTCGGTTCTGAAAGAGTTTTGTGGAAGATTTTCACGAGTTGTCTGATGATTTCAGCCGTCGGTTCGAGCAACAGACGGAAAAGGCCGAGAAGCTGTTTCTCGACTGCCATGTCCGTTCTGCCGTGCAACTGGCGAAAGAGTACACGCGACTTGCGCGTCAGCAGCAGCAGGTCATCAACTATATGTTTGGCCTGTTTGACCTGATGCGGTTTGGTCATGCAATGCTCGATCCGAAACAGGTCCGTAACGCGGCGGTGGAACTGGTCGTTCTGCTGCAGGATGAAGAGCAGGCTCGACGGATTCAGCCGGATCTCGATGAAGGACAGTACCACTGGGTCTGCTCATGGATGTCGAGCTGTGCTTACGACAATCTCGCCGAAGCGACCGGGTTGATGGCAGGGTTCAACTCTCCCGGCATGCATGAGTGCATTAATGATGGCATTCAGGTTTGTCGTCAGACCGGGAAAACCGATTGCATCAAGTGCTTCCGGGAATACGCAGCTGACGTCTATCTCGCCTCGGATGATCTCGCGATGGTGCGACATCAGTGTCAGGCGCTGATGGAGTTCCGTGAGGATGATTCTTCGCAGAAGGATCGCCGGTGCACGACCCTTCAGAAACTGGCATGGGTCAACATGCTGGAAGGCCGGCTCACGCGTGCTGAACGCGATCTGGAACAGGCCCAGACACTCAGCGGAGCAGAAAAGGTCTACCTGAAGCGGCGCTCAGCGATTCTGACCAATCTCGATCGTCATGAAGCCCATCTGTTGCTGGGCAGAACAGTGGCCCATGCACCCGAGGGATTACCGACATTTGAACCCGGCGAATGGCTGCGGTTCGAACTTGAACTCGCGAAGCTGAAGGCACTGGCGCTGACGATCACCGGCAAGTTCGAGGAGGCGATTCCGCTGCTCACGGAATGGGACCGGCGACTGACGGATCAGCTCTGCCTGCGCGATTGGTTCGAAGTTCGGCTGCGACTCATTGCCGCTTATCTGATTCAGGGTAACCGGACGCGAGCAGAAGCACTCGGCAAAGGGCTCGAAGCCAAAGCGTCCGAAGCGCAGGACTATCTCACATTGCGTCGCTGGAAACGTCTGCTGGATCCCGGGTCCACCGTCTGTCCCGTCCCACTGCTGGCAGAACCTGATGCCGGGCCCTGGTGTTCCGATCCCACTGCAATGACGCACGTAGAAGAAGATCTGGACGAGCACGGGTTCGAAGAACTCGAAGAAGATGCAGACATCGTTATCACGAAGACTCCATTGTCAGAGACCCTGTCGCAGTACATGCGACGGATCATGTCGAGTCAGGAGGAAGGGAGAGACCGCGAAGAGATTCTGAATGATCTCCTGTCTCATGATGCCGCGAGCATTGAAGACGCCGGCGACGCTGCCTACCTCGTCCACCTGTCGAGATATGTGATCCAGGGGAGCGACGACGCATTGCGAGTCTGGCCTTGGGCAGAGTCCATTCGCAAACAGTTTACCGAGGACGCGACCGTCCTGAGTGTCGTGGCGACGCTGGGACAGTTCCTCCGCACTGCAGATGATGAAACCTTCGGTGGGATCATTCAGGTGGAAGAACTGGAGAAGCAGTTCCGTCTCTCCATGTCGATGAATCCCAACCATCCCCGAAACCACTCGCGGGCCGGTGCTTTCTTTCTGGAAGAAGGACAGCACGGGGAAGCAGAGCGGGCCTATTCCCGTGCCTGCCGACTCGACCGGACCGATGGGGCTTCCGCTCACCAGCTCGCGGAACTTTATCGCGAAACCGATCGCCCACGTGATGCTCTCGCAGTCCTTGATCTGTGTCTCCGCAAGGGGACCAAAGATGCCAAGGTCGCCTGGGAAGCGGCAATGACGGCGCTCCAGTTGGAGCAGTATGACATGCTGCTCATCTATCTTGACCGGCATGAAAAACTGGTCGACAAGATTCAGGCCTGGCATCATTACTATCGCGGGCTCGCACAGTTTCGACTGGGGAATCTTGAAGAATGTCTGCGGGAACTGGATGCGGAACAGCAGCATCGGCCCCCTGGTCAGTTGCATCTCCATGCGATCCGGTTCTGTGTGTACACACAGCTGGAGCAACTTGATTCTGCTCAGGAATCGCTGGAGTCCTTTCTCGCACTGCGACTCGCTGACGTCGACTATCTCTCGCTGCATGGACTGGTTCGACTGGCCGAAGCACTCTGTGAGGGCATCGTCGGCTGGCCAGAGGACCACCCGTTACGGAGGCGGCTCATCAGACGCTTGCTGCGCGCAGGGCTGCTGTCCGACGAATACCTGCACACACTCCGGGAAAAAAATCCCGAGGCGGACAATGTGCACTTCTATCGGGTGCAGGTGCTGCAGCCGCTGGATGAAAGCTGGTCGGAATCGGAAGGCTGTCTCGCTGGTCAACAGGAGTGGCCGCACTACCAGATCGACTGGGGAGTCCTTGCTGAGACAGAGGACGAAGCTGTTGAGCTGGTCTTCGACTTTCAGCAGCACTGCGAACCCCTTCAGGCCCGATTGATTCAGGTTGAAGGGAGTGAAGAGAAGTTTCGGGATCGGCCGGGAGTGGTCTGGCAGGGTTACCGTCGTCATGAATCGCACTCAGATGGCGAATATGAACATGGCGAACACGATTCCGACGACCATGGTGAGGGGTAAATCTCCACGACTGAGATGACCCTCATCGCAAGATCATTCGGACGGCAGTTCAGGATCGGCGACGCCTCTCACGGAGGCTCGTTTTGAGCAACTGCTCTCCTCTTTCAGAAAACGAGATTATGTTTCCATCCACTCGACTGCGTCGTCTTCGTCGGCATCCACAACTCCGGGAACTCGTTCGTGAGACGACGCTGAGCCCGAAAGATTTGATTCTGCCGCTGTTCGTCCGGCATGGTCGGGGGCAGAAGAATCCGATTGGTTCAATGCCCGGGCACTATCAGCTTTCGGTCGATCAGCTGAAAGAGGAAATTCGCGAGATCAAGAACTGCGGAATTCCCGGCGTGATTCTGTTCGGCATTCCTGAGCACAAGGACGCTGACGGTTCTGATGCGCGATCCGACACTGGCATCGTGCAGCAGGCGATTCACGAGATTAAAAGCGCAGATGACTCACTGCTGGTGATGACCGATGTTTGCTATTGCGAGTTCACCGATCATGGTCATTGCGGCGTCCTGCATGAGCAGGGGGGCATGGTTGACGTCGACAATGATGAGACTCTGGCATTGCTCCAGGAACAGGCCGTCAGTCACGCGAAAGCCGGAGCCGACCTCGTTGCTCCGAGCGGCATGATGGACGGCATGATCGAGGCGATGCGGGAAGGTCTGGACGAAGCGGGGTTCTCACACATCCCGATCATGAGTTATGCCGCCAAGTACTGCTCCGGATTTTACGGCCCATTTCGTGAAGCCGCAGAAAGCACGCCGCAGTTCGGAAATCGTGCGACTTACCAGATGGACCCCGCGAATTCGAATGAGGCGCTTCGTGAGGTGGAACTGGATGTCGGCGAAGGGGCAGACATTCTGATGGTGAAGCCGGCATTGAGTTACCTCGATATCATTCGGAGAGTGAAAGAGGCTTACCCGGAGCTTCCGCTCGCGGCCTATAACGTGAGTGGTGAATTCGCCATGGTGAAAGCAGCAGCGGCCCAGGGCTGGATTGATGAGCAGCGTGTCGCCCTCGAAATTCTGACAAGCATCCGTCGGGCAGGTGCCGACATGATTCTGACTTACCATGCCAAGGATGTGGCCCGCTGGATGGAGTAGGCAAGGAATGGATCAAGAGGTGTTCCAGCGGCACGCGTTTTCCAGAAGTCCATGCGTGCCAGCTGGAGCTCACCTGATTTACCGCGTCTCAAATGAGGCGGCTTAGCGGTGGTGATGGTGACCGTGACCACCGCGGTGGTAGTCATAGTGGCCTGTGTTATGCCACTGGTATCCGCCCGGGACGTAGTGATAGTGGTTCCAGTGTTGAACATAGCCGCCGGGCACATAGTCGTAATGGCCTGTGTTGTGGTAGTGATAATGGCCGCGTCCATGGCTCGGGCCGCCGTGATGATGTCCTCCGCGGTATCCGGTTCCCCACGAGTTCTTGTGTCCGTGTGTTGGCCCCGCATTCGCCTGTCCGGCACAGATCAGTCCTGCAAACAATGCAGCGCAAATGGCGATCGTCTTCATGGCAGTCCCTTTTCGTCTTGAGAGGTTCGTTTTCCAATAACGGAAAAGTAAGAAACAAAACCCGTGCCAGAAGAGTGTCGTTGTTGTTTAAGTTATTGGTGGGTAATGCTTTGTGTTCTGTGTTGCGGTTTTCGGCAGATTCTGCCGGTGTCGCAAATTCGATTAATCTGTTGTCATTGTTACGACAGTTCAGCCTTTCCTGAGCGGAAAACCAGATGACACCTTACGCCCCTTATCTCCGCTGGATCGAGACGCAGGCGGAGACCATGCGGAGTCTGCTGCAATCGTGGGCGAACCTGAACACTGGGACGTTCAATCCGCTGGGACTGACCGAAATGGCCCATCTGGTTGAGGAGCAGTTCCGCGAACTGACCCCGCAGGTCGAGCAGCATCACCCGCAGCCGGCAAAGCGAGTCGACGAGCATGGGAATCTCGTCCCGCTTCAACTCGGGCCAAACGTCTCTGCAATCTGTCGGCCTCAGGCACCGTTGCAGGTGCTGCTGGCGATTCACATGGACACGGTTTACGGACCGCTGTCTCCCTTTCAGTCTGTGACGCGGCTGGATGCGAACACATTGCAGGGACCCGGCGTTGCTGATGCGAAGGGGGGCCTAATCGTGATGTTGTTCTCACTCAAGGCCTTTGAGCGATTCGCCCAACAGACCGGCCAGAATCGGCTTGGGTGGAATGTCATTGTCAACAGTGATGAAGAGATTGGATCGCCGGGCTCTGCTTCGCTTTTTGCTGAATTCGCCAAATGCGTGCAGCTGGGATTGCTGTTCGAGCCCTCTCTGCCGACAGGAGGTCTGGTCTCCTCACGGAAAGGAAGCGGGAATTTTGCGGTGATCGTTCATGGGCAGTCGGCTCATTCCGGACGCGACTTCCATCTGGGGCGAAATGCGATTGTCGCTGCGGCGATGGCTGCACTGGACCTGCACCGACTCAATGGACGCTGGCCGGAGATGACATTGAACGTCGCTCGGGTAGATGGAGGCGGTCCTAGCAACATGATTCCAGCCCTCGCTGTCCTTCATCTGAATATCCGCTACACCGACCGTCGGCAGGAAGCAGAGATCCAGTCAGCGATCGCGGAGATTCTCAATCGGGTCTCCGAACAGCAGGGCGTCGCGATGCAGCTGCAGGGAGAGTTTTCTTCTCCACCTAAGTCACTGACGCCTTCATTGGAATCGCAGCTGCAACAGCTGCATGACTGTGGGAAGGAACTGGGCCTGGATCTGACGTGGTCCCCGAGCGGTGGTTCCTGTGACGGAAACCGATTGGCCGCGCTGGGCATCCCGAATGTCGATACCCTCGGAGTCCGGGGTGGCAAGATTCACAGCGCGGATGAATTCGTTCTGCTCGACAGTCTTGTCGAACGGGCCAAGCTGACGGCGCTCTATCTCATGAAGCTCGCAGACGGCATCATCGTTCCCCCTGCGAAGAAGACCGAACCGGCCTGATGTAATCCAAGTGAATTACTCGAAGCGAACGAGTCCAAAGAGTTCCGGTCGAGGTGAAACGGCACCAGCAGCGGTCCAGCCGTGCGAACCAATCCCGGGCATGATGCGCGTGATGCCGACTCCCCAGCTAGTGCCGGAGATCCGGTCGGCTGGAAGCAGTTCATCGAGCGGAATCGCGCACTCCATCCGCCAGGCATCGCCTGAACGGGTCGTCGCCACGAACCAGCGAGGGTTGTACTTCTCGTCTTCCCAGCACGAATCACGGGTGTGACCGCGCTGATCGACGGTGAACTGATAGTACGTGGCATAGTCACGATCGACGTCGAACTGAAAGCTGATGCGGTCGAACTGCCCGAGATCAGCGTCATGGCTTCGGCCGTGTGTCTCAGGTCCGTCCGCGGGAAGCCGTGACTCGATGGGCACCGTGGCGGCCAGGTACAGGAAACGTTCATCCCGGGCCATCAGCACAACAGGGCGTGAGGAGTTGCCGCTTCGAATTGACCCGCCAAGACTCTGCGACCCGACATACGTGTCGGACTGCTCTTCTCCGAGCCGAATCTCGGTCGCGCCGACCCAGCAGGGATCGGACAGCAGTCCATCCAGATGGGGAGGCGTCGCGACCCGTTTGCAGATGATCGCCGGTTTCGGAGCCTGAGCACCGGGGCGCACCAGGAAAGCTTCTCCGCGTGCGGCGATATTCCAGGGGGCGTCACTGAGGGTCTTCATGAACTCGCGATAGATGTCATCGGCTTTGCGGTGATCGCCGCGCCGCCGCATCAACGCCGCTGTGATGAACTGTGTTTCCGGTTGCTGAGCGAGTTGCGGGTACGCCTGATTCAGCGTCTTCACGATCGCATTCGCTCCCGTTTGCCAGCGAGTCAGCAGCATCTGCTGCGGGCTCCCGGCCTGTCCATCGGCCGTCGTGACGGAGCGCAGGTCTCCCATTGTCGGGGGAAGTGCATGCGAGTTGGCTTCAATTGCGGCCGGTAACGGCGGAGCCGCGAGGGAGTAAGCCATGCGGTTCTGCTTTTCTTTGGCGGCCTGCAGAGCCGCTTCGACAGCGGTTTGAATCACGCCTTCGTTAAGGGCTGTTGCCCGAGTGGTGACTCGTTGAGACTGAATCGTCTTCAGACGCTGCCAGTTCATTTCCGCACTCGACCAGTATTTCAGCAGCCAGAGCATCGCCTGAGCCGCTGCCGGCTGATCGGGATACCGTGTCATCAGTTCACTGTAGACCTCTTCCGCGAGGGCCCATTCTCCCTGACGATGATACATCTCGCCGAGTACCGCGAGTTGCTGAGCCGCCTGCTCTGGCGACAGCGGACGGACAATGTCATTCAGCTGCCCTAACAGCTGACCAGCACGCTGCGGATCGTTGATGATCCGCTCACTTGCCGCAGTGACATGACGACGATGCTGAGCTTCTTTGACAATCCGATCAGCGTCCTCATTACTGATCACAGGCAATGCGCGGCGGGCGTCTCCGTTGACGCGAATGTCCAGGTCAATGAACACATTCCGGTCAGAGAGTCCTACCGTGCTCCGTCGGGAATCAATCCAGAATTCCCCGGATGGACGGAAGGTTCCCGGGATGTTTGCCAGCTGTCCGGAAGCTCGAGCGACCTGCATTTCGACAGTCGATCGGCTGTACCGGAGTGGTTGGAAGAGATCGATCCGGACGGTTCCCGTCTGCCCGTCATTACGTTGCAGGACGAGCTTTTCGACTCGCCATGGAGCCAGTCCGCAGATCTCTGTCTGCGCAAGTGCAAAGTTCGGATCAGCGGCGAGTTCCAGCACGCGGGTGATCGCCCGGTCGATGAGTTGGGCCGACGCATTCTTCTCATCAGGAGCATCGATGAGGATGACGCTTGGTCGCCAGGTGCGAATCTGCCCGACGAGCGACGCCAGCAACACATCCCCCAGTCGACGGTCGGTCAGCTGCGACCACTCTTCGAGGAGACGTTGTTCGTTATCATTCAACAGCGGGAGTGAGACCGGAAGTTTCCAGTCGACCCAGCCAGCGTTCCCTCCGGCAGTCTGGACGCCGTGCGCCAGTCGTTCACGCAGTTCCCGTGAGCGGTGAGCATCGTCACCGAGATCCCGTCGGGTCGTGATCATCACAGCCGTCCGAAATCCATCTTCTCCCGCCCAGCGGGCGAGGAAGGGAAGGGCCGTCTTTTCTTCATCTGACTGCAGTGCGAGACAAGCAAGCCTGCGTCCAGCGGCACGTGTGTTCTGCCATGTCTGGCCACCATCCTGCGTCATGCAGATTCGTCCGAGATGCCCGACGGCGATGCCATGCAGTTCATCAGAAAAATGGAGTGCGGTCAGCGGAATTCCTTCGCCGGTCCGCTGCGGCTGCCAGTGTTCGCCGCCGTCCGAACTCTTCCAGATCACCGAACCCGGTTGGCCGGCGATCCAGACATGTTGTCCGCGATGGGCAACTGCCGTGAAGTCAGAGAAGTCTTCAATCAAAGGAGGCAGCTGCTCCCGGAGCGGCTGCCATGAAACGCCGAAATTCAGGCTGCGGACGACGGTTGCTCCGTCACCCACCATCCAAGCCTGACCTTGGGCATCCAGCGATGAACCCTGCCAGCCGGTCAACGCAGCGGCACCTGATCCCGATGGAAGCATGGAACTCCGGTCCATAACGGCCTGTCGGTTTTGATCGCCTCCGAGCACGCCGCGATCTGCGGACAGAAATGCTCCGGTATTCCAGTTTCCGCTCCGTTGAGAGGGCAGGGGATTCCAAGTTAGCCCGCCGTCGGTTGTCCGCAGGGCTCCCCCGGGACAGTTGTTGGTCCGTTCGCCGACGAGGACACCCTGCTGAAGATCAAAGAACTGAATATGACGCACATACGGCAACCCCTGACCCGGCTGAACCTGCCAGGTGTTCCCTCCGTCTTTGGTCGAAAGGACGATCCCCTGCAGGACTCCGCCGACAGGAATGACCGTTCCACCGGCGATCCAGCCAACGCGATCCGTCAGAAAGCAGACGCTGTGAAAGGAGAAGGTCCGTGCTTCTGCAGGCAGGCTGACAAACTGCCACGACCGGCCTGCGTCAGACGACTTCCAGATGACTCCCCGATCTCCGACAGCCCATGCAACCTGCCCGACGGCTGTCACAGCGCGCAAAGTCGCATCGTCCTGGTCAGGGGCCGGTTGAGCAGGAGTTGCCTGCAAGTTCAACGGAGCTGTTGACTGTGCGAATGCGGGGCCAGCGATCCCCAGAATGACAGCAAATATTAACGCCATCACACCTGATTGCGTGATGGCGGAATGCGAACCTTGTGCACGATGCGGTCTCCATGTCGAACGCATCTGACTCCTCCGTGAGCAGCGTGACAATTCCGTTAGTGAGCGTCGGGGATTTCATCAGGACGAAGTGTCGGCAATTGCGAAACCACGCCGGTCGCTCTCACGCGGAAAAGTCTATCACTGACGCCAGAATTCGCCTATTGCAGTCTCAACAGGCGAAGGTCAGGAGGTGCAGAGAATGATCTCTCAATGTGACTCACGGGTCTGCATGAAGAGAGCCTTCTTTTCGCCTGGCAGCGTGAAGTCAAATCCGCAGCTGAGAAAGAACTCGTCAGACGAAGTGATGACCATCAGTTCAAAGATGTTCCGGTCTTTCGCGAGCTCGACGCAGGCCTGAGTCAGGCGCCGTCCGATGCCGCGGCTCTGGAAACTGGGTTCGACACAGAGCGAGCGGATTTCTCCCAGCTTCTTTGAATAGATTTCGAGCGCAGCGAAGCCCACGATTTGTCCATCACATTCGGCGACAAACCCGGTCGGCATCAAGCCCGTCAATTCGTCCATGGTGCGCGGAAGAATTCGTCGGGCTTCGACGAACTTCTCCAGAAACTCCAGGACATCATCTGCATCGTCTTCCACGGCTGGTCGGACATGGATGAGTTCGGCGGCAGTGTTCGAATCAGGATTACTCACTGATGTGGCATCCTCCAGGGCATCCTGGGTTTGAGAGAGTGACAGAGAGGAAAATGGAAAAGAAGTCAAAAGCGGAATGCTGATTCACCCTGTTCGGGCTCTCTCAGCTGCATTTGCATTGTCTGCTGACCGTCAGGCTTCCGCACCCCGGAAAAATTGAACATCACCGGAAATGTGCGAATCGGCCTTCGTCAGGAATGCTGAAGCGGCCGGCGGAGAAACAAACCGCCCCCCCCCGGGGG
>JAEZFD010000063.1 GCA_023417655.1 Planctomycetota bacterium | reverse complement strand
GTCACGAAATCGTTCGTGACCGCCCGGCGTTCTCTCTCAGGTTTTTCCAGTAGTTCGCTGACTCATTCTTACGGAATCAGGAATACGAAGGCCGTGTAGACCCCTGCGGCAGTCGCAGCAGCCTTGGCATTAAACGGAATCCGGTATTCCAGCTCGGGAGCCGGATCGCCAGGCCGGTAATATCCGAGTGGATAGATCTCGCGATGCACGGGATCCAGAGCCATCTGGTATGGCAGTCCGAGAAACTGAATTCCAAACCGTCCCAGTGAGACGAAGGGCTGAATCCCGACCGGGTACTGCTGACCGTAGCGTTCGAGAGCGACGTCTTCGAAGTACAACGGATGATGGAAGAGATTCGTCGGGACCCAGCAGTATTGCGTCATCGCAAAGTGCCGGTCGACGCTCCCCTGCTGTGGAAGTTCCTGCATCTCCGGGCAGCTGACCCGTTGATCCGCGGGAACACTGCTCGGCTGCGGGCAGATATAGTCGTAGCGAATCTTCCCCTCGGCGGCTGCGGTCGGAGAGTAATTCTGATAGGGCTGAATCTGTGTGATCGGCTGGAAAACTGTGTCGACCTGACTGGTAAACAGGCCTCCCTGCAGACCGTCTCCCCGAATCGGTGCTCCTTCTGGAATCGGTGCCGGCGGAGGCGTCACCTGCACGAGCGCCATGTCGGCGGGACGGCTTGGTTCACTGGCAAGGAATTCCGAGAGCGACAGCATCTGAACAGGTCGCACGGCACTCGGAGCCGCCAGCGGTTCGGTCGTATCAGAGAAAGAGTGAACAACTCGTCCTGGCTCCAGACGGGCTGTCACAGGGCGGACAGAATTCTGTTCCACGGGACCACGTGCTGACACCCGGGACGGAACGCTCGGAGCGACAGCAAATGTGTCAGCTCCGAGCTGTTCCAGTGTCGTGCGAGCCGGCAGATGCGACGCGACGGTCTCTCTCGCGACTTCTTTCTTCACCGACTCGGATGGCCAGAACTGCTCTCGCAGCTCCTGCCATCGTGCTGCGGCAGTCTGCTCCGCTGTGGGAGCAGCAGGTTCCGGGGCCGATTCCCCTGCGGCGATCGCCCAGGATCCCGCGAGGGCCGTGAGGGCAAATACTGACGACAGGACTCGTCGGCCAGTGCGTTTAGTGGCCGTCGACGGGAGCGTGCTCCATCGTGTAATTCGGAGCTTCCTGAGTGATGGCAATATCATGCGGATGGTTCTCCCTCACCGTGGCCGCCGACACTCGCAGAAATTTCGCGTGCGTCCGCAGATCGTCAATATTTTTGACGCCGAGGTAGCCCATTCCGGCTCTGAGCCCCCCCACCAGCTGGTACAGCAAAGTGTTGAGGTGTCCTTTATAGGGGACACGTCCCTCGACCCCTTCCGGAACAAGTTTCGGCGTTCCTCTGGAGTCATCTTCACTTTGGCTCTGGCGGTAGCGCTCGCTGCTCCCTTTCACCATGGCTCCCAGTGATCCCATTCCCCGATATCGTTTAAATCGGCGCCCTTGATACAGGAAGATCTCCCCTGGGCTCTCATCGAGACCGGCCAGAAGCCCCCCGAGCATCACCGTATTTGCTCCAGCAGCAATGGCTTTCGTCATATCACCGCTATAGCGAATGCCTCCGTCCGCGATGAGCGGCACATCCGTTCCGGCGAGTGCCTTGGCGGCATTCGACACGGCCGTTAACTGCGGAACACCCACTCCAGAGATGATTCTCGTCGTACAAATTGAACCCGGTCCAATCCCAACTTTTACGGCGTCGGCGCCAGCATCGATTAAAGCCCTAGCTCCTTCCTCAGTGGCAATGTTTCCGGCAATGACATCAATCGTTGCACGCTGTTTAATCGCGCGGACCGTTTCGATCACGTTCTTTGAATGCCCGTGAGCACTGTCGACGGTCAAGAAGTCGACACCGGCGGCAATCAGCCGGTCGGCCCGCTCGTAGTCATGCACCCCGACGGCGGCACCGACGCGAAGTCGTCCGCGTTCATCTTTATTGGCCCGGGGGAATCGCAGATTCTTGTCGATGTCCTTAATCGTGATCAGACCACGCAGGACGAAGTTCTCATCGACCAGCAGCAGTTTCTCAACCTTGTTCACCCTCAGCAGGCGCTCGGCTTCTTTCAGCTCGGTGTCGGCCTTCGCGGTGACCAGCTTCTGCTTCGTCATGACCTCTTCGACCTTGATGTCTTCCGAGTCAAGGAATCGCAGGTCGCGACGGGTCAGGATGCCTTTGAGTTTTCCATCACTGCCCACGATGGGCACTCCCCCGATGTTGCGGGAGTCCATAATGTGAATCGCTTCACGTACCGATGCATGCGGCGGGAGTGTGACGGGGTCAACGATGACACCATGCTCGCTGCGTTTGACGCGGTCGACTTCCAGTGCCTGCTGCTCGATCGACATATTCTTGTGAATGATGCCGACGCCACCTTCCTGAGCCATCGCGATGGCCATATCGCTCTCGGTGACCGTATCCATCGGGCTCGAGATGATTGGCAGGCTGATGGAAATATTCCGGGTCAGTCGGGAAGAGACGTCAACTTCGCCCGGCATGACTTCACTGTACGCCGGCACCAGCAGCACATCGTCAAACGTCAAACCGGTCTCAAGAATGCGATCTTGCATGGAATTCTCTTTCCTCAATTGGTCACGCGTCCTGACGGACGGATGATGATGCCTGCTTTTGTTCGATGGCCGCCTGAATCCGCTTAGCCAGCTCCAGATGAGTCACGATGTCGAGTTCTTCCGCCCGGGCCGACTCAATCAGTCCCATTCCCTGCAGCACAGCGTCGACGTCTCGTTTTTCCAGCTCATTGCTGTACATGCCACACAGCACACTCCGGAGCAATTTGCGTCGATAGTTAAAGACTCGTCGTACGAAATCATGGAAGAAGCCGCGGTCGCTGATTCGTGCCTGGGCCTCGGCGTCCGGCGTCAGCAGCATCACTGCCGAGTCCACCTTTGGCCGGGGCCAGAAGACCGTGGGAGGCAGCTTCTTCGCGAGTTCAACGTGGCACTGTGACTGCAACCAGACGGACAGGGCCCCATAGAATTCGTCATCCGGCTGCGACATCATGCGCAGGCCGACTTCATACTGAATGGTCACCGCCATCCGCACCCACGGCAGTTCCGACGCCACGAGATTCGACATGACGGGTGTGGCGATGCTGTAAGGCAGATTGGCGACGAGCTTGAGGCGACGCTGAGGTGAAACCTTCAACTGCCGATCAATCTCTTCCAGCACCAGCGGGTTGAAATGATTTTTGTTCTTCAGTGCGTCCGCGTTAATCAGCGTGACGTTCTGGTAGGGAGCGATTGCTTCGCCCGCCAGCTGATACATGTTCCGGTCGAGTTCAACGGAGATGACATGCCCGGCCTCATGAGCCATGAACGTTGTCATGCCTCCCGTCCCGGCACCGATTTCGAGCACGACGTCGTCGCGAGTCAGCTCCGCAGTTCTGACCACGAACTCGATGATGTTCAGATCGATCAGAAAGTTCTGACCCAGGCTGGTGCGGGGGTGATAGCCGTGCCGTTCGAAGAGTCGCATCAAATGCGAACGCGTCTGCCGTTCCGGCTGTCCGGTTGATTCTGGATTCTCTGGATTCACTGTCTCTCACCCATTCGTTTTGACGGGAGTGATGTTCGACAGCATCTTCTCCATGTACTTACCCAGGATGTCGGTCTCAATGTTGACGACATCTCCGACCTTCCGCTGTCCCAGCGTCGTCACCTGCAGCGTGTGGGGAATCAGTGCGACACTGAATCGTTCTGCTTCCACATTCACCACGGTCAGCGAGATGCCATCGACAGTGACAGAGCCTTTGCTCACCATCTGGCGTGTCAGCGGACTAGGGACACGAAACCACATGTCCGTCCACTCGCCGTCCTGCAGAATGGCGTCGACGATGCCGATGCCGTCGACGTGTCCTTGAACGAAGTGGCCGCCGAGCCGATCCGTTGGACGAACCGAGCGTTCCAGATTCACCTGACTTCCCGGGACCAGCGTTCCCAGATTGGTTCGGGACAAGGTCTCCTTACCGGCCTGGAAGATCCAACGACCAGCGGCCGGGTCGACCACCGTCAGGCAGCACCCGTTAATGGCAATGCTGTCTCCAGCCCGGACCAGATCCTGTTCCGCAAGTGTCGCGGCAGGTTCCAGCGTGAGATCAACCCCCGGGCCTTGTGGCACTACGGAGAGAATTGTCCCAAGTCCTTCAACGAGTCCTGTAAACATGTCCCTGTGAAAGCAGTTGCTCTAACGCAAACTCATCCGATCCTGTTCCACGGAGGGAAGACAGGCCGGCATTGAGAACGCCAGACAATGATCAAAAATCAGTGCAGGTGAATGTCTCGCGAAAGACGTAGCAAACAGAGTCGAATCAATCGCTCTGAATGAGCAACTTCCGGCTTCCGCAAATCACTCCCTGACGGCCATTTCGCCAATCAAAATGCACGCAGCCCGGAAAGTCTCCCTGCTTGAGGGAGGCTTTCCGGGCTGCATGATTCGCGACTCAGGTTTTCCATCGGTCAATTATGACAACCTTGGCCTTTATTGTCCAACGGTGTGAGAATTACGGCAGCAGAAGCACACTCAGTGAGAGAATTCTCCCGACACCTGAACCCGAAAATTCACCCCAGCGGTCCGAGCACTCTGGCCCGAGCAGTCTGGTCCGGATTACTCTGCGGCGGGTTCAGCCTGGGCGTTTTCCTCGCCCTCGTCTGCCGGGGAATCACTTTCGGTGCGCGTCGCAAACTCGCGGTGGCAGATGTCGATCTTCATGTTCGACATCTCGAGAGACCAATCCACCTGCCATTGAGGCGGGACGTCGTATTTCGACCGCTCCGGAACTCGCAGAATCAACGTCGCGCCTGGGGAGGAAACGTCGTCCCGGGCAAGCCGATTGAGCGCCAGCCAGAGCGGCGAGCCGGCCACCATATTTGGGACGTATTTATACGGCGGGTCGAAGAAGATCGCCCCAAACGGCGTGAATGCTTCCGATTTCTTGCCTTTTGGCCGGAATGAACACCGGGTCACATCGGCCGGCCAGATGAGAGCTTCTTCCTCGCACTTCAGGGCCGCGACATTCTGACGTAACAGTTCCAGGGCGACTTTATCTCGCTCGATGAACGTGACTCGGGCGGCTCCCCGAGAAAGGGCTTCCAGTCCGAGTGTGCCAGTTCCGGCGAAGATGTCGGCGACATTCACCCCCATCAGGCGCTTGTCCATATTCTCGAACAGCGACTCTTTCACTCGATCCGTGATCGGGCGGGTCGTCTGTCCGGGGCTGGTGAGCAAAGTGCGGCGGCGGTACTTGCCAGCAATAATACGCATGAAGGTCCAACAATGGGGTCAGGTCATCCTGTAGTCAGTACACACGGTAGATGAACCGGGCGCAACTTCCAAGATTCCCGCGATCGGTCGGAGCGAAATGACCGAAGTGCCCCTGCCCTCCGGTCAGGCAGTCGGACGTTGCAGATTGAATTCAGGGTGACTCTTCCGCGGCATGAACTGGGCCGGCGGAACAAGCGGAATGTCTTCCGCAGTCTCCTGATGCATCGAACCTCGGTCCGACGGCTGGATCGTTTCTGCGAGCCAGTTGACGACATCGTCCTCGGAAAAATCCGGAACATTACCGGGAACGTTGGCAGTCACGTTGGCCCCGGGCAAAAAGGCTCGCCGTCCGGGGAGCAGAATTTCCACCGAGGGGCGTTCCGGTGGGGGACCGTTCCCAAGCAGAAGGAAAGTGACGGGGCCGATTGTCAGAGTGCTGCCCGGAGCCAGGAATCGCTTTCCGGCGATCGGGCGGCCATTGATGAATGTCCCGTTCCGGCTTTGCAGGTCTTCCACCTGCAGCCGACGGTTCTTGTAGACAAGGCGACAGTGCTCCCGGCTGACATCGAGTGAAGGAATCCGCAGGCGCGCGCTCTCACCGCGTCCGATGAGCAACTCTTCCGAGCTCATCTGAATACGCCGGCCCTTGAACTTGCCGGTGAGAACTTCAAAAACGGGAACAGGCTCAGACATTGAACCACTTATCCTCTTCACTCATCGCGTCCCGGCCGCTGACGGGCCCCCGGGGAGGGAACTCACTCAGCTGATGGGACCAGTTTTGATGCCTGGGGGTTCGCATCGCGTCTTCTTCGGGGTCTGCGATGACGACCGCGAATGACTTTCGACCGGCACACGGCTGCAACACCCATGCACAGGGCTGCAGCATAGCAAAGAATCGACTCTTCTGGAGACGGGAATTTGCTAATTAATCAACACAAAATTTCACAAGTGTCACATATGCGGATGCAGATTCATTGATGACTACTTTTGCATCCTTCAACAATCGATCTGATCTGGAAAACCCGCATAAAAAGCAGCGAAAACGCGATGAAAACACAGATCGGCAGGCCACATGCTCCATCATGCAGCAGAGTCTTATTATCGATAACAGTGATGATCTCTTATCAGAAATGAGATTCATCTACGTCGATGTCGGGAACAGATCGCATAGAGAGCATTCTTGCCGTCGCCCGTGCCGCACTCGATAAGTGCAATCAAGTGCACTGCCGTAGCCGCATGGCACGAGAATTAATGTGAGACAACGTGAGACGGAGTCTTGAAACGGACGGTTCTCCGAGGACACCCCCGCTTGGGTTGAAGATTCCCTGACGAAAATGTCCCTCTGCTCTCTAAACACCGTTGACCGCAGAAGTGATCAAAGAAAATCGGACTTCTCGCGATTTTTCTGCGAGATCTACGGGGAAAAATGCGCCTGTGATGCGGCGGCTCTCGCGGATGTCAAAATGACACAGCCCCCGTAAAGCGGATAACCTACGGGGTTTCGATGAGTGCAGAACGGATCAAGCGGTTTCCATGATTGCAAGTTCCCCACAAGGGAGGGGCTACAGAGCATCACCCCTTGATGCGATCTTTGGAGTCGGAGGTGTCGACGTGCTTTTCGACCCATTGAATGATCTTGCTGGCGACATCAGTGTCACTGGCCTGCTCGATCCCTTCAAGCCCCGGGGAGGAATTTACTTCCATCACCACTGGCCCATGTCGAGAACGGAGAATATCGACCCCGGCGACCCGCAACCCCATTGATTTGGCCGCACGAACAGCGGTTGTCCGCTCCTCGGGGGTGATCTTCACATGTTCGGCAGTTCCGCCGCGATGCAGGTTGGAACGGAATTCCCCTGCCCGGGCGGTCCGCATCATCGACGCAACGACTTTCCCGCCGACGACCAGACAGCGGACGTCGCTTCCGGCCGCTTCCTGAATGAATTCCTGAACGAGGATATTGGCTTCCACTCCGCGAAACGCCTCAATCACCGCCTCGGCCGCCTTACGGGTTTCTGCGAGGATGACACCAACACCCTGTGTTCCTTCCACGATTTTCACAACGAGCGGTGCCCCGCCGACGATGTCGATTAATCCATCGATATCCTTAGTCGAATGGGCACATCCAGAAACTGGCAACCCAATTCCGTCTCGCGAAAGCAGTTGCAGACAGCGGAGTTTGTCCCGGGAACGGGTAATCGCCTGCGATTCGTTCGCGGTGAAGATCCCCATCATTTCAAACTGGCGGACGACGGCGGTTCCGTAGAACGTATGAGACGCACCGATTCGGGGGATCACCGCGTCGACGTCGTTTAATTCCCGACCGGAATAGATCACCGTCGGACGATGCGACGTGATGTTCATGTAGCAGCGCAGGTAATCGATCACCTGCACTTTGTGTCCCCGTTGCTCACCGGCCTCTTTCAGACGTCGGGTTGAATATAGAGACGATTTGCGCGAAAGAATTGCGATCTTCAGCGAGCGTTGCGGGGGGGCCGACTCAACATGGCTCGCTTCAGCAATAGGCTCAAGCTCGTGACCGTGTTCATCTGATGACATAAAAGCCGCTGACGAGTGAGTAGCGCGATTCAGAAAACCGCACGAGGATGAAACCGGAAGCTTGCGACATCATACGGGCGGCCCCCAGACCATCAAGGCGTGCACTCGCCAGATTTTCTGCCCTGCCCGATGAGCCTCAATTCCCGCTCAGACCGCAGCATCCCTATCCCAGGCACAGCCCCCCGCCCTGATGTAAACGGCCCGAAAGGTGAGGAGCCTCGAAGATATGTGCCGGGAATCAGCATGCTTTGCACGCTAACCTGCGTCACGCCCCGTCTGGATGCCCAGAGCTGCGGCCTGTCGGTGGAGATCGTTCCCGGAGAGCGTGAGCGAGACCTCGTCTCCTGCCCGATTCTTACAGAAAAGCTGTCGGGGCATCCGAACGGTGAAAGTACTCCCTTTGCCGAACTCGCTCTCGAGAAGAATCTCTCCCCCAAGGAGTTTGCAAAGCTCCTTCACAATCGACAGACCCAGACCGGTTCCTTCGTACTCGCGGGTGAGAGCGTCCTGCCCGGCCCGATTCTGTCCCTGCCGGAATTTTTCGAAGATGACCGCCTGATCATCGAGTGGAATCCCGATTCCGGAGTCGCCGACGACGAGATCAAACTGCTCATCTGAATGTGGCTGCACATCTACCCAGACGCGTCCTCCATCAGGGGTGAACTTGATCGCATTCGAGAGCAGATTATAGAGGATCTGCTGCAGCTTCCCGAGATCCTGAATGACGCTGTCGACCTCGGGATTGACCTCCCAGTGCAGATCGATGTTCTTCTTCTCCGCCAACGGTCGCATGGACGAAGTCAGTCGCTCGACCAGATCGCTCATGGAAAAGTCGACGATGTTCAGTTCCATCCGGCCAGCTTCAATCTTCGCCAGATCCAGAATGTCGTTGATCAGGGTCAGCAGGTTCTGCCCTGACGTGCGGATATTCAGCACATACTTCTTCTGCTTGTCAGTAAGGTTTTCTGCACCACTGAGAACGTCACTGAATCCGAGAATGCTGTTCAACGGCGTCCGGAGTTCATGACTCATTGTCGCGAGGAACTCGTTCTTAATCTTGTTCATCTCATGCAGGCTGAGGTTCGCCCGCGCGAGTTCATCGACTTTTCCGTCGAGATCGTTGTTCACATGCCGCAGTTCTTCCTGCGTCGTGACGAGGTGACGGAGCATGCGGTTGAACGCATGGCTCAGCTCCTGGAACTCGTCCCCTGTTCGAATATCGGCCCGCTGATCGAGTTCTCCACGGGCGATGGCATCACTCACGTCCTTCAGGTGCATGACCGGTTTGACGATCACGTACCGGACGATGGCATAGGCCGCGAACATGGCAAGACAGGTCGTGATCATGGCCATCACCATCAGCACGGCATTGTTCTTGGCGATGTCCCGCTGCATCTCATCGAGATCAAAGGTCGTTTCCGCCACGACCATCGGCTGACCGGCGTGCGTCACCCGGGGAGGAACGCTTTGCAGCTGATGGCATGTCAGGCACTGTTCCTGGGCGATGATCGGTTTGAAGTAGTGATACCGTCGGGCTGAAGTGTCTTCGTAAACGACAAACGGTTTCTTTTTATTCAGGATCTCATTGATCGCCTCATACTCAAACTGTTCCGAGGGCAATCGAGTGGGATCTTCGCTTTCAACCGGAATGAACTTCCACGCATATTCCCGGAGGTCCGTCGGCTTCAATCCGCTCGCGAGCCCCTTGATGGTGGGGACAGCTTCAGGATCGGCCGTCTTCTCCCAATGGATCATCTGCAGGTTCTGCGCAATCAGCAGTTCGGCTCGCTGGCGGTTCTGTGACCGGAGAATCTGCAGGTTCAGATAGGCATAAAAATAGAAGCTCCCTGTAATCAGCAGCATCAACGCGCCGCTGAACAGGAACCGGCACTTGCGTTCCAGACTGGTTTCGCCGAGCAGTTTTTTAAAGGTGCGATACGACATGAACTCAAAGCGATCCCGGGCAGACGAGAAACGACAGACGACGGGTGGTGGGAAGGACCAACGCTAAGTATCCTGTTCCGAGCGAATTCACACAACACAAAGTTTCGTGGAGAGTCGCCACTGCGCTCCCTTGTCCCCAGCCTCATTCTCGCTCATTCCTGCTCATTCCCGATGGCGAACCTCATGATTCGACACGGCGGACCACGGTTCCTCTCATTTCTCCTCGCAATGCTGGTCGGGTATTGCCTGAACACATCGCCAGCGAATGCGGAAGAATGGCCTGTGTGGCGCGGTCCTTCAGGGAAGAACATTGCCTCACCCGGGCAGAATCTCCCGAATCGCATGGGACCGGACGAAAATGTGATCTGGAAGGTCCGTCTGCAGGGACAGGGGCACTCCTCCCCTGTCATTTTCGGCGGGCGCATCTTTCTGACAACTGCCGACGTTTCAAAGAAGACGCAGTCAGTCCTCTGCCTCCGCGAAAAGGATGGTCAGGTGCTGTGGTCAACAGTTGTGAACACAGGGGGCTTTGCCCCAATTCACAAGGCGAACACTTATGCTTCGTCGACAATCGCCTGTAACGGGACGGAGCTCTTCGCCCTCTTCGAAAATCATGATCGCATGCAACTGGTGAAGTTGTCGCTCGATGGAAAAGTCCTCAAGCAGATCACCGCGGCTCCGTATCTTCCGCAGAAGTATCGATTCGGAATCGGGCTCTCTCCTCTGCTCTACCAGTCTCTGGTCATCGTGGCCTCCGAGTTTGAAGAGGGAAAGCTCATCGCATTCGACCAGAAGACGCTCAAGACCGTCTGGCAGATCCCCCGTGAGAAGACCTCTTATTCCTCTCCGATCGTGGCCCGAATCGAAAATCGGGATCAGCTTCTGCTCTCCGGAGGCGACGAGGTCCAGGCCTTCGATCCCCTGACCGGAAAGAATCTCTGGAGCGTTCCCGGGGCGACCGCCGCGACCTGCGGCACGCTGGTCTGGGAAGGGAATCTGGTCTTCGCCAGCGGTGGATTCCCCGGAGCTGACACACTCGCCGTGAAAATCGATGGCACCAAAGCCACCGTCCTCTGGAACCAGAAGGAACGTTGCTATGAGCAGTCACTCCTTGTCAGCAATGGATACCTGTACGCGGTGAATGACACGGGAATCGCTTTCTGCTGGAGGACCAGTGACGGCGAACAAATGTGGAAAACCCGCTTGTGCGGACCGACCAGTGCCTCACCGATTCTCGCCGACGGAATCATTTATCAGATTGACGAACGTGGGAAGTTCGTCGCGTTTCGTGACAACCCCCAAAAGTTCGAAGAGGTCTTCCAGACCAAACTGGGGGACAGTGGATATGCGACTCCCACCGTCTGCAATCGCCGGATGTACGTCCGTGTCGCGGAGCAGATCGATGACGAGCGAGTGGAAACTCTGTACTGCTTCGGCAAACCATGATTCCGCCGGCCGGATCCACTTCACTGGAATTCTCAAAGAAAGTCGTCCCGTGCGAGTCCTGATTGTCGGTTGCGGATATCTCGGAGAGCGTGCTGCCCGTCGATGGCGGGACGCCGGACACACCGTGGCCGCACTCACCCGATCGCCTGATCGGAGACAGGACTGGCGAGAACTGGGCATTGACGTCATCGCCGGAGACGTGACCGATCCTTCTTCACTGAGTGTTCTCCCAGCCGCGGACGTCTGTCTGTTCGCAGTCGGATATGACCGCGCAGCGAAGCCGGATAAACGAACGGTCTACGTCAATGGACTCGACAATGCCCTGCAGGCAATTCGTGGGAAGATCCCCCGCCTAATCGCGATCTCAAGCACGAGTGTCTATGGGCAGGACGCCGGAGAGATCGTCAATGAATCCTCGGAGTGCCACCCAACGACCGAAGGAGGTCAGATCTGTCTCGATGCTGAAAACGTCATTCAGCAGAGACTGAAAGAAGGTTGGTTCCACTCGGCCGTCAGTTTAAGACTGGCCGGAATCTATGGTCCCGGGCGGTTTCTGGCCCGTGTTGATCAGCTCAGAGCCGGCGTTCCATTCACTGGCAACCCTGACGCGTGGCTCAACCTGATTCACGTCGACGATGCGGCTGAGGCCGTGCTGAAACTGTCCGCGAGCCCACTGACCGAGACACCTCTCTTGCTGACAGATGGAACTCCGCTCCGACGCAGAGACTTTTACACTGCACTCGCCGAAATTGTCGGCGCTCCAGCCCCCCAATTCGACCAAGGGAGCGATCAGGCTCTCAATAAACGGTGCGACAGCTCCCGCACGCGTGGACTGCTGGAACTCGTTCCGCAATGGCCCGATGCGCGGCTGGCACTGGCCGATGCCGTTCGCCTCAACTCCTGAGACTCTCAACTCCGAGTCCATCGCTGAAAGTAGCATCGGAAAGCCTCTTTAGGACTCAGCCCAAACCTCCCACTTCGCCAACTCACCATATCATGCCCCATTGAAGTGAATCGTCTCTTCACGATTTCACCTGCTCGCATTCCGGCAAATGCAGAGAAGCTCGTCTGGCCCTCTCTCCCGGGTGCATGTTAACTTTCCGCGTCACCCGGGATCGGGTGGACTCGTGCGTCACGGAGGATGCCATGCGGATTCATGAATTTTGCAAACCTATTGCCTGGCTGCTGTTAACTACCGTTCTCTGTGTCGGGTGCCAGAAGTCCGAGGAACGGAAGTCACAGGTTGAACTCCCTGCGTGGATGACCGATGACGCGAAGCCGCCCGAGGGTGCTTCTCCCCTGCGACTGGTCAATGCTCCAGCGGCTGCGAGCCTGAAACTGAACGTCAAAGTCGGCGACCAGTTTCCGCTCCGCAAAACTGTTGTGCAGGAACTGACTCAGCAATCGCTGAGCAGTACGCCTCAGCAGAGTTATTCCAAACTTGAAACCTTGCTTGCGATTCAGGTGGTCGACCAGCAGCAGGACCGGTTGAAGCTGTCGGTCCGCTATGACCGGATCCGGTATCAGCATCAGATCGCCGATGATGTTCTGGAGTTCGATTCGACTCTCCCGGCAAACGAGATCGCCCCAGTGGCCACCGCATATCGAAACATGATCAATGACGGGTTCAAGTTCTGGATCGGTGAAGACAATCAGATCGTTGAAGTGGACGGGCTCTCTGAATTTCTTGGGCGGTGTCTGAAAGCAGTGCCACAGGAACAACGACAGGATGTCGTCCTCGGAATCGAAGCCGGCTCTGGCGACACAGGGATTGCCAACTTCGTCGATAACACGATTGGTCTGCTTCCGTTCGGGCAGCAGACTTCTCCCGGCGATTCCTGGGAGCGTCAGCAGCACGTCACACGTCCGTTACCGATGATCGTCAATAACCTGTATACCCTGAAGGAACTGACAGGGCAGATGGCGACGATCGACATTCGGGGAACCATCTCTCCCTCGACGACATTGAATAATCTGAATGCGTCCGGGGTCAGTGTCGTTGTCAACGGCGGACACACACTTGGGAGTTGCGTCCTTTACCGCGAAACCGGTCTGCCGAAGGAAAGCCGAATCGATCGCCAGGTTGATATGACCGTGACGCTGCCGAACTCGGTCCAGTTCAAGCAGACAAAGCGAATGACGACGACGATCGAGACCTACCCACCGAATTCTTCCGGTACCCCCACCATCGTCGGGGCTCCACGGGAACAGGTGATTCAGCAGGTCAGCGGCGAGCAGTAAGCTTGAAGACCGCACCTTGAGGCGGTTACGGCTGTCGCTGATTCAACAGAATCTTCTTCAGCTGCCGAGTCGTTTCTTCGCCCGTCGGATAGATCAACGGCAACTCGCCTGGCAGTCGGGTGGGTGTGATCTCATATGCCCCCTCAACCGGTCGCCCGTCCTGCAAAAACGGGATCAGTGGAAAGACATAAGTCTCTCCCTGCTTTGCTGGCGTTGCGGCGAGATTCACGATTTCGATCTGATCCCGTCCTTCGAACGGCCATACCCCCGCCGCTTCATCCCGAGTGATCGTATGTGGACCGATCACTCGACCAGCGGCAATCTGAGTGGACGACAAAATCTGCAGTTCATTCAGCGTGACGGGGTTGGAATACCAGATCACCATGAACAGGATGAACCCGATCCATCCAAGAGCGATCAGGAAAATCGCGAGGAGCAGTCGTCGATTCGTCTGTTTTGCTGGCTGGGATGGTGACTGGAGATTCGGGGCATCCGTTCCCATGACTGACGTTCCGTTTTCTGTGTTCATCATGCGAGGCGTGCGTCGCTCATCAGAGTGACTGAAGGTCGCATGGTAATGTAGCCAATCTCCTCAGAGCTGTCCCAGAGACAAAAAAACGCCATCCGTCTTTCAACGGATGGCGCCGCAGTTCGGACACGAATTCGGCTCAACTCAGTTCAGCCAACACACGGGCGAAATCACGCTCCGGTCACCTTCGTGACGAAGGCTGTATCGACGGAGCTGACGCCACCGAAGTAGCGAGCTTTCACCCGCAGCACGACGTCACGATCAAAAGCCGCTGTGCTTTCGGTCCGCTGCAGGAACGTCTGGACCGGCCAGATCTCGGTCCAGAGGAACTGACGCCGGAAATCACCGATGTACCAGGCCTTGGCGGCGTCTGATCCCTGTTCGTCGATGAACGGCGAACTGAGGACTTCGAGCTCATCATGCAGCGGATTCGCGATCCGCGTTTCACCGGTGTCAGTGGACATCTGCACTTCGGTCGAATGCACGATGCTGCGTGCTGTTCCCCGCAACTGTTCGGAGACCAGCAGCTGCCGGGCGGGAGCGATGATCGGACGACTCTGACCGTCGATGCGATCATCACGGACCTGGGTGGCCCGATAGTGCAGAGCCTGTTCAACGTCGGTCCAGTCCACGAGGGGAATCGCCGCAGCGAAGCTGGTCGAGGTCGTGTTCCCCGAACCGATATAATTCCGGTTCGAGCCGTTGGTCGCATACAGAGCCTGACCAACCCCCGAGGGACGATACACGTACCGGGCGGCACTCGCATCCGCATCCGTCACAGCACGAACGATCGTCCGTTCCCGCTCCTGACGCAAATAATATCCCAGTGCCATCGCCCGACGGTGAATCTCGCCCGTCTGATCGAAGGCAATCAACTCTTCATTGATGCTGAGAATGCGTCCCTGCTTCGATTCGAGAGACGTGACGAATTTCTCTTCAAACGACGACTCTTCGTACGGGTGACCTTCCGGCACTTCAGTCGGACCTGCCAGCGCCCGAAACCCTGCAATCTTCGAATTGCGCGAGCTGCTCGAAACGACCGTCACCAGCTTGTCGCCAATGAAGCCAGACTCGTCCGAGTAGCCCTCAATGACCTTACGGCCAATGAGTTCCCCAGTCACCACCTGAAACAGGTGACTGCTGACCCCGGGATTGGATTCCCGCAGGAGCGCGGCTGTCGGATCGAGCCCTGGAAAAGCCGATTCACGCAGTGACCGCAGACGGGGCAGCACGCCGCAGGCATCGGCCAGTTCGTAATAAGAGAAATCGTCGGGCGAGATCGCCTTCTCGTTCAGAAGTTCCACGATCTTGTGATAAAAGCCAGCCGAGCCATGAGACTCAATCAGGCCTTTGAGTGACGTACCTTGCATCGAGACCTCATTCCGCAAAAGGATGAAAAGAGTGAAGGCGTGTGGACGAGGTGCACACGAATCGCGCCCTCCGAAGCAGTCGCGGGCGCGATGAGTCAAACGGGAAGAAGCGGGACGACCGACGTGAACGTGACTAACCGATCTGCGCGTTCAAGTTCGCGCTGGTGGTCGAGAATGCAGAAGCGAACGACACACGCAGGGTGTCGACATTCCCTGAGGTGAATTCGGCGGACCGGGCGATCGCACTGGTAGCCACCGCTGCTTCGAGCTTCTTGTTCTGCAGAGCGGAACTGCCTTCGTCCGGTCCGAGGGGAGCACCGAGTTCGTAGGCGGCTGAGGCCACGTCAAACTCGTAGACGCTGTCCGAGCTGACGTCGATCGAGATCGGCGCCGTTTCGCCACTGGCTGACGGCTGATGTGCGACACCGAGAAACTTGGCAGCAAAGTTCCCCTGAGTCGTTGCCAGATTGGTCGTCCAGGTAAACGCCGACGCAGGTTTCGCATCATCCGTGTCCAGCCAGACCAGATCACCGGCCTCAATCACTGTGGCGGAGTCGACGCGAACTTTCCGCAAGTGCACCTGGCCGGAACGAAATCGAAGTTTGTTCATCATGCTCTCTCTGAAAAGGGAAAACGGTTGATCGGAGCGAAGGGAACATCAGGGGACGGCAGCGCCCGCTGTGAACGCACAGCTGCAGAACCACACTTCGAACGGTTCATGCAGAGCGGGCGGCGAGAAAAAAGAACCGCCGAACCGAGTTAGCGGGCGGTTCGACGCAGCACGCGAAGAAAGTCTGCTGTGACCTGCTGCGGTTCCTGCCCCCCGGGGCGGTCGAAGCTGAGCGGACGTGAACCACGTCGGGCTTCGGAAAGCAGACGCTGTCGATCCGCGATCAGCGCCCGTCGCGTTGCGTCTGAAGAACTCTGACGCAGCTGTTCCCGGAAGCAATCGGTCACCGCATCCGCCGGGAGCGCGAATTCCTGCAGCAGTCGCTCGACCTGTTCGCGGTCCTGCAGTTGTGTCAGCTGCCGCGCGAGTTCGCGCTTCTGCTCTTCCAGCCGCACGCGTTCCTGATCGAGTTGAACCAGTTTTCGGGTGCAGGACTCACAGGCCGTCCCCCCCGTGCAAAGGCCGTCTGCCGATTCCCGGAACGTGTCTGTTGTGGCCGGGTTGATGACCGCATCAACCGACAGCACATTCAGAATCTTGTCGACCACTTTGCCGTCGGCACCACGCTGCGCCATGACGACGTGCGACATCCCGACTCCCGGCGTTTCCGACTCGACGAGTTTCAGAAACGTCTGACCGGCCTCGGTATCAAGCACGCGAATGTCCCCGCGGATGCGCGACTGGAAATACCGCGCATTCACCACCGTTCCAACTAGATCGCGTGTGCTCCGATCGAGTGGTCCGGAACGGGCAGCCGCATGGTCAAGAAAGACCGGCCGGTTCTCGTAGAGAGAGACCGCTGCTTCCAGCGCCTCTTCTGAGTAGCGATAGCCGTTGCGGGAGAGCGTCCCGGCCAGTGCCACGTTACAGACAATCCGCTGTTCGTGATCCACCGTCAGGTTGTCTGCCCAGTTGTCGACTCTTTCGTGGAGAGTGATTTGCTGCATCGTCCGCTGTCTCCATGGGTTGTGATGACACCTCAAACCATGGAGACCGGGTTGCGCAAAACCGCCTCAACCGATCGCAAGACGCACTGATCCCGCAAACCTCCCTGCGTTTTCCGGCATTCGCACATGTGCTCCCATCAAGAACGACTGCAAATTGCCCTGAAATAGAAGATCCGAACGGTTTCTGACCGGGTTTCGGGTGCCGATCGGCAATCGAACGCTATGATCTTTGAAGTGTTCGATTCGCCGGAAGTGGGCGAAGCGTGAGCCCTTATTGCATCCTGACCGGATTGCAATTCCCACTTCCCCCGTGATCGACGCAACCGGAATCAGCAGCCGTCCTGATTCCGCGGAATTCGGCAAAATCAGATGAAATCAGATTGAGCGAGTCGATGTCGGACCCCCAGAAAACTCCAAAAGTCAACTCCGAAGAAGACGCCGGGGAGAACTCCAATCCAAAAGGAGGCATCCAGCTTGTGATCCTGGTGATGATCATCATGCTGGTTGGCTTCAGCGCTTATCAACTCCTGGTCTCCGCCAAGCGGACTCCTGTCGACTACGCCTTCTTCCTGACTCAGGTCCAGAAGGACAACGTCAAATCCGTCAGCATGAATTCCCTCAAAGTCAGGGGACAGTGGAAGAACCTGAAAACCGCTCAGGAAGACTGGAAGACCTATCAGGAAGAAAAGCGGAAGGCCGATCCTTCCGCCAAACAGGCCGTCACCGAAAAGGCTGGCGAGAAGCCCGCAGAAAACGCTGCTGATAAAACAGCAGAGAACTCTGCCGGCAAAGCGGCCGAAAAGGCGATCGACAAGCCTGCGGAAAAGCCAGTCGAACCGATTCAGGACGTCACGGAACTCTTCGCGACCGATATCCCCGTACTGGAAGACGCCTACCCGTTGCGTCTGCTCGAGAAGCATGGAGTCAAGTTCAACGCCGAGAACGACGGCATGAGCATGATTCTGATGCAGTCCGTGATCTATCTGCTCCCGTTCATCCTGCTCACGATGATCATCTTCTTCGCGATGAGAAGATCGTCCGACCCGATGAACTCCGGGATGTTCGGGAACTTTGTGCGAAGCCAGGCCAAACGCTTCCGCCCCAGCGAACTGCAGACGACGTTCAAAGATGTCGCCGGGATGGAACACGCCAAACAGGAACTGGAAGAAGTCGTTGAATTCCTGAAAGAACCCGCCAAGTTCCAGCGTCTGGGAGCCCAGATTCCGAAGGGAGTTCTGCTCGCCGGACCACCAGGAACCGGGAAGACACTGCTCGCCCGTGCCGTCGCAGGGGAAGCCGGTGTGCCCTTCTTCTCGATCAGCGGATCAGAGTTCATCCAGATGTTTGTCGGGGTCGGGGCCAGCCGTGTCCGCGATATGTTCCGCACTGCCAAAGAGAATTCCCCCTGCATCCTGTTCATCGACGAAATCGATGCCGTGGGTCGCGTTCGCGGGGCCGGCGTCGGCGGCGGACATGATGAACGCGAACAGACACTCAACCAGATCTTGAGCGAGATGGACGGTTTCCAGGCAACCGAAGCCGTGATCGTGGTGGCCGCCACCAACCGGCCTGACGTGCTTGACCCCGCCCTGCTTCGCCCCGGTCGGTTCGATCGTCACGTTTCGGTCGATCGCCCGAGCCGTGCAGGACGCACTGGCATCCTCAAAGTTCACGTCCGCAAAGTGCCACTGAGCGATGACGTCAATCTCGAAGATATCGCCAGCAGCACCATCGGGTTCTCCGGTGCGGACCTGAAGAATCTCGTGAACGAAGCCGCACTGACGGCCGCTCGCGAAGGGAAAAATCAGGTCAGCCGACAGGACTTCGAAAACGCCCGCGACAAGATCATGATGGGGGTCGCTCGTGAGGAAGTTCTTAACCACAAAGAACGACGGATGACCGCCTATCACGAGGCCGGGCACGCCCTCATCGCCTGGCTGCTCCCGGAAAATGATCCGGTGCATAAGGTGACCATCGTTCCGCGCGGCCGTGCGCTTGGCGTGACGCAGCTGCTTCCCGAAGAAGAACGCTTCCACATGGGTGAGCGTCGTCTGCGATCGCAGCTCGCCATGATGCTCGGCGGGCGGGCGGCAGAGAAGCTGGTCTTTGATGAGTTCTCCGCCGGCGCTGAAGACGATCTCAAACGAGCCTCTCAGATCGCTCGACGCATGGTCAGCGCCTGGGGGATGAGTGAGCGCATCGGACCCGTCGCGTTTCGTGACGGGGAAGAACATCCGTTCCTCGGCAAGGAAATTCAGGAAGCCCGGAAGTACAGCGAACAGACCGCGTATCTGATCGATCAGGAAATGCAGAGAATTCTGCTTGAAGCACAGGAACGCGCAACGAGCATTCTGCAAAACAATCGGGGTGACCTGGACAAGATTTCCAATGCTCTTCTGGAACGCGAGATTGTCTCGAAAGAGGAGCTGATCGAGCTCATCGGTCCGAAACGGGTCGAACCCGACGATGTCGCCTGATGACATCAAGGCGAACATCTCGAGCCGTCGCGGATGTTCGCGCTGCAGAAGTGATTCGCACTGCTCTGCAGACAGATTTAACTGACAAGAAGGGAGTGAGTTCTTTCACCAGAACTCACTCCCTTCTTTATTGGATGTACGCTCACTCCGCTGATCACGCAACTCACTTCTTATCACTTCATGCAGGATGAGTGGCGGATGAAATTCACGTCGCCATCTTCCCGCACTCTCTTCCTCCCCCATCTCGCTGTCATCGAAGTTATCTGCTGCTCGAGCAATACGAATCGCATACGAGCTAAATGCAATCCGCGCCGAATTCATGCAATCGTGCACATCTTGCATGCAGGCTGTCACGTGACATCTCAGGAATCCAGACGGAATTTTCTTGACGCTGAAAAGCCAATCCGGATATAAGTGAACACCAATGCGAACACGCTTCTCGTCGTGTTGGAAGCGAGTACTTCGTAACAACCTCGCAGCTTTTCGGGCAATTTTCAGGTCACTCGCAGCATTCTTTCCTTTTTCCATTTCGCTACCGACCGCACGGGGACGCCTCCGCTCTCGTCGAAATTGAACCCCTCGATCAGCGATCGCCTCTCCGCCGGGTAGTGGCACAGCAAGTGCAGATGCAGGATTCGGCCGCTCGATAAACAAGATCATTCACGAGTTCAGGATCAGTCTGATACCTCGTTTTATCGCATCGCTTTAGTTGCAGTTTCAGCGCTCACATTCGCTGGGCGCTAACGATATCTCGATGTCATTTCTCTTGTTCTAAAAGGATTTCGGGGCCCATGAAGAAGAGTTCTTCGCGCAGGGGATTCACCCTCATTGAACTGCTAGTCGTCATCGCAATCATCGCAGTTCTGATTGCACTTCTGCTTCCGGCAGTCCAACAGGCACGGGAGTCCGCCCGACGAAGTGCCTGCCGGAATAATATGAAGCAGATCGGCTTAGCACTGCATAACTATCACGATATCTACGGGGGCTTCCCACCAGGGGCATTTGGCAATACGGTGAGCAGTTCACGTGCTGCAAACTGGAGAGCTTCGATTCTCGCTCAGCTCGATCAGGGTGCCGTATTTAGCAAACTGAATTTCGAAACAGGAGGATTCTGGGCACACTCGGGCCCCTTCTCAGGCAATGTGGTTCTTCGTGAACTCCGTCTTCCCGTCTTCGTCTGCCCAAGCAGCCCATTCGGTTCGACGAACCCCACTGACCTGCCTTACGCCCGTTTCCCGCAGACCGGCCCCACGATCGAATTCGAGGGGTTCGTCATGGATTATGTGGCGATTGCAGGTGTTTATCCTGACCCGGCCCAGCGTGATACGGTCTGCACGGCATCCGGCGGCGTGATGGGGGGAGCGTATTGTGAAAACGGAATGATGTTCTCATACCGGTCAATGAAAACTCGCGACTGCACGGATGGAACGTCGAACACACTCTTGATTGCCGAGCAATCCGGTGCTGTGAATGGAATTGAACGCAGCGCCAATCCTCTGGGAGGATGGCATGGCTGGGTCTTTAATTCCGGCGGAACCCCCTATACCCCGGGTACTAACCTTCCAGGCTACACACATAGTTCCGCCTATATCGGGGGAGTCACCACCCTTCGATTTTCGCCGAATGCGTTCTGGAACTCTGCTCCTCACTCTTCTGCAGATCAGTCCTACGACCTCAATACGATTGTGAACTCATTCCACCCAGATGGACTCCACATTCTGATGACTGACGGTGCAGTACGGTTCCTCTCTCAGCGAGTGGACTTCACTACCCTCAGCCGAGTCGCCACCCGCGATGACGGCGGCACCATCGGAGAGTTCTAGCCCCTGTGGCTTGTCACTTCCGTCACTCTTGAGGAAGTGAAGGAGATGTATGACGGATTCGCTGCTGACGGACACTTTCCGTCAGCGGTCATTTTCCTTGATCAACCATCCGTTCGGACGGCGCCCGGGAAATTGAGTTTCGTTATCGAGGAAGTCAGGCCTCGTTTCCGGGGTGCCATGATTGCAGCTTTACAGTTTCCGTAAGGCCGAACGCCATGTTATCCCTAAAGCCGCTCACGACAGAATGAATGCCCCGATGCAATCACATTCAGATCGGTATCAAGTTTTTGAGTCGCTCCCTGCGTTCCGCAAGTTCGCCGGACGATTCCCGAAACCAGCCCTTCTTCTGATGGTCGCTTTATTGGCCGGTTGCAATCAGAAGCTCGGTCACCCTGACGAGCCAGGAACGGGTGTGACCCTGACTTTCTCGTTGAATGACAAACCGCTAACGCAGGGTCAGGTCGATCTCTCCGGAAACGGCGGGGGAACAGAAATCACTGCGGAAGGGGCGAAATTTGCCCATGTCCCCTTTGGAAAATACAAGGTCGTCGTTCATCCCCCCGCTGCCCCGCCGATAGTGGAAACCACCCCCGATCCCAAAACCGCGATCGCGATTCCGCCGAAGTATCGCGATGAGAGAAAGACTCCGTTGGAAATCGATCTGCAGGAATCCGGCCCCCGCACCTTCAATCTGGAGATTAAGAAGTAATTCCGATTGGCGAAGCGCATGAAAAAGCGGCCTGCGATTCGGAAGAATTCGCAGGCCGCTGAATGTGCATTTCTTTGAACTCAGCGGCTGTTCACGCCGAGTCATCGCCTCGAGTTCTGACTGTTAATTCCCGGCCATACTGAATGCAGCCGTTTCCGTCATCTGGATCTCGACGGCCTCGCCAAAGGCGACGTAATTGCGAATCTCTCGTGCCTCAGGGCGCGGGGACGGATAAAACCAGCACGCGTTCTCAACGCGTTCTCCGCCGACTTCCAGATGAAGGAAGTCTGCCGTACCGATCCAGGGGCAGTTCTTCTGCGCAGCACTGCGACGGAGATACTGGGCGTTCACGGTTCCCGGTGGAAAATAGTGGTTCCCTAACAGAAGTTCTGTTTGTGCTGATTCAGCGACGATCACTCCGTTCCAAATGGCGCGCATCATGATAAGCCGTCCTGCAGGTGAGAGAGAGGGAATGGAGAGCATCAGCGTGAACCGCGAACGCGAGCTGACACTGGAACCAGTCGGGGAACTTGAAAGGGAACAGCAGATTTTGCCGGTTTTTCGGCGAAATGTCGACCCCGATTTGCAAACAAACCCGAATCATTCGCTTTTTGCCAGCGACACCCAGGGAATCCCCTCTCCAGACACAGCAGTTCCTCCAGAGTCCCGGGGAGTCGACTTCGTGGACGGCCCGTGGAAATCCGCATGGACTGAATGAAATAACTGAATCCAGAAAACGTAAAAAGCCGGCAGCCAATGTTGGCTGCCGGCTTTTCGAAGACGAAGAGATCGGATCGCTCCTACGTGGCGCTCCCTTACTTGGCACTCATCGCCTGTAATCGAGCCAATCGCGATTGTGTCTGGGTCAGCCGCGCCTGAGCCGCTTTGACTTCCGCATCAGCCGCAGCCAGAGCCTTCTGCTCATCTGCGGTCGCAGGAGCAGCATCGGCTGCAGCTTTTGCCTTCGCCTGAGTTTCCGTCGCGAGCTTCTCAGCTGCCTGCACTGCAGTTGTAGCGGCCGCCAGCTCAGTCTGCAGTTTCTGAACCGCCCCCTTTGCTGAGGCCAACTCTCCCTGAACCTTTTTGACCGCCGCAGTTTCTGTCATCAGAGCCGCTTGAGCTCCCTTCAGTGCGTCCGTCTTCTGAGCGATTGCGGCTGCAACTCCAGCGACCTCCTTCTGCAGTCCCTGAACCCCGTCTGCCAGCTTTGCCAAGGCTGCTTCTGCCTGTGCGACTTCCTGCCCGCTGGCCGCTGCGGCCATCTGACGGGCGGCGACGGCTTCCTTCACGGCGGTGTCGGTCTCAAGCTTTGAAGCCTCTTCCGGGGTCGGCTGAGCAGATTTCGAGAGTTCCTCCGAGCGAGTGCGCAGTGCCGTCAAATTCTCAGTTGCTTTTCCACTGGCAGCGACAGCACTGGTCAGTCGTTCGCCGAGTGTCTTCTGAGCTGCCTGCAGTTTGGCGAGCTCTTCACCACCTTGCCTGATCTGAACATTCACAGCTGCCAGCCGACCTTCGGCCGCCTTCATCTGCGTTTCCAGTTCAGGAATTGTTTTCTGCTGAGCCGCGAGAGCCGTCTCGAGTTTCTGACGTGAGTCCTTGGCTGCAGCGGTAGCCTGAACTGCTTGTGCTGCTGCGGCCTGAGCCTGTTGTGCGGCCTGTTGACGGGCAGCCAACTTCGCCTGCAAGGCAGCCAGCGCCTTCTCCTGCTCACTCAGAGCTCCCTGAAACTTCTGCAGTTCCAGCTGAACTCCAGAGACCTGCATTGGCAACGTCGGAGGATTGGTTGTGAGCTTCCCGGCGGGTTGAGCATCATCTGACTGGAACAGGGTGACGTTCCCACTCAGGTCCCCGACGAGGACTCGTTTGGCCTCGGCGTCGAAAGCGATCTCGGTGCCGATGTCCGAAACCGCAGGGAAGTCACGAACTTTCGCTCCGTCGCCGTTCCACAATCGAGCCACACGATCTCGCCCGATGGTCACAATCTGACCTTCACGGGTGTAGTCCATGGCAGTGACGCCGCCGGGATGAGCATCCCAGGACTTCACGAGCGTCCCGTTCTGCATTTCCCAGAGTTTGACACTGTTATCTTCACTTGCACTGGCGACGACGTTGCTGTCAGGTCGCCAGCTGACATCGGTGACCGCCTTTTTGTGTCCCTGAAGATCGTAGAACAGGTTTCCTGACGCCGCTTCCCAGACAATCAATCCATTGCTGCGGTCGGCAGAAGCGAGCAGCACTCCGTCAGGACTGAATTCGATGGCCGTAATCCAGTCGGTGTGCTTTTTGTTTTCCGAAATGAGTTCTCCATCGGCTGTCGAATAGATCCGCAGCATTTTCTTCGGGCCGCCCAACGCGATCAAAGATTGATCGGGGCTGATATCCGCAGCGAGAATTTCATCGTATTCATCGCCTGCTTCGATCTTCCGTTCACCGGTTTTGACGTCGAACACGATCACGCGTCCGCTTAATCCGCCACGGCCTCCGCCAACCATCAACAGCGAGCCATCGCGGCTAAACTTGATGATCTGCGGCTGACCTTCCGGATATGGGAGAACACCAAACGAATCAAGTGTTTTCGAATCAAAGATCGTGACTTGCCGGTGACCTGACACAGCTGCGAGAGAGGCCCAAGGGCTCGTCGCGAGGGCCGTCACAGCATTTGCACGGTTTGGCTGAATCGCCGGATCACCGAAATAGCGTTCCGGCACCGCGACGTTCTTCGGGCGTTCATTGCTGACTTCAATCTTGGCGAGGTTCGGCTTCTTCTTGATCGTGACTGCAGCCCCTGCCGCCTGCGGAGCACCCAGGTTGATCCACTTTTCAACGATCGCCAGTTCTGCCGCCGGCATCTTGTCGGCGTTCGGCGGCATCTTCGGTTCACTGGCGTGCGTGATCAGACTGAAAAGATAGCTGTTGCCGGCATCTCCCGGTTCAATCACTTCCCCGGAAGAGCCTCCGGCCATCAACGCCGTGTAGTTATCGACTGCCAGGCCGCCTCGTTTGTCATTGTTGTTATGGCAGGATCCGCACCGCTGCCGGAAAATGGGAAGCACGTGCTCAGTGAACCCGATCTTCTCCTGTTCCGGTTTCTTTTCTTCAGCTGCGTTCACGTTTCCGGCCGCAACGCATGAAAGGAGTGCGACTGTGCAGTTCTGCAGCCAGCGTCTCCGCGTTCTTGAGGAAGCAGCATCGGCAGACTGGAACCAGAAAATCGAATAGCTGTTGCGCTTCATAAGGCTGGACCGTCGTGACGCAATAGGATCAATGTGGCGGGACGCAAAGGCGGGTGATAGATAGATTCTGACCGGACAAGCTCCGGTCAGAATTTGGCATGCCGATCAGTGATTGAACAGGAACTCGCGGGAATTCAGAAGAGCCCAATAGACATCTTCCAGAGACTGTTCAACATTGGCACCTTCTGCGAAGAGTGGCTTCAGGCGTTCCTTCTCTGCATCCGTCGGTTTACGGGTCAGACATGCGATGTAGAGACGTTCAACGATCTCCATCGGAGGCAAACCTGACTTGACCAGATTCGGCAGCACGGCCCCCTGCTTCATCTTCGTATTCACCGTGTCACCGTTCAGCAGGTGCAGTGCCTGTGACAAGGTGGGCTCCATGCGGACTTCGCATGAGCAGGCCGTCTCCCGCTTGGCCCGACCGAACGTCGTCAGGAAGTAAGTAGAGGTATTCCCGTCCGCGATCTGCACGGCCCGGGCACCAGGAGGCAACTTGGCGAAGTCATCCTTGGTATTCGTCACCTGACTGATGATGTCGAGCATCGACTCCGCCTTGATGCGGCGAACATTCTGATGCGCGAAATTCACTTCATCTTCCATGTTGGTTTCATTGCGCTGTGTGGTGCGCTGATAGGTCTTTGACAGACAGATGTCCCGCACCAGTTTCCGGAAGTCGTACTTGTACTCCGTGAACTTCTGAGCGAGTGCCTCGAGGAGTTCTGGATTCGATGGCGGGTTCGAGATACGAACGTCGTCCACCGGCTCAACAATTCCGAGCCCAAAGAAGTGATGCCAGATTCGGTTGGCCAGATTTGAAGCGAAGTACGGATTCTCTGGAGAAGCCAGCCAGTTCGCCAGCACTTCCCGACGGTCCTTTCCTGCGACATCAGGCTTGCCGCCGCCCAGGAATTTCGGAACGGAATTCTGCCCTGTCACCGGGTGCTTCACTTCTCCGCCGCCGCGATTGAAGATGATCTTCTCACGAACGTCTTCACCTTGCTTGCGGCCGATCTGCGAGAAGAACGCGGCAAACTCGTAATAGTCATTCTGCGTCCAGCGATCGAACGGATGGTTGTGGCACTGGGCACACTGAATCCGCATCCCCATGAAGACCTGAGCAACGTTCTCGGCCACTTTCAGCTGATCACGTTCCAGCTCGTAGAAATTCGTTGCCGGAGATGAGAAGGTTCCGCCGGTCGACGCCAGAATTCGTCGCACCATTTCGTCAGTGGGAACGTTGTTCGCCACCTGATCAACAAGCCACTGGTAATACTGAACGATCGACTTATCAGAGATCTGATTCGTCCCGCCGGAACGCATCATCAGCCACTCGGACCACTTCGAGACCCACATCTCTGTGAACTCTTTGCGGTTCAGCAGTTCGTCGACTTTCTTAGTCCGCTTTTCCGGATCCTGGTCGGCGATGAACGCGTTGTATTCTTCCAGCGAGGGGAGCAGACCGACGAGATCGATCGAAACTCGACGCAGGAATTCCTCGTCACTGCAGATCCCTGACGGATTCAGACGAATTTTCTTCAGCTTCGCAAGAACGAGTTCATCAATGTAATTGGCGGGCTGTTCCGGAACGGGTTCGTACTTCAGTCCTTTCGGCAGAGTCAGAAACTGTGCCCCAACGGTGAAGACGTCGAACCGGGCCATGACGAATGCTTCGCCACGTTCGCCGGCGGAGACCAATCCTTCTTCATCAATGGCGGCCGAGACTTCATTACTGGAAAAGAACGACGCCAGCGAAGTCACATCGCGAACCGTTCCATCTGAATAGCTCGCGAGCACCAGCAGCTGCTGCTTCTCTTCATTTCCGTCAAGAACTGCCTGACGAGGGTAGAGTTCGAGATTGACACATGTCGCCTGCCCTGCCGGATCCGCAGGAACGCCATTCTGGATCCACTCCACCAGCGTGCGGTTCAGCGCCGAATCTGCGTCGAATCGTTTTCCGCCAGAGTGCGGTACCGCACCGATCGACTTCTCGACCAGCAGACTCGCTTCCGGGACTGCCAGATTAATGCGGCGTCCGAGCTGTTCCTTGGTAATACGCAGGTGATCGCCGTTGGCATCGTAGCCAAATAACGACAACATGAATCCATCTTTACCGCGGGCCGCACCGTGGCAGCTGCCAGTATTGCAACCGGCCTTCATGAAGATCGGCATCACGTCGAGGTTAAAGCTGACCGGGCGGTCCTCGGCGGCTTTCTCGACGGTCACAGGCAGCTGCTCAGTCTTTCCTGCCACGGTGAGGCTGACCTGAGTCTTGCCGTCCGCTTTTGGAAGCAGCTGGTTCCCCTGTCGTTGAACCAGTTTCTCATCTGCAATCTTCCACTGCGCCTGCGAAGTCAGGTCTCGAGTGATGCCGTCATCATACACTCCCTGAACGACAACACCCTGCGCGGCCCGCTTGGTCGTCAGCCGGACTTCTTTAGGAAAGACACGCAGTTCGACCAGTTCAGCAGCAAAAGTGCACTGTGCGGTAAGGCCGAAGACCAGCGTCCAGGCGATGCGATGCAGCATGAGATTGACCGATTCTCTGGAAGGAACAAGACCGTACGGCACGGACTTCAGTTATCCGTCTTCATCTGAGGCAACTCATCAAGCTGCTTCAGCATTTCAGACTGGAAATCGGAAGGGACCCGATTTCTGGCATCGAGTGACCTTTCCAATGGGAGGATTCTTAACTGTCGAGATCTCTCAGTCGACCGGTTCTCAGCCATTTGCCAGGAACCAGTCTGCGATACTTTTACACTCTGGTTTTAAGCCACTGCGGCTTCGACACTCTGCTTCGGAATTCAGGCAAGGTGCCCGCGGATTTAGTTGGTCGCGGCAGTCTTTTCTTTCTGCTGAAGTCGCAACTGCTCGAGTCGAGACAATGGCTTGGCAGGTGCTTCTGCCTTGGCGACGGGAGCAGCTGGGGCAGCAGGCTGATTCGGATTCGCCTTTGGAGGAGGCGCTGGCTTGTCAACTCGCAACCGGCCAGTCCCCAGTGAGTGTGTTACCGTTTCCCCATTCTCAGGGATATCAACTCGGCAGAACACATTCTGGCTCATCCCGACGGGAGTCGTTTCGGCCGCCTTGATTGTAAACAGAAGCTCGGTCGTGTCCTTCGTCATTTTCAGTTTTTCTGCAGTGGCGTTCGCAGGCAGCCCCAGCAGTTCGACAGTTGCTTCCCCTTCAAAGTCTTTCCGTTTCGTCACTTTGACGAGATAAGGAATTTCCTTGCCTTGCTCAACTGCCCCCTGAGCAAACTCAAAGGTCGCATAGCGTTCTTCCACCGTCAGTGGAGCAAACGGGGTCACGACTTCGTAGGGAGCGTTCTCATGTTTAGCCGTTGCACGAACTGCCAGCATGCTTTCCCGCAGTTCTGCCTTATCGGAAGCATTGATGGTGATAACGCCTTCGGTTGCACCTGCCGGGATCTTGGCCGACCCGTTGGAACTGACACCAGGGGGATTCTGCAGCAGGGAGATGGCAATTTCTTCGTTGTAGCCTTCAGCCCGTTCGCATTTCACAATGAGATTCAGGTTCCCGCCGCGAACGACAGGGACTTTCGGAGCTTCGATCCAGCATTTGAACTTTGGCTTTTCCACAACAACGATCGGCAAGCGATTCATCCGCTCCTGAAGAACTCGATCATTGTTGTTGGCTCGAATCATCAGAACGTCCTGATAAAGAGGTCCTGAAATCTTTGCATTGGGCTGATTGGGATCGTCCAGGAAGACTTCCACTGGAACGAAGGCCCCGCCGAGTGGAGCATCTTCTGCGGCATAGAAGACAACCGAAGCTGTCCCGTCAGCTCGCCAGGACGGTGGACATTCGATGCGAACGCCGGGAGGAAGGTGTTCACTGCGGAAGTTCACCGGCCCTCCCATGTCGCGCCGTTCGATATTCGCGACAATCCCTGCTCCGCCCCCTTGCGGGATCACGAGCTGATGCTGGACGTACCGGGCAAATTCAATCGGTGACGCTTTCAGCGTTGGCTGCAGCTCAGAAATTTCAATACGGTAGGTGAAACTTTCATGTCCGCGATTCAGGTGATCCCGGACAGCGACTACGTATTCCCCATCGGCGGGGATTTTGACCTTGGCAGCGCAGTCGACGCCACGGCTATCGTCATCGTTAGCAAGCGTCTTCCCATCGGATGCCTGATGAACACTCATGACCGGATCAAGACCGGAGCGAAGACGTCGGGCATAAACTTCGATGGAGATCGTCTGATCTTTCTTCGCAGGGAAGCGGAAGAAATCGATATCTCCCTTTTCGGAAATCACCCCGTTGAATGCGACTTTCGCAGGACCGGCGGTTGCGGTGTTGCGATCGTTATTTGGTTCTTGTTCAAAGACGTTTTCAAAGTCACCGATACGGAAGGGATGATTCGACGGAGCGACGCCCTTCTCATCAGCCACTTCGATGGAGTAATCGTCTTGCGGGATCGTCTCTGGAACTTTGATTTCCCGTTCAATTGGACCAGTCACGTCGCCGATGAACTTGACCTTCAGGGTCTCTCCTGGCTTTCCGCCTGCGGGCAACATCGCGAGTGGTCGCGGGAAGTGACCGACATGCAAGTGGTAGTGAGCCTGTGAATCCCCGTTGTAAGAAGCGTCGCGAACGAGAATGGTGTACTTGCCATCCTCGGGAGCGATCACGGAGACCATCGCGTCATTGTACAACAGCGCTGTGTCATCGTTGGCCGCGAGTTCGAAACGGTCTTTGTTGAGAATTGCCAGATACGGATCGAAGTATTTCACCGATGAAGATCGACCAAACCGCTGTCCGAAGATTTCGGCAGTAATCCGTTCGCCCTTCTTGGCTTCGACCACGTAGTAATCGACGTCTTCTGAGTCGATCCGACCTTCCACCGTGGTGTTCATGCTGATCGCCTGAGGCTTGTCGAACTCGGTATTCGGCTCAACCTCTTTGATTACCGGCAGAGCGCCCACGTGAAACTTCACGAGGTCCGAAAGCCCGGTTCGGGTGCGGATTCGCATTCGCTGTGCACCCAGCGGACAGCTCGGATCAATCTGTAGCGTCACTTTCAGGCGACGCCCTTGTCTCCGTTCCTCTTCGGCTTCGACCTTCTCCAGTTTGACGACCTTGATCCCGGTGTCATAAATCAGCAGTTCTTCTGCGTCATCAAGATTCTCACCGAACAGAGTCACTTCGACTTCGGTTCCACGCTGGGCACCGGACGGTGCCATTCCGCGAAAACGCGGTGCCGTCGCTGAACAGATCTGAGTGACGAGCAGGAGTGAAGCGACTCCCAAGATCGTTGCAAATGGTCGCATAGGGAACTCCCGTACCTGTTTCCCAAGAAGCGGCGCCCCGGTTCGGGCTTGACCGCAGAATGATGTCATGTTGACCGCAGGAATCATTCAGTTTGACGATCCAGTCCGAGTGATTCGGCACTGATCGGATTCCCCTTCTTTCGTACAACCGACAGCCCCCTCCACTTGCTGGCAATCAGCTGGCAGCCGGCGGGAGTGGGACGAATCCGGCATCGCGAAAGGAGACGCGATGCCGGATCAAAGTCGCATTCATATCAGACGAGCAGATCTTTAATAACTTCACCGCCATCGACGATTTCAATTGGGCGATTCCCTGGGGACATCAGTTCTTTATCAGCGACAATCCCCAGCGTGTGGTAAACCGTCGTGAACAAATTCTCCACAGTTACTGGATTATCTTCGGGCTCGCTGGATGTGGCGTTTGATGATCCGTAGACCAGTCCCTGTTTGAATCCGCCCCCAGCCATGACGATGCTGAAGACCTTTGGCCAGTGGTCCCGACCGGCGGTGTTGTTCATCTTGGGTGTCCGCCCGAACTCGGAGGAGACCATCACCAGTGTATCCTTCAGCCGCCCCCGTTCTTCGAGGTCATTGATCAGAGTCGCGAAGGCCTGATCCAGAGCCGGAGAAGTGTTATTGAATCCACGCACAATGTTGTCGTGCATGTCCCATCCACCATAAGTCAAGTTGACCAGGCGAACACCTGCCTCGACCAGACGGCGGGCTAGCAGCATGCGGGCACCGGCTGTATTGCGTCCGTATTTATCCCGGAGTGCGGCGGGTTCTTTTTCCAGGTCAAATGCTTCGCGAGCCTGGGGAGACGAGATCAGGCTGTAAGCGGATTCATAGAATGAATCCATTGCCTTGATCTGGTCAGAGACTTCCCGCTGACGGAAGTACTCGTTCACAGCTTCCAGAGCTGAACGTCGGCTTGCGAAACGGCTGTCATCAACACCGTTGGGCAGTTCGAGGTCGCGAACCTTGAAGCCCGCGTTTGCTGGATCGCTTCCCAGTGCGAATGGAGCGAAGGCTGAACTCAGGTAACCGCTGCCTGCGTATTCATTGGGGACGTTCGGAATACAGACATATGGAGGAAGGTTGTTGCGGCTGCCGAACTGCTGGCTGACGACGGAACCGATCGAGGGATACTGCAGAGCTGGGCTCGGACGGTATCCAGTAAACATGTTATGGGTTCCGCGTTCGTGTGCGGCTTCCCCGTGAGTCATTGACCGGATCACGCAGAGCTTGTCTGCGATCTGAGCTGTATTCTTAAAGGTTTCGCCGAAGCGGACGCCGGGAAGCTTGGTCTCGATGGACTTCATTTCGCCGCGATATTCAATCGGTGCGAATGGCTTCGGATCGAACGATTCCTGCTGAGCGATTCCCCCTGGCAGAAAGATATGGATGACGGATTTTGCGGTTCCGTCAAAGTTCGGATAGTCCTTTAATCCGGCTTTCGCCTGACGGGCGAGTAGCATTGGCAGGGTCAGACCTGTTCCTGCCAGCATCCCGATCTGCAGAAATCCACGACGAGACAAACGCTCAAAATGTGCGGGGGTGCACGAAGCGGGCAAAGCCATCGGCGAATCTCCAGCTTAGGTGGGCAAAAGCTCAGTAGCAGGTTCTGACGCAACTCCGAAGTTGGTCAAATCAAACTAACCGACATCAAGAGGATCAAGGCGGGGCCGGAGGGTCCGGCAAATTCGGTGGGTCGCAGTGAGGAATCCCCGGACCGAGCATCGTCCCCGGAGATCAGTAATTGATAATTCGGCTGAATCGCCAACATCAATTACGGCTAATCTGACCAATGAGCGTAAATCCCTCGATGCCATTCGTCAATTGTAAACTTGCCAATGACCCCAAAGTTCTCTGATTCCGCTGCTGTTAAAAGCTGCGGAATAGTCCTTCGCCGTCACTCCCTATCACTCTCCGAATAGTTCGCGCAATCAGACGGAACGACCCGATTCATGCTGCCAGAATGCACTGTCATGTCTCCGGTTCTCAACCAATCCGAAAATTCAGCCCCTCTTGCCGCCGGTCTGTGAGCTAGGTTTGAGAGCGTGTCTCTCTAAGAACGATGTGCCCGATTGATCTCCAAATCCCGGCACATGACTCCTGCTGCCAGTCCCTTCCTCGGAGTCATGTCGCGATTGCGATGGAGCCCAGAGAGACTTGATTCAAAGTGATAACGCCAGAAGTTTGAAAACCGTGTCGAGAACTCCCATGCAGCCTGTCATGACGGCCACCAGCCGCCTCCGCAAAGATCCGAATCAGCTTGATTTCGAGAATCTGAAGCGGCTGATTCACGGCAAACTCGTTGACAAGCTCGATTTAAATCGACTCGGCGAGCTTCAGGGAGACATGCTGCGCCGCGAGATCCGGCTGGTGGTGGAACATCTGTGCGATACAGAGAATCCGCTGCTGAACCGCTCGGAACGTGAGCGTCTGATCGAAGAAGTTCTCGACGAGACTTTCGGCTTCGGCCCCCTCGAGATCCTGATGAAACAGGAAGGGGTCGCGGACATCATGATCAACGGCCCCAAAAAGGTCTTTGTGGAAAAAGGAGGCCGGATTGTCCGGTCTGACGTCACCTTCCGCGACAATGATCACCTGTTGCAGATCCTCGACCGCATCGTTTCGCGGGTCGGTCGCCGGATTGATGAAACGTCTCCGATGTGCGACGCACGTCTCCCCGACGGATCGCGTCTGAATGCAATTATTCCCCCACTGGCGCTCGATGGACCGGCACTCACGATCCGAAAATTCGGCTCGCGACCACTGACGCTGGAGGACCTGCTGCGTTTTGGAGCATTCACTCCTGAGATGGTAATGCTACTGGAAGGAGCGATGAAGGCCCGGCTCAACATCATCATCAGTGGTGGAACCGGGTCAGGGAAAACGACACTATTGAATACGCTGTCCAGCTTCATCCAAAGCGATCAGCGTGTCATCACGATTGAAGACGCGGCAGAACTTCAGCTTCAACAGGAGCACGTTCTGCGGCTGGAAACCCGCCCTGCAAATATTGAAGGCAAGGGACAGATTACCGCGACCGATCTGGTGAAGAACGCCCTTCGAATGCGGCCAGACCGAATCATCATCGGAGAATGCCGCGGCCCGGAAACGCTCGACATGCTGCAGGCCATGAACACCGGTCACGAAGGTTCGATGACGACCGTTCACGCAAATAACCCGCGCGATGCCGTCGCCCGTATTGAAACGATGGTCACCATGGGGGGAGCTGACCTGCCGTTGAAGGCGATTCGGCACCAGCTGTCATCGGCAGTCGACCTCATTATTCAGGCGAGCCGTCTGCAGGGGGGGCCGCGAAAAATTACGTACATCACGGAAGTCATGAACATGGAACAGGACACCATCATCATGCAGGACATCTTCCGTTTTGTTCAGGACGGAATCGAAGCGGACGGCCGTGCATTCGGTCACTTCGAAGCAACCGGAGTGCGTCCTGGATTCATGCACCGACTCGAAGCGGCCGGTGTGAAACTTCCCAGCAATCTGTTCGCGGCCCGACGACTCGGGTCATAAGTTGGGCCTTTGCTAAGAGGTTTCATTGAATCAGTTTATCACCCGAGTTTGATTCACTCTTTTGAGCATTTCCTGTCTGAGTATTGCCATGAACGTCCTTCCTTTCGAAATGACTCCCACTGTCATCTCGATCATTGCATTCATTGGAGTCGCCGGTCTGCTGACGGCTGTCTTCATGCTGCTGGATCAGGACACGAACCGGCACGTAGAAAGCCGTCTGGACGTTCTCGCCGGAAAGAAGACAAAGACCGCCGAGGGATTGAGCCCGAACGTCACTCGGGAAGCGTTAACAACCGAAGCCCTGGGTGGAATCTCGCAGGCCACCCAGCACCTGCTGAACCGGTTCGGGAGTCTGAAGCTGCTGTTCCAGCAGGCGGATGTCTCGATCAAACCCGATCAGTTCCTGATGCTCGTTGCAGGACTCTTCGGCTTCGGGTTTCTGGTGGCCATGCTGCTGAATGTTTCGATTCCGCTTTATCCGCTGTTTGCGATCGTCGCGGCATCCCTCCCTTTTGGTTGGCTGCTGTTCTGTCGAAGAGCACGGTTTAAAAGATTTGCGAAACAACTCCCTGATGCCATGGAACTCATCGCAAGAGCTCTGCGATCCGGTCACTCACTGGCGTCGGCCATGAAGGTCGTTGTGGATGAACTTCCCGACCCGATCTCCAAGGAATTCAATATCGCCTATGAAGAACAAAATCTGGGGATTCCCATCGAGCAATCGCTGAAGAATCTTTACCAGCGCATGCCGAACATGGACTACAAGTTTTTCGCCATGGCCGTCGCCATTCAGCGTCAGTCAGGAGGCGATCTCGCCGAGATCCTCGACAAAATTGGTCACATTATCCGGGACCGAGTCCGCATTCTGGGACAGGTGCAGGCGCTGACCGGCGAAGGGCGAATCTCAGGCATTGTGCTGATGGCACTGCCGATCGCGCTCTTCTTCGCAGTTTGGTATCTCAATGAAGAGTACGTGATGATGCTCTTCACGGACCCACTGGGACGGCAGATGGTCGCAGTCGCGATCTTCCTGCAGATTCTTGGTGCCGTCACGATCAAGAAGATCATCACCATCAAGGTGTGACGCGGCGAGAAGCACGCAGTCCGGACTTGAGCGATTTGCTCTCTCCCCCGGCTTTGTCCACCGCCGTCGACTTTCAACGCCTCGAAGGAGACATCAGTCAGAGAGCCTGAATTTCTCCGAAACTGATGTGCTGCAGAATCATCATGGATCCGGAACTTCTTTCACAAATCACTCCCTTCGCCGTCTTCGGTGCCGTTGTGCTCGGCGTCTGGGCCGTGTCATCGCTGTTCACAGGCCAAGACAACCGAGCGACTGAGCGGCTGAGCGAATTGAAGGATCCGCGGCAACATTCCGAGTTCGATGACCGGGACACAGGACTGAAGTCCGCCTTTAAACGCGCGGCCCCTTCTCTCTCCAAAGCGCTTGTCCCCAAAACTGAACTGGAACAGAACAAGCTACGGGTCAAACTCGCCAATGCCGGGTTTTCTTCTCCGAATGCCAGCACGTTCTTTCTCGCACTGAAAGCGATCAGCACCCTCACTGGTGCGGTTCTCGCCGGGGCCGGAACGGTCCTGATTAATGGAATGAGCGTCGATGGACTTCTGGGGGCCGGGATCGGCGGCGGACTCGGGATGTTCATCCCGGATACGATCCTGTCGCTCATGGCGTGGTCCCGAAAGGAAAAAATCTTCCTGTCTCTGCCAGATGCACTCGATCTGATGGTGGTCTGCGTGGAAGCCGGTCTCGGTCTTGACGCCGCAATGCGACGTGTCGCCGAGGAACTCTCGGACGGGGCGAAGGAAATCTGCGATGAGATCGACTATTGCAACTTCCAGTTGCAGATGGGGCGTCCGCGACGTGAAGTGTTGCATGACTTCGGAGTTCGCACCGGGGTCGATGATGTCAAAGCTCTGGCGGCAATCCTGATTCAGGCCGATAAATTCGGATCGTCGATCGCTCAGGCGCTCCGCGTCCAGTCTGACAGCATGCGAATCAAGCGAAGCCAGTTGGCAGAAGAAAAAGCGGCGATGACAGCGGTGAAAATGATCTTTCCGTTGGTTCTCTTTATTTTCCCGGGAATTTTTGTGGTCCTTGTGGGTCCTGCGGCGATCATGATGATCCGGCAGTTACTCACAACATAAGAATCTACCAACAAACGACTTAAAACACAGCAATACCTCCTGATACACGAATGGCAATCGGGAGCCTCGCTTCAATCAATGCAGTCCGTCCGCTCACGCCATTCAAACCCATCTACCCAATTCTCCTGTTCTGATAAGATCTCTCAGAATCTCCTTGAGAATGCGGACTTTTCTGACGACAAATCCGGCTCAAAGAGAATGCTTGTCTCGGGAATCAAAATTGCGACGGCAGTCGCCTGTGTTTACAATTTCGAGACAAGCTGAAATCGGCGCGAGGTTTCCGAGGTTTCAGGCGGGACCGGGAGAGAAGCGATGAAGTTGAGTCGACTCGTCACCATGATTGCATTGTTTTTCTGCAGTGCATTCACCGAGATGCGTGTTGAGGCTCAAGAATTAAACTGGGCCGAGAAGATGTTTTCGGAGCTCAAGCATGATTTTGGGACCGTTGCCCGGGGAGCAGATACCCGAGCAACCATCTTCATCACCAACCTCTATGAAGAAGATGTCTCGATCACCAATGTCGGCACGACCTGCGGTTGTACCGCCGCTCAGCCTGACCGCACTTTGCTGAAAACCCATGAAAAAGCGGCCATTGAAGTCCGCATGAATACCGTGAAATTCATGCGTCGCAAGGACTCCAATGTTGACGTCACCCTGACCTTCCATGGAGCCAAAGGGGCCGCCACCAAGACCGTACGGGTTCCCATCACCGCTTACATTCGTTCGGATGTGGTCATTACTCCCGAGCCAGGCAACGCCGATTTCGGCACCGTCGAACTCGGAGCTGGCGGACAACGTCGCCTGGATATCGCCTACGCAGGCCGACCAGACTGGGCCATTACCGACGTTCGGGTTCCCAACAACAATTTGACCGCTCACCTGGAAGAGAAGTTCCGTGGAGACGGTCGCGTGAATTATGAGCTGGTTGTTTCTCTGAAGAACACCGCTCCACTGGGACAGATTCAGGATCAGATCACGCTCGTCACCAATGACAACGGTTCCCCTGAGGTGCCGGTTCTGGTCGTGGGACGTGTTGAACCTGATATCGTCGTTTCCCCTGCCGTTCTGCCGATTGGAACCCTGAAACCAGGGCAGTCGGTTGAGAAGAACGTCGTGCTCCGCGGCAAGAAACCATTCGTGATCTCCCAGATCCAGTGCAATTCCGCTGACTTTTTTGAAGTCCGGCAGCCCAGCACAGAAGCGAAGACAGTCCACATTGTTTCATTCCGCCTCACCGCTCCGGCGCAGCCCGGTAATCTCGTTGAAGAATTGACATTCTCCATTGCAGGACGTCCCGAACCGGTCACCTGCCGGGTCGAAGGAAAAGTCCTCGGAGGCACATGATCTGGCGAGCGGACGCTTCCAGACCCACTGATTCCCTAATTTTGACAATCGCGAGCCGTTCTGAATCTCCTGTGATTTAGAACGGCTCTGCTTTTGATAAGATCCCCGCTAAGAAATTCCTCTTTCACCCCGGGCAGCAATGGCGTTCGACGATCTCGCTCAGTTCCTTCAGTCCGCCAGCGATTCCGGTGAGCTGGAGCGGATTGACGTTCCATTGAGTCCCGTCGAGGAGGTTGCTGCCGTCACTCTCGAGATCTGTCGGGAGTTCAAGGAACGGAGCCCGGTTATTCTGTGTGACCGGCCAGTGAATTCTGAAATTCCACTGGTGACCAACCTGCTGGGCAACCGGCAGCGTTTTCTGCGATCACTCGCCTGCAACAGCATCGACGATGTCGTCACGCGGCTCCGGCAGTCGTTCAATCCGTTCGCCGGGCTGGGGCGTGACTGGAAGTTCAGTCTCACCGGCAACGGAGCAACTGAAAAGAGTCGTCTGTTTCCCCGACAGATCCGCCGCGGAGCATGCCAGCAGGTAGTCAAACTCGGGAAGGATCTGGATCTGCGGGAGCTTCCTGTTCCGGTCAGCTGGCCCGAAGAGACTCACCCGACGTTGACAGCCGGACTGGTCATCACAACCACTACGGATGGATCTCCCGTCATGGAGCTCGTCCCTGTCAGTGTGATGGACTCGACGTCCCTGGCCATCCATTGGCAACCTCAACACCATGGCTTTGCCGCGAGTCAGCGAGCGATCACCAGCCAGCAGCCGGTGCCCGTGGCGATCGCGCTGGGTGGCGATCCACTGCTGACCTACGTCGCATCGCTGCCGTTACCGGAGCGGGTTGATCCCTGGATCTTTGCCGGGATTCTGCGGAACGAAGGGGTTAATCTGATTCGAGCGCGTTCCGTTGAATTGAATGTCCCAGCAGATGCCGAGGTCGTCCTCGAAGGATATCTGGATGCGTCTCAACCCTTCGGCCCAGTGACGATCGGCACAGGCTCTGGTCTCCTCGAACAGAGCACTGCCGCGACCAGAATGCAGGTGACTTCTCTCACGCATCGGGCCAATCCCCTTTTGCCATGTCGGGTCTGTGCATTCGACTTTCAGGAAGACTTCGTCACCAGCGAACTGACCGAGAAACTGCTGCTGACTCTGCTGCAGATGTGGCGAACGGATGTCGTAGACCTGCATCTGCCGGCCTGCGGTGGACATGGGCGGATTGTCTTCGTCAGTACCTCAAGTCAAGACGCGGCGAATATCCAGCAGCTGTTTCAGGCAATCGGATCGCTCCCATTTCTCGATCGATCAGGAATGTGCGTCGCAGTTCCGGCCATGATCGACCTGCGCAAGTCTGATGCCGTCTGGCAGGAAGTCAGCCTGCGGTTCCCCGCTCAGGACGTGTCAGCAGCCGTTTTGAATCAGGCCGGACATCGCCGACTGTGGATTGATGCCGCGTCCACAGGCACGCAGTCCATCCAGAGATGCCAGTCGTCGCAGCAGATTCTGACCCGAATTGCGCAACGGCTCGGTGGCGATCTGCCTGCGGACGAACCCGTTGCCCACGGCGGTCGCACCGTCTCCACTTCCACGACAGAGATATGAACACGACGGCAAATCCGATGACGGTCGATAAATCCGGAGACCGGGTCAAAAAGATGTTCGGAGAGATCTCCGCACGCTACGACCTGATGAATCACCTGCTCTCAGGCGGCGTTGACCTGTACTGGCGTTCGTACACCGTCAAGCACGTTCCAATCATTGGCACCTCACCTGTGCTCGACGTCTGTACCGGAACTGGTGATCTCGCACTGGCCTACTGGAATTCGACGGGTCGGATACAGAAGGTCGTGGGGACCGACTTCACTCCAGAGATGCTGGCCATCGCTCGACAGAAGGCAGGCCGACTCAAGTCCTCTGCTCCGGAAACGCTGGAGTTTCACGAAGCGGACACGATGTCGTTGCCGTTTCCGAATGACCAGTTTCAGATCGTCTCCGTCGCGTTCGGACTCCGAAATGTCAACGACACGCAGGCCGGGCTCCGGGAGATGATTCGTGTCTGCGAGCCGGGAGGACGCGTCGCTGTGCTGGAATTTTCCCAGCCGACACTGCCAGTTCTCGCCGGGTTCTATCGCTGGTATTTCAAGAACATTCTGCCACGAATCGGCCAGTTGTTCGCGAAGAACCGGGAAGATGCCTACAACTATCTTCCGGAGTCAGTGGCCTCATTCCCATGCGGTCAGGCACTCGCGAGTCTAATGGAACAATGTGGCCTGCGTGAGGTACGCTTCACGCCATTGACCTTCGGAATTGCCACGCTTTATGTTGGATTGAAACCGGCCAGATCCGAGGCAAACGCATAGCGTATTTCAACAGGCGGGCGCCAAGAGTTGGATTGGCGGTTCAAACTCGATCCTCTCCTTTCTGTTCTTCGCACGGAGTGGACGAGTCAGGGATTTTGCAAGACGGGAGATTCATCATGACGGTACCGACTCCTTCCTCAGAGCAGCAGCCGTTCACCCCGCATGAGCTCGAGCAATTCGACAGCGACGACAAGGCCGCCGGTTCGGCCATCGGAAAGATTCTGACGCTGTTCTTTCTTTACACGGTCATTGCCATGATCGGTGCGTCGGCTGCCACGCTCTACTGGATCTCTCGAAACGCCGCTCAGTGATGTCATTCACCGAGTTCGCTCAGCGATATGGTCCACTGATCTTGTTCGAAGCTCTTGTTCACTGCTCTTGTTCACTGCTCTTGTTCACTGCCGCCGTTCAAATTTTGGAAGGCTCCAACGACTTCTCCGCTGACTCGCTGGCGTCGATCACTGACCATTGGGTCATGATGAACAGCACTGCGACCGGAACGAGTTGCATCAGAAAGCGATGACTCGACCAGGGGATGTGCTCATAAACAGTCGTTGGGGCCACCATCCCGGCGACAACCATTCCACTGATTCCCCCGATCAGATCTCCCAGCAGAAACAGCTGAGACCACCGCAACGTCCGCAGCGGAAACATCAGGGCGGTCAGGACGACGCCCCACCATTGCCAACCCCAGATCAGGGCTTCGCCGAACAGTCGGTGCAGTAAGTGGCGGCCGATAAAGGGTAATGAGCTGACACCTGCTGCGAGCGTTTCCGGGGTGAGTCGCGAGAAGTAAGACATCTCTCCCGTCGTCGGCAATTGTCGTTTATGCAATAGCCATGGCCCGATACTGCAGAGCAGGACCGCGATCAAGCTCAACGCCGAGATGACCAGTTGCCGCCCGTTCTTTCTCAACAGAACGAGCGAACAGATCGCCAGCAGAGTTGCATCCACCATCAGATAGGCAATGCCTTCATCCTTCACGAAGACGGTCAGTCCCGTGTAGAGACCGCCTATCAGCAGGGAGTACGCCGACTCCGCGGTGTGTGTGTTCTCGCGCGATGCCTGCAGGGCTGAGATCCAGGCCCATAGTGAAAGCACGGCGACTCCGTGATAGACCGCGACGGGGGCATCGGCCTGTCCACACAGGGCTCCATATTCCCAAAAGTTCAGAACTGGAACTGTCATCAGCAGAACCGCGCCTACCCAAGCCGCGACGTCGCCAATACGAGGTGTCAGCACACCCACAAAGACAAGCGTGCCTCCCAGCAGCATCAGCGGGAACAGGATCTTGGAGACCCGATCATCAACGGCCCCCAGCAGCGCATAGATATGGTGCTCGGCCAGTGAGATCAGTAACGGGTACTGAGGGTGGTACTGGACGAAGTCGGGATCGAGCAACGCCGGACTATTCACCGAACGATCTTCGAAGATCACCGCGGCTTTAATGCCATAGATGGCGCGTTCGTCCCAGAGTCTTTGCGGAGTTAGCAACGTCTGAATCGCCAGATTGAGAAACAGCAATCCGACCAGCACCTTGCAGACTCTGATGAGTGCCACACCTGGGGCAGGCGGAGGGAATGTCTCTTCGCTCGCCCCCTTTTTCAGGGCCCGTTGACTTGAACCTTTAGCAGTCGGAACCGATTTCGAATGCGCTCGATGATTTACAGCCCGATTTGTAGCTCGACTTTGTTGCCAGTGGACGGTTGTCAGCACAAAGCCCACAGCAGCAATCATGAGGCTGAACGGTCTTCCCAACGGTCCGCCGCACATGGACCAGATCAATTGCAGCAGACCTGAACTGGCGATCCCCAACAGGATCCCCTGCCCTGCAGTTTCTGCAGAAAACAAGCTGGTCTTCGCAGAGGATCGGACTCCGCAGATCCACTTCAATGCCAGGCAGAGAGTGACTCCCAGCAGCCAAGTGCCGAACAGCCCCGCGACAAGGATCAGCAGGTTCACGGCGTCTCTCCTGCTGGAGAGACTTTAGTGAGAATCACGACCGCAGGCGGCAGATCGGTCGACTGATGCCGTGTCTGCCAATATCGCACCCACACAGGGTCAGCATTCCGTTGTTGCGAGTCAACATAGTCGGCCCCTTCAAAGTATTCGAGTACATAATCCGGTCGCCACTTCGCAAGTTCTTCCGCGGTGAAATCGGACTTGCGATAAGCCGCCAGCTGGCGTGCCTGATTTGGTAACGGGATCACGAATTCGGAATCCTCATGGATCGGATGGAAGAGGCGCCGCGGCAGGAGATAGTAAGAGAGAAAGAACAGCTTCTGATCACTGAAGACCAGAATTCGGGAGTCAGGGGGTGTCGCTTCCCGGAGATACCGAATCACGTCCCGGTTCGTATCACTGATATTCGGCAGAACGACACTGCCTGAATTCCACCGGAAATATGGCCAATCCCGGGCCCGTTCCCAGACTCCCCCCGCAGCATGCACGACAGCAAGCACGAGCCAGACTTTGAGCAGCACTGCCATCAAGGTCCCTCGAACTGCAACCGCAGGTGAGGGCCTGACAAAGAGCTTTCTGGAACCTGTCAGGAAAGCACAGAGATCCTCTAATGCACTCAGGATCCAGACCGACAGTGATTCCTGATTCCGGAATCCCCAGAAACTGACGGCGGTCAAGATCGGCAGCAACCATTGGCTGGCGGTCCACAGTGCTTCAGCGCATCCCACGGCCTCAAATTGGGCATAGTGATCTTCTCCGGCCTGTTCGAACGCCCAGTTTTGAATGACTTCAACAGGCACAATCCATACGATCACCGAAGCCGCCAACAGCACAACGCTGAGCAGCAGTGACATTCCCCCGATCGAGCGGGCCCAGACTGTCGCGAGAGATTGCGAAGAAGCGGGCATGGGAAAGAGTCATGGCCGGAAGGAGGCTGCATCTTTAATAGGAACTGATCAATCGTAGCGGATCGAGTCGGCTTTGCGGTCTCCAGACCTGATGTTCGATCAATCAGTACGTTCAGGCATATTCGCGGAGCCCCCCTGAAATGCAAGGCTCGAGCGATATCGTTCCACGCGATGGGAGCGAGAGTTGGAGCACCAAGCCCTCGGAAAGACAGCAGAAAGACATCAGTGCCTCGGTGCCTCGGCCCAGTCAACTGGAACGCGGTCACACGCAAGCGGTCATTTGCTGACAGGAACCGCGTTGCCCTCGGGATAGCGTTCTTTCAGAGCGTTACTGGCAGCAGGTCCACAAACCAGTTGATAGTCAGGTCCTGCGATCGGCACGCCAGTCTTCTGATCGACAAGCACGGGCTCGACAACCTGATTGGTTCGCGTGTCCATCAATACGACACTGGCCCCTTCTGGAGAAAAATGTTTATTTCCCCAGGCAAGAAGCGCGAACAATACTGGCTGAAAATCTCTCCCCTTCTCAGTAAGCAGATACTCATCCCGGGGAGGGTGCTCAAGATAACGCTGTCGAACCATCAGCCCATCGCTAACGAGCCCCTGAAGGCGGCGTGTCAGAATTGTGGGAGCAATTCCCAGACTTTTCTGGAATGCATCAAAACGAGTGACGCCGCGCAAAGCGTCACGCAGAATGAGAATGCACCACCAGTCGCCGATCTGGTCCACACATCGGGCAACGGGACATTCATGGTGATTTCGTTTGTGTTGCATTGACAGAGGATAACCCCGTCACTATCGTTTTGATAGTGACAAGCGTTCAAGTTGCTCAACAAAGGAAATGAGAGTGAACTTGCCAACCGGGAAGTCTGTCTTCCTGTCGGCAGCAGGTGGCCACGATGTGACTGTCAGAATGATACCGCTTATGACTATCTCGTCCTGACGGGAATGTCCAGCGGTCATCTCTCCGGTAAAATTCTCTGCCTGAGATGATCTCAGGCAAAGGTTAACTGCGCGAGATGAATAAAAACGGTCACCTCTTGGGGCTGCAGGAGTTCATCACGGGCGATGCCTAGCGCGGGGTGTCAGATGACGCGCGTGCCGACGGATTCTCGATCTTCGCTTCGCAATGCCGCGTCCACCTTGTGGAAGGCGTGCCTGCAATTGAGTGACTGAATCTAAAAAGCCGGCCCTTATCATCGCTCACGATGAATTCACCGTGCGGTTGCCTGCCCATGGGAGATGAACTCCCCTGGACGTGTTCATCATATTCTACTGTTCCAGAGGGTGGCGACAACAGATGGTTCCGTCCGTTCTTTTGAAATCCAGCGTTCCGACGTCCCTGATGAACATCAGATCTCTTGTGGTACTGGCCGGTGCGCTGATCATCAGCGGATGCCAGTTGCAGTCTGAGCAAGCCGCCCCCGGCGACGCTCCTCCTGTTCCGGTCGTTTCCAGCGTCCCGCTGAAGACCGAAATCGTGGAATGGGACGAATTCGTCGGCCGACTCAGTCCAATCCACTTCGTGGAAATACGAGCACGGGTCAGCGGCTATCTCGACTCGACGAATTTCAATGAAGGGGACATCGTTCAAAAGGGCGACCTGCTCTGTGTGATCGATCCCCGTCCGTTCGCGGTTGAAGTCCGTCGGGCACAGTCGGAAATCAGGCGAGCGACCTCACAAGGGAAACAGGCTGCCGCGAACGTGCTGGAAGCCGAAGCTCAGGTTCGTGAAGCTCAGGCCCGGCATGATCTCGCGACTCTGCAGCTGGAACGATCACGCAAACTGATGTTGCAGAATGCAATCTCTCAGGATGACTTTGACGTACGCAGTTCAGAAGTTCAGCAGTCAGAAGCTCACCTGCAGGCGGTGAAAGCCCGACTGGAACTGGCAAAAACTCAGGTGGTTTCGGCTGAAGCACAGATTAAATCGGCAGAGACCTCTCTCGCGGCCGCTGAACTGAATCTCGAATACACGCAGGTTCGGGCACCGATCACAGGACGCGTCAGTTCACGGCACGTGACTGAAGGAAACCTGATCAGCGGCGGTCAGGCCCAGTCGACGTTGATTACGACAATCGTGTCACTCGATCCGATCTATTGCCAGTTCGATGCAGATGAAATGTCGTTCCTGAAATATGAACGACTCTCAAAAGAAGGCAAGCTCGGAAACTCCCGCAGCGTTCGTCATCCCATCTATGTCGGGCTGGCCAACGAGCCCAACGAGTTCCCACATGCAGGCTATCTCGACTTTGTCGACAATCGACTCGACATGGGAACCGGAACCATGCGGTTACGGGCAATTCTCCCTAACAAAGAACATGAACTCACGCCGGGTCTTTTCACGCGAGTTCGCATCCCCGGGAGCGGTCGCTACGAGGCCACGCTTGTTCCCGACTTCGCCGTCGGGACCGACCAGGCCGAGAAGTTCGTTCTTGTGGTGGGCGCCAACAACGAAGTTCAGAGACGTGTTGTGAAGCTCGGCCCGCTCTACCGTGGCCTGCGAATCATTCGTGATGGTCTCGAACCGGACGAGCGATTTGTGCTGCGAGGAATGCAACGGGTTCGCCCGGGATCAAAAGTGGATCCGAAGCACGAAGACATCGCGATGAATCAGGAAGCCCTACCCACCTCAGCCGATCCGGTTCCCGATGATCAGCTGCTCTCCCGGCCGACTTATGAAGGCCGGCCTCACTCGACGCTCGCTGACGAAAATGCTCCCGCACCAAAACCGGTTCCGGTGAACTGAAGACTCGCACTTCTTCCTCGCCGCCGGGGAAACGGGCTTCCCACTTTAAAGTACACCTTCCATGAGAATTGCCCACTTCTTTATTGACCGGCCGATTTTCGCAACAGTGATTTCGGTCGTCACCGTGATCCTGGGAGCAATTGCTTACCTGGGACTTCCGGCTGCGCAATACCCTGAGGTGGTTCCTCCGACTATTGTCGTGAAGGCCTCTTATCCCGGGGCGTCTCCGGAAGTGATCGCGAATACCGTCGCGACTCCGATTGAGCAGGAAGTGAACGGCGTTGAAGACATGCTCTACATGTCTTCGCAGTGCACGACCGATGGCCAGATGGACCTGACCATCACCTTCAAACTGGGGACCGATCTCGATAAGGCACAGGTTCTCGTGCAGAACCGGGTGGCGATCGCGGAAGCCCGACTTCCGGAAGACGTTCGCCGACTGGGCGTGACGACGGTGAAGGCCTCGCCCGACCTGTTGATGGTGATCCACCTGATCAGTCCGGAAGGGAAATACGACCAGCTCTACATCGGCAACTATGCCCTGATTCAGCTGCGAGACTCACTCGCCCGCGTCGATGGCGTGGGGGCCGTGAACCAGTTGGGTCTGCGTGAGTACAGCATGCGAGTCTGGCTGGATCCAGACCGCATGGCATACCTTTCGCTGACGCCGGGCGACGTGGCCGCAGCTCTGCGAGCTCAAAACATTCAGGTGGCATCCGGAGTGATCGGGCAACCGCCCATCGGGAATCCCAGCGACTTCCAGTTGACGATTACGACGCTGGGCCGGCTGCTCGAAAGGGATCAGTTCGCTGATCTCGTCGTTCGCACCGGCGACGACGGGCGAGTTGTTCGAATCAAGGATGTCGCGCGTGTTGAACTCGGCGGGCGAGAGTTCACGATTAACAGCTACCTCGACGGGAAACCGGCCAGCTCACTTGCAGTGACCCAGCGCCCAGGATCGAACGCTCTCGCGACGGCGGAGGCAGTCGAGCGCGAGATCAAGCGTCTTTCCCAGGACTTCCCGGAAGGCCTTGAATACCGCATCGTCTACAACCCGACATCGTTCGTCCGTGAGTCCATCGACTCGGTGATTCACACGCTGTTTGAGGCCGCCATTCTGGTGGTGATTGTGGTGCTCGTCTTCCTTCAAAACTGGCGGGCCAGTCTGATTCCATTGATCGCGATTCCGGTTTCACTCATTGGAACCTTTGCCGCGATGGCAGCCTTTGGCTTCTCGTTGAACATGCTCTCCCTGTTCGGTCTCGTGCTTGCGATCGGGATCGTGGTCGACGACGCAATCGTGGTGGTGGAGAACGTCGAACGCCATATCGCAAACGGACTCTCGCCTCGCGATGCGGCCTATAAAGCGATGGATGAAGTGACGGCGGCGGTCATCGCGATCGCAGTCGGTCTCTCGGCGGTGTTCGTGCCAACGGCCTTTATCTCGGGGATTAGCGGTCAGTTCTACAAACAGTTCGCCCTGACAATCGCCGTATCGACGCTGCTGTCGGCCTTTAACTCCCTGACACTCAGCCCTGCTCTGTGTGCCCTGCTCCTTCAGCCACACGGCGCGAAGAAAGACTGGTTCTCACGCCTGTGGGATTTCTTCTTCGGCTGGTTCTTCAGACTGTTCAATCGTTCATTCGACTGGACCAGCAATGTCTACGCCCGCTTTGTCGGCTGGAACCTGCGACGCGTCTTCATTCCGCTTTTCCTTTACGGCGGACTGGTGCTGCTGACCGGCTGGGGCTTCACCAAAGTTCCGACGGGCTTTATTCCGCAGCAGGATAAGCAATACCTGATCACCGTCGTGCAATTGCCGGACGGTGCATCGCTGGCACGTACCGATGCTGTCGTGAAACGGGCGACCGAGATCATTCTCAGAAACCCTGAGGTCGCGCACGCCGTGGGCTTCGTCGGTTTCTCAGGAGCCACTCGTTCCAACAGCCCGAACTCTGCCGCCATCTTCGTCGTTCCGCATCTGGGCGAAGAAGCTGAAGGACATCAGCCGATCATCACTCAGCTGGGAGCCCTGCAGCAGGCTCTGATGGAGATCCCGGACGCCAACATCTTCGTGATCCCACCACCCCCGGTGCAGGGACTCGGTACTTCCGGGGGTTATAAGTTCCTCGTTCAGGACCGCGGCGGCTATGGCCCGAAGGAATTGCAGAATGCCACTGATGAACTGATCGCCAAGGCCAATGCTGATCCGTCGCTCCGAGGGGTCTTCACGACATTCCGCGCTTCCACACCACAGTTGTTCGCGGACGTGGACCGCGTCAAAGCGAACATGCTGAATGTCTCGCTGACGAATGTCTTTGATGCTCTGCAGTCATACCTGGGAACGGCGTACGTCAACGACTTCAATCTGTATGGTCGAACCTTTCAGGTCCGAATGCAGTCGGAAGAACAGTTCCGCGATCAGGCAGAAGATATTCGCCGCATTAAAACACGGAACGCCTCCGGGGAAATGGTTCCACTGGGATCTGTGGTCGATGTCCGATGGCAGAGCGGCCCTGACCGTGTCGTGCGATATAACATGTTCCCTTCCGCTGAAGTGATGGGCGACACCACTCCCGGTTACAGCTCCGGGCAGTCGATTGCCACAATCGAACGGCTCGCCCGTGAAACACTTCCACCGGGAATGTCGATCGCGTGGACCGATCTCGCTTATCAGCAGCAGTTGGCCGGAAACACTGCGCTGTACATCTTCCCGTTATGCGTGCTGTTCGTGTTCCTGGTGCACTCGGCGGAGTATGAAAGCTGGTCCCTGCCGCTGGCGATCATCCTAATTGCTCCCGTCTGTCTGCCGTTCGCATTGCTCGGCGTTTGGGTCCGGGGGATGGATAACAATCTGATCACACAAATCAGCTTTGTGGTGCTCGTGGGGCTCGCGGCGAAAAACGCGGTGCTGATCGTGGAATTTGCGAAGCAACTCGAAGAAGAAGGACACACCTGGTACGACGCGGCAATTGAAGCCTGCCGACTTCGTTTGCGTCCGATCATGATGACGTCGTTCGCGTTCATCCTGGGGGTGGTTCCACTCGCTCAGGCGACGGGTCCCGGTTTTGAACTCCGTCGCGTGCTCGGGACCGCTGTGTTCTCCGGCATGCTCGGGGTGACGATCTTCGGACTGATCCTGACTCCAACGTTCTATGTGGTCCTGCGAGCCATCTCAACCCGATTCTGGGGGAGCAAGCTGGGACACGCCGGACATCAGCCCGGCTCCGGTCATGGTTCAGGTCACGGTTCACATCCCAGCGGCTCAGGTCCCAACGGCTCCGGTCATGGACCTCATACCGCTCAGGTTGGACTGGCTGAACCATCGGTACCGGCTCCCGTTGCTGCTGACACCCACTGACCTGCCATTCCCTCGTTATCTTCCGTCCTTTTCGAGTTCAGGGTGGGCCCGATCTTTGGACCGGCCCGCCTTTCTCGAATCACACGGGTTTGCGACCTGTGCCTGTCCCTGATTCGCACTTCGTACCTGCTCAGTACAGGCGGGGTCGAGGTCCAACTCGTGTGATTCGAAAAAGGCGAGGCCCGTCCATCTGACTTGATTTCGAAAAAGATTTAATCATTTTCGGAATGACACATCCACATCCGTCAATCTAACCTGAAATCAGCAGGAGATTGTGCGGCCACTGAGGGTGCTCGGATTCATCCTCTATCAGACTCGCTCTCTGACACGTTCCCTGCGATCAAAAACCTTCTTCGATCGGGACCTGTGACAGAAGGAGCGAAGAATGAACATCCCTATCTTGCGCCGCAGACGCTTTCATACGTCAGGCTTTACACTGATCGAGTTACTGGTCGTGATCGCCATCATTGCGGTCCTGATTGCTCTCCTGCTTCCAGCCGTTCAGCAAGCACGAGAATCGGCTCGACGAACTCAGTGCCGAAACAATCTCAAACAGTTCGGCCTGGCCCTCCATAACTATCACGAGATTCACAACGTTTTCCCCCCGGGATTCGTTCGGGTCCACGGGGACCCGGACGTGAATGACGCTCTCGCCGCCCCCGCGTTTCAAGGGAACTGGTCTTGGGGATCGTTCGTACTGCCGATGGTAGAACAGACAGCGTTGTATCAATCTCTGAGAGTTGGAGAGATCACCTGCGCACAAGCAATGACAGGGCCGGCCACCATGGCTCTGATGTCGCCGGTCATTCCGAGTTATCTGTGCCCGACTGATTCCAATAACGGTCAATTCGGAGTCGGCGTAAATAACTTGCGATTTTCGGATACGTCCAATAACCCGATCTCGAGCCCCAGACCGGCCATCACAAACTATGTCGCGGCGAATGATTCCACGTCGGTCCGACGAATCGGCAATGGCATGTTTTTCATGGACAGCCGCATCAGACTGCGTGATTTGACCGACGGAACCAGTAACACCATCGCACTGGGTGAACGCGCTTTTGAACTGCGCAACGGCCTCGTCGGAACCGATACCAGCAATGGACTCGTTTACGGAGGATCGCTCCCTGCTGAAGCTGGATGCGTGTTCTGTGTTCGCGGAACTCGGGACAGCTCGATCTATGGAATTCGTGATGCACTCGGTTCCGGTATGGCCCAGATCAACGGTCCCCGTGTTGTCGGAGCAAGCTCCAATGCGATGGCCGGGATGTCATTTAACTCGTCTCACACCGGCGGCTCGCACTTTACGCTCGGAGACGGCTCTGTCCGCTTCATTGGCGAGAACGTCCACCTGCTGCTTTACCGGGATCTGATCAGCATCGCCGACGGGAAAATCATCGGTGAGTTTTAGAGCAGTCGGATATCAGGGAAGTTAACGTTCAACGGCGGCGCAACAAGGGGGGAGACCTGTATTGAAGCTGACGCATTTCATGCTGATCGCCGGAATTCTTCTCTCGGCAGGCTGTGGCCGACGCAACGATCCCCTCCCGGAACTTGTTCCGGTGACTGGCGTCGTCACCTTGAACGGGGCTCCGCTTCCGAAAGCCAACGTCACCTTCCATCCTCTGACCAGTGGAGACAGTTCATTCGGACGAACGAATGAGAAGGGCGAGTTCACACTTCTTTACCGCGGAAATGCGGCAGGTGCGGTGGCGGGCAATCACCGGGTCGAAATTCGAACGCGTGAAGAAATCGTCGACCGAGACGGGAACCTGGTCTCCGACCAGCCTGAGCTTCTCCCTGCACGCTATCACGACAAGACGACACTCACAGCTGATGTTCACCCCGGCGGCCCCGAGATACGCTTCGAACTTAAATCGAAGTGATCGTATCTCACAGAGCCTGTTCACTCACTGAAGTTCCCAGCGATTACCAGCCGCCCAGTTCTTCAGTAATTGCACACCAGCGATCTTCAGACTCGCTCAGCTGCTGCGTCACTTCGGCGAGTTCGGTATGAACCTCGAGCGCGAGCTTCGCGTCGGTGGTGTTCATCAGCTTTGCGTTCAGCTCTTTCTTCTGACCGTCCAGCCGGGCGATGGCTTTTTCCAGATTGCTCAACTCTTTTCGCAACGCCCGTTCGTCTTTGCCACCAACGGGCTTCGCTGCGGCCTGAACGAGCTTCGCGGCCGGTGGAGTCGCCAGCTTCTTGCGGGAGTTCGCGGTCTCGCGTTCGCCCTCCTCGATCTCCTTGTTCACCGAGTACAGATAAGCCTCGTAGTTGCCGCCATAATTTCGGGCGGTACCGTCACGAACTTCGATGATCGATGTTGCAACCTTCTTCATGAAGTGCCGGTCGTGGCTCGTGAAGATGACAGTTCCCTTGTAATTCAACAGGGCGTTGGTCAAGGACTCCACGGTTTCGACGTCGAGGTGGTTGCCGGGTTCATCGAGGATGAGGATGTTATAGGTCCCCAATAGCAGACCAGCCATCACCAGTCGGGCGCGTTCGCCCCCTGACAGGACTGAAACCTTCTTCTTCACATGTCCGCCACGAAACAGCAGTGCTCCTGCTCCCGCGAGAACTTCCTGAGCGGTCGTTCCCGGCTTGGCGACGCGATCAAGATACTCAAGGACCGTTTGGTTCGATTCCAGACTCGTATAGACGTGCTGGGCATAGACACCGATCTCGCATCCATAGCCCCACTTCACATCACCCTGAATCGGCTTCAGAGAATCCACGAGCGTTCGCAGCAGCGTAGTTTTTCCCTGCCCGTTGTCCCCGACGATGGCGGCACGCTGACCGTGATCAATCTCGATGTTGATGTCTTTGGCAACAGCATAATCACCGTACCCAATAGCCAGATCCCGACAGCGGACAGCAGGCCCCTGCCGCGGATTCACGATCGGAGCCCGCATGTTGGGCGTTGGTTCATCGGCCGCGATTTCGACGGTCTGCAACTTCTCGAGTTGCTTCTCTTTTGACTTCGCCCGAGTCGCTGTACTAGCCCGTGCCTTGTTCTTGTCGATGAACTTCTGCAGGTGCTTCTGCTTGGCGACGATGGCGGCGTTGGCGCGCTCCTCGTGTTCTTTTCGATCCTCGACATAGGTCAAGTAATCTTCGATCGGCCCCGGATACAGCGTCAGTTTGCCGCGGGTCAGATCGAGTGTCTGGTCACAGGTAGCGCCAAGGAATGCCCGATCGTGCGAGACAATCAGACACGCCTGATCAAAGTTCTTCAGAAAGTGTTCGAGCAGAATCTGCGTTCGCAAATCGAGGAAGTTCGTCGGTTCGTCCAGCAGCAGCAGATTCGGTTCATGCAGCAGCAGTGCCGCCAGCTTCACACGAGTCTGCCAACCGCCCGAGAGAGCTGAAATTGGGCCATCGAGATAGGCTCCCTTGATTTCAAACTGTCCGGCGACTTCTCCGCACTTCCAGTCGGGTTGACCGGAGTCACGCATCAGATACTGCAGAGCAGTTTCACCGGGCTGAAACGGATCATGCTGTCGGAGATAACCGACGCGAAGATGTGGATGGCGAATCACTTCACCGCTGTCGAGTTCTTCCTCACCGAGCAGAACCTTGAGCAGCGTTGACTTCCCTGCGCCATTGCGCCCGACGAAACCAACCTTGGTTCCTTCATAAATGGTGACGCTGGTATCATCGAGCAACTGCTGATCGCCGAAACTCTTGACGGCATCCTGAATCTGTAAGAGCACGGCCATCGCGGTTAACTCTCCTTGTTCCTGAGAATTCAATTGTTCTGCCGGCACCCCGCTGAGGCCCATTCAGACTGACCGAACCGTCGGGGAAAATGGCATTTTCACGGAATGCAAGAAGGACGCAAAAAGCAACGGGCTCTTTGCGTCCTTGATTCCTCGACTCTGGATCAGCGGATCACAAAGTCAGTCTTCTGGTGACTATTCGATGATGATGTCGCGAACGGTTCCGCCACCTGGAATCATCGGCAGCACGTGTTCCTGATAAGGACACAGCACATCGAGCAGATAGGGACCATCGTGTTCAATCATCGCCTTGATCGCAGCTGGCAGGTCAGCCTTGCGGCGAACTGATGAAGCTTCCACCCCAAAGCTCTTGGCCATCTGCACGAAGTTCGGGTAGGTATCGGCATAGTGGTCGCCGGAACCTTCTCCCAGCCACTCCGGATGGTCAATCGGTCCGAGATAGGTGTGAGCGCGACGACCTTCCATGAACCGGTCTTCCCACTGCACCACCATCCCCAGGTGCTGATTGTTCAGCAGCAGGATCTTCACTGGAAGTTTTTCACAGTGCAGAGTGGCGAGTTCCTGAATGTTCATCAGGATCGAACCGTCGCCGTCGATATCGACCACAAGTGAGTTCGGGTGAGCTGCCTGAACGCCCATGGCGGCCGGCAGACCGAAGCCCATTGTTCCCAGACCGGAGCTGGAGAGCCACCGCTTTGGTTCACGGAACTTGTAGAACTGCGCTGCGAACATCTGGTGCTGACCGACGCCCACCGAGATGTAGGTGTCTTTCTCAATGGTCTGCCGCCAGAGTTCCTCAATCGCGTGCTGCGGGACGATGTACTCGCCTGAGTCACGATACTGGAGAGGATACTTCTCGCGCCACTCGTTCAGCTGTGCCCACCATGCGGTGGTATCTGGCTTGTCTTCCGACTTGAACTCGGCGTTCAGCTTCTGCAGGAATTCCTTCACATCACCGATGATCGGAATGTGAGCTTCCTTGTTCTTGTGCATTTCGGACGGATCGAGGTCCACGTGCACGATCTTGCCATGCTTGGCGAACTCTTCGAGCTTTCCGGTCACGCGATCGTCGAAGCGCACGCCCAATGCCAGCAGCAGATCGGCATCGTTGATGGCGTAGTTGGCGTAAACGGTCCCGTGCATCCCCAGCATGTGGAGAGACTGCGGATCATCACCCGGGAACGAACCAATTCCCATCACGGTGGTCGTGACTGGGATGTTCGAAGCCCGTGCGAATTTCACGAGTTCCGCAGAGGCATCGGCATTGATCACGCCCCCACCGACGTACAGAATCGGTCGCTTTGAGCGACGGATGGCAGCGATCGTCTGGCGGACCTGCTCGGTCGCGATCTTCTTTTCGAGGTGATACCCGGGAAGATGCATTGGCGGATCGAAATCGAGATCCTCCAGAGCGGCACTCGAGAGCTGAATGTTCTTCGGGAAGTCGATCAGCACGGGACCGGGACGGCCGGTCTTCGCGACATAGAAGGCTTCCTTCACAATGCGGGGAATACTCCGCAGCGCGGCCAGCACTGATTCCGGACAGTCCGGATCTTCCGCGGTGATCAGGTAGTGGTGCTTGGTGACAGCACGGCAGATTTCGACGATCGGAGTTTCCTGGAAGGCATCGGTTCCGATCACCTTCTGAGAAACCTGACCTGTCACAGCAATCAAGGGGATGCTGTCCATCTTGGCATCGGCAATGGCCGTGACGAGATTGGTTGCTCCGGGACCGCTGGTCGCCATACAGACGCCGATTTCGTCGGTCGTCCGGGAAATCCCCTGAGCGGCAAAGCCTCCCCCTTGTTCGTGCCGGGGAAGGATCGTCCGAATGCGATCCCGATTCTTGCGCAGCGCCTGGTGCAGCGGCATACTGGCACCGCCTGGATAGGCAAATACCGTCTTTGCGCCCTGTCGAATCAACGCTTCTACCAGAATTTCGGAACCAGTCATCTTCTGATGACCAGTCTGGGGTTCCATAACTGTCGACACGATGAACAATTCCCAAATACTGAAGTAAACTTCGTGTCCTTCCCAGGACGCGAATGAGCAGCCGATTGTAACGCCCGGACCGCCAGAGGACGAGAAAAACCGCCTTCAGGTTCGCCGTTTTCCAAAGTTCCGTTTCGAACGGCGGTTTGGGTGACTTTTCCAACCGCGCAGGTTGGACCCAAAACTGCGATTATATCAGTCCCTGTCCGAATTACGCTCCTCTCTCATGGCAAACTGTTCCGAGGAAGGAAATTTCGGTGAATTCCATGTACTTTATTGAAAGACCGGGCGGATCTTGTTGAACTGAACACATCGGGACCTGGTGCATAATCGCCACATCCTGACAAGGCGAGTCGGTAATGATGGGTTGCGGTGTCCGAAAGTCGACCAGTCACAGCATGTGTCGTGCTGCAGCACTGCATCCTCGTGGTCCCTTTTGCCTGATGATGGCTCTCGCGATCGAATGAGCACGTCACTGGAATCTTTCGTTAATGTGCTTCGACGCAGCGGACTCTTGGAAGAGTCTGCCATCACTCAGAGTGTCGAAGAGATCGAGCGCCGGTCTCTTCCCAAGACAGGCGAAAGCCTCGCTGAACAGCTGACGGCCCGGGAAGCGATTACGGCCTGGCAGGCCTCTAAACTGCTACAGGGAAAACACAAAGGTTTTTTCCTCGGGAAATACAAACTTCTCCGCCTGCTTGGCAAAGGGGGAATGAGTTCCGTCTATCTCGCGGAACATGTTCTGATGCGTCGCCGCTGCGCCATCAAGGTCCTCCCTTGGAAGCTGGTGAAAGACAGCTCTTACCTCCAGCGATTCCACCGCGAAGCACAGGCTGTCGCTTCGCTCGATCACCCGAATATTGTTCGGGCGTATGACATCGATCACGAGACCGATGGCTCTCTCGAAATCCACTTTCTTGTCATGGAGTTTGTGGAAGGCCGTAACCTGTATGACCTTGTACAGCAGGTCGGCCCGCTCTCTCCGGTTCTGGCAGCTGAATACATCCGTCAGGGAGCCCTCGGGCTGGAGCATGCCCATCAGTCGGGAATGGTGCACCGGGACGTAAAACCGGGCAACTTCATCGTCGACCAGAATGGAACCGTCAAACTGATGGATCTGGGCCTCGCCCGGGTCGCCGCGAAAGAAGACCACTCCCTTACGATCGCTCATGACGAACGGGTTCTCGGGACCGCGGACTACCTGGCCCCGGAACAGGCGGTTGATAGCCATCTCGTTGACACCCGAGCCGACATTTACAGTTTGGGATGCACCTTCTATTTCTTGTTGACTGGCCGGCCGCCGTTCAACGAAGGAACACTCACCCAGCGACTACTCGCTCACCAGACAAAAGAGCCAACGCCGCCCGAGTCCATCCGACCGGAAATCCCTGAATCCCTGCTGATCATCCTGCGAGGCATGATGGTCAAAGATCGGGAACAGCGAATTCAATCCGCCAGTGATGTCGCCGCACTCCTCACCAATTGGCTGGAAACCGATTACGAAGAGGAACCATCTACCCAACAGGGACAGAAGCAAGCGGCGCAGAAAGCTGTTACTCGTGAAGAAGGACGTTCGGGTGGGCCGCCACGAGCAGGCAGCGCAGATGTCACCTCAGTTCTGGCTTCCGGGCGGGAACGGCCTTCAGCGGAAGGGTCTCTCGGCTCATTCCTTTCCAGTCTGAGTGATGTCGGAGGTCCGGAATCGACAAAACAACCGAGCTCGCTCCTTCCCGTCGGTCCGCCGGCGACGATGAAGATTCATAACAGCGAAACAGAGGCAGGTGACGACGCCTCACAGACATTGCATCAGGACCATTTCGACTTCGATTCGGACGATCAACAGAACCCCTTTGCTGCCAGCGGACGCAGTGGGACTCGAAGTGGGAGTCGTAGCGGTACCCGAAAATCTTCATCGCAGATTCAACAGGCGACTTCGAGATCCAAGATCCAGAAGAAATTCGCGATTCCACCGCTGAAAACTCTGCTGCCAGCACCTGTCATTGAGCAGCTCAAACGGAATCGAATTCCGATCGCCGCAGGAGGCGGGCTACTGCTCCTGCTGCTGGTCACTGGGACCTTTTTCCTGTCGCGAAAGTCTTCCTCCTCTCCGACTGCAACGACTATCCCGGCAGCTTCATCAGAACCGCGTGGTGCTGCACCCGTCCCGGAACCAGCCGCCGCATTTCAGCGACCTGCCGTGGACGGACCGATCATCGAGGTCGGACCGAAAGGGCATTACGGCACACTTCGTGAAGCCATCGAGTTCGTCAAAATCTCGAGTCTGTCGTCACTCTCTACGGGGGTGAACGAAATTCGAATTGCCAGCAACCAGACCTTGAAAGAAGTCCTGAGCATCGACAACTCAGGTCTCGGCGGCTTTCCTCAAGGGATTAAAATCATCGGACAATCGACCGACGCCATCCCCAAGTTGCAACCGGACGGGAACGGCCCGTGCATCCAATTGAATTCGGTCGAAGGCCTGACGATCGAAAACCTGATCATCGACTGTCAGGGGCGGACCACCGCCATCGCGTTGGAGGGAACACTCACAGGGACCCACCTCACCGGCCTGACATTCGAGAACCTTCAGAAAACCGGAATCACAGCCATGGGAGCCAGTGGCGTGATCGATCGGCCAATGGTCATCGAGAAGTGCCGATTCCGCAGTAGCTCCTCGGCAACTCAAGGGATCGTGTTGAAGTCAGATGAACGCTCTGACATCCGCGACCTGACAATTCGCCAGTGCCAGTTCCTCGGTCCGATGGACTCGGCAATTACAGTCAACGGCTCCACCGCAACGCTCGATATTCGCGAGAATATCCTGACGGAATCGCGATCCGGGATCGTCTTCTCAGGCTCAGGCCCGGTCTTCAAAAAAATCCGCGTCGTGAACAACACATTCCTCGAATGTGGCTCCGGAATTCAGTTCGAAACGACACCGGGCAATGGCTCCAGTGGATTCGTCATCGAGAACAACCTCTTCGCCAAGCAGTCAGGCGCGGCCGCATCAGCGTCTGATTCCTCGCTGAAACTGGAACCGCTGCTGCAGGGAGGTGCCGCCCGGTTCAACTGGACTGATGGCCCCAATGAAGGCCTAACGCTTTTCGAGAAGAACGGCGTGACCGGAAAAACTGTCGACTTCAAATCTGTCGACCCCGCAGCCGCCGACTTCCTCAAGCCAACAACGGCTGAGATCCACTCACCGGGGGCTCCCGGGTCATTGAAATACTTTGGCGCCGTCGCGCCGTAACCTGAAATGTGCTTCTCCCTGATCCTCTGGAGAGCGACTGAGCACCTGCAGTGAACTGCCGACAGTGGGTGCATGCGACAAGCGTCTCCCCTGCCCGATGTCATTCCCCGACATGATGATCAGGTCGAGTTGATCTCGGCCAACAGATCTGGATTCATCGAGGTCGGAACTGGCCCATCGACATAGAGCCGATGCCACAGCTCCAGACACATCAGGTTCCAGAGTCGATAAGCATGATCCCAACGACCTGATTGATGGTCATCAATCAGGCGGGCAATCACATCGCGCTGAAAGAAACCACGTTCCAGCGCGCGTCGCGACAGCAGCAGATCCGGCACCAGCTGGCGGTATTCATTCCTCATCCAATGATCGATCGGCACACCAAAGCCCATCTTGGGACGGTTCTGAATCGCCTCCGGCAGCAAGTCCTGGAAGGTCTCCGTCAGGATCTTCTTGCCCCGCCCTGGCGAGAACTTCAATTCAATCGGCATGCGTGCTGCGAGTTCAGCGACGCGGTGATCCATGAACGGACTGCGTGCCTCAAGGGCGAAGGCCATGCTCGCCAGATCCACCTTCGTGAGGATGTCACAGGGGAGATACGTCAGCATATCGACGCAGGTTGTTCGCGTGATGAAGTCCCGATCAGGACAGGCCTGATATGCGTTCAGCAAAAATTCGCTGCTGTCATATTGCCCGAGGCGGGAACGAAACTCAGGCGTATAGAGTTCTCGCCGCAGCTGTGCATCGAAGATGCCGATCCAGCGCAGGTAGCGCTTCTCCGGGGATTGACTGAGGGCCTCAATGAAGCGCTTTCCGCGACGGCCAAATGACCGCTGACGCGTCGACGTGGGGATCTGCTGCCAGAGCTTCATCCCCAGCAGAGACTTTACAAATCCCGGCAGGAAGTCGAATTGCCCGGCGAGATGGACAGCCTGATATCGCTGGTAACCCGCGAACAGTTCATCGCCTCCATCACCGGAGAGGGCGACTTTCACGACCTGCCGCGTGACGTCCGAAAGCATCATCGTAGGAATCGATGAGCTATCACTGAAGGGCTCGTCATACTGCCAGATCAGCTTGGGCAACATCCCCAATGCACTCGGTTCCACGAGATACTCATGGTGTTCCGTCTTGAGGTGTTCGGCCGCCATGCGAGCAAACGTCCGCTCATCATATTCCTTCTCCGGGAACCCGATTGAGAATGTATGTATCTTCTGATCGGACAGGCTTTGCATCAGCCCGGCAATGATTGTCGAATCGATGCCTCCTGACAGGAACGCACCGACTGGAACATCTGATCGCATTCGCAGTCGGACCGCTTCCGTCAACGTCTCTCGCAACTCATGCCGCCAGGATTCGACGGACTGCGATGCCATCACCCGGGGCTCATTGTATGGAGGTTCCCAATAGCGCTGCAGAGTCAGTTTTCCTTGCTGCCAGATGGCGACATGCGCCGGCGGCAGCTTGGAGCAGCCTTCGAAGATCGAATGCGGATGTGGGACGTATTGATATGTCAGATACAGATCGATCGCCTGAGGACTGACCTGCCGCGTGACACCTGGAACCTGAAGGATTGCCTTGAGTTCACTCGCAAAGAGCAGCTGCGAACCATCATGCCGATAAAAGAGCGGCTTCTGCCCCATCCGGTCACGGGCGAGTAACAGAGTCCCGGTCCGCTGATCCCAGACCGCAAACGCGAACATGCCACGCATCTTCTCAACGCATCGTGGTCCCTGCTCTTCATACAGATGAACGATGACTTCAGTATCAGAACTGGTCGCGAAACGATGGCCACGGGCGATCAGATCTTCCCGTAACTCGCGGTAGTTATAGATCTCGCCGTTGAAGACCGTCCAGACGGTGCCGTCTTCGTTAGAGAGTGGCTGATGGCCACCGCCAAGGTCAATGATTGAGAGACGGCGATGCCCCAGCGCACATTGCGAAGCGGACTGAGGAAGCTCGAGCTCTGAAGAGAAGAGATGACCAGAATCGTCGGGGCCGCGATGTTGCAGCGCATTGGTCATGCGTTGCAGTGTGCTTCGATCAATCGAAGATTGCGGGTGATTCCACACCGCGCCGGCGATACCACACATGAATCAGATCACATCGAAGCGACGGGCGAATACTCTTGACGGGGCGACAGCCCACCAAGGCCGCCGAACTCCAGATTAGCGAGTGCGACCGCTCTCCGTCATCACCGAGAACACGAATTCGACAACAGGAATGCTCGACAGGAATGCACCCGTGGAATTGTAGCGCGAGGGCGGGATGAATACACTTCCGATTGAATGCTTCGCCTCGCTGATGGGATGTGAGTACGTTGACAACATCCGCTGAAAACAGAAAAAACCTGCGCCGACATTCGGCGCAGGCCTTTCAGGGAGTGCTTTTTGTTGACGGATCAGCCTGAAGACTTCGAACTGACATCCTCTCGAAAGATGTCGCTTACCAGCCCTTATGACCGCCGCCGTGCTTCTTGCCTTCTGGAACCGGACCATCACAACCGAGCTGACACTGATTGTTGTCGCATGTGTCGGCAGTGTCATTGAACGATGAGCCTGTCACGCGAGACTTCAGGCCTCCGCCCTGCTTGGTGGCGGTGAATCCGCTGTAGTAATAGCTCTGATTCAACGAGCCGATTGCGTCTGCGACGTCATTCAGTTCTTCGACGACGGCATACTGAATCTCGCTGAGGCCGACGATCAAACCGATCACTAACAGCGTCGCAACGAGAACGAGTTCCGCTGAAATGATGAAGCCACTTTCATCCTGATACAATGCGATACCAACACCAGACATAGCAATTTCCCCTGAATGATCCCGAATCTGCTGAGAGAGCTTTGAGAGCTAGCGAACATCGTTACCAACAACTTGCCGAAGTTGTGACAACACCTCCGCCCAATGCAGTGGGCATGCCGGGGAGTCAGAGAGAGCCCATCCACGCAACCGCAAATGAATTCAACACACCGGGATAGAATCTTTTCCGAGTGACAGCGAGGCAGCGGGAAGCAGGGCTGCGCGCAAAGAGGAGCTTACGTTCGGCCTTAGCAAGCCGTTCAGAGTTAAAAGCGCAGTAGAACCCTGGCCGATGTCGGCACATCGGCCAGGGAAATACGGGATCATCACGAGCAAGGGGAGACCGGCGCTCTCAGGACCAGTCAGGCTCAGTGATGTTGAAGAAAGACAGCAGTTGCGATGCCTGTTGATCCAGTGCCTCACGCAAAACTCGGGAGGCGGTTCACAGCATTCTTCCGAAACTGAATCATGTCCAACAATTACGGCCACTCAGCATTTTCACTGGGAATTCAGCTCTCATCCCGCAGGGCGCCCCCCTGTTCAACACCCTGAACAAATCGCTTAACGCCAGATTCAAGATGCTTCGCACTCCTGAACAGAGTCGGACTGCCACACAGTTATCCGACATCCTCAGGACGACATGCCGACAGAGTCAGTCGGGTGATCTCTGGTCGGCAGCGAAACCGATAGGGATGAAGACCTGAAAGACCCCGTGAGACTGAGAGAAAGGTCGGGGACTCCCAAAAGTGGCCCGAGGCGTACCGGCACCCGTACCAGCTGGGAGAGAACACCGGGCCGATGATCGGCAGCCGAACCTGTCCACCGTGGTTGTGCCCGGCGAGCATCAAATCCACTTGCTGGCGGCGTGCGAAGGGAATGTTGTCAGGGGTGTGACTGAGGAGCATGCGAAAGTCGGCATCCATCGAGAACTCCGGGCGGGTTCCCATCCAGGGCGTCTCATCACCGCCAATTGCCATCCGTCGATTCTGAATTGAAATCACGTTCACCCGCGACGAAACATCGATCCACCCCAGTTCACTGAGTCGGCGACGGGGAATATCAGGCTCATGGTTCCAGTCATGATTTCCAAGAATGAAATAACAGCCGAGCGGAGCAGCAAGTCGACCTAAGGTCTCCGGAATCCAGTGCTCCAGCTGTGGATTGTCGATTAGATCTCCAGTGAAGCAGACGATGTCGACAGGCTGCTCTCGCGCAAGTTCCGCAGCTCTGAGAAAGAAGTCCTTCGCGACGGCCCCAGAAAAGTGCCAGTCCGAGAGATGAAGAATCCGAAGGCCGTCCCATTCCGGAGGAAAATTCGGCAGCTGCACCTGAAGATCGATAACTTCGATTTGAAACTGTTCATTTGCCGGGAGGCGCGCCAGCAGTTGATATGGGCCATTCCCGGCGGGACGTCTCCCAAGTTCCTGCTCAACGTCGATGATCTGAGATGCCTTTTGCTTGATATGGCTCGGCCGAGAGTAAAACCAGTGCCGCAGTGTCCTCATCACCAGGACCAGACAGCCGCCTCCGCCGATCGCGATAAGGAGCCACTCCCCAGAATTCAAAGCGTTCCAGCTTCCCCCTCGTAGCAACCCGTCTGATCGCAAACCGAGCCACCAGAACATCAGGACCGGAGCAGCAATCATCGTGAATTCGAGGCCATGTCGGATTCGCTTCAACCGCGATTCAATGATCGGCAGGCTATGCACGCGATTCACGAGGCCGACACAAAGAGTAATCAGCCCGACGGCCAATCCTCCCAGGAGGAGGAGATTCGCGAAATTCATGCGTTTCCAAATGACAGAACGAGCTTAAGAGATCTTCGCACGTAGTGATTCTGTCGCAGGGGATCCGCTCTGGAAAGAGGAGTTCTCGCAATTATGGCCTTCTCGGATCTGGCCGCCTCTCAGCGTGGCACCACGTGTCAGCGACATTTATGATTTCGCATCCGATGCCCGTCGTCATCGGTCCCGATTCACGTAAGGCCATCGCATGACAGATCAATCCGCCCCGACCCCGCCCCCAGCTCCGAAGCCGAAACCGAGCGTCCTGATTTTGTGTAAGGACTTGTTCTTTTCGAGCCAGATCCACGGAGCCGTGCAACGCGCCGGATTAGTGGGACGCACTTGCCTGTCCATGAACGGCTGCCTGGATCAGTTGCAGCAAGGAGGCATCCGGGACGTGATCGTCGATCTGGAAATCCCTGATCTCGATCTCGTCAAATTGCGCAATGAGGCTCCTTCCCCGTGCCGGGTCACGGTCTTCGGGCCACACGTGAAGGTGGATCTTTTCGAGGTCGCAAAACAGGCCGGATGCGACGCCATTCTCACACGAGGCCAGGCCTCGGCCAAACTTGACGCCCTGCTTCGTGAGTGGAATACCGACAACACATAGATCAGCGATCGGCTGAATTGGGCGACGGGGGCTGAGGAATCACCTGAATAATTTTGACGACCAGTGCCCCTTTATTGTCGGCCACGCTCCCCCAGTCATCACGGCAGCGCAGAAAGAGCTTTCCGTCCTGTGGCACCCGGAACGTGCGCGCGCCACCGATGACAAACGGCTCACTGAGCCGATAGTTGTCGAAGATGACTCCCACCAGTTCTCCCCGCCCCTGACCGTCGCCCGCCGCTGAGACAGGCATCGCTCCTTTCTCCAACGTCCATTCTCCAGTCGTCGTGATCTGATAGGTCTCGCCAGCTTTCACGATGGCCTTGGAAGCCTGCCAGCCCCGTCCTGCTTCGACCCGTGAACTGACTTCGGAACGCGGACTCGCCTGGCGGAACTTGGTCGTCCAGTCCCAACTGCAGAGATCATTGCGGTAACCGGGTTCGACATCTTTGAGAAACAACTGGTATTCAAATTCGATTTCCGGAATCTGCATTCCATAGACTGCCTGAAAACTGGTGTCGGTCCCTGCGAGTAATGCGAGCCCCAGCGGTTTGAATCGCTGGGCATAGTTCGTATTTGAACCGAGCAGATGACAGATAGCCCACCTCCAGGCATAGTTCTGCCATGAGTCGCCCGTCTGCTCCAAAGGATTATTCACGATCTCCAAAAGCGGTTTCGGCGACTGCGACTTCAAATAGGCGATCACTCCCTTCGATGCACTCACGCCAAGTTCGCGATCCCGAAAGTACTTGCCAACTTCGGCCATGCCTTCCGAATACCAGACCGGCCCCAGTTCACCAAAGGTAATTCCGCAATAAGCGTGAATGGCCTCATGCTGAGGAATACCGTGATCCGGCACTGCGTAAACAACGGCATCGGCATCGAGTTTGGGTCCGCCGACGATCCCCCGCACTGAGGTGACAGTGACCCCGGCGTTTTCCAGAATGTGCTGACGCCCTGTCTCAGGAAACTGCTGCACTTCTTCCGCAGGCCAGTTCGATAAGTCCCGGACAATAAACATCCGGATTGGCTTCCGGCAGGGTCTTCCGAAATAGGACGAGACGAGTTTCATCATCGATTCCAGATTCACCATCAACTGATTCGCCTCAGCTGGCGGTAAATCGGTTCTGACAACAAACGTCTTGGACGTATAGAGCTGAGGTCGTTGGCCCTGAGCGAACAACACATTCGGTCGAACCCCGATCAAAGCAGCGACCATGACCATCAACATCAGATTTCGAGACATCAATTCGGCCTCCTGCGAACAGGACTTTCAGAGCCGGATCGGCCCGCCCGGATCAAGTGAATCGCCCGGAACGTCAAATCCTGTCCGAGGAAATTCTATCAGATTCCCCTGATAGAAACCTGAATGCATCCCCGATCCTGGCAGAGCCCCTCTACGCGTCACCGCTGCAGTCAAGTTCGCCGTCGTTCGACGTCGTTCGCTGGCGTTCACCGGGAGTCATCGGCCGGGACGTCTGGTCTACCGTTCAATGCGCCAGAGTTGAAGCTTCTCGAATCTGGAGACCGGGCTATCGACCGGGATTTCGATCTCGGTCTGCGAGCGTGAAACTCGTTGCAGGAACGCGGTCATCTGTTCGAGCCAACTCCCCATATACTCGTTTTCAGACCACTTGGCCACAGGATCCGGAGCTGGACCGTAACTTCGCGGGCCTTGTCGGGGAACAGGAAGAAGTCGTCCGACGACCCAGACGCGATGGCCATTCGCCAGCGTCTGTCGAATCTCTTCTTTCAAATCCTCCAGTGGCTCGGTCGATTTCATTCGTGCCATCACCAAGTCATAACGATGAATGGGCTGGCGACCGATGATCGGCAGCGACTCGACTCGAGTTGAACCGTGGTAATACCAGTTCAGACTGACTCCGTAATACCAAGGGGAAACAACGATCAAATCATCAGGCCCAGCCAGTTCTTCGAGTCGGGACGCAATCAGATCCATATTCGTCATCCGCGTGCGAGTTTCGCGATACGCAGGAACAGTCAGAGCCGCGAGCAAAAGTACCGTCAGCACACAGCGGAACAGCTGAAAAAACCGCACCGGCATCAAGCGAGCCAGCATCATTTCAAGATTGCAGGCCAGTAACGCTAGTAGCGGAACGAAATACCACGGCCGCATGCTGTAGTGCAGGTATCTCAGAAAGAACAGGAACAGCACCAGCGAGAGAATCAGAACGAACAGGCCATATTGCAGGGATCCGTCACTGGTCTCCACTCGGCGGGTGGCCTGCACTGTCTTCCAGATGCCCCCACACAGACAAATGAGAATCAGCCCCCCCCAGACCCAGATGACTGCCTGATCCGGATTCCCCATCTGATACAGCAACCCGAAAACATAGTCCTTCAGGGTCAAGTATCCCTCGACGACAATCTTCCACTCGATCTGCAGAAACCGAGGCAGGAAGTACAACGTCGAGACCGCTGCAATGAGTCCGACAGACAACGACAGCACTGCAGTTCGCAGCTCTTTTCTGAGAAGACTGACCAAGACCGCAGAGAGCCCGATCGCAAGAACAAGAAAACAGTTCTGCAAGGCGCACTGCACACTCAAGACGCCGGTGATGACCGACCAGACCCACCATCTCCAACTCGGCTGGGATCGGAACCGCCCCAAGCACGCGAAGTGCAAGACAATCGCCGCCGCGGCGAGCCCATAGCCTCTGACAACCGCTCCCCAGATCAGGAAGCTGGAATTGAGTCCGAAAAGCGCGAGACTTAGCACCGGGGGCCAGGCGCCGGACAGAATCGACGGTCGGATGATCTCTTGCGAGGATGCGGTCTCAGATAAAACCGACCGCCTCTCACCCGGGGCGAGGAGAATGAAACTCGCGCCCCAGATCGAAATCAGAATGAGACAGCAGACGGCGAAACCAAACCCATGAAGTGCGAAGTCAGTGCGGCCAAACAGAGCAACATAGGTTCGAACCAGCTGAGGGAACGGCGGGGGAAAGGCCTCATGCTCGAAGTTCGCCCAGATGTTCCCAATCGTCGGCAGCAGCGCCAGCTGGATACAAGCCGTTTCATCTCGCCACACTCCCCCAGGCAATGTCCAGCGAGAAATACATAGTGCGACCAGCACCATGGAGACAACACCCGCGGTAATCCAATCGAGTGCGAATCTGTGTTGCCTGCCCATGACAACGCCACCTTGAGTTGAAGAACGTTCTTACTCCCGGCCCAGACCAGAGAAACCAATAAAAAAATCCGCCCAATGCCGCAAGAGCATTGGACGGATAGAGAAATCTTCGCAAAAGGTCATAAACCAAAATTCAGAAGTCCGTATTGCTTAAGATCTTCTGCCGAAATGAATTGCCATTGGGCGAAATCAATCGGGCGTAAACACTATCACTGATCGTTTGATTCAGTGTTTTCGCACTCCCGTCACAAAACACTGCATTGACAACCTGTGGATGTAACGATGACGGACGAGCAATGGCAGCTGTGGCTGTCAAACTCGAATTGATACGTGACTCTTTTGTTTCGTTGCTGGCGACAGTTTCTACACCGACAGCCCCCAGCGGCACTGCAGGCACACCGTCCTCTGTTAAAACTTGGAAGCCGAATCCCAAGTCTGCAGTTGCTCCTCCACTTGCAGCGTTTCGAGGTAACCATCCACCGTTCGAAATATTCTCCGAAAACATCAATGTCTGTGTTGTCCCATCACGGACTCGGTCGATGGTCATTTTCAACTGCGTCGGATTGAATGAGCCTCCACTACCAATGCTATTCTGACGCCAGAAGACACCAGTGGCTAATGTGCGTTTTGCATACTGGTCGCTCGTCTGATCGCCATCCGCTTCAGTTGTGATGTCCTTCCACTTATAGAACAACACCTCAGGCGGAGTGTCTGTACTCAGCACTTGGATTCGATGAGTCGCATTATCCGAACCCCACAATTCACTGCCAATATAGCCTGCGTTGGCACAGAAACTAAGAGCCCCCTTGTCGTCAGACGTTTGGTCATTAGGACAGGTAAACACTTTCACGCTAGGGATATCAGTTAACGTAAGCTGAAGAGTTTCGACTGCATCAACCCGTGCGAGCGACTCAGTTTTCAGCCGTTCCGCCAAACCAGCTTGATCAAGGTACGGCAACAAATGGACGGTCCAAGGGGCAGGCACGCGAGTTTTTGCTGTATCTGTCACTGCCGCCACCGTGAAGTAATCATCACGGCCAACCAGTGGTGGAAAATCCCCGTTATTGGTTGTTGCATAATTTAATGTCGCCAGCCCCACGTTCTTCATATTATTGAGACACGTGATGCGCCTCGCCGCTTCTCGGGCATTCTGCACACCGGGCAGAATTAATGAGGCGAGCACGGCGATGATCGAGATCACCACCAGCAGTTCGATCAGTGTGAAGCCGCCACGCTGCGGCTTGGCATGTCTGGAAGCGAGGCGAACTTTCATGGACTTCTCCGCGATTTCAGGATCCCTCAATCAACCGGCCTCACCTTGAGTCAGGCACTTACCTGACTGGAGACCCCTGATGACTGTGTGACTGCTTTCCTAGAATAGAAACAAACTCAAAACAATTGAACCAGACCCGCCGCTCAACACTTCCAGACGCCCCACCCTGACGCCTGGGGACTTTCGCCTCTTCAGAGTCAGGATTTTTCTAAGCGATTCAACCACCTGCGAGATGAATCAACTCACCCTGAACTCAATTGCATTAAAACGCAACACCCAAGAACTCGACTGCCGCGTTTTTCAGTAACTTTCTTTCCGAGTCACGCTGCAATCGTCCCGATTCGATCCGCTCTCGACGCTTTTCGCGGATTTTTCGGGCCAAGGCACTGTAGAGCAATTCTCGATCCCATGTGGAATAGAAACGCACGCCGACAACAGTATTCTACGGCAAAAGTTGACGATGAATGATGAATTTTCTGAAGTCAAATGTGCCATTGATCGGATTATACGCCTCCTCCAACCGTGACATGTCCACGACACAGAACATCCGGTAGCGAGGCAAGTCCTCTGACCTCGATCCAATCTGCACTTGTCCATTCACTTTCCGATGGGCTTCGAAGAAATCCAACCCCATCCAGACGAAGAACACGTGACTCCTCGTTGTCGTGTTGTTGGCAATCTTCGCCAAGATTCGATTGCGGGTGTGATGATCGAGCGCAATTCCATCGGCATCGACCTCTGCGAGTTGGAAAAGCCCCTCGCCAGGATCACCAGGACGTACCCGAAGGACGGTCGATGCCGCACCGCCATCCCTGTTCCCCGCCGCTGATTCCTCAAGCACACTGAAGGCACGAAATGGCTTCGAAGTCAGCGCACCAGGAATGTGAATTCCGCTGAGTCCAGCGTCCTCCATGAGTGGATCAACGCCATCTCGTGCCCTCCGAAATTCGTCGTACCATTTCCGCCCGTCGAGGCCTTCCGTAGTCGCAGACATCTTATTTCGAGGATCAATACAATGCGGGTCGTCGACCAATCCTGCAAGGACGGACTCGTCCCGAATTGTGTTTAAATTGACCTTTCCTGGTGTCCTTCGCTGAACTGCAGTAATTGCATCCATTCGCAGCTGATCCCGCGACTTCACCTCAACGAACTCGAGGAGACGATACCACCGATTGCGATAGTGTGGAATCGTTGCCAAGTCCTCCCGCCAAGGATGCGTTGGCGGGTATTCATCAAGATCGGGACCGGGATTCAGGAATCGGACTTGAGCGGTTCTAATCCCGGACATCCGGTCATCATTGTCCACAAGATTTGGAACCGTCCCCGCATTCCTGAATGTCGTCGAATCGTAAGCGACCGGGAACGAGCTTTCAGTACCCCCACGGTTCCCATAGAGAGGAATCGAGAGCAGCTCCATCACTGAAGAGAAGTCCCGATTAAAATGTGGCTGCCAATGAGGGAATGGTTCGTCGGTATGATCCTTTCTCCAAGCGTAATTGGCAAAATTTTTCTCTGGGTGGTCATGGCTCCGCAACGAATGTTTTCTCAGTTCGGATGAGTCGTTCGTCTCAAACTTATCTGCAAAAGGATGCGGCCTCTCCTGACTTTTGCGAGCCCCTACTTGAGCTTCCAAGTGTGATTGATTCGGATTACTTCCCGTAGTAAACGGGGACGTTGTCCCGAATCCCGCTGGATCAATCTCAATTCGATCCACTTCGATCCACTCTGTATCACTCGGGACCGTCGCATGCAGGTTCTTGCGGCGCTGCAACAATAGTTTAAATTCCGGCCCAGCGACATTTCCTTCCAACTGTTCCACGAGCGTGGCGCCGACATAGGCAGCACTCTTATTTGTGAACTCGCGAAACCCCCTGTGGGCATGACTGTCCGGTGGAGTCAGATCCAAGTCCAGCAAGGGCTCCGGCACCAGAGTATTACTGACAATTTGTCCACCACTTCCGGTCGCGATCGGTACAATCGCCTGCAGCGGCCCCCCGTCTGTATCATCCGAGACATTCACATAGAGTGTACTTCCGACGACATCTCCATTCCCGTTCTTGACTGCTCCATCGTGACAAGCGATTGTGAAGATCCCACCGGGCGGCACCACCTTCGAACTACCGTTGCTTGTACGAAATTCGACTGCGATGTCGATGACTTCAGATCCGGCCATTCCCCCATCCGATACCCGCACGATCCGCCATTGCTCGTCAAGCTTGAGATCTTCTGCACTTGTATTTCGGAGCTCGAGGTAAAGGAAACGATGTCCCTCATCGTTATGACCTCTGTCATCATGGAGCGTTCGCGGAGAGTCCTCATCCTCAGACGCGGTTTCGATCAGCAGCCATTCCGAGAAGACAAGTTGCTGCTCTTCGATTCCATAGACCACCTGCAGATTGGCAGGGTTTGTGTCCCATCCATCTTCCAAATGGGGGTCATACTCGAATCTCGTAATCACGTTGTCTCGATCCAACGCGTCGACGACGTTCACTGCAAACTGCGCCATCTCGCGTGCCTGGACTGCATCAGGCGGGGTACCGTTGTCGTTCCCGTTCCCCAGAACCCAGAGCAAACAATACAGGTCTCTCGCAAGACGTTGTCGGTCATAGCGAGCCCACCATTCTTGTGCACACTGATCCCCAGTGATAGAGCTGATCGAAGGAGTAATTAAAGGGGCGTGGAAGTTTGGATTGTCTAGGAGCGAAGAATTCCCAGTCAGCGGCGCACGAGGTTCCGGAGCTGGATGCGGTACCAGATTTCGGTAGCGCGGACTTCCGTCAACAAACGCGGCCTCTCCACCGTGGGCACGGTCGTCTGACAGAATCCCGTTTAAATTCAGGCGATGACGTGGACTCACACGGCTGATACCGAGTGGGTGGTTCGCGTCGAACTCAGTCCGGAAGAGATCCCGGATTTCGGCTCGAAATGGCTGTACCGTGGCACCAGAGATCCAAGGCGGAAATGAGCCATCTCCGCCCCACTCCGGGTTGGGCCCGCCAAGTTCCCAACTCCGCCCAGGCGGCACTGCATAATTGAATTCAAGACGATCCCATGAATCTGTCGAGAAACGCCGGCGAATCTCTTCTGCGTTGTTAGCATGCTCGAAATTCGCCGCGGCTAGCGTTCTGACACGTGACATGATCCCCAACTTTTGCCAGTCCGATTCACTAAGCTGGAGGGCGCCATTCTCGGAGGCAGCGAATGGTGAGTCATAGACTCCATAGTTTAAATTTGACGGATCCAAGATCGTCTCGTCGTCCTCGTCAACCAGCAGGTCGCTCACGGGCGCGGCCCCATCCTGCAGCTCTGGCAGATAGCGAACAGACCTGCGAAAATTTCCATACATCGGCCACTGAACAGGCGTCGGAGTCGCCGAAAGAGACTGGAGCCGACGGCTTCCCCCACTCTGCAGGTAACTCGCGACGGAAGCATCCCCAAACCCTCTCAGCCCTAAACCAACCGGTGAGAGTGGATGGATATAGCCCGGAATGGACAATCCACTCAAGCTGTTATCCGTCGATGCGATTCCGAACCTGCCGTTATCTTCGTCGTCATCGACACCGGTTCGTCCGGCCCTGGCGCCGCCGAATTGGTCGACGACATCCTTCTCTCCATACCTCCCAAGAACTGTCTGCAGACTTACCCCTTCGGGCTCCCAGCCGCTCAGGAGCATATACAGCTCAAGATTCGCTAACTGCATTTGGCTCGGGCTGGAGACTGCAGGAAACCGATCTTGCACATTCCGCAACGCTAAAGCGACTTCAGCCGGAGACTTTCCAGTCAGCTGCCCAGTTAATGCCCAAAGCGGGTTCACCTCACTTCGCGACATTCCCAAATTCGACACCGAAACCGGTTCATCGCTGTGCTCATTTCGCCCCAGAGCTTCCGATCCCTGAATGTTGCCATGGGCGTTCAGATTCAATAATCCGTCGGCGTCTAAGATCTTGAAGCTCGCCATCGGGACATACTGATATCCTCCAGGCAGATTCAACATCGGCAGATCAAGATCGATCCAGATCGAATCGTTGACGCCGTCGTTATCCAGGTCGACATCGAGAAACGTATAGTCATTGGCCAACGCCGGATCGGAAACACCGGTAAAGACTCCGAATCGGCCCGTTGCAGGAAACGGAAACTGCTTTAACCGCCGTTCCATATTCCCACTTTGCGGAGCGGTCGTCATATCAGCCGTCAGATACCGTTCTGAATTGTCAGAATAACGATGCAACTTATGCGGCCGAAGGATCTTTCCGCCATGATTGTCGTCATAAAGTGTCGCGAAGCTCTGAGCTTCGCGATAGCCCGAGAATAGTTGCGGACGGAAGAATGATGGGATGATCACACGGTAGTTTTCTGAACCTCCCCCGTTGGTAACAGTCGTCACCTCCTCGTGCGCAAGGAATAAGTTATTGATATCGGGGTAGGTGTAATCGACGTTCGGACCAAACTTTGGATCCAACGTAACACCAGAAAGGGGCGAATAATTCAGAACTAATTCGTCCGCCTCGAGCACGTCTCCCGGAGACGAAAGGTCATCAGCATTGGTGTACCGGAAGCGAATCTCTTCGGAGTCGTAGTCAAACACGCCATTGTTGTTGGAATCGGTGAATTCCATCACGATTCCACGTCCGGTCCCGACGTTTGTCCGCACCGGTGTCAGATCGGGATTTATCTTCCCAATCTGGTGGGCGAGCATGGAATGCACCCCTCCCCACAAAGCACTATTTCCAAATTCGTTTCGCGTTCCGACAATCAGCTGCTCGGCAGCCATATCGAACAGCGCATTTGGATTGACGACCGTCGGCAGGTTGGATGCCGGGTCAGCGAAGACTTCTGCGTTCGCCACTTCCTGGCTTGTCCAGCTCCAGAAGAACAGCCCGAGAAACACCAGCGTCGTCATCAGAGAAATCACGACAATGATGACGGCACCGCCGCGTCGTGATTGAATGACAGGAGTGATCAGATTTCGTTTCATGGGACCAACTCTTCCATTCGCCCGTCCAGTGTTCCGCCAGACTGACCCGACCAGCTCCACCCAGTTTCAACTGACATCTTTAGCACGTTGACTATTTAGCAAACGAATGCAACACAGTGACCTGCCTCGGCATCTGAGTCTGCGGATCCAGATAGCGAACAGTCACCCGGATCGCCCGCAGACCGACGCGGTTGTCAACGCACTGCCAAGTGATGCCGTTATCAACGACAATTTCATTCAGCTCGGGCGTTCCATCGTTGGGATCATCCACAGATGTGCCGCTTCCGCTGATCACCTTATAGACCCAACTTCCGCTGGGCACGCTTGGAATCGAAACGCTAGCGCCTACTGAATACGTAGTGGCCGCCCATGGTTGCGGATCAGACTGAAGCAAAGGCAGCATCGGGGGATCGGTATCCCCTCCCACCTCAGCGTTCGGGTGCCAGGTATCGAAAATCACGTTGTCAGCATTTTTCGGGCCGTATGCTGGATTTGTAAAGGCACCAGAATGGTCCCCAAAAGCGGATACATTCCCGGAGTCGATGTCTGCCGTTGTTTCTTTCCGTCCGAGCTGAACGAAGATTTTCAACTCTGGGTCCCAAACTTCGACATCGAAGGCCTCGACATTAGTTAATAGGACGTCTTCCCCAAAGCGGTCTCCGAGTTTGTCATTAACTTTGAATGCCTTGAAATTCCCTTCGTCGTCGATCTCAGAGTCTCCAGAATCGACATTTGACCGATTTGGAAGTGAATTGCCCCAGCCTCCCTCGACCCCCGGATATTGCATCGCCGGGCTGGAAGTCTCGGCCTGAGTGAATCGTCCAAAAAAGTATTGAGAGTGTCCAGCAGCCGTCCGAATTCGAGCGAACTCAACCGGCTGACCATGGTTTGTGTTTCCAACTGAATTCAAGTGCCCAAACCGGTACCACGGGAGGGCAATTGAGGTTGGTGGAGAGGTCGCCCCACTGTTATCGAGAGAACTCTTCCCGTTAAACCAGAGGTGAGAATTCCCGCTAGCGGGGTAGAAACGACTGGCTGAATAGTCAAATACTGACCAGAAGCTCTGGCCGGCAGGAACATAGTTCTCGTTCCCATCTCCGTACAGTGGTTCACCCATGCCATTATCTACCGGTTGCTCAGTCCAGGCCGGATTTTGTTCAGGGGGATCCCGAAGCAACAGCACACGACGGTAGAGCGTTCCATGCCTGAGGAAATAAGAGACCTCGGCACACCGCGACTTCCCTGGAGAAACTGTGGATCCACCGTCATTCACCGGCTGATTCTGTCCAGCGTCTTCAAGCCCGGCGGCCTTGCCGTAGAAGAAGTCGTCGGCGTTGCGGCCCTTCAGTTCAACCGTGAACTGCAGAACATCGTCGCTGCCATCCTCAGGGTCATTCTCAGACAGATAGAAATATCCTTTCTGAGCTTCGAAGTCCCAGACGGCAGGATCATCCCCAGGCACGAAGGGAACGATCCCAGCAGCCATTCCCAGCCGCCCCGACTGTTTATAGGTCATGAACCGGAGATCGTTCCTCAGGAGTTCGGAAACGATCCTGGCCTTCTGATCATTATTCGCCATCCCGCGTTGTTCGGAAATCGTGCCGACTGCTGTCCCGAAGATCTGCGCAAAGAGCGACATGATCAGGACCACCAGACCAGTGGCGACCATCATTTCAACCAACGTGAACCCGCCTGATCGCGCATGGCGAACTGCGGCACGGTTCGATCTGACTTGATCAGTGGTCGCAAACATTGAATTCACTTTCGATTCACCGCACCCGCCGAGAGTCACCCGGCCCGACAATGACGCTCCGCCTGCGAGCTGAAACGACTACTGAAACTCATAAACGTGGATAATTCCCGGCAGGAAGATCGCGTAGCCGGCACCCGTTGCGTTCGTCGTCATAGAGTCATAGGGAATACTCTGATTTAACGTGAGCGTGGCAGTATCTCCACTGCGTTGCACGCCAGTCACCCGATAGAAGCAGCTATTGCGGGCATCCATCATGTACCCCCCTTCCTTCAACAACGGGTCCGGTTCGTTGCCGTCAATCCAAACAATCCGAACCTGGTCGGAACGGAGATTCCGATCCGCCAGATCAGCCACGGCGTTGAAGGATGAGTTCCCGAAGTTTGCCAGGTAAGCATGCTCCGATTCGGCCGAACTCTGTCGATTGAAACAAACAACGCAGTACGCCGTCGGCAGGGAATCAAAGCCGCGATTCCGGACTGCGATAAAACAGCTGTATCGCGGGGTGTAGGTCTCAATTCTCGCGGGACCAAGAAAATCCAGAGGAATCGGCGCGTCAATATTCAACTCCGCCCCCGTCACGGGCGGTCTCAAGAATCGCGTCAATCGCCGGGTACCATCAACGCTTGAAAAGACTGCGCGAGTCCGATCAATCGAGAGTCCCTCGAAATTGAGGTTCGAGGAAAAGGTGACAGTCGTTCCACTTCCACTCGTAGAGATCGATAATGGAAGCGCGGTCAAATCCACTGACCAAGAATCGGGAGACGCCAAGACCTCTAAAGCGATCTTCTCGGTATCACTCACCTTTTGCCGCCTCGGAAGAAGAGTTTGGATCGACGCCGTCTCTCCAACTGCATCCCGGTTGCCGAAGAAGGCTGGAGACGTCACCGCCCCACGATGAAATCCGATTGGATCAATGACATAGTTGGGGACGGAAATCATCTCCCACTGCAGACCATCGACTCCGTCAATCTGTTCGGTACGATTGACATCCCACACGGGTTCAGACGAGCCCGATCGCGCTGCCCCCATAGTTGGAGCCATACAGCGTAAAGCAACATAAGGTAACGGGAAAAGGTTCCCACTTGCCGGCACAGGAGTAACAATATCCCCGACTTGGTAAGATGTATTCGGCTTCCAAGTGGACCTCCATCTGGAAGTTGGGGAATTCCAAACATCTGGATAACCAGCATGAACCGGCGGCCCAACCATCTCCGGGATCGTGCGTAACAACTCGGGGACATTGTCAAAATGAATTCGCCCATGAGTCAGCTGCGTCGCACGAACAGAACTGAGGATTGACAGCGGAAACAGACTGAAGACCGAGACGATGCCCACACTCATAATGAGCAGTGACATCAGGACTTCGACTAACGTCGCCCCTGAACGAGGTTGAATGCCGAAAGCCGCCTGGAGGATTTTTCGTCGCGAAGTTCGCCTCATCGTGACGCCTCCCTGCCGAGCTTCGCCCGGCGATACGCCTCGGATAAGGACAGCGTGTGATTATTATAACTCGGCGTTTCAGCGTCATTAGACGGATCAAGCTTCAAAGGTGAACAGTCTTCCCCATCGACTCCCGACACCCGCATCATTCCGGACTGCGTGACGAGCGTGACGACTTTCGCCGGATACTTAGGATTTTGAACGCAAGTCGGAATAATGGTCCAGAAGTCAGGGACTCTGTCACGAGCGTCCAGCACATCCTGAACATGGGCCATGCGGAACTGGAGGAAGCCCTCTCCGACCAGTTCTCGATCGACGACTCCCCGTTGCGTGAACATAATGTCCATTGCCAATGGACTGTTGACCGACGCCTTGTTCTCGGGACCATAGGTGCCCGCGGAACTGCCAAGCGCCCCCGTTCCATTTCTGCTCGGTCGCCAAGTATCTGGAACATTACTTCCATCGAGATCGATACAGGTGTTGACAGGAAATGTCACCGGCGCCGCACCTTCCAAAGGTGTCGGAGCGAGCTTCAAACTGTAGGGAACGGCCCGCGAGGCAACACTTCCGTCGAGTCCAAATGTACCCGGACTGCTGACGTCGTCGGGATCCGCGTCTTTTGGCACCCAATCTCCTGAGGTATTCTCTGCTTTTAAGTAGGCCTCATTCAATACGAGGGCAACTCCCCCGTCGCCGGCCCCGCTAGCGCTAAAGCGCTGAATTGTGAAGGTGTCGTTCCCCACCGAGATCGTAGTCCCGGCCCGGAGATATCCCTTGTCCTGAAGATCTTTCCACCGGATGAAGTCCTCACGTTCCCCCGGCTTGGGAGCTTGTTGGATCACTCTCCACTTGCCCATAGAATCCGTATCGCCGGATTCATCATAATCGAATTCAAATCGAAGCTTTCCCCGGATCTCCTCGCCCTCAACAAGCTGAACAACACTTGTCACGCGTCGTTTATCCGTCGGGTCAAGCAGCAGCCGAATGCCGCGTTTTTCTTCGAATCGGATTGCGCGGGAGCGTGCCCCTTCTAAGGCGGCTCGCAAAGTGGACGCTGCTTCACCAACACGATCTGCATCCTGTGTCGAGCGAAATCCACTGACTGTCAGCGTCGCCAGAACAACAAGAATTGACATCGCCACGAGCAGTTCCACCAGCGTAAAACCTGCACGCCGGTGAAAAGATCGATCAGCAATCGCTTTAAAATTCATCATGATCTTTTACCGCTGATGATTCGTAATATTGTCGAACATCTGCTCGAGAGAATTCGGCTGCGCAAGCCTTTCAGCGGAAGAACCTTCCGGCTCAGCCAAACCAAGATCACCATCCGGTCCCGAAGAGACCAAGAGAAATGAGAAATAGGTTTTGAAATCGTAATACCGACCTGGTCCGAGTGCAGAATACCTTGCCAGTCGATTCAATCGGTCAAATGGATCACTGTTCAACTCATTTGGATCGCGAGGAATTGATGAGAAGTGAATCGTCGCTCCGGCATCAAGATTGATATCGCCGCCATTGGGCCTGAAGAGCCGTGTCGGGGCGTTATAAAACCGAATCTCATTTCCCCAGGCATCTCGAATCTCAGTCAGACCGTCCCCATCCTCATCAGTCAAATAGCGAGACGAGATTCCGTCGATCGAGTATGTCTCTGTCCCAAGCGTCCGGCCACGAGTCAAAAGGAGATAAAGAAGTTCAGAGCTACTGACGGTGACCGTCGCCGGAATCGGCTGATCGTCCGTTAGGCCAAGAGACTCCTTCACAGCAGTCATCAGAGGTGACCGGACCCCGCCCTCCAGCAGATCTTCCAGTCGCTGTGGAAACTCAAGACGATACTTGCTTTTTGCGACAAGCGCCTTCGCTTCTGCGTCCGTCAAATTCATCCCGTCTCGTCGGGCCTGGGCAACGACATAGTTTCCAGGCTCCTCGAAATTCAATTTATTGAACGCCTGCAAACGGGCCTGCAGCTGCCGGTCGATCTGAGCGATGATCGACTTGGTCGCACTAATCTTCGCATTTTCAAGTGACGGCTGAATAGCGATCACAAGGATCGTACTCAACAACGCCATAATGCCGATCGAAATCAGAATCTCGATGAGGGTGAATCCGGAATGTCTCCGTGCTGATCGCATCACTAATTCCGTTCTTCGCTCACTCATGATTAGGGGGACAACGGACCGCTGGAGAAGTTTGTAATGTTATCCCGGTCACGGGCCTGTTCTGATTTCATCTGCTTACCAGATTCATACTCGCCGCCGATCCCGTATTCTCCATCCGGGCCCGGCGAAATGATCTGATAGGTCTTCTGATTGTGGGCCAGCTTCGTCCCCGGTCGGAAGTATGTCTTGAACTCCAATGGAGCTGCATCTCGGTTGAAACTATCGTTATCAGAGCCTGTCTTATTATATCCCCGGCCGTTGTTACTGCTGAGGTATAAGTATGGGAGCGTCTGATTCGGAAGGGTATCCAGATACGCAGGCATCACGCCGTTTTCGGTGTTCACTTGGGTGCCGCCCACCAGTCGTTCCGGAGCGAATTCAACGAACGGCCCAACCCGATTGCCGCCGCGTTTAAATGGCATGCGAGGATTCGTCGAGAATCCAAGTGGTGCCCACTGCTTTGGTGCTTGTGGCGTCCCCGTGGCTCCATTCACTTCGACAATCATGTTAGGCGGGGAGTTGTTATCCATCGTGGCACAGACGCCGCCAAGGAAGAACGCGAGGCACTCAGCACCATTCAGCCGAATCGGCGTCGCGTCGATCGTGCCGTTGCCGTTGATATCGAGTTCGCCAAGGGTGGCGAAGTCTGTGTCTGGTGTGACCGAAATTCCTGCAGAGGCCGTATATCCGAAATCAAAGTCCGGCCAGATCTCCCGGATCGTCGCGATGGAATTCTTGGCAAGTAGAGAAAGTTCGTCTGTTGCCGTCGACGTGCGATAGGCGTTCCAATCGGACGCTCGCTCAAACAGCACGATCGAACTGGGGGGTTCGCGTCCAAACTTCAGCTTGAAGTTCGCGATCGCTGCTTCGAGATTTTTGATATCGGCAACGACTTGGGCATTACGGGCGGCGTTTCTTGCTCCGCTCATTGCAGGCATGATCATCGCCACGAGGATGGCGATCACCAGGATCACCACGACCAGCTCGATCAGGGTGAAGCCGGAGTTCCGGGTGGGCGGGTTGGTCATTTTGGATTGATTACGCCGCATGGGGACCTCGAATTGAGCGGTCAGCGAATCGAATGGACGGGGAAAAACTCGAACAGTTGTCGCCGATGACCGGCTTCTCAAAATCTAAAAGGGTGGGTTCCTTCAATGCCGATGGCTTCCGCCATCGCCGAGAAGCGGGTTCATCCCCATAGGAGACAAACTTCTTCCCGGAACCAATATGCTGCGAAACGCAACACCCCTTGTCTCATCCTGCAAAGTGGGTTTCCGCTTTCTGAGTCGATCTCAAACGGATGCCAATCCATTTAGAAGTAAGGCATCTTGGATGCCACCCGACTGAAAACTGGAAACTCCACAGGAGTAAACTCCAGCGTCGACTGCTAAGACAAATCGTTCAGCAGTTTCACTAGAGGCATAAACAGTGCAATCACGATAAAGCCGACGATTAAACCCAGAACCACCACCATGAGTGGTTCGAGCATGTTGATCAAACCTTCGACGAGAACTGACACTTCTTCGTCATAAACGTCGGCAACCTTGTAAAGCATATTATCGAGCGCACCGGTCTCCTCACCGACGTCGACCATGTTGACCACCAGGTCATCGACGATGCGAGTTTCTCGGAGAGGAACCGCCATCGATTCCCCTTCGCGAATGGAGGAGTGGATGTGCTCGAATGCCTTTCGAAACACTTCATTTCCCGCCGTATCACGGGCGATGGACAATGCTTCGAGAATCGGCACCCCCGACGCGATGAGCGTTCCTAAAGTCCGACACGTTCGCGCGACCGTTGACTTCGAGATAATCATCCCGAGTAGTGGAATTTTGAGTAGCACTCTGTCGACGATGTACGCGCCGGTTTTATTCTTCTTAATCAGCTTGTAGAAGATGACGATGCTGATCGGGATCACTGGGATGAGGAACCAGTAGTTGACCACGTTATCGCTGATGCCGATCAGCAACGTTGTCATGGCCGGCAGTTCTACCCCGAAGTCGTTAAAGATGGCTTTAAACTTCGGAATAATGTAGTACATGATGAAGCCCACGATACACGTGGCGACTGTCACCACGGCAACGGGGTAAATCATGGCCCCCTGCACTTTACGCTTCAAACTCTGGGCGCGTTCTTTGAACTCGGCCAGTCGCTGGAGGATGATTTCGAGAGCTCCACCGGCCTCCCCTGCTTTCACCATGTTCACGTACAGGTTGTCGAAGGCCTTGGGCTGCTTCGACATGGCTTCCGACAGGGTATTTCCTGACTCGACGTCTTCGATCACCCCCATCAGGGCGTTTTTGAGAGCGCCGGGCTTGTTCTGCCCTTCGAGAATGCGGAGGCTTCGCAGAATCGGCAGACCGGCATCCTGCAAGGTAGAGAGCTGGCGTGTGAACGCGGTCAGCTTTTTAGCGCTAACGCCGCCGATCGTGAACGTCTGTTTTTTCTTAGGCCCCGCGGTTTGCTTCGCGTTCGCCTTAGTCTTGTCGTCTTTCTTCTTCCGCTGCGTTTTTTCAGTGATCTTGGTCGGGAAGAACCCCTTCTCCCGGATCATCTGCTGGGCTTCGGCCTCGGATGGGGCGTCGATCGTTTCTTTGATCTCAAGCCCTGTATTATCCATGGCCTGGATTTCATAGACCGGCATGATGATGCTCCCTAACGCAGACTTCAGTCAAATGGAGTTCAGTTGGACAAGGCCTGACATGCTGTGGCGGACGTGTTATTCGATGTCATCCATCACGGTTTCACGGACGATCTCGTCGATCGTTGTGATCCCGTCGAAGATCAGCTTCAACCCGCATTCCCGCAGTGTGGTCATCCCGTGACTTCGTGCGAGGTTTCGCATTTCGTCGACGGAGGCATCATTGGAAATCAGATCGCGGAAATCGTCATTCACGACCAGCAATTCGTACAAACCGGTGCGGCCTTTGTAGCCTGAATTATTACAGCGCTGGCAGCCTTTTCCGTAATAAAATTTGTATTTACGCGCCTGATCGAGTGGCAGCTGGAGCTCCATCAGGAGGTCATCGCTCGGCTCGAATTCAGTTCGGCATTCGACACAGATCCGGCGGACCAGACGCTGGGCGAGCACCGCTTCGACGGTCGCGGTGATGAGGAACGGCGGAATTCCCATATCTCGCAGACGGGTCACCGCCGATGGAGCATCGTTGGTGTGCAACGTCGAGAACACCAGGTGACCGGTCAGCGAACTCTGGACTGCGATTTCCGCAGTTTCAAAGTCTCGAATCTCTCCGACCAGAATCTTGTCTGGATCGTGTCGCAGAATCGCACGCAGCGCTTTTGCGAACGTCACTTCAATGTCGGCGTTAATCGGCACCTGAATCAGACCATCGATATTGTATTCAATCGGGTCTTCGGTGGTGATAATTTTGGATTCAATGTCGTTCAGTTCATTGAGTGCGGAATATAGCGTGGTCGTCTTGCCGGAACCGGTCGGCCCGGTCACGAGCACGATTCCGTTTGGACGATCAATGATCTCCCGGAATCGTGAGAGTAACTGCGGATCCATTCCGATCTTGTCGAGACTCAGCTGAACCACTGTTCGGTCCAGCACTCGCATAACCACTGCTTCGCCGAACATGGTCGGCAGCACGCTGACTCGCAAGTCGACGGAGTTGCCGCCGACGTTGAGCTCGATACGACCGTCCTGTGGGAGACGGCGTTCTGCGATATCCAGATTCGCCATCACCTTAATACGGCTGACGATTGCCGCCGCAAGGTGACGGGGAGGCGGCACCATTTCATAGAGCACGCCGTCTGCACGAACGCGGATCTTGAACTCGTCTTCGAACGGTTCGAAGTGAATGTCGCTCGCCTGATCCTTGATCGCGAGCAGAATCACCATGTTAAGCAGTTTGCGGATCGGGTGAGACCCGGAGATCTCGTCGTCGCCACCGATTTCGATTGGCCCGCCGGCCACGTTCAGAGTCTTCGCGCCCTCGAGGTTCTCGAGTTCGCTCATCAACCCTTCCATGTCGTCTTCAGACCGGCTGGCATAGTGCCGGGAGATCGCGCCTTCGACCTCAGCGAGACTCGAAACGGCTCCTCTCACGTCGTAACCCAGGAAGTTACGAAGGTCGTCCAGGGCGGCGAGGTTCTGAGGATCGGCCATCGCCACTGTCAGGACGTTGTCCTTCAGTGAGACCGGCATGATCTTATAGACACTGGCCATCGTTTCAGGAACGAGTTCCAGAACCTTTGGCGAGATGTTCGTTTCTTCGAGATTGACGACCGGCATGCCGAACTGTTCGGCGAGTGCTTCGGTAATCTGAGCCTCGGTCACAAAGCCCATTCGCTTTGCAACCTGCCCGATCACCTCACCCGGGCTCTGTTTCTGCTCTTCGAGCACGTCCCAGAGATGATCCTCGGTCAGATAACCAAGGTCGACCAGAATTTGTCCAAGTTTCCGCTGGGCCATGAAGCCTATCCCTGACGCGTTATACAGTCACAAAGCGGTTTGAATCGGTGCGGTTTAGATCGGTCTCACTCGAGTTGAACGTCATCTGCTGTCGGCCTGCCTTTTCTCCCATCCCGGCGGGAGCAGTGCTGGCGACGATGCCCCAAAGGGATTATTCGTCTCCGTCTTCATCTTCATCGCCGTCCTCATCGAGGACGCCCTTCTTCGCATTTGCGATTCGGGCCTTCAATTCGCCGGGATTGTTGGACTTCGTTACGACATCCTTCTCTTCGCAGAGGCCTTTACGCCAGAGGTCGAACAAGGCGTCGTCGAGAAGCTGCATCCCGTACTTTCGCCCCGTCTGAATGGACGAGTTAATACGGAAGGTTTTCGCTTCACGGATGAGGTTGGAAATAGCCGGCGTCACGACCAGCATTTCGTACGCAGCAACAAGGCCCTTTGGCTTACGCGGAAGCAGCGCCTGGCTGAGAATTCCGATGATCGCATTCGCCAGCTGGGTCCGGATCTGTTCCTGCTGGTTCGTCGGAAACACGTCGATGATTCGGTCGACGGTTCCTTGTGCTCCGGTGGTGTGCAGGGTTCCGAACACGACGTGTCCGGTTTCTGCCGCGGTGATGGCCGACGAGATGGTTTCAAGATCTCGCATTTCCCCCACCAGAATGATGTCGGGGTCCATACGCAACGCCCGTCTCAGTGCTTCAGGGAAGCTCGGGACGTCAACACCGATTTCGCGCTGGTTGATCGTCGACTTTTTATGCTGGTGGTAATATTCGATCGGGTCTTCGAGCGTGATGATATGGTGCTGATCATGCTCGTTGATGTAGTTGATCATACTCGCGAGTGAGGTCGTTTTACCGGACCCGGTTGGCCCGGTCACCAGAAACAGACCTCGCGGACGAGTGATCAACTCGGAGATGATCGGAGGAAGCCCGAGCTGTTCGAACGTCAGGAACTCGTTCGGCACGCGCCGGAGCACCATGCCGATCATGCCTCGCTGCTTGAAGACGGCCACGCGGAATCGGGCCTTATCACCGAAGGCGAACCCGAAGTCGGTTCCCCCCTTTTCCTGCAGCTCCTGTTGATTCCGTTCCGGCGTGATGCTCTTCATCAGCGCCGAGCAATCTTCCGCGTCGAGTGATTTCGTATCCAGACGCTGCATCCGCCCGCTGAGCCGCACCACAGGTGGCTGACCCGCAGTGATGTGCAAGTCGCTGACCTTTTCACGAACGACTGTCTCCAGCAGTTTGTCGATCTGAACTGTGGCCATTTCGATCCTTAAGGACTCGCTCCCGACCGGGAGACTGGGTGATCACCGATATCCGTGAGCGAACTTCCACCTGAAGGACGCCCCGAACTCATACAGTCAAGGAAGGTATCGCGTCATGCGTTGTTGCCGGAGATGGAACGAGATGTGATTTGCCAAAGCGGCCACACGCCGAAAGAACATCGGACATATCAAGATTATGTACAGTGAATTCAGGAAAGACGAATGACCGCTCCACTTCGAAGCTATCTCCGTCCCTGCCCCCCCGACAGTCAACCGTGAGGCCCTGATCCCCCGTCACCTCTTGACCCAAGGCCGCTTTCTACGGCGACCCTGTTTCCTTTTCTGGTTCCCTCTGTCGGCGTCTCTCCCGAGCCTCATTCATTTTGGAGACTGGGTGCATCACAACGAGACAGGGAAGAAGAGAATACTGTCGTCCGATCGATACTACGTTCCATCCTCTACGGAATGGCGGAGCTCCGTTTCCAGAATGTGAAGAGCCTCAGTGCCCCCCACTTCGCAGCTTATATGCTTCCGCGAGGGTTGAAATTCCCTCAAGTGCTTTATCGACAGCATCTTCCACCAACGTCTTCATTCCGTAGAGCTTGGCGGTACGGCGGATGTTCTGAGCCGGTTCGCTGCGGAATGCCTGATCGCGGATGGCCGCATTCACCATCATCAATTCGAAGACGGCTTTTCGTCCTCGCATTCCGGTCTGCTGACAGTTCTTGCAGCCCTTCCCTTTTCGAAAGTTGGCGGTGCTGATCTGTTCGGGAGTCAACTCAAAGAAAGCCAACTCTGATGGGTCAGGCTGAACTGACTCCCCGCATTTGGGGCAGATCGTCCGCATCAAACGCTGTGCCATCACGGCCATCAAACTTGAAGCGACGAGGAATGGCTGTACACCCATATCGATCAAACGTGTAATAGCACCGGGCGCATCGTTCGTATGGAGTGTACTGAATACCAAGTGTCCAGTCAAAGATGCCTGAATCGCCATCTCCCCAGTCTCAGTATCTCGAATTTCTCCAACGAGGATCACATTCGGTGCTTGCCGGAGCATGGCACGGATGATTCGGGCGAAGTCGAGGCCGATGTTGTGCTTCACTTCTACTTGGTTGATCCCGGGGAGGTAATACTCCACCGGATCCTCGGCGGTGATGATTTTCCGGTCCGGACGGTTCAGTTCACCAAGAGCACTGTACAGCGTCGTCGTCTTCCCCGAGCCGGTGGGACCTGTCACCAAAAAGATCCCGTTCGGACGACGGATGATGTTGTGGAATCGTCGGTAGTTTTCCTCACTGAACCCCATGTTCCGGATACCGATTTTGATGTTATCTCGGTCCAGAATTCGCAACACGATCGCCTGACCGTGTGCGGAGGGAAGGAGACTGACTCGCAGATCGATCTCTTTTCCACCGGCCCGGGTCTTGATTCGACCGTCCTGGGGGCGGCGCTTTTCAGCAATATCCATCCGCCCCATGACCTTGATTCGGGAGGTCAGTGCCGGAAGCAGTCGGCGCGGAGGACTGTCGCGTTCAACGAGGCGACCGTCGATTCGGTATCGGATGCGAATCCGGTCTTCGAATGGTTCGATGTGAATGTCGCTTGCACGCATGTTCACCGCTTCGTTGAAGATCAGATTCACCAGCTTGACGATCGGTGAACTTTCTTCATCCTTCAGTGCGGCGGCGGCCTCATTCATTTCCGTATCGGTGAAGTCGATCGCGGTTTCAGTGAACTCCATGATCATGGAATCAACCGACTCCCCTTCCCCCTGCCCGTAGTGCCGGTTAATCGCTCCGATCAGCGATTCTTTAGGGGCGGTAATGAGTTCCACATCCCGGTTCAGGATGAACCGCAGCTTGTCGAGCAGTTCCAGGTTCATGGCGTCTGTAACAGCCACAACCAGTTTCTCTCCCTGCATTTCCACCGGGATACAGATGTTTTCCCGGGCGACCGATTCCGTCACCAACTCGATCAGAGAGTGGGGAATCTCCATGCTGTCGAGGTCGATGGTCGCGAACCCGAACGCCTTGGCCTTCCGAGAGGAGACCAGTCCGGCGTCGATATATCCCATCTCAACGAGAACATCTTCCGGGTTCTTGCCCCGCTTTCGGGCAATCGCCAACGATTCTTCCAGCTGATCGTCACTGATGCTGCCATCCCGGACGAATTCATAAAGCCAATCATTTCCCGCCATCGTGGAGGATCCTCACTGCTGAGCAGAACGAGCTGGATTGGATGTGCTTGGATTTGATCGCGAGGAACGCGATGTGGCACGAAGAGAGGACCGGGGGACCAGAAGGAGAACCAGACGTTGCCAGCTCCTCCTGCGTGTCTCGAGGAATCACTTCGCTGGGATTGCCTGAATCGGTCGTTCAGGAATGACCGTGAATTCACGCAATCACCTGATCATTCAGTGTAAGGAGCGAAAGGACCGCAAGAAAGGGACCCGACTGCGCCGAAGGGGCTGAAAATGGTGAAGAAGCCCGATTTCCCCCGGTAAGGCGGAGGAATCGGGCTTCCTGGAATCAAATTCGGCACGGAGCCGGGTTCGAAGTCCCACTTGAGAGACTCAACCCAGGGCCGGGTGTTCTTGCGGCATTAGCGCATCACAGTCCCAGCACGTCCGACATGGAGTAGAGACCGGCAGGCTTTCCGACAACAAACTTGGCAGCCGCCAGTGCCCCATAGGCATAGGAGTCGCGAGTTTGCCCGCGCACATAGACCTCAAGAGTCTCCCCGAGCAGTCCGAACACGATCTGGTGTTCCCCGACGTTGTCGCCGGTGCGGAGAGCGTGATAACCAATCTGATTCTGAGGACGTTTGCCTGTCTGCCCGTGACGCCCATGCACCACGTCCGTCTGGCCCATTTCGTCCGTGACGATCTGACCGAACTTCAAGGCCGTGCCGCTCGGAGCATCTTCCTTATATCGGTGGTGTCGTTCCACGATCTCCACGTCGACTCCGCTGGGGACGTCTTTCAGTGCCTTCGCAGCCTCGCCGACCAGTTTCATCGCAACGTTGACAGCCAGACTCATACTGGGTGACTGGACGACCGCTGTTTCCTGAGCGGCGGCTGCGATTTCTGCTCGCTGAGCAGGAGTCAGACCAGTTGTGGCTTCAACCAGAGCAATCCGGCGTTCCGCGCAGATGCCGGCGATGGCGACAGCGGCCTCGGGAGACGAAAAGTTAATCACCACATCGACATGCAGCGGCAGCTCAGCCGCATAGACAACGCCGATCTTCCCAATTCCCGCTGTTTCCCCTGCATCTTTGCCGAGGTGTGGGCTCTTTTCGTGTTCGATGGCCGCGACGAGTTCCAAAGCCGGGTCGGCGTGAGTCAATGCCGTCAGCCGCTGCCCCATTCGACCTGCCGCCCCCATGATGGCCACACGAATCCGCTCCGACATCTCTTATTCTCTCCCTGGGAAATCCTGGTCAGTTTCTGGAGTGATCGTAGCAAATCGGCAGGAGAGCGTCCTCGGACCCTGAAAAATTGCCTCAAGTGATCAGGCTTTCAATCCCCAGAGCCTACGGCAATGGGACGTGGGTCACTTCCATCGTTGTCAGATCGACAAGCGCAAAGGAGAGAGGATTCGCGCGATAAAGTGCCCCGGGATTTAACACCAGCGTCTTTCCAACGCGGTGATGTTCATAGCGGTGTGTATGGCCGTAGCATACTAAATCATATATGCCTGAAGAGATTGTCTGCTGAAATCGAGTGTGATCGTCACTATGTAGAAATGCAATACGACGGTTCTCTAATTCCAGCTCGCCGAACCGTCCATGACAGGTCTGACCGGCCTCTGCGATTGTGGCGCGCAGCGAAGCGGTGTCAATATCGCAGTTTCCGAACACAAAGTGCGTTGGCCAGGGAGCAAAATAGGGGATGACGGAGGCCGAGACGATGTCTCCACAATGAATGACGACCTCGACAGGAGAGTTGCCCAGTAGGGTGACTGCCTGAAGCGTGTTTGGCACACTTCCGTGGTTATCACTGACGACTCCAATCAGCATAGACAGCTCCCTTCCCGTTTGTCCCCGGCAGATGAAATCTGCCAGGGATCGGTGTGAGTCAGCCTCGTGTGTGAACGACTTTCATTCCGGCCAGGCGTTCCACACCTGAGACGATCGAATCCTTTTCCGTTCTTTCCGATTCCGCCCGGTCATCCAAAACCTGACGCTCATGCGTCCGCCTGGGACTGCCCTGCACTGGTGACGACAACGTCATTGTTCAGAGGAATTCGAGGCTGACAAGCCGCAATGTCAGCCTATGGAAAGAAAGAACTCCCGACCATTTTGAAGCGGTCGGGAGTTCGCTGTCTCAATTTGCCACAATCAATCAGTTGATCGGCAGCAAAGCAGGACTGCTCGAAGTCTTTTCCAGTCCTGAACCTGTTCCGATCACTTCAGGAGCCGCGGCTGGCGTCGGGGTCACCGCGGAGCCAGCTGGGGAGTAAACCGGGCCTGCTGGCGTTGGAATTGCCGTCGGGGCATGCCCGATGATTTTCCCGGCCGGATGATGGCCCTGATAGAGCGACTGGGAGACCGTCGTATGCCACTGGCTCGGAACCGGTGGAGGAGGCACCATTCCCTGGCGATGCTGCCAGTAAGGAACGTGCTGGTAATAGTATCCTAACTGCGTCGTATCGGTGGGCATATAGATCACCGGATACTGATAATTCGTAACTGGCACAGCCTGCTGCCCGGTCCACGCATCAGGGAACATCTTGTAATAGGCGACGCCCTGACGATAGATGGGACGCTTCACTGGCGGAGAGAAGGTTCTCTGATAGCCATGTCCCAAGCCATGTCCTAATCGGCAGTGACGACAGTTCGGATCTGGGCAGTTCTCGTAATAAACTTCGCCAGTCGAATAGGCTCCTTCAGCAATTGGAGCTGGAGCAGCCTGTGGTTGTTGACTCGGCACAGGCGGGGCCGGAGGAATTGCCACATCACTGATCCGGACGATTCCAGCACTGTCGAATGACTGAGCTGACGAGGAAGTCGCTGAACCCAGCACCAGACCGCCTGCAATCAGGCACGAGAATAATGGAATTGAACCTCGCAACATGGCAGTCTTCCTATATGGAACGTGCTGTCTTCGAGTGATAGGAGCTCCAGCGCTTCATGCGCGGGCAGGTCTTATCTCTGGGTCAATCGAAACATTGTGTCAGCCGCGTCAGCCTGACTCCCAGGCCAGTCATCAACTGAGATTCCTCTGAACACACAATGTCAATCCTGAGCAGGTTTCCGTTCTCTCATCGACGTCGTTGTTCTGCCCATCATTCCGATGTGTCGTTCTTCAGGACCTGAAGAACGCTCTCATTGGACGGTTCACGTCGACGTTAAACGGAGCTTGCCTGGGATTAGTAGGAAATAGGAGCCGAAGGATAAACTCCCGGCATTGTCGAAATCGGAGCCTGTGTCACCGGATGCAGAACAGGTGTCAGACGGCTGGAAGGAATCCCCCAACCGTAGTTATAGGTGTGATTCACGACAGGAGCCAGGGGGACCGAGACCGGTCCGCCGTATCCTTGTGCTGCATAAACCTGGCCGTCACGAGCATCGAAGTACGATGGATCGACCGGGTACACAATATGATACTTACCAGCGATCGGAACTTCTCCGTGGCGGTGATGTCCGTTTCCATAGCTACGACTATAGTGACGTCCGCCGCCATGCCCGAAATGACCGCCGTGACCGTGGCCGTATTCACCAGCGGCGGCGTGACGACCGCGAATTGCGGACAACTTCCGGGAGAGCACTCCCTCTGAACTGGCCCCATCTGGACAGACGGCCCCGTTATAGACCTGACCGCCATAACCTTGGGCACCATAGCCGTCGGTATACCCGTTCGGGTAGCCCTGGCCTCCCATTACGTCGCCAGCTGCCCCGACTCCCTGTCCGTCGACCCAGCCGCCGTTTGCGGAGACATCAGTCATCTCGCAGTTTGCGAGTTCCAGAGCTGATGCGGCGACGACGGTTGCATCGTCGCTCTGCGGAGACTGACCGCGAACAACTGTCCCAGCACCGGGGTTCATCCGAACAACACCGGCCGGCTCATGCTGTCCGAGACGGATGACTGCCTCATCGTCGGCATAAGCCGGCAACACGGGGAGGAGCACTCCGGCAAATACGAACTGCAGTCGCCACCTGCGAAACAAAGTCACCATGTTCGTCATCCCTGGGTCTGATGGCACTTCATCGCCACGCGACGGATCAAGCCACGAACAAGGGACAGGCCCAGGCCGCTCTCTACCGTCACAGTTCAATCCGCTCACGCTCATGGATCCAGTGCTGAGACCTGTCACGAATCTTTCGTGCCTGGCCATCAATGCCGTGGGAACGTGATGCAGAAGTTAATAATGAAATCGCATGTTGAGAATCGGCCCCCCTGTTGGCCCAATTCTCACCGCCGTCTTTCCGGCGAATCTCTTGATACGACTCGGACCACTCAGAGACGGTCCGGACCGCACCTGTTTCAGGCTGGTTCTCACCGAGATCTCGCAGCAGCTGCTCACCGGTGCTGAAAACATCGGTTTGAGCAACGCTCAAGTTCAGACTAGTGAACGCGTGGAGGATGAAATCCTCCGAACAGCGGATAGTGAGAACGATATTTCACGGTCACCTCAGTTCCCTGAAGTTTCCAGTGTTCATGCTGACGGATTCCGAATGGAGTCCAGAACCAGTGTCCGGTCACCTTGTGGTAGAACGGTGGATACATGGCATGATAAGTATGCGGATACAGCATCTCGTGAGGTGCGAATGCCTGGTTGGTAATAATCGCTCCCCCGGTATACGGAGGAGTATATTGAACCGGCGATGGATATAGCGGAGCATGCAGCTGTGGATACTGACGCCCCGGCTGGTAATCAGCGGGTCCTGCAGGCGCAGTATAGACCTGACTGTGGCTGGCTTGCTGCACCATCCCTGAAGGCGCGGCGTATTCCTGAGCAGTTGCCACGTTCACAATCAGCGTCATGGCCAGTGTGGCCCAGATCTTCGTTGGCATCAATGACATGTGCGTCGTCCCCCACGCCTTCTTCGGAAATCGGGCCATCCTGTACCCGTCACTCTGTCCTGTCATGATTCGGTCATCCCAAATCCCACAGGCAGGCAGCTTGTACAAGTTTCGACGTATGCCGAAGTTGCCAATGAGCGATTTCATATCAAATCCGCCGGGGCAGCCGCATTTACCGAATGTGAGGCACTATATTTTAACTGACCGGACCTTTCTGCGATCTCCATCCGATACTCAGGTCCGACACACGCTGACCTTTTCCCCTGCCCTACCCCCGCTGTCCTTCCCTCACAGCTCCCTGCAGGCCCGTCGCTTCCATTTCCGCAGTGAATCACATTGCTGCGAGGTCTCTGCTTCAAAGGGAAATCCCTGGCCAAGAAAACCAACACAGAGGACCTGGCCTGGAAAATGAAGAAGCCGTCGATGTTCTCACCCCAAGGCGAGTCATCGACGGCTTCTCAGTTCTTTGAGCGGACGAGCGTATCCGCTGGTAAGTTATCGCAGGACAGGCCCTGCACCCGAGACGGGCTGAATGGACTGATACAGCTGGAAAGCATCAACGAGCTTCTGCTGATACGGAACCGGGCCATGGAAACCTTCCACCCGTCCAAGCAGGTCGGCTTTGGGGCTCAGGATAATGGTGCACGGCAGCGATTTGACTTCGAGAATCTGTCCAATTCTCGCTTCTTTATCGAGGTCCAGATGAACTGGCACAAATGACTCGCTGATGTAGCGGTTGACGTTTTGCGATTTGAGAGTCTGCTTTTCGAGCTTGGTGCAGAAACCGCACCATTCGGCCCCGAAGACGATCAAAAGAGGTTTGTTCTCAGCTACCGCCTGACGATGAGCCGCCTGGAGATTATCGTGCCATTTCACTGGCTCTGATCTGGCCGGCTCAGCTCGATTGAAGAACGTTCGGGGAGCTTCCGGTGGCCCTGCCAGATTGGAAGTGACCGTCACCGTCAGCACGAAGGAAAGCGCCAGTGAGGCAGTGAGAATCCTATGCATGAGTGCGACATCCTTGTCTCAGTTCACAACGGCCGTCGATTCTCAAAGCCCAATGCTTCCCGGTGGCCCTGAAAAGCAGTTTGTTGACCCGCTAAAGCCCGAAATGTGATTCCGGTGGAACCACAGCCAGCCAGCAGACCCTGTGTCTCGCAGCTTCGAAAATGTTCCATCACCATCCGGGAACGGCGACCTGATCGATTGCGCTGATCAGATGAATTTCGCCAGCCCCGCAGCCATCGGTTTCAAATCGCGGTCAGTCCGGGCGACTTCCTGAATATCGTCTAAATCTGACGACAGACTGCGGAGCGAATTGAGGTCTGGCTGAATTACTTGAACAGTTCCTGGCGGACGTTAAGCAGATTCTGCCAATCCGTTGAGAGCAATGTCCTCAACAGCCGGAAAATCACTGCGCAGGCACGCTCGAACGGCAGGTCATGCCGGAGTTCATCAGAATCAGCGCAGCGTTTCAGGAGAAGGGATGGACCGCTCCCCAGTGTCGAATTTCACTACTGAAATGCAGTCAAATGAGGATGTGATCGCAGGTCTTCTAACCGGCCAATGATCATTCCGCATCTCAGGAGATCGCGATCTGTTGGGGCGGTTTCTCGAATGCCGCTGTCTCCGCAGAGAGTTGCAAAGCGCGAGCAAATTCCCTGACGGCGGTCTCACGCCCCTGAGTGGAAAGCTGCTGTCCATGAGGAGGAATAAACATTTCCTCGACCGAGTGATGTTCCCACTCTTCCCAATAGTCGACCAGCAGGGCCGCAGACTCCTCAGCACAGGCTCGGATCGCTTCAAGCCGGACCAATTCATCCGAATGGTGGATGTCATCTGCAGGGCAGGACCATGGAGGAGTGGTGATAATCGGCACTGCACCGGAATTGCGGATCTTCAGGATCAGGCGATGAAACATTCTCTCGAATGCCAGCGGCGAATCTCCCCGGGTCTGCAATTCTGCCGTTCCGCATGTGATGACGACAATCTGAGGGGAGTGATTCGACACCCGTGAATTGAACCGATCAAGCAGATCCCGGAGCCGGAATCCTTCAGTTTCGCAACTTGTAAAAACATCCCCTGTCCGACCAATGACACGATGAACGTGTTGTTGAATCGCCTGCATCAGCTGACTCCCCTTGGCAGGCGAAGTCCCCCCGTGTTCGAGGGAATCTCCAGCGAAAAGCCAATGGAGACGGGGGGTCGCCCTCATCAGACGCAACAGTCCAGGCACCGTTGACGGGACCGTGCCGATCTGAACCATTGGCGGAGCAATCACAGGGCTGGCGGGGATCGAATCCGCCCGTTCGACTTCAGACTGATCGGCCGACGGAATGGTTTCACTTACAACGGTCGGAGCAGGTTCTGGAACCGATTTCACCGGAAGCGTAACAGGCTTGCTCGAAACGATCTTTTGAGAGGGAGTCCGCGAGGTCTTAACGACGGGGCTCGCGCTGGTCACGACTGTCGGACGCGCATTTGCGTCAGTGGGAACTCCTTCAGCCGAAACTGCTGCAGTCAAAGCTGTGTTAGGCAGGACTTCGAACGGAATCGCTTTCGGTAACTCTGCAACGTGTTCCGCTGGCGAGCTATCCACGTCGGCGAGTGCGTCCGTACTTACCGACGGCAGGACGTTCTCTTCCTGCTGAAGCTGGAGTTGGAGAATCACCCTGCGGCGGCGGAGGGAAGAAGCACTGTGATAAGCAGAATTCCGAGCCATTCGTTACCTCTTACACCATTTCCGAATCCGCACCGCACATTCTCGAACTGTGCATGGGGATGTGCATCTGGAAATCAGTGCACCCTGCAGATGCCAAACGGATCGCACTCGTCCTCGCAGTCGGGATCAAATTTTCTCTTTTCCCTCGGGACAACGCCATTGTTCAGCACGGCAAGACCACGTCAAGTCGCCCTTATTACGCAGGCAGAAATCCTGCTCATTCCAGCCCAAATTGTGGAGTTTGACGGAACTGCGAAACGTGCTGGGGTCGCACTTTCGGCGGTAATCAGAGGAAAATGAAAAAACATTTGAAAATCGCTCAAGTTTCATCGCACGTATTGGAGTTTCGAGGGGTACTGAAGGCGGACCAAAGTTTACCTGGAATCCCATTCGGCCTCGTTTATAGATACGCTGGGGGCGGAGAATGACTTTCCAGGAAGCCCCGGTCATCTCCGTTCATCCTCTGGGATCTGAAGGGAACTGGAGTTCACGCAGCCATTCGGATCTGCGGCTCCGCAAGTCAGTATGTCAGCGGTTCAGGACGGAACTGGACTTTCGAAGGAGCGGACTAGAATTCCAGTATCCCCCCTTCGACATTCACAAATTCGCTCGATCATTTCCTTGCCGCCCGTTTGGATTCCGTACGCGTGAAAGATCTTGTCACACCCCGTCAAGTCGCTCAGGCAATCGACATGAGTGAATCTTCACTCAAGCGCTGGTGTGATCAGGGGTTAATTCCGACCGTCCGCACTGCAGGCGGGCATCGACGCCTGCCGGTTAACGGTGTCCTGACGTTCTTGAGAAACTCCGGTTACCAGTTGATTCACCCTGAGTTACTCGGTCTGCCCCCGTCCACGACCGGGGGGAAAAACCGCAAGCTGCAGATCGAACGGGACCGTCTCGCACAAGCACTACAAGCTGGGGACGAACCGGTCTGCACCGAAGTGGTGATGAATCTCTATCTCGCCGGCATTTCGATGAGCACCATCGCCGACGATGTCTTCACCCCGATCTTCACTGCTATTCGCCAGCAGCACGCAACCGACCCTGCAACCTGCTATCATGAAAGACGTTCCTGCGAGATCTGCCATCGGGTTCTCTACGAAGTTCGCAGGGCGATGCCGGAACTCAGTCCGACGGCCCCAGTCGCCATCGGTGGAACTCTGGAGGGGGACTATTACACGCTGGGATCGTCGCTGGCCGAATTGGTTCTCCGGGAACTCGGCTGGCGATCTTGCTCTCTAGGCTCAAGTCTTCCCTTCCTGTCGCTGAGGCAGGCTGTCTGTGACATGCGTCCTAAACTCGTGTGGATGAATGTCGCAGAAATCCCGTCAGTTGAAGCCTTTCGGTCGGGCTTTCACAGTCTGAAACAGACTGCCCTCGAGAACGGCATCACCATCGTCTGCGGAGGAAAAGGGATCACTTCTGAGGTCGAGGATTGCCTTGAGGGAGTGCATCGGCTCAAATCCTTCAGGGAGCTGGAGAACGTGGCGAAGCCCATTTCTCCAATCCCGAATGGGTCGCCCCTTCCTGGCGACGACGGATCCAGACTGCCCCGCCCTCAATTGATGCCGCCGGCACCCAATCTGAATCCGAGCCTTTTGAATTCCTCATTGCACCGGGAAATCTGACTCGTGATGAATGCCCAGGAACGTGCCGACGCCGAACACTTAATTCGCACAGCATTGGCAGAAGACCTCGGCACCGGCTGCGACATCACCTCTGAGATCCTGATCTCGCCGGATGAACTGGGAAATGTCGGAATCGTCTCTCGGAAAGAAGGGGTATTCTGTGGGGGTGAGCTGATCCCCCTGATTCTCAATGCCATTGATCCCCGAGCCGAATCAGAGGTTCTCCTGCAGGATGGAGCTGCCCTTCAACCCGGCTCGCTCGCTGCCCGGCTGCATGGTCCCGTTCGTGCCCTGTTGACGGCAGAACGCACAATTCTGAACTTCCTGACGTTCCTGTGCGGCACAGCATCCCTCACCCGGCGATATGTGGAAACGGCCAATCGCCCCGGCGTGCAGATCCTCGATACGCGAAAAACGGTCCCGGGACTTCGGAGTTTGCAGAAATACGCGGTGCGCTGCGGCGGCGGGACGAATCATCGAATCGGTCTTTATGATGCGATTCTCGTGAAAGACAACCATCTCGCCGCCTGGACTGCAAACACTCGCCAGCCGCTTGCCGAAGCGGCGCGACATGTCCGCAAAGTGGCCCCTCCGGGAATGGTGATCCAATTCGAAGTCGATAACCTTCAACAGCTTAAAGAGATTCTCCCTGAATGCCCGACGATGATCCTTCTGGACAATATGTCCAACGATCAGTTACGAGAAGCGGTTGCTATCAGAGATCAGCTGGCTCCCGAGGTTCTGCTCGAAGCCTCAGGTGGAGTCAATCTCGAAACCGTTGCCGGAATCGCGGCGACGGGCATTGACCGAATCAGCGTCGGAGCGCTCACTCATTCTGCACCTGCACTGGATTTGGGTTTCGACTGGCTCTCCTAAGAGCAGCTTGCTCTAGCGCGTGCCCGCGCAGCGCGACTTTCGTCAGGAAAACGGGACGTCCCGCGTGGCAGGGACGGGCAGATCAAAATGCGAATTGGTCTAGGAATCGGGACATTGATGATTCCCGGCAGTCCGAATTGAAATCCGGTCAGTGATTCCCGACAATCGACCCGCTATCGGGCATTGGGGATGAATCGCGCTCCCTGAGAGGATGTTGATCATCGACTCGGGAGAACTGCGGCGTCCCTTTGCGGAAAGTTCTCCGCGGTGCCCCACGGACACAGGGACTCTCTCACTAAGGGGTGGCACATGATCGGGAAAATTTCAGCGGCGTCTGTCGCGATGATTGTTCTGCTGGCTGGCCTGACAATTCACGCCGATGAACCTGCTGCCGGAGGAAAGCTGAAACTGCGGGACCTGAATCTCGAAGTTCCTGCAAAGTGGAAACAGCAACAGCCTTCCAGCAGCATGCGACTCGCCCAGTTTGCGGTCACCCCCGTTGAAGGCGAACTCGATCCCGCTGAAGTAACGGTCTTCCCCCCCATGGGCGGATCCGTGGCTGAGAACATCAAACGCTGGATCGATCAGTTCCAGTCGACCGGACGGACGTCAAAGATCACCAAAGGGAAGTTTCCCGGCGGCGAGTACGTCCTTTTGGAAGTTTCCGGTACTTTCAATAAACCCGACGGTCCGATCATGATGCAAAAAACCAAGCCAGCCCCGGAATACAAGATGCTGGCGGCGATGCTGATCACCGATAAAGGAAACTACTTCATCAAGATGCCCGGTCCGATCAAGACGATTGATGCCAACGCCGAGAACTTCCGAAAACTCTTCGGTGGCGATATCACCAAAGAAGAGGCCTATTCCCTGTAGGGCTTGAACTGACTGCGGCCTGGACACAGGGTGCAATCGATCGCCGCGACAGATCGGGATCACTTCGATCCGTCGCTACAAGTCTTTCAATCGCGTCCGAGTCGAATTCGGGCCAGTCCGTGCAGTTATCAGGATTTCACATGAAGGTTTCGATCGTTGGAGGCGGTGGGCTCGTTGGATCATGTGCTGCGTCCGCACTTCAGTTCGGCGGCATCGTCCGTGAAATTGCTCTCATCGACGTCAATCAGGAACTGGTTGAAGGGCAGGCGCTGGACCTGCTTCATGGTTCATCCCTGACTTCAGATCAGACGATCATCGCTGGCGGGCCGGAACTGTCGAAAGATGCCGACATCGTCTGTATTACCGCTGGTCTGCGACGGAAGCCGGAGGAAAGCCGCCTCGATCTGATTAACCGGAACGTGGCACTCTTCCGCAGTCTCCTCGGAGATCTGAAACGGGTGGGCTATAAGAAGAGTGCGATCATCTTCGTGGTCTCGAACCCTGTTGACGTGCTGACTTATCTCGCCGTTCAGGAACTCGACCTGCCTCCTCAGCAGATCATTGGACTCGGAACTGTTCTTGATACCACTCGGCTTCGCAGTCTGCTGGCCCAGCGGATCAACGCGACACCGAGTCAGGTGCAGGTCACCATTTATGGTGAGCACGGGGACAGCATGGTCCCTGCCTGGTCGAACGCTCAGGTCGCCGGCCTCCCACTCGAGAAGTACCCAGGCGTCACCCCCGCCCTGATCGCTGAAGTCGAAAAGCGGACTCGCGGTTCAGGCGCTGAAGTGATCAAGAAGAAGGGCGGAGCCGGTTTCGCCGTGGGTGTCTCCATCGCCGACGTCATTCATTCGATCGCTCTGGATCGCCGACGAGTCCTCCCAGTCTCGTCTCTGCAGAACGGAGCATACGGTCTCGATGACGTTGCGATCAGCGTTCCAACAGTGGTTGGTCGGCAGGGTGCGATGTCCCACATCGAAATCGATCTCTGGCCGAAAGAACTGTCGGCATTGCGACAGTCAGGCGTCGTGCTGCGAGAGACCATCGACAAGGTCCTGCAGGGATAGAGCCAGTAGGATCGAGAACTTGCAGATTGATAAGTGAATCAAGCGACTCCTGAGCGTTGACTGCTCAGGAGTCACTTTCATTTCAGGGATGCCTCTTCCCTCAAAATCGAGTCGAGCCCCTGAACTCACGACCGCTGGCATTGCATCTCATGAGCCGGGGGACGATCCTGCCAGACATGGATCTCAACGTTATTCTGATCTGGGCCATCGCAGTCATCTGTCTGACTCAGATTGTCACATTCGCGCGTTTCCGACTGCCAGGCAACTACTACATTCGCCCAGTGCTCATTCTGATCGTGATGGGTTTGGCGGTCTATTACTGGTTCGAAGCCGCGGGCTACATTGCCTCTCTGGTGATTGCTCTGCAACTCATTCCTCTTTTCGCACTGCGAGGCCTGAGTCGCTCGCTGTTCCAGAAGAAATTTGGGCGAGCCAGTTTCTATGCGTGGATCGCGGCGATCCTGCATCCAGATGACGGATACGCCCTGTTGCCGGTTTACGTGAAGGCCATCCGCCTGCTCACCGCTGGTCAGACTGACACTGCACTGAAACTGCTGGAACGGCTTCGCCACTCCAGGACCATGGTCGGTCGCCTCGCACAAGTAGTCTGGACGCGTCAGACAGGTGCCTGGGAAGAATATGTCGCCTTAATGAAACGTGCTGACGGGCAGGTCCTCCGCCGCCTCGATGGGATCGTCGCTGACGGTTACCTGCAGTCACTCGGTGAACTGAGTTTGAGGTCCACTCTTCTGCACGAATTCAGCCGGATCATCACCCCGACCCTGCTTCATGAACCACTCACTGTCGCAGTCTGGTTCATGAAGCTCGGAGCGTTCTGTGGAGACCAGCGTCTTGTCCGGCAGATGACCTCGATCCCCAACCTCGCCATCCCAAACGAAATCCAGCAGTTCTGGCGGGCAACTGCCGCTCAGGTGGCAGGTGACACGGAATGGGCAACCGCTCAGTTTGAGGACCTCCGGAACAATCCAAATCGGGTGGTTGCCAATGCGGCGGTTCGTCGACTGGAAACACCTCTGACCAGTCTCATCGAGCAACCGCTGGACGAAGAGTCACAGTTTCTGCTGCTGGAACTGTCACACTCTCCAATTCTCTTCCGGGCCTTCGAAGTCCGACGATTCCCCTGGGCGAGTGTCATTCTCTCCTGCATTCTGGTGATCGTGTTTCTCTTCGAACTCCCTGGGGGTTCGGAAGACCTGATCAATCTGATCCGAATGGGGGGGATGCTTGTTCCCGTCGAGTTGAACGGCAATGAATGGTGGAGGCCCTTCACCGCCGCATTTCTCCACTTCGGCGTCGTTCATTTGGCAATGAACACGTTGGGACTGCTCGTTGTCGGCAGGCAAGTTGAACAGCATTGGGGCCCGTGGCGAACAGCGATCACATTTCTCTTTTCCGGTGTCCTCGCAATTTACTTCGCTCCTTATCTGATGAATCCCTCGTCTATCCTCGACCTCAGCGTCCTCGTCGGAGCCAGCGGCGGCGTGATGGGACTGATCGGGTGCTTGCTGGCGCGCTCAGGTGTCAATCTGCTGCGACACCGATCGCGAATGCAGGCCCAGGAATTTGCGTTTCTCTCACTGATCGTGATTTTTCAGGTTCTATTCGACTACTTCTCAACCAATGTCAGTGGGGAAGCACACCTCATCGGACTCGGTATCGGAGTTCTGTTCGGAGTCCTGTGGTCGGTCCTCCCCAGATTCTCAGTCCGGCGTCAACCTGATCCGACAAGTCGCACTTCGATTCGCTGACCCCGAGTCTGACCCGCGTCTCACTTGGGCGAGGTCGTGGAGAAGCCAGCCTGCTGAACTTCACCCGCTTCTTTCAAGCCACTGCTTCCTCGCATCGCTCCACTGATTCCCAGGATTTCCGGGTGTCGAGCGACACGATCGGCGAAGATCCGGAAGTCGCGCAGCGCCGGGTTCAGGTTGTCAAAGAGGACATTTAAGGAGGAGGCCGAGCGGTTCAGGTTCTGGTACAGAGTCGGATCGCTCGCCAGTTTCTGGATCGTCCCATCTTCGCTGTTGAGCAGTTTGGAAAACTGATTCAATTCCATCAGCAATGATTCCAGCTGAATCAAACTGCCTGACAGTTTTCGGGCGATGACATCGCTCTCCTGAGCCAGAGGCATCGTGGCCTGCTGGATCGTGTCGAGATTCTCGGCCACCTTGGCCATCGATGCTCTGGCGGCAGCAATTGTCTGGCGGGTCTCCTCGGCAATCAACGGCAATGACGCTGCAGTCTGACGCAGGTCCCGTTGCAGCTGGGGGTCAGACAGCAGAGCGTTCGCATTACTGAGTGTCAGACTGGCATTCCGCAGCGTGCCGCCTGCTTCGGCAAAGGTGCGGGAGGCGATTTCCATCGTCGAATTAAAACGGTCGAGTGCTTCAGCGGTCCGTTCCACGACATCGTCGAGATGTCCACGGTTGGTGTCGACAAGGGAGTTGATGTTTCGTCCGACGAGATGCCATTCGTGGCTTGTCGCCGCAAATGACTGCAGCGTGTGCCCGACCGTTTTCTCCAGTCGTTCGACTGCGGCCATCGGGTCACTCGCGATGGTTCCCTTGATGCGGGCCATTGGCGGCAGATATTCCGGTGACTTTCCAGCGCTGAAGCTGATAATACCGTCCCCGAACAAGGATCGGGAAAGCACTGGAGTCGAATCCGACCGCAGCTGATGGGATTCAAAGATATCGACGACGACGAGGACACCCCCTTCTTCGTCATTGATGATCAGGCTGTCGACCGTTCCGATCGGCAGACCGTTCTGTTTAACGGGGCTTCCTCGATGCAGTCCAGGGACTTCATCGAAGTGAATGGCGATCTGGTAGGTGCTCTGCCAGAGTTCCCGGAACTCGCTGAACTGGATGATCAGCGCAGCACCGATCCCCATCGCGATCATGACGAAGATGCCGACACGAAACTGAAGTTGACGTTCAGTCATAATTGAATCACATGCAACAGGTGAATGCGTCTGCTCGGCTCATGCCGCTGCAAGTTCCCGCAGGCGGTCCCCTGCTTCTCCCCGAATAAACTGACCAACACGAGGATCTTCACTGGCGAAGGCTTCCTCAGGGGTTCCGTCAAAAATCATCTGGTTCTCATCACGGCCAATCCGGGTGAGTGGATAAAGCATCACCACCCTGTCGGCCACCTTCCGGACGGTATGCATGTCATGCGTCACGACGATGCTGGTCATCTGATTCCGTTCGCGAGTCTTCAGAATCAGTTCGTTGATAACGTCGCTCATGATCGGATCGAGCCCGGTTGTCGGCTCGTCATAGAGCATGATGTCAGGATTCGTGGCAAGAGCCCGGGCAAGGCCAACACGTTTCCGCATTCCCCCCGAAAGCTCAGCCGGTTTCTTGTGTCCCATCACATGAACGTCGAGTCCAACGTCCCGGAGACGGTCACGGACAATCCGCTGAATTTCTTCTTCCGAGAACCTTGTATTCTGCCGCAGGCTGAAGGCCACGTTTTCATAGACCGTCAGACTGTCGAAAAGGGCCGCCATCTGAAACAGGTAGCCAAAACGCAATCGCTGTGAATTCAGCTTCTGCTCGGACAGCTCATTGACCGGGGCTCCCCACCAGCGGACGTTTCCGGTCGTTGGCCTGAGCAGGTTCATGATCAGCTTCAGAGTGACGCTCTTTCCGCACCCCGATTCACCGATGATCACGAGAGTCTTGCCAGGCTCCACTGACAGATTGAGATCCCGCAGAATCGGCTGACTTCCGAACTGCCTGCTGACACCGAGCAATTCCACGACGGGTTTCATGAACGTCAGCCTCCCAGTGCGGTTTTGGGCCAGAAGACGTAAAAGATTTCCATCAGGAAGAACCCAAGCAGAAAGTCAATCGCCAGGATGGCGATGAATGCATAGACGAATGCCTCAGTCGCGGCTTGCCCCACCCCTTCAGCACCGGCTCGACTGTGGAATCCTCGATGGCAGGCGACAACAGAGATCGCCGCACCGAAGAAGAGACTCTTGATGATCCCACTGCACAGATCGAAGTTCGTGACGAAGTTTCGGGAGTGATGCCAATAAAAGAAGCTGTTGATGTTCAACACCTGAGTGCTGAACCACCACCCCGAGAAGACACCCACTCCGTCTGCGACAAGTGTCAACATTGGGATCAACAGCACACACGCCAGAAACCGGGGGACAACAAGATAAGCGATCGGATTGGCTCCGAGTGCAGTGAGCGCATCAATCTGTTCTGTCACCCGCATCGTCCCGAGCTGCGCGGCCATTGAACTTCCAACACGGCCAGCCAGCATCACCGCTGCCAGCACGGGGCCCAGTTCTTTTAGCAGGGTCACGTTCACGACGGTCCCCAGCTGGCTCTCCATATGCATCAAGGCGAACTGCTCATATGCCTGAATCGCCAGCACCATTCCGATGAAGCCCCCCGTCACCAGAATCACCGGGACGCTCTGGACTCCAATCTGATACATCACCGGCCAAAGGACGTTTCCCCGAGGCCAGCCGCGCAGCAGCCAGCCGGCCATGCGGATTGAGAAGAGCGTCAGATCGCCCAGCAACATGATGGAACGGACGACAATCGCTCCCAGTTGATGGACGATTGTGTCGGATTCGGTGGTCGCACTGACTGAAGACATACGATTCAACGAGAGCCGGGAAAAAACCGAAGCTGGACCCGAACGAAACCCGGATCGGCAAACTTCGCCGGAACTCTATCGCAAATCGTCGAAAGGGGTCGAGACCGTTTCCTTTGGGGCCACGTCGATATCGCAAACCTTTTCTGAGAAAACGACTTGCGTTATCTCAACTGCCAGCGAAGCTTCTGTTTCAGCGGTCACCGGCCCGGGTAATTCCACGCTGAAACAGGATCCGAGACCCGGCTCACTGCTGCATTTCACCTCACCGCCTAAAGTCGCCGCCAGCTGCGAGACAAGACTCAATCCCAACCCTGTTCCGGCAACGCCAGACTTGCGTGCGGCTGCAGATCGAAAGAAGGGTTCGAAGACAGCTGGCAGGTCCTCGGCCGAGATCCCCTGCCCCTGATCCCGCACCGAAATCGAAATCGCCCCCTTGGCCGTCTGGATCACATCGATCTCTACCGGCGTCCCCGGTTCGCTGTACTTCAGTGCATTCGAGATCAGATTTTCGATCATCGGTTGCAGCAGCGGAGTCGACGTTTTAATGACCGGTCGCCCGATCACTTTCAGTGACAGATCAGAGAACCGGGGATGAGCCTTCCAATGTTCAAGGTAGTTCTGCATCCAGTCCGCCAGAGAAATGAGACGCTGCTCCGGGATGACGGTTTCCCCTGTGGCTCGAGCGAGAAACAGAAGTGCCTCTACGATCTCCTGCAACTCCGATGTCTGATCACGCAACGTTCGCAGGACATTCGAATATTCTTCAGTCGATCGTGGTCGACGCAGGGCGAGGTCGATTTCTCCGCGGAGTACCGTCAACGGCGTCCTCAGTTGATGAGCCGCATCTCCCGTGAACCGCTGCTGCTGACGGTAGGACTTCTGCAGTCGGTCCAGCAGGCTGTTGAACACGGTCGCGAGCGTGGATAACTCATCTCGATTCTCGGAAACCGGCAATCGCAGATCAAAGCTGGATTCAGGGGCCGTCGTCACGCGCTGAACCATATGTTCCACAGGCTTCAATGCGCGTCTGCAGAATGCTCGACCGACGACAGCGGCGATGCCCCAGACGACACCAGGAACCACGATGACCAGTGTCAGCAAGTTCATCAGGTTCTGCTGCAGAAGATTGGACTCCTGTCCTACATAGACCTGAATCGCCGGGAATTCATCGACCTCGCGCTGGTGATTCGATTTGGGGAGTGGTGCGGCAAGCCGCTGTTTGATGATTCGCCAGTGGGGAGTTTCCGCGAACTTCGATTCGGTTCCTCCCTGCTGGCGGGCGAAGTTCAGGAACTCGTCTTCAACGACTCCCGGTGCACTGAGATTGGCAGACTGGTCAATGATCTTTCCTTCGTCTGTCAGCAGCACCCAGCGGACTTCATCGGCTTCGCGTTCATCTCCCAGCCAGATCGTATGGTCGGACGGTTGCCATTTGACGTCGTCTTCCTCGACCTCGATCGCGGCGACGATCACTCCCAGAGCATGCCGGAGTCGTGCATCAAATTCGTCATACAGATGATGGCGGATCAGAAGCCACATCAGCAGCGAACACCCGAGCAGACAGCCTCCCAGGGCGGCGAGGAAGAACAGCGATACACGATTGACCAGCGTCATGACACAATGACTTCAGGTTGGCTTCAGAGCGAATGCAGGTTCTGCTCAGGTTCTGTTGCAGCTTAAAGAGATTCCTCTTCCGACTCGCTGACGGCATCCAGAATGTATCCCCGGCCGCGCCTGGTCTGAATGACCCTTGGTCCAAACCGTTCGAGCTTCCTTCGCAATTCCTTGACGTGGACTTCAATTGTATTGGACTGCCCGTCAAACTGGTCTCCCCAGACGGTGTCAAAGATACGGGTGCGAGTCAGGACGGTTCCGGGATGTTTCAGAAACAGACAAAGCAGCGAGAACTCTTTCGAAGTCAGACCGAGTGACGATCCTGCCCGGGTCGCCTGCTGACTCGACAGGTCCGCCCGAATATCCTGATATTCGAGAAACAGCCCTGACTTCTGATCGGGTCTCCGCAGCAGTGCCCGGACACGAGCCAACAGTTCCTCGAGTGCGAAAGGCTTGCAGAGATAATCATCTGCGCCCGCGTCCAGTCCCTGAACTCGTTGGGACAGTGCGTCCCGGGCTGTCAGAAAGAGTACCGGAGTCGAACGGTTCTTCTGACGGAAACGCTTCAGCACATCAATTCCGTCTTCACCCGGCAACCACCAGTCGAGCAGAACGAGATCCCACAGTTCCCGCTGCAGCGCAATCGAGGCGGAAGGACCGTCGTCACAGTGCTCCGGGCGATAGCCTTCTTCCCGGAGCCCCCTCATCAGGAAATCCGCGATTCGTGGTTCGTCTTCGACAATGAGAATTCGACTACTCATGCAACCTCACTCGCCACGGCCTGACCGGCCCGTTTCTCCGGTCCCAGGCGGACCGAAGGATCAACGCCTCTTCAGTCAGTTTATCCAGTCGATCTTCGAGAGTGCTGGGAGCTTCATAAATTCGGCTTCATGTACAGGAAATTCCGATGCAAGGAGTGGCCCCGAGAAGAATGAGCCGTTCAGAACAGAGTCCCCCCGAAGGGGGTTATTCGGAGGCGAAGCACATCAGAGATCGCTTGCGCATATTTTTGGCACCTATGATAGGCAGTTTGTCAGATCCCTTCGTCCAACCCGCTATCAATGAAATTCAATAACCACTGAGTTGCCCAGATAATCCACAGGGTGATCCATTCACTTCAGGGCTCCTTCGCCTCCGACTGTAATCGATGTCGGCACATCAATTGCTAATTTGGGAATTGTCATTCTTCCAATCATCGCAGAGGTGATGGAAGTGACGTGGGCATTCCAGAGGGCCACCTCTTCCCAGCAAGATTCTCAATTCACTGCGCGCCGCCTGGCTTTGGCAGCAGTCATCTTCAGTTCACTGCCTTTCTCCATGTTTTCTGGCGGCTCCTCCGGGTTGTCATGTGGGGAAGTGCGATTTATTACGATTTCTAGTGAGGCTACTCGTGCCAGGAAAATCTTCATTCCGCTTCTCGGCAAATACACATCGCTCGGCCTTCACGTTAATTGAACTCCTTGTTGTGATCGCCATCATTGCGGTCTTGATTGCGTTATTGCTTCCGGCGGTGCAGCAGGCTCGTGAAGCCGCCCGACGATCCAGCTGCCGAAATAACGTCAAGCAGATTGCCTTGGCGCTGCATAACTACCACGATACCCACAATTCCCTGCCCTATGGCAGCCGGGAAGGTGCCGGACCCGGTGAGATTGCCATTCGTGATACGTGGTTTCACCGCCTGCTGCCCTTCGTGGAACAGCAAAACCTCTACCAGAAGTACTGGTCCTGGCAGGAAAACAAAATGGCCACGGGCGGTAGCAATGCCTGCTGTACCGACCGAACCTTCACTTTCGACACAGATCCCGCCATCAAAAACGTTCCCATTTCGGTGTTCATGTGTGCTTCCTCACCGAACGGAGCCAACTTCAATGGGGGCTTTCAGGGGAACTATGCAGCCTGCCATGGCAACAATGAAATCCGCAGGGCCTCGTCGACGGTGAAGGCGAACGGGATGATTTACGAGTTCAGTCGCTCTTCACTGAAAGACGCAACAGATGGATCGTCTAACACACTTCTGATCGGTGAAGTCGTCGCCCGCCAGCCAACGTCTGCCGCGATGACATTTGGAGAAGCCGGGTCCTACTGGCGTGGGGGAACCTGGGGCGAATATGGGTTCACGGCGATGGAAACTCCAAACACCCGCATTCCGGACCGTGTCTACGGACACACCTCCTCGGGCTCGAACTGCAAAGATAACAATGACGTCATCGCTCCCTGCACGGCATACGGCGGCAGCCTCGGCGGGATCACACTGAACTTTGCCAGAAGCCTTCACACCGGCGGTGTCACGGTCGCTCTCGCAGACGGGTCAGTCCGGTTTGTCTCCAACAGCATCGCATTGACGACCTGGCAGGCGCTCGGTTCACGGGCCGGCATGGAAGTTGTGGGCGAATTCTAGAGCAGCTTACTCGACCGACTGCCCGCGCCGCCCGCATTCCGATTGAACGCCTCAATTTTGCGTGGCGCGAGTGTGCAGATCAAAAAGTAGATCGCGCTGCAGTCCCCATCGGGTCATGTCGGGTCCGTGTCAGGACCACACTTTCAACGGCAGGTCTCCACACTGCCACACAGCCGAAGAGAGCCAGAGGAACACTCAATGAGAACGTGGGCGAATTTCCTGACATTGACTTTGATGACGGGTGCTCTGGTTGGTTGTGGGGGGACGCAGGATCCAGGAGCAGTGTTGATTTCCGGGGTCGTCACTTACAACGGACAGCCCGTCGAGACCGGAGAGATCCGCCTCCGCCCCGTTGACGCTGATACCTCCGGGGGAGCAGGAAAGATTGAAAACGGCCAGTTCCGACTTCAAAGCCCCCCGGGGAAGATGAAAGCGTCGATCATCGCCTTTCGTGAGATTCCAGGGAAAGTCGTAGAGCTCAACCCTGGCGAGAAATCGGTTGCCGTCGAGCAATATATCCCTAGCAAATTCAATGACAAAACCGAGCTCGTCATCGAAGTCCAAAAGAACGCTGGCGAATTCAAATTGGATCTGATGGGTAAGTAACTAGTTGCTCTATTTCGTAAAGATGCATAGACTGCCAACCCATCCAACGCATTTTCATGTACGCATGTGTTTCTGTTTCATTTGTGTATGCACCTTCGTCGATTTAGAGAGATCAGGGTACGCCTTATGCCAAGAGTGACAACGCCAACTTCCCGCAGGGCTTTCACGTTAATTGAGCTCCTTGTCGTGATTGCGATTATCGCAGTGCTCATCGCCTTGCTGCTGCCAGCTGTGCAACAGGCCCGCGAAGCTGCACGACGATCGAGTTGCAAGAACAACATCAAGCAGATTGCGCTCGCACTTCACAACTATCACGACACCCACAATGTCTTTCCTTACGGCGGTCGGGCCGAAGGGGCGACGATCGTGCATTCGAGGGACAGCTGGTTTCAGCGATTGCTCCCCTTCGTCGACCAGGCGCCGATGGCGAACTTGCTGGCAGGTGATTCCACGATCTACTACTGGCAGGCCTCTGTCGATTCGACGATGAGAAAAATAGCGGAAACAGTGGTTCCAGCATTTGTTTGCCCGTCCGATCCCGATCAGACAAACAATCGCGGCGGCGCCTCCTCCAACTGGGCCTTCCAAGGGAACTATGCAGGCAACGGGGGAGCAGGGACATTCACGATCAGCTCAAACGGCATGATTAACGTCACAAACCACTCAGTGATCGCTCCGACTCGAACGACCCGAGGAATTTTCGGGATCGAAACCAGTACCCGAATGACCAATGTGATCGATGGGACGACAAATACTTTGCTGCTCGGCGAAGGTATTGTTCGTCCTGGGACAGGAACCTGGGGCAACCTTGGAGGTTACTGGGGAGGCTCAACTCACGGCGGCGTCACCTTCACTGCCTCTGAAGCTCCTAACACATCTGTGCCCGATCAGATTTACAGCTGCAAGCAGGCTGTCACTACCGCAGCGCCCAATGGCGCCCCCTGCGTCAGCGACGCAACACCGGGATCTCCTCGTTACAACTTCCTGAGAAGCTATCACACAGGGGGAGTTCAGGTCGCACTGGCCGATGGATCTGTCCGATTTATCAGCGACAACATCGACGTTCAAAACTGGCGGAAGCTGGGAATCGCGAACGATGGCCAGCCCCTCGGCGAGTTCTAATCACGAATTGCTTTGTCGTCGGCCCGCCCAGCACGCATCCCGTTGATTACTGACGCAAACGCCTCGAGCAGACGTCATGGCGTCATTTCTCCAGGAGGCGTGTGCGGCGACGCGCCCCCATTTCAGGAGATGCTCTCCTTCCCCGGATTGATTAACGGGTGGTCGTTAATCGGAAGGTGAAGCGAACTCGCCTCTCTGCAGCGCCTGATTTCGTCTGAATCCATTCCAGTCTTCCTCAATGAATCGACTTCCAGGGTCGCGTTTCCATATGAAAATCTATTCCTCGCCAGTCACCGCTCAGCACAGTCGTATGCGTCTCCGATTGGGCGTTCTGCTGACTTCCCTCGCATTTGTTTTCACGGGATGCGGAGCAAAATCACAGGGTCCCCAGACGACGACTGTTTCCGGTCCCATCACACTTGATGGAGCCGCGATTAGTGAAGGTCACATCATCTTCAAGCGACTTGATGGGAATCTGAAGAGCTTCGGTGGCCAGATCAAGAACGGGCACTATTCCATTCAAGCAGAACCCGGAGAAGTCGCCGTGTCGGTGGTCGCGACACGCGAAGTCCCAGGAAAGTTCTCGACGGAAAATGGAATGAAGGAACCGTTGGTCGAGTCCTATATCCCCGAGAGATACAACTCAAAGACAGAACTCAAACTCACGGTTACAGACCAGAAGCAGCAATCCGCTCCTTTTGAGCTCACGTCGAAGAAGTAAGCCTATCCACGACTCACAGAATGCCGCGGTCATCACAATGGTGTTGCCGCGGCATTTTTCATGCGCGAGGCCCGCATTTTCTTTGGGAACTTCCGTTGAGAAGCTGCTTCCTTCACTCAGTGCGTTCAACAACCGGCGCGGAGATCTCAAGCAGATCGACCGCAGGCAGACCATTGCAGAAGATGGTCGCGAGACGGCCGTAGGTGATCTCGTTCGCTGGCATCTGCAGCAGTTCAGCCAGTTCCGCTCCTGCTCTGATCTTCAGCACGGCTCCCAGATCGATATGCCGGAGAACATTGTGCCGGATGAGAACATGCCCCAACGGGATTTGTTTCGCCAGCAGTTCGTCTCGAACGACCTGGGTCACGTACTGGAAGTTGAAGCGAACGAGTCCAAACTGAACGGGAACGCCGTCACTCACCCGGGAGAGCACGATCTTGCGAGTATAGACATCGCCATCGAGTGAGTCCGCGAGAACCGTGACATTCACCCGGCTCCCGTGGAATTCCTCCATCGTCACTGTCATGTGATGTTCATGGACGAGGAGTGTCTTGTAAGGTTCAGGAACGAGCGCTCCGGGGACATGCTCAACGCCGGCGATCAGTTCTTCTGGCGGAGAAAACAGAGAGGTCAGCCGATTCAGTTCATCTAGTGGATTCACTGCGTCGCGGTCCTGTGAGGAGATCTCGAACGGGGCCTTCACTGACTGCAGTTTAGAGGAGCCCCGCTGAATCGCGAACCGCGGACGCCCTGCTGAGCGGCTTTTTTTAGATTTTCGGCACGTTCTGCCCGCCCGAATGCAGTGAAGGACGCGCACGACGCAACTTTGGAGACTCTTCAGCGACAAGACCTGACTGAACACCCCTGCACTCGCCGGATACCCAACTCGGTTACCGGTCCATGTAGTCCAGTTGGATCTGGATGATCTCATCTGCGCGCTTGAAGAATGCGTCGAGCACTTTGGGGTCGAAGTGAGTTCCCCTGCCTTCTTCGAGAATTTCGAAGCACTTCTCGCGTGAGAAGGCTTTTTTGTAAGACCGCTTCGTACTCAAGGCGTCATAGACATCGGCCACTGCGGTCATACGCCCTTCGATGGGAATATCTTCCCCTTTCAGGCCGAGTGGGTAGCCTGTTCCATCCCAGCGTTCATGATGCGTCTGTGCGATTCGGGCAGCCAGCATCAACAATGGAGAACTGGGGACATACAGCATGCTGGCGCCGATTCGGGCATGCGTCCGCAGCAGCGACGCCTCCTGAGGGGGCAATGGCTGAATGATGGCTTTTCCCAATGCGCAGTGCGACCGCATGATGGCATACTCTTCGTCATCGAGTTTGCCGGGTTTGTGCAGGATCGCATCGGGGATCCCGATCTTGCCGATGTCATGCAACTGGGCTGCGAGTTCGACGGTCTCGACACGGGAAGGAGTAAAACCCAACTCCCGGGCGATCACAGAGACATACTTCCCGACGCGTAGAACGTGGTGTCCTGTATCATCATCCCGACATTCCCCCGCGCGGGCGAGACAGCGAACCACTTCTTCACGCGAGGCAGCGAGTTCGGCCGTCCGCTTTCGAACCTGTTCTTCCAGCCACTCAGCATGGCTTGCCTGCTGGTCGCGATACTGCTTATTCGTAAGCAGTGTTCGAACGCGCGGGAGCAGTTCCATCAGGTCGACTGGCTTCGACAGGAAGTCGGATGCTCCCAGTTCGAGACAAAGGTGTTTCAATTCCCGGTCGGTGGTATCAGTCAGCACGATCACCGGAATTTCCTGAATGATCTGCTCAACGTTGAAGATGTGAAGAACGTCCACCCCGCTGACTTCAGGCATGGCGATATCGAGCAGCACGAGATCCGGCTTCTCTTCCCGCACCAGATCAACGGCTCGCGTGGCATCGGTCGTCGTCAGAAAATCGGAATACCCCGCCTCCGTCAGGTACTGGCGCAAACTGCGGATCTGAGCGATCTCATCATCGATGATCGCGATGCGCGCCGTCTTGGTCCCCAGCACTCGACGCGAAAAGGACGAATCGAGCGCTTTCTGCAATGTCGATGCACTGACCAGCGGGCGATCAAATGCATGTCGTTGGGCGATGTCCAGACTTGGTGTCATTTTACTTCACCGCAGAAACGTGAATGCTGGAATTCAAACAGACAGCTGCGATCGGAATGGTCCGATCAATTTCGCAGCAGAATCGATGCCTTCCTGGCGACGCCCGTCAATCGGCCAGACAACAGATTCACATTCTTCTGATTCCAGTGATGAAAGCAGTAGGACACAGCCAGACGCCCGGTCTCGGAAAAACGCTCAGGCCATGCGAATTTCTCCATCTTGCCGGCTCGATGCACTGCCTGACTGTTAAAGGCTGTCAAAACGTGCCCCCATGCAAATCGCGCAATCCAGCGAACGTTTGCAGAGAACATCCGATCCTCCCACTGACACCGATTTCGCGGATTGTGTGGTCTCCCCCGACGGAATCGAATTCCGTCGAGTGACAGTCGAGCCCCGTCGACAAAGATACGAGAGAATGGATTCTCGCCGGTTCTGCTGACTGAGGACTGCTTCTAAATGCAGCTTCAGGTGTTGCGGAATCGGCTGTCACGCGGCAACTGATTGCCGACAGGAAAGGAAAGATCTTTGCCAATCGTCCTCAATTCCGTTTGAGGTCGATTTCTGTGCGACGAGGTCAGGCAATGGTTCAGCGCATCGCACTCATTGCGACAGGGATACTGGTCGCTTCCGGTACGACGGGTTTGATTTTCGCGGGTCCACCGAACGCTCAGGTCTCGCCGAATCCCGTCCGTCTCTCCAGTGAGATTGAATTACTCGCCCCTCGGGACGCAGGAAAACCAAAATCTGCCGATCGAGGTTCTGCGGGTCTTTCCACTGCTTCCGCGACCCCGAAAGCAAAATCCGGGTTCAGCCTCAGTTCTCCGCGGACCATTATGCGGACAGCGTTCGCCCAACTATTCCCTGCTCCGGAGGAAGCGCCCATCCCCGCGACGCCGACGGCAATCCCTGAGGCATCGGCGACAATTCCTCCCCCTCCGAGCTTCGAGCCGGATGAACCGATTCGAGTGCCGGAACCAACGCCCGCGTCACCTGATCTGACCCAGACGCCAGCAAACATTTCTCCGGAGACAATCTTCGAACAGCAGTTCGTTGAATCCTGCTTGCCACCGTCAGGGGATTGCATCGACCAGGTGGTTCCGCAGACGAATCGGAAATGGGCTCGATTTCGATTTCCGACGTTGAATTCCCTCTTCAAGAAGTAATCAGCATCACGTCTACTCGTTCATGGCGGAAACGTCGGTGGGTTCATTCTCACTCACTCAGACGCACGAAATCACATGAGACGACGCCTCGTCAGGGGCCAGGCATTCGTTAGAATGGGGGACGGTCGCTCGAAAAGAGTGATCTTGCGCTGACACATCCGGCTCCGACAGGACCGGGTCGAAGACGCGCTGCTATTGCCGGCCGGCCTTTATGGGCAGGCCTTCACTTCGCGGATATCAGCACATTTGAGATCGGAGTGGACCAGGCGATCGCTCTGATCAATTCGATCAGGGAGGAAAGTCCGGGCTCCACAGGACACGGTGGTGGATAACGTCCACCGTCCGCGAGGACAGGGAAAGTGCCACAGAAAACAAACCGCCGATGGGGTCGGCGCTTTCATCATTGATGGAATCGCCAACTCACAGGTAAGGGTGAAACGGTGCGGTAAGAGCGCACCGCGGAGCTGGTGACAGTTCTGGCAGGGTAAACCCCACCGGGAGCAAGACCAAGCAGGAGGAACCTCGCAAGAGGACGAAGCGGTTCGTTTCGTCTGACCTCCGGGTCGGTTGCGTCGAGGTGGTTGAGCAATCACCACCCCAGAGAAATGATCGCCCTCGACAGAACCCGGCTTACCGGTCCACTCCGACTTTTCTTCAACCGCAGGCCTTTCTCAACTGCGGTTTCTTCTCTTGAATGAGACTCGCTCGTCTCATCCCCTTCCCGCCACCACGGTGAGTTTCCATTCACCAGCCAGTGCAGCTAAAACACTCATATCTGAGCGTAACCCTGCAGGGCCAAAGGTTGCGATTCTCTCGAAGGACATTGTCGCCCGATTGATCGTTCAATAACTCATTGGGATCGAGAGGAATTCGCAGACGTGTTCGCGAGTAGAACCACATCAGATCACAGGACGCGAAAGACGGTCCCCGACGCTGGCAGCAAGCTTGGGTTCACGCTGATTGAACTCATAGTCGTTGTGGGCGTGATCTCGACGCTGGTTTCTCTTCTTCTCCCGGCAGTGCAGCAGGCGCGCGAATCAGCCAGACGTCTGCAGTGTCGAAATAATTTGAAGCAGATCGGGCTGGCGCTGGCTAACTATGAAAGTCAACACCGTGTCTTTCCTCAAATGTGCTTTCAGTCGAACGGGAAGAATCCGAGTGCTGCGGCGCTGATTACAGGCTGGCAGGGATTCAGTGCCCTTTCGATGCTGCTGCCGAATCTGGATCAGGCCGCCTTATACCAGCAGATCGATTTCAATCTGCTCGCGATGTCGCAAGCTCCCAATTCCCAATTGAAGAACACTGAAATTGCCGCCTTCCGCTGTCCGACAGATCAGCCGGGCTCGACCGTCCGGGGAGCAGGGAACAACTATGTCGTCAGCGGCGGTCCATCATTGATCATGATCTCGCAGAGGCCGGGACAGACCATGGTCGGACAGATCGCACCACATGAGCAGATTGGGATGTTCAACATCCGGAGAACGATTCGCTCCCGGGACCTGCTCGACGGGAGTTCGCAGACGATTGCCTTGTCAGAAGCAATTCTGGGGGACGGGAGTCCCAGTGGTCTCGGACCAATGGCTCAGTATTCGATGGGCGATGTGATTACCGGAGCTCCCTTTCCGTCAGGATTCCCGAATACATTCGCCTCGACGGAGCAGCTCTCGGACTATGCCCAAAATTGCAGGTCTTCAACCAACAGGCATTACAGCACGTCCCACCGCGAGTGGATCAACGGGATGCCAGGGCAAACGGCCTTCAATACGCTCAATCCGCCGAATTCGCCCCATCCCGACTGTCATGAATGTGCGAACTGCGACTGGTATGACAGCCGTGGAGTCTGGTCTGCCCGCAGCCATCACACCGGCGGCGTGAATGTCCTGATGGCGGATGGAGCCGTCCGATTTGTTTCCGATAGCGTCGACACTCTGACCTGGCAACGCCTCGGCAGCATCAGCGATGGTCACCCAGTTGGCGAGTTTTAGACGGCCAGCACGCGTGAGTGTTTCCCTGCATTGAAGAGACGCGGTTCAAGCGGCATCGTCACACATGATCGCGAAATAGTTCCCGATCGCTTCATCAATCGACTCTGCAGTCACGACCAGGTCACGTTCATGGAGGGTACAGCTGTTTTCCACCTGGCGCAGTAAGTCGCGTGCATGGCAAAAGCGGAAGGTTCGTCCCCGTTCGATGTAGTGCCGCTGAATGAGATAGTCCACAACACCAGGATCACACTCGAATCCCCGACTCCTGGCCTCAGTCGTGAAGAGTTTCCGGAAGCCCTCTTCGGTCGGATTGGGAACCTCGATCTTGTATGGGATTCGTCGCAGGAAGGCCTCATCGACCAAGTCGCGCGGCTGGAGATTTGTCGAGAAGATGATGAGCTCGTCGAATGGAACCTGAACGCTGCGACCGCTCTCCAGATGGAGATAGTCATAGCGTTGTTCCAGCGGCACGATCCAGCGATTCAACAGTTCATCCGTGCTCATTCGCTGTCGACCGAAATCGTCAATCAGGAGGGTTCCGCAGTTCGCCTTCATCTGCAAGGGAGCCTCACCGACCCCGGCACCACGAATATAGGTGACTTCCAGATTCTCCATCCGGAGTTCACCCCCGGCGATGATCGTCGGTCGTTCAATCTGCACCCATCGTCCATCCAGCAGTTCTGGATCGTCACCTGTCAACGGCGCCGGACGATGTCGGTTCGGATCAAACAGACGAATAATCTCGCCTCCAGCCGTGATGGACTGAGGAATCCAGATGGTATCCCCGAATGACTTGGTGATTCGTTCAGCGAGACTCGTCTTCCCGTTGCCGGCCGGACCATAAAGAAACATTCCCCGACCGGAATGGATCGCCTGTCCGAGATTGGACACCAGGCGCTCATCCACTTGCAGGTCACTGAATGCGGCGCGAATCGCTGATAGGGGAGGCTTCTTCCCGGCGAGAGACTGCGCTTTGACGCTCTCCACATACTGGGCCAGGGGAACCGGAGCCGTTCCCAGGTGAGAGTTCTTTCCGGAAATGGTTCGGGCTCGCTCACGCCCGTCATCCGTGAGTTCATAAAGGTAGTCGCCCCCTGCCGCCGAGTTGCGGTACGAAAGCAGACGTTCCTTTTTGAGTTGTCGGAGCACCGACTCGGTCAGTGGAAACTTCAGCCCCACCAGTCGGGCGAGATTGTATCCCGATTCGATCCCTTTCAGAAAAAGGGTCTTGAGCAGCAGATCGCTGACTTCGTTGACATGCAGACCCGCTTGCGCGAGTGAGTCGGGTGCCAGCGGAACAAACTGACCTGATCGATTCCACGGATGTAAGGTGGATGTGCCTTTTCCGGTCCGGGATGACCTGCCGTTGAAGTCGCCTGCATTCGACTGCCGCAATGCTCGAAGGGAGGCGGTTTCGAAAAGCGGAGAGTGGGAACTCGAGCTGTCTCCGAACAGGAGATCGTGACCCATCACATTTAATGGAGGATCTTCCCCGGTCGGAAAACCGAGGTTCCGCAACAGATCATCGATTTCGGACATGACGCTCCCCGCCCGCAGGCCGGCGGATCTCCGATCCACCGCAGCACAGATATTGACTTGCCTCAACTCTGCCTCAGCTTCCGTGTGAGGTCTCCGATCAATTCCGGATTTTCCCGAAATCTTCGCGGGGGAGTTCAATGACAAATGAGCTGATTCTGAGAACGTCTGCGGCGGAAAACAGGGACATCGGGAAATGACGTGTGGAAATTCCACGGAGTGCCCTGATATCGTCATCTCCACTTTCTATTCACTGCCGGTATCCCTGGTCATGATCGCCTGAAGTGTGGAGTCGAACCGATGTCTGCCACCTATCAAATCGTCGACTTCAATGACCTGCCTGCGATCCCGTGTCCCTGTGGCACAGCACGTCGCGCCTTTGCCGAACGTGAGGATTATCCGGCCACGATTCATCGCACCGAGGTGACCGCCGCTGCAGAACTCCACTACCACAAGCGTCTCACCGAGGTCTATTACATTCTTGATTGCGATCCCGGCGCGGCAATGGAGTTGAACGATGAAATCGTTCCCATCAAACCAGGCGTTTGCATTCTGATTCCCCCGGGCGTTCGACATCGGGGTGTGGGGCGAATGAGCATCCTGAACATCGTATTGCCGAAGTTCGATCCGACCGATGAGTTCCCCGTCGAATAGAGCCGAGAATTACGCGGGGCGCAGTTGGGTATTTTCACTCACTCTCTAAATCCCGCCGGTCGTGATGCTCGCAACGATTTGCGGGCTTATCCGTGATGCGCGGTCTCTTTCACTTCTGATCTTCGCCCGGCGTGATCCGAAATCACCATTTCATGGCGATTCCGACCCGGCAGATAGGGCGAACTGATGCGAAAAATCATCAGTTTGAGCCATTCGCCATCTGCTCGTCTGCAGCCAGGAACTCAATTTTCGTTTTCTGATTTCAACAAATCCTCTTTTTCAGCAGGGCCATTTGCCTCTGCGTGTTCTCGACGTAGGTTTCTGTGTCGACCGGAAAGCAACTCAATGCGGGCTGGTGCGGCATGGCCGTCGAAGTCATATCGGCCAACGAAACAGTTTTGAAATCGAACCGCAGCGGTGCTCATTCGCAGAGACGGATGAGCTGCGATTCGTCGAACTGGTCAGGAAGTGAGAGCCTGACCACCTGATGAGAGAGAGAAACTCCGATGAACAATCTGGTCCTGAGCGTTAAGAAGTTCCTGAAGTCTGAAGACGGCCCAACTGCAGTCGAATACGCAGTCATGCTGGCACTGATTGTCATCGTGTGCTTGACCGCTATCCGCGCAGTTGGAACCAACGCTTCCGCACGGTTCAACGATATCGCCAACGAACTCACATAGTTCTTGACGTTACCGGCATCAGGATGATGTCAAGCAGGCGAGGCCGTCCGGAAGTTCCCCTTCCATGGACGGCCTGCTGCTTGCCGAACCGCCTGCCGGCCGTTGATTTCTGAGGCGGCGGGGCAGGTATCCATCAGAACGATCAGCACACTTTCGCTGATCATCTGCATCACTCAGAAATCTCTCCACGACGTTCCCCCGCGGATGTGGAGAGGTGATTCGCAGTATTCCCCTGAATTGAAGACTCACGGTCGAGGAAGAATCTCATGTTGCCCTTTTGGCTGGATCTCGGTGCTTTGTCGGGATTGCACCTGACCCCATTCATTGTGATGGGGACCGCATTCGTTCTTCTCCCCACACTGGGTCTCGGCGCACGCCGTTAACTTCAAACGAAACTCCCACAAGGCTGGATCATATGGATTGGCAGACACTTCTCATCGAGAACTGGCACGTCAAAGTGGTTTGCGTGATTCTCATTGTCGCCGCGTACATCGACGGCAAGGAACTTCGAGTTCCGAACTGGATCACCTTCCCGATGGTTCTGTCAGGCCTGATTTATAGCGCCTGCGTCGGCGGGTGGAGCGGACTCGGAGCCGGTCTGCTGGGTGTCGTCGTTGGTCTGGCCACGCTGCTTCCTCTGTATGCAGTCGGAGGCATGGGTGCTGGAGACGTGAAACTCATGGCCGGAATCGGCGCCTGGCTGGGTGCCAGCGTCACCTGGAACGCCTTCCTCGTCACGACGGTTGTCGGAGCCATCATGGCGATCTTCATGGTGCTTTCCCGCAAGGCGTGGGATAAACACTACGGCCAGTTCCTGATGATCATGAGTGAATTCATGACCATCAAGAATCCTCGGCAGCTGTCTGAGATCGCAGCCGAACGCAAGCCACGCATGATGCTGCTCCCTTATGGGATCCCCATCTGCATCGGATCCATCGGCTACTTCTATTATGCCGGCATGATCTAAGCCGCAAGTCAGAAGTGGTTCGAATCGAAACATTGCATCCCCCGCCTGTCGGGGGATGCGTTATTTAAAGAGACCAGTGATTTTCAAGTCCACCCGGCAATCTAGGAAATATAGTTACCGTAGAGGGGCCAGGAGAGCCAGAAACCCGAGATCCCAACAATCGTCAGGATCATTTTAATCGGAACAACCCTCATAAAGTGAAGCAGACCTTGGGGACGAGCCGATTCTGTGACAGAACGGTCTCATGTTGTCCCCGTTGTCATCGGAACCCATCGTGGTTCAGGGGACGGATATGAAACCAAAAACTTTCGTGTTACTTGTCGTCGCTGCCGGGTGCGGTCTCGTGGCCATGCTCGGCGTTCAGCAAGCCATGTCTGGTCAACGACGTCCCGTCAAAGCTCCAACGACCAAAGTGCTGGTCGCTCTGGAAAACCTCGATACGGGCGTCCGACTCACCAAAGAAAATACCACCTTCAAAGAGATGCCCATCTCCTTGGTTCATGAAGATGCGGTCCGCTCGGAAAAGGAATTTGACCAGCGCGCCGCACGGGTACCGATGGTCGCCGGCGACCTGGTACGAAAATCCAAACTCACGGAACCTGGTGACTGGGGAAAATCGATCAGTATTCCGAAAGGGATGCGAGTGATCGGAATTCCAGTTGATGACACACATACCATTTCCGGTCTGCTTCGCCCCGGCGATCGGGTCGACGTTCTCGTGACCTATCAAGGTCCCGGCGAACGTGGGAAGCAGATCTCGAAAACCAAGACATTGCTTGAGCACGTTGAAGTGTTCAACACCGACAACCTGACGGCCAACAAGATCGAAGAGAAAACAAATACAACCCGGGCGAAAAATATTGGACTGCTCGTCACCCCAGAGCAGGCAGGCTTCGTGATTCTTGCCCAGCGTAAGGGATCACTCAGTCTGTCGTGGCGTCGCAAGGGAGATGACGAACTCGCTCAGACAAAAGATATTGATGAAAAGCTGATGGAAGAACTGCAGGGAACAGTCGGGATCCACGACGGATCGATGAGTCTCAATCGAGACGACTTTCCGGTGGACGACCCAGACGCCTCTGCTGTTCCGACGGCCTCACAGTTCCTGGATGAAGTCGCATCGCAGTCCCCTGCCCCTGTCGTAGCACCACCAGCCGTGCCCATGTGGACAGTGACCGTTTACAGCGGAAACAACACATTACCCCATCAGTTTGAAATGACCCCGACTGGTGGTGCAGCTAATCCAAAACAGACTGCCGGAGTGCGGGAGATTCCTGCAACTCCTCCAGTTGTTCAGCCTGCTCCCGCAGCACCGTTGACGACACCACCGGTGTCAGAGCCATCTTTGCAAGATACGTTGTAGAGTTGGCTGTATTTTGAATGAGTGATTGATCTGTCCTCTGTTCAAACGCAGAGGTCGCAGATGCAGGACAGACTGGTCCCCCCTGGGGATCAGTCTCGCTCCGGGTGCAAGGATCGCATTCGGGGAGACAAGTGCCGTATCGGGTCGAAAGGCAGGCAGAGTCAGGCCAACGCGTCAGACTCTGCAAGTCACACTGACCGGCGACGAAAAACAAAGGTGCAAGGATGCGCAGTTTTCCAATTCGTGGTGCAACCCGGGTGCTCGGCGGGATCGTTCTGACCGCCTTTGCCCCCTGGTATGCCCAGGCGCAATTCGAGCCCCCTACGCTGCCCCCAGCGCAACTCACGCCTCCAGTAGAGCGCGCACTTCCGATCCCTGCTGCTCCGCCCGCCCAGCCGACGCCCGGTCAAGCATCACCCGGCCAAGCATCACCAGAATCGATCCCGCCAGCTCCACCAGCGCCGCCAGCAGCAAACGTCCCTGTTCCGACACGTCCTGATGCACCGCCCGTTCAACCCGGCGAGATGATTTTTCAGGTCAGCGCCCCGTTCAGTAAGTTGCAGCTGCGCGTACTGGATACTCGCGTGCTGGAACTCGGGAATCGCATCAAGTTTGTCGACGGGTTCGATCAGGACAAAATCACTGTCGTTCCGTTGTCACCCCATCGGGTTCGGGTGCGTGCTGAAAAGCCGGGAGTCACCTCGGTCAAACTGATCGATGAGTTCGACAACACCCACAACATCGAAATCTTCTCCCAGCCAGATACTCGGGAGTTACAGGCTTATCTGGAGCGACTCTTTCCAGAGACCGCCATCGAAGTCATCGGTATCCGAGATGGCGTTGTCCTGCGAGGATGGGTCACCAAGCCCTCCGAGATCCCGGAAATCATGGCCATCTCGGAACAGTTTTATCCTGTCGTTCAGCCTCAGCTGACGGTCTCCGGCCCCAGTCAGGTGCAGTTGCACGTCAAAGTGATCGAGGTCCAGCGAACCAAACTGCGCGAACTCGGGTTCAACTTCCTGCTGATTGGTCAGCAGTTCTATGCCTACAACGGAGTCGGCTCGCTCGCCCCGCTGTCGTCAGCAGAACTCCCGTTCGGTGGACCTCCATCCGTCACCGTGGGAGGCAGCGCATTCACCAACAGTAACTTTCAGTTTGCCATCACCGGCAACAACAACATATTTCAGGGATTCCTCCACGCACTGCAGCAGGAACAACTCGCCAAAGTGCTGGCCGAGCCGGTGCTGGTCACCACCAGCGGTCGCCCTGCCACAGTGCACTCCGGTGGTGAATTTCCGGTTCCGGTGCCACAAGGCTTCGGAAACCTGAGCATCACCTGGAAAGAGATCGGGATCAAACTGGAAGCCGTGCCCATCATTCTCGGCAATGGCCGTTTGCGATTGGACTTGGCCCCAGAGGTGAGTGAGCGTGACTACGGGAACACAGTGAGCATCAACGGACAGGTGGTCCCCGGGATCGCCAGCCGAAGCGTCAACACGCAGGTGGAGATGCGATTCGGCGAAACACTGATGATCGGCGGACTGATCTCCAGCCGGAAGCAGGGAACAACTCATAAGGTCCCGTTCCTGGGTGAACTCCCCTGGATCGGTGCCGCGTTCAGCCGGAAGTCGTTTCAAGTCGGAGAGACAGAACTCGTGATTCTCGTGACACCTCAGATGGTCTCTCCAATGAAGGCCTGGGAAGTTCCACCGGGAGGACCGGGTCTGAATTCCAGCGATCCAACCATGCGTGAACTGTTTCTGGACGGGAATCTCGAAGTCCCTGTCTTCGGACCGGAGTGCCCCGGCGGGAATTGTCCTCCTTCGAATCAGCTGATCCCTCCGCCGATGGTTCCGATTCAGGCCCCTTTGAATGAACCGACGCCGGCTCCTGCTCCATCAGTGACATCACGAACACCAGCGGCAGCCGCTTCACCTCGAGGAGAGATCCAGCAGACCAGCGGGGTGATGCCAAATTCACCTCCGCGGCAAAAGACAACGACCTCGAATCCCTTCCAGTCCACAGAGATCAAACCGAGCCGCGAGAAGACTTCGACGATGCACTCCTTCTCAGGAATCGGTGAAACCCGATCAACCACCACGGAAGTTCAGCCTCGTTCGACACCCGCACCAGGCAAGCGAGAACTCCCCGGCCTGATTGAACCCCGGTAGCCGTCAGGGAGCCAGAGTCGTCGAATCCTTGCCGGTCGAGCGTGTCTCTTCCCTCCTTGGACCGGCGAGCCCCTTGGATTCACCCTCTCCGGCAACAGTTTTGCAGGAGAGGAAACTGCAGGTGAACCTCGAGAGCACAACGTTGACCTTTGTAAACATGCCATCACCGGCTTCGGTTCCCTGATAGAATAATGAAGACTCAGCAGAAGTGAGGGGATGTCCATTCGGACACGCATCCCCCGCTCTCTCAGCCGAGAGTGAAAACCGTTCATCAATTCCGGGCCACTTCCCGTTTCTCGCGGGAAGTCTGATTTTTTCCGGAACTGCCTGCATCCCAGATGCTGGCCCGAGCGAACCGCTCGATCACGAGGAGTATGTGGAGATGAGCGACGTCAATCGCCTTGCCATCGTTGATCCCAACGACGCGACCCGAACATCAATCAAGAACCTGCTGCTGGGAATTGATTCCGTCTGGCTGGAAGCCGAGTGCGCGCGTTATGACTACTTCGCGGACATCGTGAAGCAGACGCATCCGCAGATCGTGTTAGTGGCACTCGACGCTGACCCGGGACGTGCGCTCGCGCTGATTGCTGAAATCACCCGCGAAGCTCCCCAATGTCAGGTCCTCGCCGTCAGTCGTTCACAGGAAGGAAGCCTGATCCTTCAGGCGATGCGGAACGGAGCCAAAGAGTTCCTCAGCTCTCCTCTCAATCTGGACGACTTCCTCGCGGCACTGGCCCGAATTAAGTCTTCCTCACAGGGAAAAGAAGGTCGTGCGCGTCGTACGAACGTGATCACTATCGTCGGCTCTGGAGGCGGTGTCGGGTGTACCGCGCTGGCCGTCAATTTGGGCTGCGCACTGGCTCTCGACAAGAGCAACAGTGTGGCGATCATCGACCTCGACCTGTCGCTGGGCGATGCCGATGTCTGGCTGGACATCATTCCTGATTACACAATTCAGGATGTCGCCGACAACATTAGCCGTCTCGACTTCTCGATGTTGAAGCGATCGCTGACGCAACATTCAAGCGGAGCGTTCCTGCTGCCTCGACCGGTGCATATGGAAGCGACGGCTCCCATGTCCCCGGATGAGATGCAGCGCGTGATCTCACTGCTGAAGGCGACGTTCACTCACTTAATCATCGACGTGAGCAAATCCTTCTCGCCGCTCGACAAGGCCGCGATGGATGTCTCGGATCACGTACTCGTCGTGACCCAGCTGGATCTCCCTTGCCTGCGAAACGTCGTCCGCATTAATCAGTTCCTTGAAGAACAAGGGCTGTCTGAGAAGATTCGGGTTGTCGTGAATCGGGTCGGCCTCGGGGATTCTCATATCAGTCTGGGTAAAGCTCTCGACACGATCGGACGGGAGGTCTACTTCCAGATCCCGAACGATTACGCCATTGTCGCCGAATCGCGAAATAACGGAGTCCCTTTGGTCACCGAGTTTCCCAAGTCGAAAATCACTAAGTCGATTCAGCAACTGGCGGCTCAGCTCGACAGTGGCCGTCCACAAGAGCTTCCGCAGGAAGACTCAATCGGCAAGCCGAAGCGTCGACTGTTCAGCTTCCTCGGGCAAGGAAGCAAGTAAGCCGGCCTGCGTTCGGCTGATAGATACTGCCGCAGCGACGACTCCCGATTCTGAATCACAGTTGACGGCCAGAGAATCGCCGTTCACATTGAACAGACAGAACTGAACAAAGTCAGGTCCGACGAGGCCCCCTGACGACTCGAGCCTCTCCTCCCGGATCGGCTCAATCATGGATTTTTCTTCTACGAATCGACCGGAATACACGGAATATGACTTCACCGACTTCCCCTGCCTTTCGCCGCGTCGTCCTCAAACTCAGCGGAGAAAGTTTTGGCCGCGAGCGCGAAGGGGGCATCAGCATGAATGAGGTCACCGCCATCTCACGGCAGATCAAGTCTGTCGTCGAGACCGGTGTTGAACTCGCCATCGTCGTCGGAGGCGGCAACATCCTCCGTGGGAAACAGTTTGCACAGGTGAGCGAGGCCATCCATCCTTCGACAGCTCACTACATGGGAATGCTGGCAACTGTCATCAATGCACTCGCCCTGCAGGATGCTCTGGAAATCGAAGGGGTCGCCACCCGTGTCCAGTCGGCCATCCGAATGGAAGGGGTCGCTGAACCCTTTATCCGCCGCCGCTGTATCCGCCACCTTGAAAAGAAACGCGTCGTGATTCTCGCCGCCGGCACTGGAAGCCCATTCGTCACGACCGACACCGCGGCCGCACTGCGTGCTCGCGAGATCGGTGCGGACATCCTGATGAAGGCCACCAAGGTGGATGGCGTCTACTCCGAAGACCCGGCCAAGAATCCACACGCCGTCCGGTACTCGACGATCACATTCCAGGACACTCTGAAGCAGAACCTGCAGGTCATGGACGCGACGGCGATCCATCATTGCATGGAACACAACATCCCGATTCTCGTCTTCGATTTCGCCCGCAGCGGAAACATTCTGCGAGCTGTTCGCGGCGAACGAATCGGAACGATTGTCCACAACGCCGGATCGCCTGTCTAAACCAGTTTGCGACAAAACCAGCACTCAATGAAAAACGCCCCGCAACTCGAGCGGGGCGTTTTCTTTTGATAGACCACTGAATCATGAGAACCCTACAGTGGCTCGCTCAGGAGGAACAACTCAAGTGGTGTAGTCTGCATTCAGGTGGATGTATTCGGCCGTGAGATCGCAGGTCCAATAGGTCACATGCGCCCGTCCCAGGCGGAACTGCAGGTCAATCGTCACCGTACCTGACTTCATCGAGTTAGACAGTGTCGTCTCATCATAAGCAGCCGGTCGGCCTGCTTCGTAAATGACGACGCCGTTCAGCACCAGCGATAGATCCTGTTCCTGAAACTGCACTCCGGCATAACCGGCTGCGGAAATGATGCGTCCCCAATTGGGATCATTCCCCGTGATCGCAGTCTTGACCAGAGGACTCTCGCAGACGGCCTTTGCGATCCGCCGTGCATCCTCTTCTGAAGGAAGTCCCTGCACGTTGACCGTGACGAAGTGCTTCGCCCCTTCCGCATCGCGAATAATTTTTCGAGCGAGTTCTGTACAGACATCATTCAGAACCATCTGGAATTGCTCCAGATCCTCAGCAGTTTGACAGGTGTGCCCCGACTGCCCATTCGCGAGGAGCAGGACCGAATCACTCGTACTCGTATGTCCTTCCACGGAGATATTGTTGAAGCTGCGATTCACCGCTGTCTTCAAGAGCTCCTGCGACTTCTCAACGGGAAGACCGATGTCAGTCATCACAACTGCCAGCATCGTCGCCATATTCGGCGCGATCATGGCCGCCCCCTTGCAGACGCCGGTGATTGTTCCAATCCGGTCACCGAATTCAATCCGCCTGGTGACCACCTTGGTGACAGTGTCGGTCGTCATGATCGCCTGAGCGGCCAACTGCAGCCCCTGCGCGGTCCCATGAAGATGCTGGCTCGCTTCGCGAATCCCGCTGGCGACCTTCTCCATGGGCAGAAATTTCCCAATGACTCCTGTTGAGCAGACGAGAACGTCGTCTTCTCGCGCCCCGATCCGTTCGGCAACGAGTGAGGTCATCTGACGGGCATCAGTGATTCCCCGCTCCCCTGTGCAGGCATTCGAGTTCCCGGAGTTGATCACCACAGCACGAATGCTGGACGAGGGGAGACGCGAACGGGACACCACAACCGGGGCTCCGACGACGCGATTCTGTGTGAAGACCCCCGCAGCGACCGCCGGGACTTCAGACACAAACAACGCCATATCCAGCTTGCCCGATGCCTTGATCCCACAGGTCACACCGGCGGTCTGGAAGCCGTGCGGAAGCGATTCATCAGCAATCATGCCAGTTCCGTTCTTCAGTCAATTTCTGCAGTCAGGTCCCTCCAAATCTTCAGGAGAGCACCAACGGATTCTACATGAGGAGGTGTGCGAACAGGAGAAATCCGACCAGGGAAATCAAGGCGCACAACAAGATTGGGGCTGTGGTAGAACTCGAATCCGGAATTTCCCCTGCCTTCAATGTCTTGCAGAAAGATCGGTACCGCAATGCTCCCAGGAGAATGGAGCCCGCTCCCAGAAGCACTAACATGGCTCCGACGCCCACCGAGAAGATGGAGGAACTTCCGTCGCCTCCAGTTCTCACCAGTTTGAGAAACAAACCAAATCGGGCGACGACGAACCCGAATGCCATAATGCCAATTCCGAGCCTCAGCCAGCTCAGCAATGTCCGCTCTGCAGAGAAATAGACGCGAGGGTCGTCTGCTGCGGGCGGAGTTTCAGGTATCTGTGGAAGGTCCCGAGGGTTCATCTTGAATTCCACTGTCTCAGTTCGTTGAACAAGGAAACGCAAGGATCAGGTCGCTTATAACCACCGTAGCAGATCAAAGCAGACCCCGTTCCGAAGAAAGAGGTTCATGATCGGTCAATCGCCGGGGTCGCCGGCCCTGGGCCATGTCGAGGTGAAACTGTCTTTCAAGCTGGTCGACCTTCTTCAGACTCTTACGGGTCCACTCCAGTTGGAGCCGGACTTTCTCCTCTGGCGTCAGTAGCCAGAGGATTTCGGAGGCCCGCAATCGTTCCGTCAGAGTCTGCAGACAGAGTGCAGCAGCGACGGAAATATTGAAACTCTCCACAAACCCGTACATCGGCACATGAACAAGTTCATCTGCCGCTTCAATGACCGATTGAGGAAGGCCGTCTCTTTCGTTTCCGAAAAGGAGCGCCACTGGACGATCGAGCGGTAACTCCGCAATCGGTCGGCTGTCGGCATGCAGAACGGTCGCCGCGACGCAGACTCCCTGAGACTTCAATGTCGTAACGCACTGCTCGACGGCATCGGCCCCCTGATAATGAGTGAGTGTCAGCCACTGCTCGCTGCCGAGTGCCACATCGGGATTCGGGTCAAACTCATTGTAGGACTCGACGACATGAACCTTCTGGACTCCCATCGCATCGCAGGTTCGCAGAACGGCACTGGCATTATGCTGCTGATACAGGTCGACCAAGCCGACCTGAATCCAATGGGTTCGCTGCTCGAGAACACGGTCGAACCGTTCTCGACGCTCCTCAGTCAGAAACGATTGCAGATACTCTGATAATTCCAGATCACTGCCGCCAGAACTCACCACGTCAAATCTTTCTTGTGACAACTTCCGTCAGAGCCCTGCCCTGTGCGCTCGCGACTTGACCCGTTTGCCAGTCGCTGCCAGCCGAAACTCAGTTTACCGCAACCCGATTCCCGCAATATTTGCAGAAGGAAAAGGCCTGATCGGTCGGAAAAGGGAGGACTCAACAAATCGCAGCCACTCCCCGCTCAGTCAAATACTGACGAATCATAGTGAAAATAGCGGTCTCCTGCCCGGTCATAGGGAATCCGGAGCAAGCGGTCAGACAAACCCTGCGAAAACGGTTGCCGGACGAAGCCGACTCGGATATCTTGCGAACTTCCCCGGCTCATTCGTGGTCCGGTGGAAGAGATGGTGGGCATAGCTCAGTTGGTTAGAGCACCAGATTGTGGATCTGGGGGTCGCGGGTTCAAGTCCCGTTGCTCACCCTTTTTTCGACGCAACCCCTGTTCTGAAATGGGGTTGCCGGAAACAAGAGGGTTTTGGAAGCGAGCCTGCGTGCTGTGAATGGCCGCAGGCTGAGTCGCAACGAACTTTCCGCTTTTGCAGTGGCATGCTTTGCCACGCTTTTTTTCAGCAGCTCCTGAGTCATTGTGTCGAGTCTTCGTCTCGCTCGCACTGAGATGACACTGAACTCTGCGCACTGTGAACCGGCTGACTGCAAACCGTCCGCACCGGATCGCCGGCCTGTCTACATTCCGCTGACTTCAGACTTCCTCGGCCAATGATCAATACAGATTGAACGTGTCACGGTCACTGAATCCCGAGGAATTCGTGGTTCCAACTCGGGTCGACAGATCGGACGGAACAATCACGCGGCAGCCGAACACTGAATACAGTCCCCTCCTCTTCTGACGAACTGACATCGATCTTTCCCCCATGGGAATGAGCAATGAGTCGAGCGATGTACAGCCCCAAGCCCATGCTTCCAGGGCGACTCTTGGCCGATGCCCCTGCTCTGGAGCCTCGCACCAATGGTTCGAAGATGTTAACCAGTTCGTCGGGTGGAATTGCGGGTCCACCGTTTCGAACAGCCAAAACGACGTCCGCCCCCGCTTCCCACAGTTTCACCTCGATAGGGGCGTTTGCAGGGCTATGCTGAATGGCGTTGCCCAAGAGATTGGTGATTGCCTGCCGCAGACGATCGGCATCCCATCGACCTCTCAAGTCGCCTTCAATTTTCAGATTTAACCTGCGATTGGGGTGAGCCGTCCGAAGCTCTTTGAACAACTCCTCACAAAGATTGCCGAGGTCCATCGGGGCAGGTGACACAGGGATCCCCGCTCTGAGCCGTGCCCGCATGTAATCGAGCAGATCACTGATCATTCTCACCATGACGTCAGAATTCGTTGTGATCTGAGACACAACATCTTTAGCTTCTGGCGAAAGCTGGACTAACGACGGCAGCAGAGCTGCCGACATGGAAATGATATTCAGTGGATTCCTGAGATCATGACCGAGAATGGCCAGAAAGAGGTCCCGGGACTGTTCAACACTCTGCGTGTAAACACGAACTGCCGTGGTCAACGACTGGTCGATGGACTCGTTAAATCGGGTGACATCATCAACGTCTCGGGAGTCAGGGTGAAACTCCCCTTCCTGCCAAAGTCTCAGGACACTGGCTCGTAACGCGCGGTACTCAGAAACCAGCTCGAGCAGATCGAAACCAGAATCAAGACGCCCAATCGCGTGCTGCACAGATGCACCGTTTAACGCGGCGCTCTCCGTTTCCCACGATTCGCCCCGGGACTTCGCCGACTGCTCCGACTTGCTCTGCAGCGATTGCATGTCACGGACAGTCGCCCGGAGAATTTCTGGAGCGTGGTCCCGCAGTGCCAAATCGGTCATATTCTGGCCTGGCGTGGTACTTCGTGCGAATGCCTCCCACTCGCAAAGGATCGCATTAACATTTGCGAGAATAAATTCCCCCAGCCGCATCTGCCCCTCAATACTGGCCATCCGAACATGCCCCTGTGCTTGGACGCATCAGCGTGCATCCATTTCCTAATCGTAGACCGGGATTTCACCCGTGCAACGGGGGTCCCAGCCCAAGTGATTAGAATTTCCGCTTGCTATTCTTGGCGTTCAATCCGGAGTGTTGAACAGTGTGCGGCGGCACTACAGACAACAAATCAACATCCGCCGTTGAGACAAGCCTGCATGAGTTAACTCATCAGTCAATGGAACGCTCTGAGCCCAGGACTAGGAGCGAGGCGGCCCTCAATTCGGAGAGCATATTGCTTTCACAGGCACCTTCCCCCAAAGCTCAGGGAGCGAGCGTGCGCGGTGATTCCGCCAGTGACTGTCACTCCTGCAGCCAGGTCAGGATGTGACGCTCAGGTTTGGTGAAAAGGTCTTCCGACATCGTCACACTCTCGATTCGAGTGACTTGCACCCCGATGTTCGCGCGATGAAAGGTTGACCACCCGACCACTTCCCACCCCTGATGGCCCGTTACCAACTGCGTTGGAGCCAGGAGAGTTCCTTGCACATCACCATCTTGTCTGCGGTAGTTGACTCTCGCCTTACGCCGATCGCGATAGCAAGTGAAGAGCGTGCGCAAATGGACAGACTCCACCCCGTGACCCGCCGAAGGCGTTGGAACGATCCACTCCAACGCCTCTCGAAAGAACTGCCTTGATGCCTCTGAAAGTCTGTGGAGCACCTCGGTCTCAATGAACGCAGCAACCTCATCGAAACCAGCGTCCCCAACCTCTCGGACAGAGAGCGCAATATTCATCACGTCCGGAATCGGGTGCCGGGAGTTCAGAGGTCCCTGCTTCTGAAGGCGATAATGCTGTCGGCTGGAGTCATATTGAATCGGCACACCGGCTGACAGCAGAGTCTGAAGATCACGAAAGATCGTACGCCGACTGACACTGAGAGCGCTGGCTAGCTGGCTTGCATTCCGGTGAGATCCAAGTTCCAGCAGCTCGACCAGATTTAGCAGCCGCCGTAAGCGGGAATGTTCCTCATTTACAGCAGTTGCCTGGGGATCAGCCATCACGCACTCCATGCCGCCAGCCGCCTTGCGGCTTTGTACACCCCCTTACAAGTCGGGACCCGCTCATAAACCAAAAAGGATGGGCAATTTCAAGCGTGATGAGGCCCGAAAAAATGCCCTAACATCAACCGCGATCAGCTGGATCGCTTTCCCCCGATTCCTCCTCATTTGACGGCCCTGAGTGATCCGGAAGGCGAAATTCCAACTTCACCAGCAATCGATCAAGGACATCGAGGCTCTCAGACAATCTAGCATGGAGCGCAGTCATGTCCTCGTAGATTGCGACGATCTCGGTCTTTTCCATTAACGAGTGCCTTTGCTGTTAGCCCGCTTTATTCACATTCGCAACAAAGGGCAGAAATTGCAATCGAGGAGACTTCGTGAGCCCTCTGTGGATTGCAGTAATTGGGTCGCGAGTTTTCTCGCACCCGTTGCCTATGACTACGGCATAATTGATTGCCAGGCATTTATTCAAGTCGACGTCCTGATTTTCGGATCGCGTTGAGAATTGACATCCTGCTGAAGATTCCATTCAGGTGTTGTTGCCTCCGTTCACCACACTGAATGATTTCTCGAACGTCTGCTGCTAAGACACTCTCTTCTGGCGGAAGCAATTCGGAGTACCGACGAACGTAATGCGCGATCGCCCCAACAGAAGTCGAAGGACCGGTGTGGTGAGCACCAGAGACATGCGACTCTCTGACTGCACATCCGGCAGACAGAGTTTGAATTAAGAGATCAGTTTTGCTCGATCAACTCCCCGCGCATCATGTCTTTCGACAGGAAAGACACTGCATTCCGCGTCTCGGATCCGGGCAGATCAAATGGCAAAACGGTCTAGAAGACTCTATGCCGCGTGGCGAATTAGCGCGGGCCGAAAAACAAAAGGGTCTGAGTCTCAGTAGAGATACCCAACTCTGCGAGGTTCAGCTGTCGACAATGCAATCAGACAGATGCCCAGCCGAACATTTTCATCGGTCTGCAGGCAGTGTTGCCAAAAAGCAACACAGTCTCAAAGACGCTTCAATCGTTCGACAGAAACGGAGGCGGATTGAGATAACCAGTAACTTTCCGAAAGACAAACACAAGGGATCCGCGGGAGCTTCCACACTAATAAGTCCCATCCGAGGAACTTCACACCCGGGGGCAATTGAATAAAGTGGCCACTTAAAAAAAGAAGAGAGCCTACATTGTTGCAGGCTCTCTTCTCTCAAGGGAATTCACCCGGCCGGTTCCGGTGTCCGTACAGCCTAGTATTCGCGCCGCTGTCGGGACGACGGGATATTCAAAGCCTTCCGATACTTCGTCACCGTACGCCGGGCAAGGTTGAAACCATGCCGGGAAAGCTCTGCGACCAGTGCATCGTCACTGAGAGGATCTGACTTATCTTCCCCGTCGACGATCTCTTTGAGCTTGAGTCGGATGTTTTCCCAGGCCACATCTTCGCCGTCGGCGGTTTTTGTTCCGCCGCCGAAAAACCTCTTCAATGAGAAGATCCCTCGAGGAGTCGCGATGTACTTATCGTCCACTGCGCGAGAGACGGTGGTGACGTGCACCCCGACAACGTCAGCGATGTCCTGCATCTTCAGCGGCTTGATGTGCTCTGGCCCGAGATCCAGGAATTCGTTCTGCCCATCAACGATGGCCTGAGCCACCCGCTTCAGGGTGTTGTATCGCTGTTCGATCGAATCAATCAGCCATTTGGCAGATTCAATTTTGCGTTTGATGAACTCCTTCGTCGCCTGATCCGGGTTTCCTTCCAGCATCTTCAGATAGCGACGGTTCAACCGTAGTTGCGGCACATACTCATCGATCAGTTCGACGCGGTATTCACCGGCGTCATTCTTCTCGACCTTCAGGTCCGGCGTGATTGTCTGGACACTGGGGGACTCGAAAATCCGCCCCGGGTAAGGCTCGAGTGTCCGCATCTGTTCGATGACCGACTTAATCGCATCAAGGGAATACCCCGTGCGACGCTCGATCAACGGCAATCGGTTCTGAAGAATGTCGTCGAGATGGTCGGCAATCAGCACAGTCATCATCTCGCCGAGCGGTGTCTCAGGCGTGATCTGCAGCAGCAGACATTCTTTCAGATCGCGAGCACCGACCCCCGGCGGATCGAGTCTCTGCACCAGCTTCAGGGCCTTCTCAGCATCCTGATACGAGATGTTACTTCCGAAGACCTGCACGAGTTCTGCCAGCGAACTCTGCAGTCGTCCATTCTCATCCAGATTGTGAATCAGATAGTCGCCGAATGCGCGGAGATGCTCCGGAGCATCGCAGTGGAACTGCTCGAGGAGATGTTCATGCAAGGTCTCCGGGCGGTTCTCGCAGTTCGCCATCACATCGTGCTGGCGATCACCATCCTCATCGATGCGATTGCCTGACGGGCGGGAGCCAGAGGTATAGTTATCGTCCGGCCATTCCTTGGAGATCTCCAGCAACCGCTCGAAGTCAGAGGCGTTGTTGTCGTCAGTGGTCATCTCCCGTCGCTCGATTTCGAGCTTGACGGGCTCGGCGTCTTCAACCGGAGCGGAGAATTCTTCCTTCCGTTTCGTGACCTGCTCGAGGACGACGTTTTCTGCGAGCTCCTGATCAATGCGTTCCTGCAGCGCCATCAAAGGGAGCTGCAGAATCTCCATCGACTGGATCATCCGCGGCGCCAGCTTCATCTGCTGGCTCATCCGCATCTGCTGTGAAACGTTCAGGTGCATCGAATCACTCTCGGAATTATGAAGTTACCCGTGCTGCATCAGTACGCGAACATTCCGGGAATGAACACGGTCTTCCAGCAACGCACAACCTTCCATGTCCCGTCGACAACATGCGACGGCATGCCAGACGATCCAGCATGCTCGCAACAGATTCGACCCAATCCTGTAAAACCGATCCCGGCAAACTTCGTGTCCGTCGAGCAGTCCGCTCGACACGGCCCGCCCCAGTCCCACTTCCAGACTGGAAGGCCGCCCTCCCCTGTGGGAGTCATCGGAACCGATCTCATGAGATGTACTAAAACTGCTGACGGCCGCGCATAGCGTCCGCAAGCATTTCCTTATTGGCAAACTCTAACACACTCCCAGTAGCGATCCCTCGGGCAAGTCTGGTGATTTGAACAGGTTGTCCCTCCAGAAGATTGGAGATGAACAAAGCCGTTCCATCCCCTTCCAACGTTGGATTCGTTGCCATGATCAACTCGCGAACATGGTCCCGTTTGATTCGCTGCATCAACGGGCCAATCGTCAGATCCTCTGGCCCGACTCCTTCGAGTGGAGCAATTCGGCCACCAAGGACGTGATAAGTCCCCGAGTAAGCAGCTGCAGCTTCCAGGGCTGCAATGTCTTTCGGTTGCTCAACGACACAGACCACAGAACGATCCCGCCGCGGATCTCGACAAAGCGAGCAGATCTCCTGCTCCGTCAGGTTGTAACAGACCGTACACCGACGAATTGTCTTCTTGACCTCTTGAATCGCATTTGCGAGAGCGAGCGCTTCGCTGTCGCGGCAACTCAGGATGTGATTCGCCAGACGCTCCGCAGATTTTCGGCCGATCCCCGGCAACGCAGCAAACTGTTCGACCAGCCGACCCACGGCTGGCCCGAATGGATGCTGATCAGATGAAATTCCACGAACCGCCATGTTGATTCTCGCGTTCCCTGCTGCCACCTGAACCCGGCCTCGCTGTCGTGATCAGCCAGAACTTTCCTTTGATCACCCCTGAGGCATCGACAGTCTTGGGCCTGTCAGCCCATTCCCAACGCAAGTCGGCCCGCCATTGAGGAAAGCCCTGGAATTCCCAGTTCCTCCGCAATCGCTGCAAATTCTTTTGCGACCCGATCCCGGGCTTCGGCGAGGGCCTGATTCGTCGTCAACTTCACCAGAGCTTCAGTGAGACCTGTCTGGCCTGCCAACTCTGGCGAAATCTGGATCGATGCGATCTGCATCTCTCCTGTTACGACAACGCAGACCCAGTTCTGCTCACTTCGCGCTTCAACTCGCATGTCGCCCAAACGCTGCCGCAATTCCGCCGCCCGCCGCTGCAATGCAGGCAGGTTCTTCATAATTGCGGACAGATTGGAAAGCATCTCAAACATCAACATCTTCCTGCTCGAAGGAAATCGACTCCTCGATCGAAGTCGTCTCCTCACGATCTAATGTCTCTTCCAGAACAACGCGGACGTCGCCGACCTGCGCCCCGAAAATCTCGACCGCCTGCTGTACAAACGGATCGTTGTCTACCGCTGACGTCTTCAGACGTTCAACCTGTCGCGACCGCTCCACCTTCACCGGGGTCGGAATTTTCACTTCCGCCGTCTGATCGATGGAGAAAACGCACTCGGCCGTCACTCCGGTCAACTGCTGAATGACGGAAGCCACTCGGGCCAATGCTTCCGGTCGTTCAAGGTACTGCTTGCTGAAAGCATAGCTTCTAGGAAACGAAATTTCCAGGCGATTTGGCCCAGTAATTGCAGTCCGGTTCGCATTTCGCAAATGATTGCGTAACGCATCGGAAACGAGCTCCTTAAGTTGCCCCCAAAGTTCGTTCACACTCCCCGGCTCAAATCGAATTTTATCATCACTTTGCGTCGAAATTGAGGCCACTGGGTCGCGTGTCACCTCAATGGAGGGCGGAGCAACAACTGCCGACTGACTCACAAAGGGTGCTGGGTCACTGTTTTTTTTTACGGGGGGTGGAACTTCAGGTTGAGCGGGCTCACTCGCGGGACTCCCCGCCTGAACCATCGGAGGGTTAATCGGTGCTACCGGAGCTGGTGCCGGGCCGGGCTGAATCCGGCTGGCAGAGGGCATTACCGGACGGGGACTCGATGCCGGAACAGGCGTTCCGTTCAGGAGCGCCGTAATCTGGTCAAGTTGTTCCAATGAAGCCAGGCGAACAATTGCCAGTTCCAAAAGAGCCCGACCATGTGTGGTCCGCTGCAGACGATTTTTAGTCTCTGCGATCACCTGCATCGCAGCGGAGATTGTCTGCAATCCCCACCGGGTCGCCTGCTCCTGCAGTTGTTTCTCACCAGCTGCCGTGACGGCCTGAAGCGGGACCGTCTTCGCTCCGGCTGCAATGACCATCATGTCACGGAGATACGCCAGCAGCTGATCCGCCAGCCCCCCGGTCTGAACCCCCTGCTGGACGGCGACTTCCATCAACTCCAGAGCCCGTCCTGGCTGCTGATTGATGCACGCATCAATCAGTTCGAGGAGCCGGGTATCCGAGGCAGTACCGAGGAGTCGATGGACATCTTCGGCCGTCACCCGTTCTCCGCCAAATGCCAGCAGCTGATCAAACAGTGACTGGCTGTCTCGCATCGACCCGTTCGCACGTCGAGCCACGAGTTCGATCGCATCTTCTTCGACAGTCTTGCCTTCCGCTTCGGCAATCTGGCGGAGCCGACCGGCGATACTATTCTGATCAATGGTTCCAAAATCGAACCGCTGACATCGCGAGAGAATCGTGTCAGGGACTTTGTTCGGTTCAGTCGTACAGAACACAAACTTCACATTCGGCGGTGGCTCTTCCAGCGTTTTCAGGAGGGCGTTGAACGCCTCCTTCGTCAGCATGTGAACTTCGTCGATGATGTAGACCTTGTTCGGCGAGCGCATGGACCGCACGCCGACATTGGCCCGAAGTTGACGAATGTCGTCTATCCCGCGATTGGATGCACCGTCGATCTCGAGCACATCAACATCACTGCCGGCTGCAATCGCCTGACAGACTTCGCACTCATTACATGCAATTCCGTCGACGGCGTTCGGGCAGTTCAGAGCTTTGGCGAAGATTCGGGCTGTTGAAGTCTTCCCAACCCCGCGAGCCCCCGTGAACAAATATGCATGTGCAACACGGCCACCGCGAATGGCGTTCTGCAGAGCCTGTCCAACGTGCTCCTGTCCGACGACCTCATCGAATGATCTTGGCCGAAACCGCCGTGCCATCACGGTATACGTCGGTTGCCTGTCAGTGACCATGCTGCCTCTCGCTGTGCGATCCCGCGGGGGCAGATGCGAGCCAGTGCCTCGACCCCGGATGCCGGATTCCTTTTCTTGCGTCCGTCATAGGTCCAACCGGAGCGAAATGCAATGGGGCAAAATGCCCGGTCAGCAAAAAATGTTCCATATCACGCCAGCGGATCAGGCTGGAATTCTCAATCCTGCATGGTTTAAGATTCAGTGATCGACGCTGGTCGATATATGAACCTGACAATCATTCGCATGCGTTGTATGCGAGTGATGAGAAAGCCGACTGACTGACACCCGCCAAATCTTCCCGACAGAACCGGGAAACCAAGGGAATTCGTCAGGAAGCGTGACTCGAAACCATAGATTCCGAAGAAGACAGCATTCTCCACAGCTATTCCTGCAGGATCCGGCTGACTGGAGTTGCCTCCACTGCCCCGCCTGATTCGCCGCCCGCCCAAAGTGCCATCCGACAGAAGAACTTCCATGGTCCTCCATCGTCTCCTGATGGCTGTTTTACTCGTGACGCTCTGCGGGTCCGCGTCACTGGTGTGCGCCGGGACTCCGGAAGAAGACTTTGACAAAGTCCAGCCGCTGCTGAAGAAATACTGCTACGCCTGCCATTCTGAAAAGAAGAAGGAAGGCGAACTGAATCTGGAACAGTATTCCAATTTCGCCCGAGCTTATGACGGACGAAAAGTCTGGGACGTGGTTCTCAGCCGTTACTTCACGCGCGAGATGCCACCAGAAGGTTCCCCCTCTCCCAACGATGAAGAACGGGTGATCCTTAACAACTGGCTGAACGCGATGATCAAAGACGAAGGTCTTTGCAACAAAGTCGCCAACGACCGGAACACAAACTTCTATCGCGGCCATGTGATGAGCCGTCGCCTGACCCGGACTGAGTACCGGAACTCCATTCGCGATCTGCTGGGAGTTGAAGTGAACGTCGCTGACCGGCTCCCTTCAGACGGTTCTGGCGGAGTCGGAGTCGACACCGTCGGTGACTCACTGTATCTCTCCCCGATTCACATCGAGAAGTATCTCGAAACTTCGCAGATCGTGACACAGGCGCTCTGGCCGGATGAACCCCAACCCAAAGAACCGGCTCGTGTCGTCGAGCGCCGGAAAGAACTGGCTGCTGTTCCCCGGGCAGAGAACGAAACTCCCCGACAGGCTGCAGAACGGGTCCTCGCACCATTGGCCCGTCGTGCCTTCCGTCGGCCGCTTGAGCCGGGGGAACTCGATCGCTATCTGAAACTGTACGACTACGAAGTCGCTGAAGGTCGTTCGCACTCCGCCGGTCTCCGACTGGCCCTCCAGGGGATTCTTGTTTCCCCCCACTTCCTGTTTCTCGCCGAACCAGAGCCGGAAACAGAGGGGGTCTATGCACTCCCGGGACACCCGCTTGGCGCACGTCTTGCGATGCTCCTGTGGTCATCCCTGCCCGATGAAGAACTGCTTGATGCCGCTGATGCTGGCAAGCTGCAGACAGATGAAGAGTTGCAGTACCACGTCCGGAGAATGCTGAAAGATCCTCGAGCTGACGCATTGGGTGAAAACTTCGCCGTGCAATGGCTGGGGCTGGCACCGCTCGGAACAACCGTCCGCCCAGACCCGAATGCCTTCCCGGATTTCACCGATGAACTTGCAGAAGCGATGCGGACCGAGACATCGCTCTACATTGCGCGACTGTTTCGAGAGAACCGCAGTCTGCTGGAACTGCTGGACTCGGACTACAGCTACCTCAATGAAGCTCTCGCGAAACACTATGGCGTCCCTGACGTTCAAGGGACTGACTTTCGCAAGGTGACATTGCAGGACCGTCGGCGTGGCGGCGTTGCGACTCAGGCGAGTGTTCTGACCGTCTCGTCTTATCCGCTGCGAACCAGCCCTGTCCTGCGGGGACGCTGGCTGCTCGAAGAACTCCTGGGAAGCCGCGTTCCTCCTCCGCCACCAGATGTTCCGGCACTGGAAGAAGAGAGCGAATCGGGAATGCACCTGACCATCCGTCAGCAGTTGGAGAAACACCGCTCCAACCCACAGTGTGCCAGCTGCCATTCCCGCATGGACCCCCTCGGGTTCGGCATGGAGAACTTTGACGCCACCGGTCGCTGGCGAGATGACTACAAGGGACTACCGATTGATGCCTCAGGGAAACTGCCATCGGGAGAAACCTTCAGTGGCCCTGCCGAACTCAAGCAGGTGCTCCTGAAGCGCAAGAACGACGTCGTTCGCCATCTCTCACGGAAGCTGTACGGTTATGCCATTGGCCGCGACCTGAATAAGTTCGACGACTGCGTCATCAAAGAAGCGGTCGAAAAGATGGAAAAGAACAACTATCAGGCGGGATTGCTGGTCGAGCATATTGTGCTGAGCTATCAGTTCCGACATCGGTTCTGTAAGAAGTAGACGGTCGTTTCAGACGATTCTGGCTGCCGGAACCTGAACCACGACTTTGACCATCCTGACAAGGAGCGCGTGATGAGCATGAATTCCCCAGTCTCACGACGACGGTTTCTGAAGGGGGCCGGGATCGCGCTGGCCTTGCCATTCATGCCTTCCCTGCTGCCCCGCGCGGCGCAGGCGAGCATTCCTGCGCGTCCCCCTGTCCGCTTTGGGTGCCTGTTTTTCCCAAACGGCGTCTGGCAGCCTGACTGGATTCCTCAGCAGGCGGGAAAGGACTATCAGCTCCCCTTCTCCCTTGAGCCACTGGCCGGAGTCAAGGATCAGGTCACCGTTCTGTCAGGTCTGGACAAGAAGCACAGCCGCTCTGGCGATGGACACTATGCCAAGACGGCCAACTTCCTCACCGGTCTGCCCGTCGAGAAGACAACTGGCAAGAACATCAGCACCGGCGGCATCTCACTCGATCAGTTGATCGCCAAGTACACCGGACGCCAGACTCCACTGCCGTCGCTGGAACTCGGTGTTGATCCGGTGATTTCGGGGATCGACAGCAACGTCGGTTACACCCGCCTCTACGGATCATCAATCTCGTGGCAAACCGCGAATCGTCCGGTGGCGAAAGAGATCAATCCCCGAATGGTCTATAACCGGCTGTTCGGCATTTATCAGGCAAGCCAGAAGAAAAAGACGAACTCAGTCAACGCCCCGCAGGATCGCCAGCCATTACTCGACCTTGCCCTGGAAGATGCTCACGGCCTGCGGAAACGACTCGGCCGGGACGACCAGTTCAAACTCGATGAGTACCTGGATTCAGTCCGCGCCGTGGAGCGACAGATCGAGTTCTTCCATGGGGAAGATCCTCGTGAGTGGCACGCTCACGTGCCGGGTGAGGCCTTCCAGGCCTATGCAAACGCGACTCCCAGCGACTACCAGACCCATGTCCGTCTGATGCTGGAGATGATGGTTCTCGCCTTCTGGTCGAATTCGACTCAGGTCAGCAGCTTCATGTTCGCGAACGATGTCTCCGGCCGGAACTTCTCATTCGTCGACGGCGTGAAGGGGGGGCATCACGAGATCTCCCATCACGAGAACAAACCGGAGAAGACCGAGCAGTACAAGCGGATCTCCCGCTGGTTTGTACAACAGTACGCCCAGATGCTCGAGAAGATGCGGGGCATCAAAGAAGGTGATGGCACCCTGCTGGATCACTCTCTGATCCTGATGGGCTGCGGGATGTCAGACGGCAACCGCCACGATCCCAACAATCTCCCGATCCTGCTCGGAGGCGGCGGAGACGGCACCCTCAAGACCGGCCAGCACATCGCCAGCCCGAAGGGAACCCCGCTGTGCAACCTGTATGCGACCATCCTGCAGCAGATGCACCTGCCGGTTGAACAGTTCGGCGACAGCTCCGGACTCATTCAGGAACTCGTCTGAGCACCTGGCTGGAATTGAACAGCATTTCACAGCAACGGACAGGCCGATCCAGTTTGATCGGCCTGTCCATTGTGTTTTGAAGTTCAGTCAAATGAACTGACAGACAACAGCTTACTTCAGGAGTTCCAACAGGACATTGTCATGTGGGTAAGGGTGACCGCTGTGCTGGCGGAATCCTTCTCCATAGGAAAATCCCCCTTCGCTGCCCCGTTTTGCACTCCAGCGCCGGGCCGAATCAAGGTACTCGTCCATTCCATGTTGACGGCGGAGCCACTCACGCTGGCTTTCGTGACAGGCGAGAGCTTCCAGCTTGAGTTCGATTGTCTCCGAGATATCGACGATGAAGTCCGCCTTCACCGGGTTGTTGAACCAGTCGATTCCTTCAATCGGGTCGGCGTAGTACAGCGCCGGAATCTTCGTCATCAGAGGAGCGGGGTCAGCCTGCTCTGTCTTATAGTTCGGGACCGCCGCGCAGAAACAGGCGTCCCGGACGAGGCGGCTGGTGCACTCATGGTCGCTCATGTAGTCGACAGGGGCAGCGGTGAGGATGATATCCGGCTGGAAACGGCGGAGTGCTTCCGTCACGCGCTGTCGGCTCTGATGACTCACGTCGATTTCGAGGTCGCGGAATTCCAGACACAGGTAAGGAGCCCCGAGAGTCTCAGCTCCCTTCTTCGCTTCCTTCCGACGAATCGCAGCAATCTCATCCCCGGACAGTTCAGCGCTTCCCTTATCCCCTGGGGTCATGGTCACCATGAAAATTTCACATCCGCGCTGCTTCAGTAACGCCAATGTTCCCCCGAAGAAGATTTCGAGGTCGTCGGGGTGAGCATGCAGAGCCAGAATGCGTGGCGGATGACTGAGGGAAAAGGACATAACTACCCCGAAGCAATTGAAAGCAGGAAATCAGAACTGGCGGAAAGTATTTCCTGTTTCCTGACTGCCGTCGAGCCTGACTGACCAGAGATTTGCCATCGACCCGGCACCAATCAGAGGTATGATCACATGTGGAGGGGCGAATCTGCGTTCTTTGCCAAAAAACTTTCGAGGAATGACACCCGTTGGCATCAACAGATAATGATTCATTCCGTGCGTGAAAAACCCAGAGAAGACCCCATTTCTAAATAGGAAATTTACGCAACTTGCATCACTGTCCAACTCAGTATTGATTTCGCTGCGTTCTGAAACCTTTGGTCAGGACGGTTTGGTCGGGGAAGCGGGCTTTTCTATATTCAGACTGGTGGGTCACATTGAACGTGATTCATTCGGGTCCGTCTCCTCGTTTTTTTGCCTGGCTCCTGTCGCAGCTTGGTTCCATTCTGGCCCTTCCGGCAAATTCGAGAATCGACGTCACGCACTCCCATGGTTCAGGATTCTTTACAGCAGCATCGCTCGCACCCTCGAAAGTACGAACAGAACAAGTTCGTCTACCCCGTCGTCTCTCGACGAAGTCGAGGGGTCTCATTAGGGGTCAATCTGAATCCGGACAAAGTCTGCAACTTCGACTGCATCTATTGTCAGGTCGACCGACGAAGTGAAGCCGAACAGAAGTTTGTCGAACTTGACCGTCTGCTGACGGAGATTGACGAAACCCTGTCTGTGATCGTCAGCGGCGAAATCTACCGCGACCTGCAATTTGCCAGCGTTCCCGAGCGATTCCGTCGCCTGAATGACATCGCATTCTCTGGCGATGGCGAACCGACGACCTTCAAAAACTTTGATGAGATTATCTCACGGGTTGCGGAGATCAAACGCAGACGGAATCTGGACGACGTCAAGATGGTCCTGATCTCGAACGCCACGATGTTCCACCGTCCGCGGGTGCAGGCCGGTCTCAAGATTCTGGATGAAAATCAGGGAGAGATCTGGGCCAAACTCGATGCTGGGACAGAAGAGTATTATCGACTGATTGACCGCACAAAGATCCCGTTTCAGCGGATCCTAGACAATCTCACTTCGGCGGCGATCGCCCGTCCGATTGTGATTCAGAGTCTGTTCATGAACGTTGAGGGGGTCGCGCCTGCAACGGCTGAAATCTCTGCGTACATTGCTCGATTGAATGAGATTCAGCAGGCAGGAGGGCAGGTGAAACTGGTTCAGGTTTACACCGTCGCCAGGGCTCCGGCCGAGAGTTTCGTGACTGCACTCACGTCGGCGGAAGTCGAAGAGATCGCGCGGCGTGTCCGAGAAGAGACTGGCCTTACGGCCGAGGCTTATTGACAGACGTCTTCTGGACATTTCCGGAACAGGGCCAACTGAGAAGACTTATCACTGACGAATTTCACTGACCAACAGGAAATGCCGGCGGTCAACGTTGGGCGAACGTGCCTCGCCGGGGTGACTGACTGAAGCTGCAACGCCGTTGGGCCACGGTGATGACACTGGTGTTCTACCAATTGTGGGCCATACGTCGTTTTCAGTTCGCTTTTGCCCCATTGTCTAGGAGTGATCCTGTACGGGAATGGCCCGTCCATGTGATCATTTGATACGGCATGTTCTTCCGAGAGCTCTGGTATTGCTTTACCGATGATGAATCAGGTCCGTTTCCCCTGCGCGTCATCATCCGCAAGTACGCGGAGGGCGAACTGCAGAAAGGCGACCTTGTTCGCAAGGCCTCCAGTCCAGACTGGGAGGCCATCGAGTCCGTCCGTACGATTGTTCTGGGAGCTGCCCGATATCGTCGACGAGCCCGTTCACGCACGGGATGGTCAGCGATTGAACGACGATTTCATGCTCTGATGATGTCGACTTCAGGCGCCATCACACGACGGGGAACCCGATTGCTACTTGCAATTGTCATTCTGCTCGGCCTGATCGTATTCATCGGGTACTCGATTCCGCAGGGGATCAAAAAATAGAGCCAATTGCACTCTCGGGAGCCTTGGCAGCATAACTTTCCACAATCAGAACGTGGAAACCCCAAAGTGACAGAGGACGGCGGATGCCGCCCCAATGTCAGATACCGCTGCAGTATGACGCAAATGCAGTGACATCGACGAGATGAGAGGAATGGGCAGTTGAAGAAAGCCTGCGAAATTTCTGAATTCACGAGGCCGGTCTGGCGCAGGAGGTGGTCATAAACCGCCGCGAGCGTAGAATGATCAGCTGTACAGGAGGCAGTGTCCCGTGGATCAAGACGTTCTCAGGCTTTTTCATCCGGTCATTCAGGACTGGTTCCGCACCCGATTCCCACACGGTCCGACCGATCCTCAGGTGGCGGGCTGGCCTCATATCGCCGCCGGCAAACACACACTTATCTCCGCGCCGACGGGAAGTGGGAAAACGCTGACCGCGTTTCTCGCAATTATTGACCGGCTCTTTAGAGAGTCTGTCTCCGGAGACCTGCCGAACGAATTGCAGGTACTCTATGTCTCGCCGCTGCGAGCACTTTCAAATGACATGCGCCGGAATCTCTCCGGTCCGCTGGAAGAAATTCAGCAGTATGCCCGCGATGCCGGGATTGAAACCGCTCCGCTGCGAATCGGGTTACGCACTGGCGATAGCACCCCTTCCGAGCGAGCGCAGCTTGTCAAAAAACCTCCTCACCTGCTGGTCACGACGCCAGAATCACTGTACCTGCTCCTCACCTCTGAGAAGGGGCGGGACATGCTGCGGTCGGTCAAGACCGTCATCGTCGATGAGATCCATGCGCTGGTTCGCGACAAGCGAGGATCACACCTCGCATTGTCGCTCGAACGGCTTGCCCTTCTCACAGCAGGTCCCCTTCAACGGATCGGCCTGTCGGCAACGCAGAAGCCCATCGAGCGAATGGCAGACTTTCTGGTGGGAGTCCAGCGTGACCCGTCTCACGGACCGGACTCTCCGCGATTCACGCCTCCCTGCGAGATTGTCGACGTGGGACATACTCGGGATCTCGATCTCGGAATCGAAGTCCCGCCCGGTGAACTGCAGGCGGTCTGTTCTCATGATCAGTGGGCATTGATTAACGCCCGCATCGTGGAGCTGATCGAGAACCACCGTAGCACCTTGATTTTCGTGAATACCCGTCGACTGGCCGAGCGGCTGACTCATCAACTGACTCAGCTCTTAGGTGAGAACTCTGTCGGCAGCCATCACGGGTCACTGTCAAAAGAGATCCGCCTTGACACCGAACAACGACTGAAGAACGGAGAGTTAAAAGCAGTCGTCGCGACATCGTCGCTCGAACTGGGAATCGATGTCGGTTACATCGATCTTGTCCTGCAGATTGGATCTCCCCGTGCGATTGCAGCGTTTCTGCAGCGAATCGGACGATCCGGTCATGCTCTGGGACTTGTCCCCAAGGGTCGTCTCGTCGCCCTGACGCGCGATGAACTCGTGGAATGCATGGCGCTGATCCGCGCGGTGCAGCACCGCCGTCTTGATGTGACGCCGATTCCGCAGGCTCCCCTCGATATTCTGGCTCAGCAGATCGTGGCAGAACTCGGAGTCTCCGACCGCGGGGTCGATGAACTTTATTCTGCCTATACGCAGGCATGGCCTTATCGTGACCTGACACACGAGCGGTATGAGCAGGTTCTGACGATGCTTGCAGACGGCCTGACCCCGCAAGGGGGACGCGGCTCGTCGATGATTTATTATGATCGGATCAACGGTCGTTTGCGGGGGCGTCGTTCTGCCCGGCTGCAGGCATTGAGCAACGGCGGGGCGATTGCCGAAGTCGATACGGTTCGAGTTGTTCTTGAAGAAGAGAGCACCGTCGTTGGGACCGTCGATGAAGAGTTTGGAGTCGAAAGTAATGCCGGAGATATCTTTCTCTTGGGCAACTCTTCATGGCGAATTCAGCGTCTTCGCGGGAATGATCTGCTGGTCTCCGATGCTCGGGGAGCCCCTCCTACCATTCCGTTCTGGAGAGGAGAAGCGCCTGGGCGAACTCTTGAGTTATCTGAAGAGGTCTCAAGACTGCGAGAAGATGTTGAGCAGCGGCTGATCGATGCCGACCGTGATGCGAATCCATCGGAGCAAGAGCCCGAGGACAATCCGGAACGTCCCGCTCGCTGGCGCCCGCTGGCGAAGTGGCTACAGGATGAAACGCTGTGTGATGAAGAATCGGCCTGGCAGACGGTCATCTATATGGCAGCGCAACGTGCGGCGCTCGGCCTGCTGCCGACTCAGGGCCGTGTGGTCTTTGAACGGTTCTTCGATGAGTCCGGCGGCATGCAGCTGGTGGTCCATGCCCCGTTTGGGGGCCGCATTAATCGCGGCTGGGGACTCGCGTTCCGTAAGCGGTTCTGCCGTTCATTTGACTTCGAGCTGCAAGCCACCGCAGATGATGACGGATTCATCCTGTCTCTGGGCCCGCAACACAGTTTCCCGATTGAAACTCTGTTCCCGATGATGCGAACGGATAACGCCCGCAACCTGCTCGAGCAGGCGCTGCTGGTTGTTCCGATGTTTCATTTCCGGTGGCGCTGGAATGTCACGCGGTCCCTGTTCGTCTCACGGATGCGGAACGGCAAGAAGGTTCCACCGGCTCTCCAGCGGTTCCGATCCGAAGACATGCTGACGGCGGTCTTTCCCAAGCTGACCGGCTGTCAGGAGAACATCGTGGGAGACCATGAGATTCCTGACCATCCGCTGGTCCAGCAAACCATGGAAGACTGTCTCTTTGAGGCCCTCGACATCGAAGGTCTGACGGAACTGCTGGGAAAGGTGGAATCAGGAGAGGTCACGTTCGTCGGACGCGATACGCGGGAACCGTCTCCGTTTGCCTATGGCCTTCTGAATTCCAACCCTTATGCCTTTCTGGATGGCGGTGAAGTTCAGGAGCGACGTGCCCGGGCGGTCGCGACACGCCGTTCCCTTTCAGTCGAGGGACTACGTGACCTCGGTCGACTGGATCCGACTGCGATTGAACATGTTGTCGCTGAAGCCCAACCGGTCATTCGAGATGCCGACGAGTTGCATGACCTGCTCATCAGCCGATTACTCGTTCCAGTCTGGACCGACGGGAAGCAGGCTCCGCATCCAGAGCAGTCACGGCTGCAACTGGAAACTAAGCAATATCAGGGTCTGTTCAGCGAATTACAGCAGGATGGTCGGGCGTTCGAATGGGAGTTCCAACCCGGCCGACGCGGATGGCTGGCAGTTGAATCATGGCCGGCGGTTTCACGGATTTTTACGGACGCGCTTCCTCCCACGGATCTTCGAATCCCTGACGCACTGCAGAAGGACTGGGAAGAGACCGAAGCGTTGATCGCGCTGCTGAGGGGTTGGGTCGAAACCAGTGGACCAGTCACCGTCATTCAACTTGCAGAACTGTTGGGTCTCCCGGAGAGCCGACTCTTCGCGACGCTTGAGGCGATTGAAGGCGAAGGTCTCGTTCTGCGCGGGCGATTCCTCAATGCCTCACCAGACATCGCGAGTCAGGACCATGCCATCGAGTGGTGCCATCGCCGTCTGCTAAGTCGTATCCATCGTCGCACGATGACGGGTCTGCGTCAGGAAATCGAAGCGGTCGAGCCCACGGTCTATCTCGAGTTTCTGGCCCGACATCAGGGAGCCCTCCCCGGTTATCGCAAGACCGGTGTTGATGGCGTGCATGAAATCATTTCACAGTTGCAGGGCATCGATCTTCCGACAGGTGTCTGGGAATCCCACGTCTTCACATCCCGGGTGACCGATTACAACCCGACATGGCTCGATGAACTTTGTCTCGCCGGAGAAATCGGCTGGGGAAGACTGGAACCGCAGGGACCGCGTAAGCCAAACAGTCGGCCGATGGTCTCAATGACCCGTTCGATTCCGGTCTCACTCTTTCTGCGTGACGACTTTCCATGGATCGTCAGAAAGTCGAATGCGAAGTCGGTCGAAGAACTCACACTCTCTGCTCAGGATGTCCTGCAGAAGCTGACCGAGAAAGGACCGATGTTCTCCGGTGACCTTGCCCAGAGTCTGCAGTTTCTTCCAAGTCAGCTGGAAGATGCTTTAGGAGAACTTGTCTCCTCCGGGTTCCTGACATCAGACGGGTTCGCCGGTCTTCGCCAATTGGTACGCAGTCGATCCTCAGAGGAATCTCAAGGAATCGCCAGCCGCTATCGTCGGGTGCGACGTCGTGCGTCGGTGCCGGGTCGATGGACTCCATTGATCACGTCTGTTGAGGTCCCAGATGATGTTGATCCCATCGAAGAGTGGGCCTGGCAGTTAATTCGTCGCTGGGGTGTCGTTTTCCGAGACCTTCTGCAACGCGAGCCACTTGCTCCGGCGTGGTGGGAACTCCTGCGAGTCTACCGCCGCCTCGAAGCACGTGGAGAACTGCGCGGAGGCCGATTCATTCGCAGCGTCGGCGGAGAACAGTTTGCCACCAGTGATGCTGTGCGTGAACTGCGTGCGATCAGAGACTCGAAAGAGCCCGGCGATCTGATTGTGATCTCAGCAGCTGACCCATTGAACTTCACCGGCATCATCGGGGCGGGAAAACGAATTCCTGCCATCACTGCTCATCAGGTGGCGTATCGCCGCGGCCGAGTAGTCGGATGGAAGAAGGCTGAAGAAATCTGGATCGCCGCAGAACTTCCAGCCGCAATTCAACAGGAACTCGCCGCAAGCTGGGGACTGACACATCCGTTGAACGGCTTTCAAATTCAGTCAGCGAGTGAAAGTCGGATGAAAACCTTGCCGACTCCTCCATCAGAGCAGACACCCCTGCCTTTCAACCGGTCAGAACAAGATTCGTCAGCTCTCCCGGAAGACCCCATCGCTCCCCCCACCGCTGCCGACACACCCGATGCAGCTCCGACCTCAGCCTCCAAACCGCCTGAGGGAGTCGAGTTACTGATCCCGATCCCCCGGCCGCGTCGATCCCGTCGCAGTGGCGTTCCAAAACCGTTTCCATTTTAAGCATGGAACGGGACGCCCACCCGTGAAGGCATCACCCCACCTGGCCCCCCTCGACAAATCCCACGTTGCACTCTAAGGAGACAAGAGATGAAAAAGCTTCTGGCCATCGGAATATCGGTCGCCTGTCTGTCCGGAATTCTGCAGGTCGCTCCCCTTCATTCTCCAGCTCTCGCTGAGTCAGACACGACAAACACAATCGGCACAGCTCGTCCCATCCCGGATGGTCCCTTGGGAGACGTCATCCGTCTCGGTGAAGAACTCGTCGAGAAGACAACCACTCATCCGCTGACCCGAGAGTACGTCGGAAACCGACTGAACTGCACCTCCTGTCACCTGAAGAATGGACGTGACCTGAAAGCCGCGTCATTCGTGGGAATTGCCACGGCCTACCCTGCCTGGTCACCACGTGAGAAGCGAGTCATTACTCTCGAAGATCGTGTTCTCAACTGCTTCATGCGCAGCTGTCACGGCACACGGCCTCCATTAGGGAGTCAGGCGTCCGTCGCAATTACGACCTATATCACCTGGTTGTCAGACGGTCAGGCAATTCACCAGAACAACAAAGGCCCGCATGGTCCGTTGGCGATTCCTCCACTGTCGGTCAAAGCCACCAATGCCAACCCTCAACGAGGCCAGGTGCTTTATCAGGCGAAATGTGCCTCGTGCCATGCGGACGATGGCCAAGGTGATGATGACAATCCTCCCGTTTGGGGAGACCAGTCCTATAACATGGGCGCCGGTCTGTCGAACAACGATAAACTCGCCGCATGGCTCAAGGTGGCGATGCCGCTGGACGACACTGACCTGACCGAACAGGAAGCGATTGATATCGCGAGCTGGGTGAACTCTCACCCGCGACCGGGATTCGTCCTGGAGCATCGCCTTCCCCCCATCCACAAACTCGGCGAGTACAACGGACACCGTCCCTCTGAGAAGTGACCGGGAGCGGCCTTGTCTTCCATCGAGGTGATGGTCAAGTCTCTCGTCGCGACTTGCCCCGTCCATTTGTTATCGTGCCTGTGAAGAACCTCGATTCTCAACACGGCAGGAGACTGACAAATGACGCTCGAAACATTCCGGAATATCTTCGGCCTTGATGACACTCCTTCTCCACTCGAGAAGTCCGCTCTCGTCCTGATCGACATCCAGTCAGAATACCGCGACGGACGGGTTCCACTTGCGAACGTCGATCAGGCCGCCGACGAGGCCGGGAGACTCCTCGCACTCGCCCGCCGCAATCATGTCCCGGTCTTCCATATCGCTCACGATGCCGGAGCAGGGGCCGGTGCCTTTGCGAGCGATGGTCCTTATCGGGCATTCCTGCCACAGGTGGCTCCAGTTGAAGGCGAGCCAGTCATCTTCAAGAAGTTTGCGAATTCCTTCATCGGAACCGGTCTGGCCGACCTGATCCGCCAGACCGGGCGAACTGAGGTCATCATCGCTGGTGATACCGCTGGAGTCTGCGTTTCCACCACCGCCCGTTCTGCTGCGGAAGACCATGGCCTGCGAGTGACTGTTGTCGCCGACGCCGTTGCCGCCCGGGACATGCGTGACCCACTCGGCGGCATCATCGACGCCGAAACCGTCCGCCGCACCGCCCTCGCCGAACTCTCCGACATGTTCGCCGTCATCGTGAAAGACAGCAGCGTGTGGAAGGAATGACGCGAGGAGGGTGGCTGGGGCGCGTGCAACGCGATGATCCGCAAGGAAGCCGGAGTCGAAGATGTACGCCTGACGAGACGAGAAGCTCACATGGCCCCAGAACAGCGCCGAACTGGGGCCATGAACGTCGAATCCGAAAGGAAACCTCTTACAGCGCCCCAGCCACCCTGCCTCAGGATGACAACTTGTATGCTGGTCGGGAGGATGAAAGTTGTTGTCATTGTGATGGCTCAGCCATGATGTACGGACTTCGATTTGAAATCAATCGTACCACTGCCCTTGGTCATCTACACCAGGCTGGGACAAGTCAATCGAAGCAATCCCATGAGGAAGATGGAGAGGACCAGAAACTTCACACCAGATGTATAGGCCGCCTTCACTTCCCGGAAGAATCGATCGCTTCAACTTCCATTCAAAAAGTCGATCCAACGCTTCCTTGGTGGCTGACCCAATTCTCAATTGAGGATTGTCATACCAAGGCTTCTCGTTCAAATGGAAATCTTCCGCAAGACTGTTCAACTTCGATGTCGCGGCCTCATAATTAATTCCGTTAGTGAATCGAATGGAGAATTCAACCAGCGGTACACCACGATTAAAAGCTTCGTAAAGTAAACGTTCACCCATCGATTTTCACCTCGAAAATTGCCATGAAGTAGTTTCACAACCCTTTGATGATAGTGTACAGGCATGCTAAGTGGACGAAGCCTTCGAACAGGTTGGCAACGGGTGGCTGGGGCGTGCGGAACGCGATGCCGCATAACAGGGCGCGAGTCAAAGATGAACGCCTGACGAAACGAGAAGGGATCATGGCCCCAGGACAGCATCACCAGCGTCGACATCGCAAGAATATCAATGAGCCGGGGCATGCTCATGAATTGACCTTTTCTTGTTATCGGCGATTTCCATTTCTGGCCAGAGATCGGGTCCGCCAGTGGCTGGTGGATTCGATTCACCAAGCGCGAAACGCATTGGAATTCGACGTCTGGGCGTGGGTGTTCATGCCAGATCATGTGCATCTAATTGTGTGTCCCAGGAGAGAACAGCACGATCTCGCACAGATTCGGCGTCTGATCAAAGAGCCAGTGGCTCGCAAAGCCTTGGCCTGGCTCCGTCATCACTCGCCGGAATGGTTACCGAAACTGGAACGACGACGGGGTTCTCGAATCGAGCATCTGTTCTGGCAGTCGGGAGGGGGTTACGATCGAAATATCACCACAGGAGCGACCTTGCTGAACATGATCGCGTACATCCATGAGAACCCCGTTCGCAAAGGCTTCGTGGAAAGAGGATGTGACTGGAAGTGGTCCAGCGCTGGGTGGTTCCTCGACTTGAGGGATTGCCCCATCATTCCTGACCGAATTCCTTCCGAGTGGCTGGTGGACACCGGACTGGGGCCATGAACGTCAAATTCGAACGGAAACCTCGTCCAGCGCCCCAGCCACCCTGCCATGCTTCAAAGATCATGTAAGTTGTCTTCATACCCCATTTGCCGACCAAGGGTACGGAAATCGCCGCTTTGATTGCTGAGGAGCATGCAAAGCTGGCGGAGGGACGTGGGGAAGGAAAATGAATGGGCTTGACTGCGCCCACTGGAATTATTAACGATGAACGCAAGATCAATACCGCGCACATTTGATGCGATAATAGCTTTCGGTAATCACAATTCTTTTATAGATCTACTCTCGGCAATGGAATCTGCGAAACACGATCTGCTAAGAAAGTTTTCCGAAGACGCATTTGCAGTACAGCTCATTCACAGATGCTTCAAGGAACGGCAGCTAATGTTGTCTATAATGTGGCGTCATCCGCCAGAGTCTTGCGTGGTTATGTATAACGAATTGCTGGTCATTGGGATTGACGATTTCACTCGACAATGGTTGTGTTGCAACAACCTTGTTAACTATCTCCTCCAGTTCGGCGACACTTACCATGGCGTTGCAAAAGGGTATGTGGATGAATGCAGAAATGGAATTGCTGATTTGAAGGAACGGACAGATGCAACGGCCCAGATGATAGAATCGTTTTGCGAACGCCATTCATTTTTGCTGTAAGAAAAAAGAGCAGCAGGCAAGCATCGTCGGCCGACTCCTCCCTGCACGGACGGGTGGCTGGGGCGCGTGGAAAGTAATGATCCACAAGAGAGCGAGAGTCGAAGATAACGCTGGAGGAAATGAGTAGCCGCCATGGCCCCAGTACAGAACGGGCGGCGATGGGGCCATGACCTTCGAATTCTAACGGAAACCTCATTCAACACCCAAGCCACCCTGCCGCGAGCAGCACTTCAACTCGAACACCGAAAGAACATTACACTTGAGAAGCAGACCGTTCCTACAAGCATTCATATTTTTGGCAACTCTCGCCGTCTTCGTGGCTCTCTACTTTCTCGATGTCTACCCAAATCCGGTTCTCATTGGAGTATTCACGGGTGTCGCCCAAACATGGATTCAACTAACGATGGTTCGCGGAACCACTCCTACTAACGACATTTCAGGCCACTTCCGATATATTACTACCTCATTAAGTTTATTGCTGATCATTGCGATGTTTATCTCGTGGTCTTTTGTATGGATCGCCCCAATCGTTTCTGATTACGTCGCAGTGTATTCTTATTACAGTATCCCATTCATCAACATAACACTCCTTTCCTTCTACGCAATCTGCCTGTTCCTTCACCCGTCAAAAGAGTCAACCGGGACACACTGGAGTGAGTTCTGCCTTAACCTCAGCGTGTGCATCTTTTTCGTGTCAGCAGTTCTTATAGCTGCGCCGTAACTGACGGAGTTGCGTGAGAGATGCCATGTGCCCAGGCTGAGTGAGGAGTTCCAGCGTGGCACTGGCCTGCAAGGCGCACAGAACAGTGACACGCATCACCGTTTACCCCACGGCACAGCACGGCCGCGCCTGTGATTCGGTTGAACAAGACCCAAGGCACGAATCCTGGTCATATGTTCGAGGCATTGACTCCGAAAAGGTGTACCGCCAATTCGGAGATTGTGAGTTCCCGGAATGCCTTTTTCGGGACCTCGCGAATCGCGGGGCGTTGGTGTCTCTCTCCGGACGCCGAAACTCTGGTCCGCCGCCCGATGGGAAAATCATGAAGGCGCGACAATGGCTCACCCGGCCCTCCTCCGAAATACAGGTAGTCCAGTGTCATGCGATGTGAAGCTCGATCTTCAGATCGAACCAGCCAGACGACACATCCCCCGGGCTTCTGTGCTAGTGCGATGTTAATCGGTTGCCGAGATGTCTTGCTCTCGGCTCGCGAGGTCTTCAACTGAATGTGCCGCATCACATTTTCGCATTCAAGGACCACATCGAAACCTGACGCGTCGACTTCACTCCTCAGCACCTCGACGGTCTTCTCGTGACGGTACCAAACCTCCTGCAGAATCTCAGAAATGAAGACATGCTCGACGAGCTTTTCATAATATGTTGACTTTAGAAAGAGATCTTCGCTCATCAAACATTCGACTTTCTGGACCGTGGGATTCTCATCGGTACTATCGTCACTGACTACGCGTCATCCAAGATCGAAAGTGACAAAAGGAATAGCCACTGTTCCCTCCATCAGCAAAGCCGTCGGCCTCACCATGAAGGTGGTAAGCAGAGTTTGACGACCTGCGGCACCCTGAAACTTGTTCGCGAAAAGTGGCCTAATTCGACTGAATTCGAAGAATCGGTACGCGTCGAGTTTTGATTGGGCCAGTGAGGTCATTTAGAATGCGGCGACTTGCCCTGTGTTCCTGCTTTAATCCTCCTGCAGTGGAATCCTCGATGTCAACTCCCCGCCGAACTGACTTCAAGTTGCTGAGATCCACACTCCTTTTAGTCGCGTCTTACTGCGTGAGCTTCACGGCTGCGACTGCACGTGCAGAGCCCCCGGTCAAGCATGTTGTTCTGATCAGCGTTGACGGCTTGCCGGGGTCGTTTCTGACAGACCCTGCGGTGCCGCTCGAAACCATTCGCGGGCTGGCAAAGTCAGGTGCGATTGCGGAAGGAATGACGGTCTCGAACCCGTCTGTCACCTGGCCGAACCACACGACGCTGGTGACCGGGTCTCGTCCGAGCGAGCATGGCGTATTATTTAATGGTGTGCTCAAGCGGGCAGGAATTGGTCAGCCTGTCTCGGTCGACCCGCGCCAGGATAAATCGGCACTGGTACGCATTCCGACTCTGGTCGATGCATTGCATGCTGAAGGAAAGCTTGTCGCCGGGATCAACTGGCCCTGCACCCGAAACTCCGCGTCATTCGCGATTGATTTCCCGGACTCGCCGGATGCCATGCAGTTCTCAACACCATCGTTCATTGATGAGCTGATTCAGGCAAAGCTTGTCACCCCAGACATTCGCGAGTCATTCGGAAAACTCTCTCCGTTAATGCGGGATCAGATCTGGACCAACGCGGCCTGTCATGCCCTGCGACAGCACCGCCCCTCTCTCACACTGCTGCACCTTTTGAATCTGGATGCGGTTCACCATCGTTATGGACCACAGACCTGGGCCGGATACTCAGCAAGTGTCGTGGCTGACATGCGGATTCAGGAAGTGCTGAACACGCTCGACGAAACAGGGATGCGGGATTCCACCGCGGTGTTCGTCGTTTCAGACCATGGGTTCTGTGCCATTCCCAAAACACTCAACCCGAACGTGATCCTGAAGAAGGAAGGTTGGCTCACAGTTGAAGGAAGCCGTTTGGCTGCCGCGCGGGCACAAGTGATCCCGGAAGGAGGAACGGCCATGCTCTATCTCACCAATCCGGAGACACTCAAAGAGGACCGCCAGAAGCTCAAGGAACTGTTTGAGTCGATGGAAGGAATTGAAAGAGTCGTGACACCGGATCAGTTCGCCGAGTTCGGTTACCCGTTGCCGGATGAATATTCACAGATGGCAGATCTGGTTCTCGCCGCAAAGAATGGTTATGGCTTCAATGCATCATTTGCCGGGGAAGAATGGGTCACGAAAAGCGATAGCACGCTCGGGACACATGGATTCCTCTCGACCAATCCCCTGATGAATGCAACCTTCGTCGCCAGCGGCGCCGGAATTCGCAATGGGGCTCAGCTCGGTGTGATTGAAAACATTCAGGTCGCCCCAACCATCGCCCAACTGCTGGGTGTCACACTGAAGGATGTTCAGGGAGCCCCGCTCGTGGAAATCCTGAAGAGCAACGCAATGACCCAGGCGCCGACTCGGTAATACGACGCTGCCCGACTGGCGTGAGAAACGATTCAGCCTCCGTTCTGCTGTCACAAAACGACAGAAGAACGGAGGCTTTTTCGTGCCATGGCATTGAGCGGTGCGATGACCAGCTCAGTTCTTTGACTCGCCTTTGCCGGGGTGGAATTCCTTGAGACTTAACTCAGAGGCCTTGTCACCGTTTCGGATGACCTGTTTCACCTTCCCGACGCCTGGTGCATAGAAATAAGTGAACTGCAACTCGCCAGAAGGAGACTGAAACTTCGATCCCTGAGACGTGACGACGGAATATCGTCCGGCCGGGACAACAACAAGGGACTTCCCTGCAACAAACTGCCCGGCGACTTCGATCTCACCGACTTTGGACTTCACAGCCCAGGTCTCGCCGGACTTCGGAGCAAAGCGGATAAAGCACAACGGAGGAACCACCTCTTCCCCACCGATGGAGACCCGATAGAGTCCATCAGGACGAACGGCGAGATGCTCAAACGATAAAGCCTTGTCATTCACTCGGGTTTCGAGGCGAATACATTTCTCCCCGAAGGCTTCCTCAACGGCAACGATCTCTTCAACGATGGAGAGAGGTCCAGCGATGTAGACCCACCTGGTTCCGACTGCCGTTGGAAAATCAGGTTCCGCCGCGTGAAGCCACGAGGAGGACAAGTGTGATGCCGTCAGCAACGCAGCCCAGATCATTCGACGCCGAAATGTCATCGGAACTCCCTTTTCCTGAGAGGTCTTCTCTCTCTGATTCGTCCTGAATCGGCCACCGCTACGACTTCTCCGGTTCGGCAGAAACGATAACTTGCACAAGAATAATCAAACAAGACGAATTGGCGGCAAGCGATCGCACGAGTTATCGGAAAGCATCAATATTTATTCATCTTAGAGTAGCAGCCGATTCCTGACATCGTTACACTCCCATTTACGTTGAGATCCTTTTGGTAATTTTCGGGTCGCAACTCCAGTCTCTACTGAGAGTTACGCCTGAAACATCAACGTCTGCTTCAGAATCTATCTCAGGCAGGGCCACTCGACCGCATCACATGCACTCTCGATGAGCCCGCGCCAACGGATGGCTTCGGCTCGAGGACTCGGGCACTGTCGACAGAGTCAATTGTCGCGTTCACTTGACTCGGTTGAGAGCGAATCTCTTCGAGCAGCAATGAAGCGACGTCAAATGGCCAGGGGCGAATCTCTTGGTGTTTCGTTATGTTTTGAGTGAGGGATGGCTGCTATGCAGCGCGGTACAATCAAAAAACTGGTTGCGGACAAAGGCTTCGGATTCATTTCCGGTGGCAATGGCGCGAAGGACTTGTTCTTTCACGTCTCCGCTCTGAAAGACACAACGTTCGAAGCCTTGTACGAAGGCCAGGACGTTGAGTTTGAATCGGAAGTCGGTCCGAAGGGAGCTCGTGCATCGATCGTTCGTCCTGCCTAGTCAGGCGAACCATCCTCTTGTCTTGATTTCAAATGCTGACATCATGCCGAGTCTTCTGCGCGATCCAGTCTGATTGAAATTAAGGCGTTCCGGCCGTCCTGACGGTCGAAGCGGGCTTTACGGCACCAAGAACCGCCCCACTTGTTTCGATGAGTGGGGTTATTTTATGCGCCCTGCCCTGTGCGACCCCCTCTTCCATCTTGAGGGAATCGGTCGATTAGGAGGCAGGCTTCGCCTCAACGTTCGCCTGCGATCCAAGTACATCTCTCTCAGCCGGGCATCACCCCCCCTCTCCGGCACTGCGTAATCCAAAACTCTCAAAGGAATTACACCCGAATCGATCGACGGGGCCGGTATCTCAGTGACGAAGCCCAGCTGTGGGGATAGACCGCTTTCAAGTGCCGAATGGGCATGTCGTAGTGATTTTGAGGGTTTTGCTGAAGTCGTGAGGAACCCGGGTCCGATAACCAATAAGCGAAGTGAGGAGTTCAGGCTTTTCACAGATCGTTGCAGTCCCGGTCCAAACGCACGACCTCAGGGACGTCAGTTGGCCCTCTTTTTCCCAGATGCGAGCTTTGCATGAACCTCCAACGAACTTCGGCGAATCCGGTCGCCCTGCTGCTGGCCAGCCTGATCGTGTCCGGAGGCTTGTGTGGTTGCCAAACCAATATCGGGGGTCAGACCCTCCCTTCCGCCTATTATCTCAGGGACGACGTTCAGTTCTTCCCTGCTGGCCCGGACTATCTGCTGCCGCAAACAGTGAAGGCTCATGAAGACTATCGAGCGGCCCAGGCTCTCGATGCGGATCTCCTGCAATAAGCTTTTAATCGAACATCTCGACTGCATCTCCGAGACTGGCTCGCTTTGTGTCATCATGTCATAAAGCGAGCCAGTCTTGATTTCGTAGCTGCGCTGCGTCGCACCTCAATTGATGCCCCGACCGCTCTCGGTGGCACGCACGCCCTTTTCTGCAGGATCGGGAGTTTTCCGTTTCGATTCCTCGATCAGTTTGGTAGGGTCAATGTATCAGCGGGCCTGCTGACTGTGACTGCTCTCCGCCGTCCTGCGATGGTGAGGACTTCTTGTCGTTGTCTGGCAATCAGGCCCGAGTCATTCACCTGACCGTGTCGTTTCCAGATCAGGAAGCCAGTCCCCATGCTCCATGCAGATGCGAAATCTCAACTCCCCTTCCCTCTCGAGTTTCTTCCTGCACGCTTCAGCGGAAAGATTGCAGGTTCGCGCCGCTGCACGATTTGGGGATCGCTCATTTTGACCGCAATGCTGACTCTGCCGGTCGAATCAGTCTCGGCACAAATTCCGCGACGGCCCGGGCGTCCCTCGACAGTAGATATCGGGAACAAGTTTCTGAGAGAGAAGGCGAAAGACCGCAAGGAGGTCATCGACGCCCTCGAGAAACAGAAGAAAGAAGCGAGCAAATTCCTGGAAGCGTCCACGCCCGAGCTCGCGAATCTGCAGCAGGCAGCATCGCAGCTGGAAACGCGACGAAATGAAATCGGGAAACTCGTCAGTGAGGATGGTGACAAAGTCGGCGCAGCCAAACGGAACGCTCGCGAAGTTGAGGAGAAGGTGCTCTCCAGTGAACCGGAAAACTCGGCCTACAAGAAAGCTCTAGCCGAGTTGAACCAGCGGGTCGCGGAAGAAGATCTTGCCGCTGCAGCAGCGCTTTCCGTACCTCCTTCGCAACCGAAGAATCGGCAGGAGCTCCAGACCTCACTCGGCAAGCTCACTTCAGAACAGAAGAAAGTTCTCGAGAAGAACCAGAGCTATCAGGACGCAAAGCGACGGACTCAGGAAGCATTGGACGTCGAGACGAATGCTCGACGCCCCGTCCTCAATAAAAGTCCCGAGGTCGCCGCAGCGAAGGAAGCAATTACGAGTGCCGAAGCCGCTTTGAAGAAGTCGAAATCAGAACAGGTCATTGCCGTCCGTGAGTTGAATCGCGCCAGTGGTCTCGCAAAAGGGATGCAGGCAAAAATTTCTGCGGCGATGGTGACCATCGCAAATGCAGAGACTGAGATTGCCAAACTCAATGCCCAGAAATGAACGATGCCATCGGCATTGATCCCACTCGGCCTTGAGCGAACCACGGAAATTCAGCGGCGTCCAGGAAGTCGATTTATCCTCCAGTCAAAGCCTGAGTCCCGTGTGCAGAAATGGGCCGCTGCGTCGCATCATTGCAACTATGTCAGGATCAGCCAAGCGGCGCCGACGAGAGTCGTGAGGAATGTGACCACGACTCCAACCTTCAGATACTCGAGAAAGCTGATCCGCACTCCCTGTCGCCGAGCGGATTCAACAACGATCAGGTTCGCGACGGATCCAAGAATCGTCAGGTTGCCGGCAAGTGTGCTCGACATGGCCAAGACCAGCCAGCCTTCAGTCGGATCCGGCAATCCTGGGATGATCGTCCGAAACAACAACACTGCAGGGACATTGGAAACGAGATTTGACAGTACCACCGAAATTCCTGTCAGCGTCCACAAGGGGGAAGAGACTCCCTCCACGAGACGCCCGACACGCCAGTGATGCACCACATTCGCTTCGAATGCGTGGACGACAATAAACAGTCCAGCGAACATCACCAGCAGCGGCCAGTCGACACGACGATAGAACTTCTCCGCACGCACGCCGGTCAGCAACATTAGCCCCCCTGCACAGGCGGCTGTAATGGCGAGATTCGCACCTGCGAAAAAGAGACCGGCAGTGATCAGCATCACAATCAGGCCGCGCCACATCAGAGAACGATGCTTCGCTGACATTCTTGCGTGGCCTCGCGGGCCTGAGGAGGCTTGTTCCTGCTCGACCGCGAGAGGAGCAACTCCCGTCCCATGAAACAGTTCTCCGCGGGCCGGCATCACGGCCAGCTGCCTTCGATAGACCACACAGACGACGAGGTAGTTCAAGGCAAGTCCCATCAACGCGACAGGCGCCAGCCTCCAGGCGAAGTAGAGATATGAAATCCCTGAGAGTGATCCAATGATCATATTCTGGGGATTGCCGGTAATGGTGGCGACGGAACCGATATTCGATGCCGTGGCCAGAGCGATCAGGTAGGGAGTCGGAGGACGCCCTGTCAGCAGGCACAGCGAGAGCACCAGCGGCGTGAGTGCAACGCAGACAACGTCATTCACCATCAAGGCTGACAGGCCGCCTGAAAGCAACATGACCAGCCCCAGCAGCAGATAAGGGCTGTTCACGCGAGAGGCGATGAAATCCGTCACGCCGTTAAAGAATCGGGCAATCTGCAAACCACCGACAAGAATCATCATCCCCAGCAGCAGCAGGATGGTACTGAAGTCAACTGCCGTGGCCGCGTCGGAGAGCGAGATCTGCCCTGCTGCGAGTAAGGCAGCCGCACCCACAAAGGCGATGCCTGCCCGATCCGTGCGGAGGCCAGGAATTCGTCCCAGCGCCAGCCCGAGATATGTTATGAGGAAAATCCCCCCCGTGATGAGATAAGGCCAATCCGTGATCAATTCCATATCCTTCAGCAGATCGCGAACAACACCCCGGTGCAGTCCATCAGGGTTCCAACGACCTGAGCAACGTCAATCTAGTTCACGCAATGAGGGCGACTTCCCAAATGACTCTTCAGTCCCTCGGCACGCAGTAACTTTCGCTTTTCCCGTCCAATACCGCGCCGCGAAGGTCGCTGGGAAAGCGGCCTCTCTACACCGATTCTGGCGAACGTCCTCTCAGAACACTGTGTCGAATGCCGTAGAGCAGATAAATCACTAGTCCGATGCCCAGCCAGCAGACCAGCCGGAACCAGGTATCAAGTGGCAGGAAGAACATCAGTAACAAATTGACCAGAATTCCGAGAGGGGCCACGATGTACACGGCGGGACAACGGAAGGGGCGATGTGCATCCGGCCGAAGGACTCGAAGAATTAGCACCGAACTGCAGACCAGCACAAATGCCATCAAAGTTCCGATGCTGACCATCTCCTCCAGCATGCGGATCGGGAGGAATCCGGCTGACAGGCCAATCACCAGCCCGGTCAAAATCGTAGATCGGTGAGGAGTACGGAATCGGGGATGGACCACACCGAAAATCGACTTCGGCAGAAGTCCGTCGCGAGCCATTGCGAGAAAGACACGTGACTGACTCAGGAAGGTGACCAGCATCACACTTGTGAGTCCCGCCAGAGCTCCCACGGCGATCATCGCTGCGACCTGATTCAGGATCCAGCTATCCTGAATGAGCGCTTGGCGATGGAACGCTTCTGCGACCGCCGCCTTCGGATCGATGTCATGATATGGCTCCATTCCGCAGAGGACGCCTGATACCAGGATGTAAAGCACAGTACAGATCAACAGTCCGGCCAGGATTGCAAATGGGACGTCCCGCTCCGGTCGTTTGGCCTCTTCTGCATGCGTTGAGATGGAGTCAAAGCCAACATAGGCAAAGAAGACCAGTGCCGCTCCGACCATGATCCCAGAGAACCCATAAGGCATGAAGGGACTGCGGACCTTCTCATCAATCGGATCGAGCCATTCGCGGATCCCGAGTACGGCGAGCATTCCCCACTTTTTGGCGGAATTCGGCAATGCTTCCAGATGAGCGACCTGCGCAGGGGTCATTCCCTCTGTGACTTCCGGATGGGCTTGAACAAGCTCCGCTCCTGTTGTCAGCGGGGTGTAGCTTCCGTCTGGAAGTTTCTCTTTGATGGTCGGGTGACGATGAATGAAGTCGGCGAGGTCAACATCTTTCCGCTTTTCGACCGGGACACTCGTCCAGTTGTCGGAATTGACATAAGCCGCACCGAGGACGATGACGGCAAGCACGACGGCTACTTTCACGATCACCAGCACATTATTCGCGAAGGCACTCTCGCGAATCCCCACGACCAGAATTCCTGTGATCAGAAGAATTACGAGGATTGCAGGCAGGTTCGCATATCCATAAATGACATGATCCCCGACCATAATTGGAGTGAACGGGTCGGTCGTCCATTGCGGCGGTATCTCAAAACCAAAGAGCGTTTTCAGGACGACATTCAGATAATGCGTCCAATGAGAGGCCACGACTCCACAGGACATGGCGTACTCAAGTATGAGGTCCCAACCGATAATCCACGCGCACAGCTCCCCGAGTGTTGCATAGGTATAGGTATAAGCACTCCCTGCGACGGGCGCCAGCGATGCGAATTCGGCATAGCAAAATGCCGCGAACAGGCATGCCAGTCCGGCCAGCGCAAAGGACAGCACAACAGCAGGGCCGGCATCACTGGCAGCAACTCGACCAGTCATCGCGAAGATCCCTGCCCCGATGATTGCACCAACTCCCAGCGAAGTGAGGGAGAGAGGCCCAAGCACCCGTTTAAGTCCCTGTTCTGCTTCCATCTCTGACTTCAGCATTTCAAGAGATTTGCGCTCGAACAGATATTTCCAAGCCATAGTTTGAATCCTGCATCTGCGACACTCATTGAAAGCCGAGCCACAGTGAGAAATAGCAATCGGCGATCCTGAAAGTCTATCGCGATTGACAAAAAAAGCGTTGAGCGCGTGCGTTCGCTTCCTCAGTACCAAAATCCGAGTCGCCTTTGTCAATCAGTGCGAGATGTCAGTGCGAGATGGTTGTCGCGTTCATCTGCACCCGCAGGCATGGCTCGCTGCGCACAAATCGGTCAACGGCATCAACAAATGAAATGCCTCAAGTCGCTTCGTTGAAGTCTGCTTCAGGAACCTGTCAAATCGCGCAAAATCAGAGCCCCAACTCTGGCATCCTCCCTGATGGACGACTACTCTCCCTGAGCAGGGAAAATGCAGGCCACATCCAGAATCTGCTACTGATTGCATTCGTGAGGTGAACCGTGAAGTCTGTTTCCGAGAGCCGGCAGGAACTGAACCGTCGACGATTTCTCCAGATCTCCGGCCTCGCGGCTGCGAGTTTGACCGGCCTCTCTCCCGCCGGGTTTGCCCACGCGGCCGATCCCATCACCCGGACCGGCAAACCGTTCTTTAAGCTCTCGCTTGCGGCGTACTCATTTAACCGTCAGCTCGCCCGATTCTGGCCCAAGCCTGCGAATGAAACCGGCGGAATGGCTCTGAGTGAGTTCATCGAATATGCCGCGTCGCTCAACCTCGATGCCGTCGAATTGACAGGATATTACTTCCCCAATCCTGTCACGTCAGACGCCTTGCTGAAGGTGAAAGAACAGACGTACCGACTGGGACTGGATATCTCCGGGACCGCGATTGGCAATGATTTCTGCGTCGCTCCCGGTCCGAAACGAGATGAACAGCTGGCGTTGTGCCGCACCTGGATCGACGCGGCCGCTGAGATGGGGGCTCCGGTCATTCGAATCTTCGCCGGACAGGTTCCGAAAGGGGAAAAGGAAGAAGTCGCTGTCGCCCGTTGCGTGGAAGGGATCAATGAATGCCTTGTCCACGCCGCCAAGAAAGGCGTCGTCCTGGCCCTGGAAAATCATCACGGGATCACTTCAACCCCTGCTCAACTCTTGGGCATTGTGAAGCAGGTGACCCCGTCGCCTTGGTTCGGAATCAACTTCGACAGCGGCAACTTCTTCAGCGCTGATCCGTATGCCGATCTGGAGCAGATCGCTCCTTATGCTGTCAATGCTCAGATCAAACTGTCAGTGAAAACCGCTGACAAGAAGAAATCACCGTCAGACCTGAAACGCGTGATCTCCATCCTGCGACAGGCCGCTTACCGTGGTTATGTCGTTCTCGAGTATGAAGAACCCGAAGATCCCCGTGTTGAAATCCCCAAAGCAGTGGACAAACTCCGCGAGCTGATCGCCTGATCCAAGGCCACTTTGTTCGTCAGAGTTCTCATCCGCGAACTTCGATCGAGCTCCCGTCAACGAATCTTCCGTCTTGAAAAGATGTGGGCATGGGCAGCGTCACACCGTTCGGACTGATCATTTGTCTCATGCTGACCTGCGTCACAGGCAGGTTGCAGGCGCAACCGGAAGGCTATCGCGGGGTGGTCGCCGGGAAGAAGCAGGAAGTCCTTTTCCTGCCGGTCATGAGCCCCCGGTTACAGGGGACATTTCCGAAAAGCGTCAAGCTGCAACAGATCGAGGAACTGCAGTTCACCGGACCTGCTCCTTCGCATCCGTTCCTGCTCGGGCATTTCGCTTGTGACGCAAGATGGGGAGTCGTCAACGGTTACTTGCAGGTCATCGAAGGCAAGAACGCCGCACTACAGATCGCCTGGGCCGAAGACTTCGAGCTGGAAGGCATCATGGAGCAGGCAGGCACCGGCGGCTGGTTTCTGTTGCTCGGGTGGGACGAAGGACGTGGATTCGCTCTCAGCAATGTCACAATGCGAAGTAGCGGGAGTCCCTGGCATCTGACCGAGTTTCGCGGAGGGAAAGCGCTGGAAGACCGATCGCAGGAATTCGAGAAGTTTGAATGGAAGGGAGAGCAACCCTTTCGTCTCTCCGTCATCGACGGGGCACTCTCTTTCGAGATCGGAAAATTCCGTCTGCTGAACAATCAGGACCTTGAGACGTACACCCCAGGCAACATCATCCTGGGAACGTATGACACTCGGTACGGACCGCGCCCCTTACGAATCAAGTCGATGAGAATCCAGAACCCGACAGCCGCCAGGACAAACGCCAAGTAAAGCCTGCCAAGTGAGACCGCTCCAGCGCGAGTGTGACTGTACTTCTCCGCAGTTTCTTGGACCAGTTTTTTGGACTCAGTGACCCAGTTCAGCGTATTGAATTCAGCGACTCACTCAGGCGGTCCTGCAGCACATCAATCACCAGTGGATGCAGTCCCATCGGTGGACATAATGTGAATTCCACTTCAGGAAAGCGGGTCGCAAAGTCAGCCCGTTCGCGCTCCAGATCTTCAACAACATGGGCACCGGGCGACAGGAAGTAAGGGAGAATTCGCACGGAGTTGACACCATGCTTCAGACAGAGATTCAGTCCCTCAGGAATCGATGGCGTGGTCAGCTCGAGATAAGCGATCTCGACAACTGCGGGAGCCACACGCGGCCGCAGCAACTCTGCCACCTTGAGCAGTTCTGCATTCGCGGCCGGACGCCGGCTCCCGTGAGCAACCAGCAGAATGGCTGATGACATTTCTTCCTCCATTCTGCTAGCGCCCCTGAACATCTTGCGAAACGATTCCCTCATCGACGCACGCTGTGTTCTCTTTGAATCAGCAAGCTGCGTCGGCGCCTGATCGAGCAAACTGATTTAGTTGCTCTCGTCGAGCAATGCGATCAACAGGCCACTGCGGATCTTGGGATCAAACCATGTCGACTTCGGTGGCATGAACAGATTCTGCTCGCAGACGTCGACAAACTGCTGCATCGTGACCGGAGCAACAGACAGGGCGAAGTCGTACTCGCCTGACTGCACTCGTGAGACCAGATAGGCAGCATTCTTGTTTCCGCCGACATAGTTAATGCGCTTATCCCGGGCGTCAGAGATCCCGAGAATTCCATCAATAATGTGACGTTGAATAATGTCGGAATCAATGGACTGAGCCGCGTTCGATGGATCATAAGACCCGGCTTTTGGCGTCAGTTCATACCAGTTCTTGTCCAGATACATCCCGATCGTCTGCACGGACTCCGGCCGATACGGCGGGACATCTCCCAGCTGCTTGACCTCGAAATTGGCGGCGAGCTTCTGCAGCAGTTCATCCGGGGTCACACCGTTCAGCGGCAGCAAACGGTTGTATGGTTCCAGCCCGAGGCGGCTCGTCGGGAAGAAGACTGTCAGGAAGTGATCAAGCCCCATCGCCGCAGCTGCGGCACTGCGATGATTTCCGTCAGCAACGTAGGCGGCCGGTTCTTTTGCCAGCAGCGAAACAAACGCATCGATCTCAGCAGGATTCGTCACAATCCAGGAACGATGCAGATTCTGGTCTTCATCGAGTGTTTCGAAATCACAGGGGCGCGACTGGGTATACTCGGTGAGCGCTCCCAGCAGGTCTCCGTTCTGGTCCTGCACGGCGAGATTCACCGTTCCGAAGTCGGCGGTGGTCGCTCGCAGCAGCTGTGCACGACCTTCAGCTTTTTCGGGCCGAATCCCTTCGTTGCGGATCACGGTTCCATTGGGATTGGATTCGGTCCGAATCTCTGAGGTGAGACCGAAGCCACCGATGCCGAGCTGTGGCTGATCCGGACGCTTGGGTGAGGTGATCTCATACACCCAGAGCAGGTTCTCGACCGTCTTCATCAGCGGATTCGATTTGAACTCCTGCATCCGGGCGGTTGCATGGCTGAGGGCCTCAGCACATCCGTCTTCGAAAATGTCGGCATGATCTGGCACATGGCAGTGCGGCATGGTGATCTGCAGCACATTGTCAGGGCGAGCCTGCAACAGATCCCAGACTTCCCGATCCGATTGAAATTCATCGTAGTTCGGAGCACTGACCCGATAGGCGGCGTTGGAATCGACGGGTACCAGGCCTCGACGAACAGGACGAAGGGTCACCATGAGTTCACAGCTTTCAGAGATGGAGTTCAAATGAACCAGCCGACGTGAGCAGCGTCAATCATCGGCCGGCGAATTTCAGGGAAAGGCGTTCGTCGTGTCTATCGAGCGAGCGGTTTGTACTTGATCCGGTGCGGACGGTCGGCATCAATTCCAAGACGTTCCCGCCGCTGAGCTTCGTACATCTTATAGTTTCCTTCGAACCAGACGACCTGGCTATCCCCTTCGAAAGCGAGAATGTGAGTCGCAATCCGGTCGAGGAACCAGCGGTCGTGCGAGGTCACCACGGCACAGCCCCCGAAGTTGCTCAACCCTTCTTCGAGTGCGCGCAAGGTTTCCATGTCGAGATCGTTTGTCGGTTCGTCCAGCAGGATCAGGTTGCCGCCCGATCGCAGCAGTTTGGCAAGGTGAACCCGGTTTCGTTCCCCCCCGGACAAATCACCCACGAACGTCTGCTGTTCGGTTCCTTTGAAATTGAACCGGCCGCAATAAGCTCGGGCGTGAATCTTGGTCTTGCCGACCATCAGCATGTCTTCGCCGCCGGAGATTTCCTCATAGACAGTCTTCTTCGGGTCGAGACCATCGCGGTTCTGATCGACATAAGACAGATCGACGGTATCGCCGACGCGGAGGCTTCCATCAGTCGGTTTTTCCTGACCGGTGATCAGTTTGAACAGAGTCGTCTTCCCTGCTCCGTTCGGTCCGATGACACCGACGATCCCCCCGGGAGGGAGATTGAAGCTCAGGTTTTCGAACAGCAGCCGGTCGCCGAACGCTTTCGAAAGGCCCTCGGCACGCACGACAAGATCCCCCAGCGGACGGCTGACGGGAATCTGAATCTGGGCGGCATCATCCCGCTCGTCGAACTGCTGAGCGGCCAGTTCTTCGTAGCGCTGCAGACGAGCCTTGTTCTTGGTGGCCTGGGCCTTAGGCGACATCCGCACCCATTCCAGTTCCCGCTTCAGAGCGCGCTGTCGCTTATCTTCCTTCTTTTGTTCAACCGCGAGACGGGCTTCTTTCTGCTCCAGCCATGCGGTGTAGTTCCCTTCATAGGGATACCCGTGGCCGCGATCCATTTCGAGAATCCAGCCGGCGACGTTTTCAAGAAAGTACCGGTCGTGAGTGATCGCCACCACCGTGCCGGGGAACTCATGGAGAAACCGCTCCAGCCAGCCCACCGATTCTGCATCAAGGTGGTTGGTCGGTTCGTCCAGCAGGAGCATGTCAGGGCTCTGCAGCAACAGCCGACACAGGGCGACACGGCGTTTTTCGCCCCCGGACAGGTGCTCAACGAGTGCATCGCCCGGTGGCAGTCGCATGGCGTCGATTGCCATTTCGACGACGCGATCAAGCTCCCAGAGATTGGCGTGATCAATCTTGTCCTGCACGGCCGACTGCTCTTCCAGCAGAGCGTCCATCTCTTCCTGAGAGATTTCCTCGCAGAGCCGTTCGTTGATCGCGTTATATCGATCGAGGATCGCCTGGGATTCAGCGACGGCTTCGTTCACGCATTCCTGCACCGTCTTTGTCGGGTCAAGACGGGGCTCCTGCGGGAAGTAACCGATCTTGATGTTCTTTGCCGGGCGGACGGACCCCATGAAGTCCTTGTCTTCGCCGGCCATGATGCGCATCAGCGTACTTTTCCCGGAACCGTTGTCACCCACGACACCGATCTTTGCCCCCGGAAAGAACGACAGCCAGATGTTCTCGAGCACGACTTTTTCGTCGTACATCCGAGTCAGGCCTTCGATGGACATGATGTAATTCTGAGACATGATCAACCTGATTCAAAAATTCAAAATATGTAATCCGCGAGATGCGCCGGCCCCTATCGATCCCAATCGGAAGGAGAACCGACACCCATTCTCTCAGATCTCATTGAGCTGCCTGAATTAAAAAAAGCGGTCGAGAACGGGTTCCCGACCGCTGGATTCTGCAGACTTCAACTCAATCAGACAGCCTTGGGAGCCTCTGGAACTTCGTAACCCTTGCGGTATTCCCGGGTCAGCAGCTTATTGGCCGCTTCGCTGTTGGTAAACCGCTCGGTCTTTGGATCCATTTTCAGCCATGGACCGACATGCAGCTTCGGATCACTGATATCGACGCCGTTGGCAGCGAGATGCTGAGCCATGCGGTCGTAGGAATCCTTCCACAGCTTGTTGTCAGCGACTTCCTTCTCGATCTCGGTTCCCTTCTTCGGGGCGCCGAGAATGTGGCTGATGGCGCCAGTGTGACACAGGGCGCTCGACAGGTGACCTTCGAGGATTTCCCCGTTCAGGTCCTGATACTTGCCAGAGCGGATCGCATCAAACAGGTTGGCGAAGTGACGATCGTTTGCATCGCCCTTCACTGTCCACTGCTCGATCTGCTTTCCGGAGTTGTCGAAGGCGGTCGCCTGAGTATAGCTCGGCACCACGACATAGCCGTTTTCACACTGAACGATGATTCCCACCTGAGATCCGCGGTACTTGTCCATTCCGGACTTGTAGTCGAGATTCTTGGATGGCAGACCCCGGGTTTCGAAGATCAGCGGTGCCTTCTCGTACCCGTGGTAAGCAATCTGGGTATTCGGAGTATCACCAGCATCATCGTAGCCAACGCGACCGCCAATGCTCGCGATCAGTGGAGAGAGTTCCTGTTCACCGAGGAACCAGCGGGCGATGTCCATCTGGTGAATCCCCTGATTCCCCATGTCGCCGTTGCCGGTGTTGAAATCCCAGTGCCAATCATAGTGCAGCTTCGGACGGTAGAGATCCACCATCGCAGCGGGACCGCACCACAGGTCATAGTCGACTGACGCAGGGATCTGCAGTGGCTTGTCGAGCTTTCCGATGCTCGGACGCGGCTTGTAGCAGGTTCCGATGGCGTACTGAATTTTGCCGAGCTTTCCGCTCTGCACATACTCAACAGCCTCTTTCAGGCTGTCACTAGAACGGGACTGGGTCCCGGCCTGACACATCTTGCCGGTGTGGCGAGCCCAACCGACCAGCTGGCGACCTTCCCAGACGTTGTGGGAAACCGGCTTTTCGACATAAACGTGCTTGCCAGCCTGCAGAGCCTGAATCGCATGCAGCGAGTGCCAGTGATTCGGGGTGGCGATGCTGATGATGTCGATGCTGGGGTCGTCCAGAATCCGGCGGAAGTCGCGTTCAACCTGGGGAGCTTTGGCTCCTTTTGATTCGATGGACTTGGCGGCTTTGCCAGCGTGATCGAGGTCCGCATCGCAGACATAGCGGAGTTCAGCGTCGCTGCGCTTCAACAGAGCAGCAATATGCGCTCCACCGCGACCGCCTGTTCCGACGACAGCTGCCCCCATCTTTTCGTTCGGACTCGAACTCTGCTTGGTCTCCTGAGCATGAATTTCGTGTCGTACGGAGGCAGCAGCACCAATGACGGCGGCCGATTTCAGAAAGTAACGGCGCGTTAGTGACATGAGAATCCTCTACGGTTAGCGGGGTTTCGTCGACAAATCGCTCAGGCGGGATAAAACGAGCCTGCTGTCACGGAGACAGCTGATCAGGAGGAGTTCGGCAACGACGGGCTCCGCAAGTTGGCGGGGCATATCTTGCCTTATTGATTCTTCAGTTTAAAGAAATCGGCTCAATCCGGCAAATCCTCAGGACGCGATTTGACGAGTGCCAAACTATGACCTAGGGTTCATTATCGACTGTGAAATTCCACGTCTTCATGGTTCAAAACCGCATTTCCCCGTCAGTTGATCCCAATCCCCCGTTGCGACAATTTTCAAACGGCATATCAACCGTTTGAATTCGTCTCAACGTCAGTTCGATTGAGCACAGGATGTCCTCTCGGGTGGATTTCCCTACATCCCCCTCGGAGTTTTTCCTGACGGTGAAAGTATTTCCATTATGAGCAGATCCGACTTTCGACGACGGGAAGAAGAGTCTTCCCTGATCAGCCGAACCAGTATTCTGATCCTGAGCGCCGTTCTTCTCGTATTTTCCTTTGATTTCTCGCACGAGGAACTCGGATTTTACCTGTTCACGCTGGGACAGTTCGGACTCGTCGCATTTCTGGGATTGGACATTACCGCTCAGAATGCCACCTGCCCGTTCGTGACTGACGCAGGGAAATTATCTGTTGAAGCCCGCCTGACCCGGCACCTTCGGAATGCATCCCCGCTCTCGCAGGAACTGCTTCAGGAACAGCGTTCACTGCTGGAATGGCTGCATCACGAGACCAAACATCTCGATTGAGGCGCGAGTTCCAGATCGGTGTCTACAAATCAGGCCGCCCGAAGATTCTTCCCCGGACGGCCTGTGAACTGACAGAAGTGCGGTCGCAACTGCTCTATTGCGAAACACTCGTTGTTGAAGCTGCTGCTGGTAACGGCACCTGACTGGGGTGTCGAAGATAAGCAATCAGATCACGAATCTGGTCATCATTGAGGTTCTGCAGCAAACCCTCCGGCATTGGCGACAGAGTTGTCTGCCGGCGCTCTTCGATTGACGTTTTATCGATTGTGACGGCATCTGTGAGGGTTTGCAGTGTCAACGTGCGGTCAGCCTGCTGCGTGATGACGCCGTTCAAGACACGACCGTCATCCAAAACGAGCACGATCATGCGGAAATCCTTGGCGACCACCGCACTCGGATCGATCATGTTCTCCAGCAGATAGTGCATGTCATTTCGGTTGGATCCAGTCAGGTCCGGTCCGACCTGAATTCCCTCTCCGTACAGCTTGTGGCACTTCGCACAAGTGGCGTTGAACAACGCCCTCCCCTTTGACAGATCCGCCCCTGCCAGCACCTCATCGGTAAGCCGCGCTTTCAGGCCATCCATCAGCTGCTTCTTCTCTTCAGAGGAATCTCTGAGTTCTCCCCAGACTTCGGCGGTCAGACGGCTCAATTCCTCATTTTGCAGACTGTGAATCTGCCGCACATGGAATGCGGTCAGGTGATCGCGGGGGATCTTCCCTGCCGAAATCGCCTTCAATAATGCGGTCGCAAAAGAAGGACGCGAGACCAGCAGCGAAATCACCTGCGGGCGATCTGGCGCAAGGAAGGCGCGATAGGCATTGACCATCTGCTCGCCGATCTTCTCATCATCAAAAAGCGAAAGTCCCTTAGCAGCGGTCAGATTGAGGTTTCGCTCTCCGACAACCTTCTGGCAGATTTCACGGAGGTCGCCAGGTCGATTCTCGATCAGTGTCTGAAGTGCCGCATTTCGGGCATCCATTGGAGCCGATTTGTCCAGCACGATCTTCTTCACTTCATCGAGCGCACGCCCGTCCCCGAACACCACGCTGAGTTCCCGAGCGCGTTCAATCAATTCCTTCTGGCCGGACTTCTCGATGCTGGCCTGAAGATCCTTCCAACCGGCGGGTGCTTTTGCTTTCCGCCACCCCCGAAGAGCCTCGCCCAACCCGGCGATCAGATCCTGCTGAACCTGAGGAGGCTGTGTCGCTCCCCAGGAAAGAACCTGATTCATAATCTCAGGTTGCTTTTCAACTTCTTCACCCAGTCGTCGAGTGATCAGAGCACGTGTCTTCGGCCACTCACAGGCCTGCAACACCGGCACAAGCGCCTGAGGATTCGAATCGGCGAGTGAGATCAACCCGTACCAGACGAGCAGTGGCAAATTGTGATCGTTCGCATCTTCTGAGCGTGAGACCAAAGCTGCCGCGAGTGCAGCGCGATCTGTTACAGGCAATCGCTGGAGTGTTGACGCCAGCGCCAGCCGCACGAGCCCTGAAGAATCAGACTTTGCGAGAGACACCAGTCGCGGGAGCAGAACCTGTGCATCCACGCGAACCTGATTCACAATTGCGGGATCACGAGGAACAATGCCTCCCGGTCCTTCCAGCGGCCAACTGTCGGTCAGCATCCGCACGGCCCATGTCCGAACGGCCTCGTCTGGATGATTAAACTGCTCCAGCAAAAATTCCTTCGGCGTCCCGTCAATGACAAACAGCGAGAGCAGAGCCCTCATTCTGAGAGCGCGATCATCAGTCGACTGATAGAGCTTGAGCAATTCTGCCTGAGCGTCTGTCATCGGCTGACCGGCGCGAGAACGTTCACACAGAACCAGCCGGGCTCGGCGGGCATACCATTCATTAGGGTGCTGATGAAGCTCTGCAAGTTCGACATTTGATTTTTTGCTGAGATCGAACTTCCCCGGTGCCTTCGGAGTCCCGTAGGTCACCTTGTAGATTCGTCCGCTGGAACGATGAACCCCGTCACGCTCATGGCATTCCCCTGAATCGGCCCAGTCGAAGATGAAGCCCCCTCCGTCCGGCCCATATGAGACTTCCACTGGTCGGAACCAGGGATCGGTCGAGATCACAAGATCTTTCGCGTGTCTCGCCATGTACCCCGAGCCTTCCCGGTCGAGAATCTCAGCATTCAACCGACGCCCATGCATATTGATCATATAGAAACGGTCGCGGTGCTCCTTCGGCCAGTTATCACCGAGATAAACCATTCCGCCGGTATGAGCATGGCCACCTCCGAGATCGTTCGCGACACCATCGCGTGACTGCTGCCACGATTTTCCGGTGTCAAAATGCCAGTGATCAGCGTGATGTGCAATCAGCTCATAAGTTCGGGTATTCGGGTCGAGACCTGTATGGCGGTCGAAATGACTCCCCGGAATCACATGCCAGAAGTGCCCGTTGACGGTATTGATGAAAAACAGTTCTCCCAGTGAATTCCAGTCGTGGCCCCAGGGATTTGTCGTTCCGGTGACCAGCGATTCATAGATCTTCGTCACAGGATTGAAACGCCACATCCCACCCCAAAGTGGCACCCGTTCTTCCTTTGGAGTTCCAGGAACGCCGACCAGTGCCGGACAGGTTCCGCCGCACCGACCATAAAGCCAGCCGTCCTGTCCCCAGCGAAGCCCGTTGGCAAAGTTGTGCGGGCTGTCCGTACCGACATCAAAGCCGTCCAGAACCGTCACCGCCGGGCCGTCAGGGACATCATCACCGTTCTGATCCGGAATGAAGATCACACGCGGCGGACACATCAGCCAGACGCCGCCGTGGCCGACTTCGATGCTGGTGAGCATCTGCACATTGTCGGTGAAGACTTTGCGTGAATCGAACACACCATCGCCATCCGTGTCTTCAAGAATCAGCACCCGGTCCCGCAGGCCTCGCTCAAACGCATTCGCTCCGTCGCCATAGGTGAAGTTCTCAGCAATCCACAAGCGTCCCCGAGCGTCCCAGGTCGCCGCAATCGGGTTCTGGACCATCGGCTCAGCGGCCGCAAGCAAAGTTTGAAAACCGGGGGGAACCTGTAGGCTCGCCAGTGCGTCCTTCGGAGAGGTGGCGGTTGCACCGGCGTCTTTGAGGGAGTCAAACGGCTTGGGAAAGTCGTCCGCAGCAACTTCAAAAGTTCCGAACCACGCTCCCACACCGATTGCAACCAGCCAGCTCAAATTTCGAATCACGGCAATTCTTTCGTTAGACGCAGTTGACTTGAAGCAACGCTCGGATTCCCGGGCCATCTGAAGTCACAGAGAGCCGGAACTAGGGCCCCGGCAACCCGATTCAACTCGCTTGCAATTGATTCGATACATGAAGGAGCGGCCGTTGGCAGAACGAAACACCCCAAGCCATCGAATTCAATCGATACGAGGGTGGCACATTCCCGATGAGAATTCCAGTTCTCATCCCGGCAAATCCTGATGGGACATCAGCCGCGGAGATTCGCATCCCGGTCGAGAGAAGAGTTCTGTAACTGCATCATCCCCACTGGAGTCATGTTGCGTCAAAAACAGCAGGTATTAATCAGTGTGCGATCTATTTTGGATCCGGCAGAACCGGAAGGTGGGAAAAGAAGATTCTGCAAGTGGGGTTTTGATCGAAGGACAGCCTGCTAAGATGTTCCCTTTGCGAAATCGAAAATCTTTGTCCCACCGGGACAGAGCGCCCATATGCTGAGTCTCCTGATTTCTGCCCGGACGGCTGAGATGCTGCGGAAGCCAGAGCGAGACCTGCCCAGGCACCGCATACGAATCCACCTGTTGAGAGAGTGAATGTATGGCCACTGATGAAGTCGTCGACAAGATGGATAGCGTCGCGAAACCTTCGACTGAAGGGTCAATTGAGAGCATCGACCCGACTGAACTGGAAGAATGGTACGATTCGCTGGAAGACGTGCTGCATCGCTATGGGCCAGAACGTACCCAGCAACTCCTCGTCCGCTTGCGGGAACGTGCTTACCACCGCGGCGTGATGATGCCGTTCATGGCGACCACTCCGTATATCAACACCATTCCGGTGACATCGCAGCCGCGGTATCCCGGCAATCATGAGATCGAAAACCGGATTAAGTCGATCATTCGCTGGAACGCCATGGCCATGGTCGTTCGTGCGAATAAGAAGACAGACCACGCTGGCGCTGTCGGCGGTCACATCTCGACCTATGCCTCTTCAGCAACCCTGTACGAAGTGGGCTATAACCACTTCTTCCATGCAAAAACTGAAGATCACCCCGGTGACATGGTCTACTTCCAGGGACACGCTTCCCCAGGGATGTACGCCCGGGCGTATGTCGAAGGCCGGATTGGTGAAGCGGAACTGGAACACTTCCGACAGGAAGCCGTCCGAGGCCAGGGTCTTTCTTCCTATCCTCACCCGTGGTTGATGCCAGACTTCTGGCAGTTCCCGACGGTGTCGATGGGACTGGGGCCAATCTGCTCGATCTACCATGCCCGTTTCCTGCGGTACATGGAACATCGTGGACTGAAGGACACTTCCAAGTCCCGCGTCTGGGCCTTCCTGGGTGACGGCGAAATCGATGAGCCTGAATCACTCGGTGCGATCACACTTGCCTCACGTGAAAACCTCGACAACCTGACCTGGGTCGTGAACTGCAACCTGCAGCGTCTGGACGGTCCGGTTCGAGGCAATGGCAAGATCATGCAGGAACTCGAAGGCGCCTTCCGCGGTGCCGGCTGGAACTGCATCAAAGTCGTCTGGGGTTCTGAATGGGATTCCCTGCTGGCCCGTGACTTCAACGGCAAACTCATCAAACGGATGGGTGAGATCGTCGACGGTCAGTACCAGAAGTATGTCGTCGAAGGCGGTGCCTACATCCGTGACCACTTCTTCGGCACCGATCCGGAGCTGCTGGAACTCGTCGATCAGCTGACCGACGAACAGCTCGAAAAGCTGCGACGCGGCGGTCACGATGTCGAGAAGGTCTTCGCCGCGTACAAGGCTGCTGTTGATCACAAGGGAGCACCGACCGTCATCCTCGCGAAGACGATCAAGGGCTACGGACTGGGCGAAGCTGGCGAAGGCCGGATGATCGCTCACAACAGCAAGAAGATGAATCAGGATGAACTGCAGCAGTTCCGTAAGCGGTTCAACATTCCACTGAGCGAAGCAGAAGTCGAGAAGCTGCCATTCTTCCGCCCTGCTCCGGACAGCGAAGAAGCCGCTTACCTGCAGGCGAAGCGCGAACAGCTCGGCGGCTACATCCCTGCCCGCAAGCCAACGCCAGAACGTCTGCAAGTGCCATCGCTGGACGACAAGTCATTCGCACGTCAGCTCAAGGGAACGGCAGGCCAGGGCGGCGTCAGCACGACCACCGCTTTCGGGGCAATGATTCAGGGACTCATGCGTCACAAGGAAATCGGCGACCGAGTCGTCCCGATCATTCCCGACGAAGCCCGAACCTTCGGGATGGAGTCGCTGTTCAGCACGTTCGGCATCTATTCCAGCAAAGGACAGCTGTACGAGCCGGTCGACCGGATCAACGGCAGTCTGATGTACTACAAGGAGGCCAAGGACGGTCAGGTTCTTGAAGAGGGCATCAACGAAGCGGGCGCGATGAGCTCCTTCGTCGCCGCCGGGACTGCGTACAGCAACCTCGGCATGAACATGATTCCGTTCTACATCTACTACTCGATGTTCGGGTTCCAGCGTGTCGGCGACCTGATCTGGCTGGCAGCAGACAGCCGGACCAAGGGCTTCCTCGTCGGGGGAACCTCCGGTCGGACCACCCTGAACGGTGAAGGCCTCCAGCATGAAGACGGCCACAGCCAGCTGATTGCCACAACGGTTCCACCGCTGGTCGCCTACGATCCGGCCTATGCCTATGAACTGGCTGTAATCATCCAGGACGGTCTGCGTCGCATGTACGCCGAAGGGGAAGAAATCTTCTATTACCTTTCGGTGTACAACGAGGCCTATGACATGCCAGCAATGCCTGAAGGCGACAACGTCGTCGAAGGCATCCTCCGCGGAATGTACCGGCTCAAGAGCACCGAACTGGGCAAAGGCCAGAAGCAGCGTCCTCAACTGTTCGGCTCAGGCACTATCCTCAATGGTGTCCTGAAGGCTCAGCACATGCTGAAAGAACAGTACGGCATCGGCTCCGACGTCTGGAGCGTGACCAGCTACAGCGAACTCTGTCGCGACTCGATGGACGCTTCCCGCTGGAACCGGCTGCATCCGACCGAAACCGCCAAGAAGTCGTACCTGATGAAGACGCTGGAAGGCGTTTCCGGGCCGTTTATTGCAACCAGCGATAACGTCCGCCTCGTTCCAGATCAGCTCCGTGAGTGGATCCCGGGTGATTACACCGTACTGGGAACAGACGGTTTCGGACGGAGCGATACCCGCCCTGTCCTGCGTCGGCACTTCGAGATCGATGCAGAATCCATCGTCTATGCCACGCTCGAATCCCTGTCCAAGACCGGTGAATTCGATCGGGAAAAACTGCCGGAAGTCCTGAAGGAACTGGGAATTGATCCAGAGAAGGTCAATCCTCGGACCGCGTAATTCGCTGGTCTACACGGACTTTAAGTGAACATGCGACAAGCTGCCCGACTCACCCGAGTCGGGCAGCTTTTTTGTTCTGGAGGGATCGATCCTGACGCCGAGCTTAGCTTTTGTCTGTACTGAAATTGCACATTATTGTGTCACTGCAGTATGGATTGATCGAATTCGGTCGATATCATCTTTCATCAGGTTCACTACTGGGAGTCATTTCTCAGGAGCGAGCTAGCGGGGTGACTCCTCCGCTGACAATGAGACCACCAGCCTGCAGTGCCGCTCACCAACCATTTTTGCGAGTGCGTATCCTCTACGCCCTCCTCGCGAACTTAAAGGCGCACCTGTCATGTCGAGAAATGCCCGCCGTCACTGCCCAGGCCCTCTCAGTCCCGGCAATCTCAGCCGCCGAGAGTTCATGAATATCGGGCTGACCGGCTTCGCCAGCCTGAGTCTCCCCGGCCTGCTCCGCATTCGGGCGGAAGCCGGAATCAAACCTGCCGGCGAAAAGACCGCCGTCATCATGGTCTGGCTCCCAGGTGGACTTTCACACCTCGACACCTTTGATCCCAAGCCAGACAGCGGCAGCGAATATCGCGGCCCCTTCAAAACGATCTCGACTGCGGTTCCTGGTGTCTCGTTCACCGAGATGGTTCCCCGGCATGCCGCCATTGCAGACAAATTCACAGTGCTACGTTCGATGCATCAGAGTGCAGGCGGACACCCTGCTGGCTCGATGCAGCTGCTGACCGGCGATCCGGACACACGCGATAAACCAAAGCCAAAGTATCCTGACTGGATGTCTGTTGCCGCCTACTTGCGTGCTCAAGAAGGGCGTCGACAGAACCCGCTTCCGAATTACATCGGAGTGACACCTCCACTGGAATACAACGGTCCGGCGTATCTGGGTCAGGCCTATCTCCCCTTTTCTGTCACCGGAGATCCGAACCTCCCGAACTTCGAAGTGCCGAACATTGGCCTCTCGAACGAAGCCGAGGCGACCCGACTGAATTCACGCGTCGCTCTGCGGCAGAACCTCGACCTGCTCGAACGCAGCTTCGACCGTGAGCGTGAACTGAATGCTCTCGACGAGTTTGAGTCTCAGGCGATGAGTCTGCTGACGAATCCAGCCGCCCGCAAGGCATTCGATCTGACTGAAGAAAGCCCTGAAACCCGCGACCGCTATGGTCGCAACCGCTGGGGCCAACAACTGCTGCTGGCCCGTCGCCTTGTCGAAGCCGGTGTCGAAATCGTCACCAGCCAGCTGAGCGGTCCACTGTGCGGCCGTGTCGGAAATTGGGATGACCACGCCGTCAATCACCACGTCTTCGATGCAATGCGATTCCGTTCGGAAGCCTACGATCAGGCCTGCACCGCTCTGATTGAAGACATCTATCAGCGCGGACTCGACAAGAAAGTGCTCGTCTGCATCACCAGTGAATTCGGACGTACCCCCAAAATCAACTACGACCGAAGCACCGGTGCAGGAAATGCCAGTGCCCCTACCGGCGTGATGCAGCCGGGTCGCGACCACTGGCCGCGTGCCTTTACGAACATCTGGGCAGGCGGCGGAATCCGCACCGGTCAGGTGATCGGTGCAACAGACAAACGAGGTGAAGATGTCGTCGAACGGGGCTGCGGTCCCGGAGACTTCCTCGCCACCATCTATCGTCATCTCGGAATTGATTCCGCGAACGTCATGATTAATGACCTCAACGGCCGGCCGACTCCAATCGTCGACCATGGCAAGCCGATTCCAGAACTTGCTCCACAGGTGACCGCATGACCATCCGTAGTCGCCTGTTTTTACTGCTGGCGGTTTTCGGATGGGTTCTGACCTCTCCCGTCTCGTACGGTTCCGACGCCGCTGCCCCGCTCAGCTTCGTGAATGACATTTCTCCGATCCTGACGAAGGCCGGATGCAATGCCGGTCCATGCCATGCCAAGGCAGGCAATGGTCAGAACGGATTCCGACTCTCCCTGTTAGGTTTTGAACCTCAGGAAGATTACGAACACATCGTGAAGGAAGGCCGTGGCCGTCGCATCACGCCGCTGGCCCCAGAGCACAGTCTGCTCATTACGAAAGCGACCAACACTGTCCCGCATACCGGCGGAAAGCGGATTGAAGTCGACTCGGAAAGCCACCGCAAGCTGGTCCGCTGGATCAGCGAGGGAATGCGATACCAGCTGGAATCAGAACCGACTCTCAGCTCTATTGAAGTCGTCCCGCCTCGCGCCGTCCTGCCTCAGGGTTCAGAACAGCAGCTTAAAGTGTTTGCTCACTTCGGCGACGGTCACAAACGAAATGTGACAGAACTCGCCCTCTTCGAAGCAAATAACAAAGCCATGGGCTCGGTCTCCGAATCCGGGCTGGTGAAGATCTCCGACATTCCCGGGAACGTGGCCATTATGGTCCGGTATCAGGGAGTCGTCTCGGTCTTCACGGCAAGCGTTCCGCTGGGAGCTCCCGTCGAGAACCTGCCACCTGCGAAGAATTTCGTCGATGAACTGGTCTTTGCAAATCTGAAGCGACTGGGCATCCCACCATCAGCAGTCTGTGACGACGCGACCTATCTGCGACGTGTCTCTCTGGATATCGCCGGGCACCTCCCGACCATCGAAGAGACCACCGCATTTCTGGAAGACACCAATCCCAACAAACGGGATGCTCTGGTTGAATCATTGCTGAGTAGTCCAGGCTATGCCGACTACTTCGCAAACAAGTGGTCTGCTTTGCTGAAAAATCGTCGTGATGCGACGAGCGACAAAACCGCCAACTTCGCATTCCACTCCTGGCTGCGTGACAGCATGCTGGAGAACAAGCCGTACAATCAGCTGGTGCTCGAATTACTCGGAGCCACTGGTGATGTCGTGAGTAATCCGGCAGTCGCGTGGTACAAACGCGTTAAAGAACCGCAGGCGCAGCTGGAAGATATCGCACAGCTTTTCCTGGGAGTCCGGATGCAATGTGCCCAGTGCCACCACCATCCGTTCGAACGCTGGAGCCAGAACGACTATTACCATCTGGCGGCCTTCTTCACTCAGATCGGTCGCAAGCCGACCTCCACTCCGGGCGAAGACATCATCTTTCACAAGCGCGGCAAAGCGACTGCGACGAACATCAAAACGCAGGCGAAGCTCCCCCCTGCCGCACTGGGATTCCCTGCCTTCGACGTATTGCCGGATGAAGATCCACGTCTGTATCTCGCCAATTGGATGGGCGACCCGGAGAATCCATACTTCGCCAAGTCACTCGTAAACCGTTACTGGAAGCACTTCTTCAAACGGGGGCTGATCGATCCGGAAGACGACATCCGCGATACAAATCCGCCTTCCAATCCTGAGCTGCTCGACGCTCTGGCTGAGCACTTTGTGAAGAGCGGCTTTGACCTGAAGGAAGTGGTCCGAGTGATCACAACTTCAAATACCTATCAGCTGAGCTCGGCCCCCAATGAGCACAATCTGGCTGATCTGCAGAACTTCTCTCGGTTTGCTCCGCGACACCTGCCGGCTGAGGTTCTGCTCGATGCGATCGATCAGGTGACGGGAGCAACGACTGAGTTTCCGGATGTCCCCAGCGGCACGAACGCCGTCGCCCTGCCAGACAACAGCTACAATAAATCGTCTTACTTCCTCGCTGTCTTCGGACGCCCGGCTGGCGCCAGTGTCTGCGAGTGTGAACGAGTTGAAAGCTCCAGCCTGTCGCAGAGCCTGCATCTGATGAACAGTGGAGAGATCCGTCAGAAGCTGTCAGTTGCCCAGGGTCGAGCTCAGAAACTCGCCACGAACAACAAGCCAGTCGACGAAAACATCCGTGAACTCTATCTGGCTGCCTTAAACCGTCAGCCGACACCCGACGAGATCCAGATTGCCGAATCGCATCTGGCGAAGCCGCATCTGGACGCCAAAGGACAACCTTTGCCAGCAGCAGCCGCACTCCGTCAAGGTTATGAAGACCTGATCTGGGCCCTGCTGAACACCAAGGAATTCCTGTTCAACCATTAAGCGATCCTGTTCTCGCGCGACCCGACATAGGGGATGCACCATTTCGCAGAATCAATGTTTTCGAGCGCCGAGAACAGATGGAATCGGGAATGCCGACGGAGCAGAATCGGCGGTCAGGCGTGACATTCAGGACGACAGCACATTGAACCGGACAAAGGGGAATGAGATGAAATCCAGGCTGATGCTCTTGTTGGCGGCACAGATCTTGGCCTGGGGATGGGCCGGAAGCGCCTTCGCGCAGCTCGTGATTCTGCCCGCCCCTCGCTTGCTGACGACAATGCCAATGGGGGGACAAGCCGGCACAACGTTCCCCGTCACGGTCACAGGTGAATGCCTCGACGGGAATGTTGAACTCGTTTTCACTCACCCGGGCATCAAGGCCGTTCCTGAAAAGAACGCTGACGGTTCGATCGTCCCGAACAAATTTCAGGTGACCATTGCTGCTGAGACTCCGACGGCAGTCTATGAAGCCCGGCTGACGACCCGGCTGGGGATTTCCGCGTCCCGCACCTTCTCGGTCAGCAATCTGACAGAAGTCACGCGGGAGAAAGCGAACACATCACTCGCCACCGCAATGGCGTTGCCACTGAACAGCGTGTGCAATGCGTACACGTCGAACAAAGCGATTGATTATTACACATTCCACTGCGACCAGCCCCAGCGTGTCACCGTTGAAGTCGCAGCCGCCGGCATTGATTCCAAACTGAAGCCGGTCCTGATGATTGCCGACCCTCAGGGTCGCGATCTTGCAGTTGATCGTCGCGGCGGGTTTCTGGATTATCAGATTCCTAAGGCAGGCGATTATGTCATCAAGGTCCATGGCCTCACCTTCCAAGGGGGAGCTGAGTCGTTCTATCGGCTGGTACTGAAGACGGCGCCAGGAACCGCTCTCGCTGAACGGCATCCGCGGACTCAACAGGTCAATGCGATTTCGCTCCCTCCTGAGCCACAGACCACTCCGGTTCAGGAATCCGAGCCGAATAACCGTGCGAACGTCTCTCAGAAGATCACGCTCCCCTGCGATATCGCTGGCAGCTTCTTCCCCGCCGCCGACGTCGACACCTTCGAATTCACCGCCGAGAAGGGCGAAGTCTGGTGGCTGGAAGTCGTTTCTGAACGAACCGGCCTGCCAACCAATGCCTTCGCCGTGGTCCAGCAGGTCGTCAAGCAGGGAGACACAGAAGTCGCGGTCGACCTCGTCGAGCTCAATGACGTCCCGAGCCCGGTCAAGCTTTCATCGAACGGGTATTCGTACGATGGCTCGCCCTACGATGTCGGCACCGCTGACCCGATGGGGAAAGTCGAAATCAAGGAATCCGGGACATACCGAGTACAGGTGCGCGATTTGTTTGGCGGAACTCGCAGTGACCCACGCTGTACTTATCGACTCATCATGCGGAAGGCGATGCCTGATTATTCTCTGGCTGCCTGGGCACTGCATATGACTCTGCGGAACGGGGACCGAAACGCTGTTTCGAAGCCGATCGCACTGCGTCAGGGCGCCTCAATGGTCTTTGAAGTCGTTGCCGTTCGGAAGGACGGATTCGATGAAGAGATCACGATTGAAGTTGAGAACCTACCCGCAGGCGTACGAGCGAGTGGCCTGAAAATTCCGTCAGGAAAGTCTCGCGGTCTCCTGGTCATCACGGCAGATGAAAATGCTCCGACGCAGTGGGGAACCCCCACGATTATTGGTCGCAGCACTATTGATGCGGTGCCACAGATTCGCGAATGCCGTCTGGCTTCGATGAACTGGCCGGTCCGAGATGCGAATCAGGAAATCCCAAGCCCGCGACTGATGGGGGACGTTGCCGTTTCCGTGACGGGTGAAGAAGCCGCTCCGCTGACAATTGCTCCCGTCGACAACAAGACCATTACTGCTGTCGGCAACGAGAAACTGACGATCCCCCTGAAGTTGACTTGGCGGGGTGAATTCTCCGGCGCGTTGAAGCTCCTGCCAGGCGGTAACGGCTTTGAGAAAGTCGCTTCGATCGACGTTCCCCTGAATTCCCCTTCAATCGACCTCGTCGTCAATCTGGAAGACCTCAAACTTCCCGCTGGGGAACATGTCCTGACGATGTATGGCGGTGCGGTCACAAAGTACCGCTACAACGTCGCCGCTGTCGAAACCGCGACGGCCTCATTGAAGTCAGTCGAAGCCGAACTCAAGGAAAAGACAGATCTGTCGACGACCGCGACGGCTGCCGCCCAAGCCGCCGCCGAAGCAGATAAAGCCGCTTTAACTGAGAAAGCAACTGCCGCCGCTGCAGAATTGAAACAGGTTCAGACGAAGAAAGCTGAGCTTGAAAAGCAGCTGAAGGCTGCCACAGACGCAGCCGCTCCGAAAGACATCGTCGACATCGTCGTTGTCGAGCCGATCCGCATTCTCATTCAGCCAGCAGACAAGAAATGATCCGAAGGTTTCTGATGCAGAATGTCCCCATCTTCAGGACCCGTCGGGGAACGATTCGGATGCTTTGCATCGGAATCCTGGCTGACGCAGTTTGTGCGATTTTGTTGACCAGCATCGCCGCTGCAGCAGATGTCGATTACTACCGGGATGTTTATCCGATCCTGAAGTCGAACTGTGTCTCCTGCCATAACACGACGACAACTGAAGGCGGATTGAACCTCGAGTCACCTCAGGTCCTGCGGACCGGGGGCGACTCAGGGCCGGGTGTGGTGCCCGGGAAATCGGCTGACAGTCTGATCTACCAGTCGGCTGCCCACATCGGTGATGTCATCATGCCTCCCCCAAGTAATGGAGTGGGGGCCAAGAAACTCACGACCGAAGAACTGGCCGTTCTCGGCGCCTGGATCAATGGCGGGGCAAAGGATTCCGTCCGGCAGGTCCAGAACCTCGCATGGCGAGCTCCTGTTGCCAATGTTTCGCCCATTTACGCTGTCGAAGTTTCTCCAGATGGACGCTGGGGAATCGCCGGACACGCCAACCAGATCTCGCTTTTTGATCTCGAATCCCGTCAGTTTATTTCTCGGATCTCTGACCCAGCGCTGACTCAGCAGCAGGCAACCGCAACGGCAAGCCCGAGCCATCTCGGCCCCGTCACAGCACTGGCGTTCAGCCCGGATGGAAAGCGTTTTGCGAGCGGCAGCTTCCGCGAAGTGAAGATCTGGCAGCAGCAGAGTCCCACCAGCGGGTGGACCCCGCTCAAGTCGGGCTCCGAGGTCATTGCAACCGCCCAGATCCCGGGTCAGCAACTCCTCACAGCCGATTCGAACGGTCAGCTCACGGTGATCGAACGAGAGACGTCGGCTCAACTGAAATCGATTGCGACTTCCATCAAACAGGTCTCCTCGCTCAGCGTCTCACCAGATGGCCGTCTTGTGGCAATCAGCTCGGCTGAGCCGGTCATCTCCGTCTGGGATCTGACGACGGCTGCTCTGCACGCCACAATTCCGACACCATCGGTGTCCTCAGGCCTGACTTGGGTCTCTGCGAAGAGTCTGATTATCGCTGGTGCTGATCCGGTGCTGCGTCGCGCCGATCTGCCGGAAGCCGCATCCACTGAACCCGTCGCACTGAAAGACTTCGCCACGGCACCGGCCAAGATTCGTGCGGTCCAGTCACTGAAGCAGCCGGAACGGGTTGCCTGCGTGCTGGAAAATGGGCAGGTCGCCTTGTGGACCCTCGCCGATGGAAAAGCCTTGTCTGTGCTGAAATTTCCCGGGGCGGTCTCGCTGTCATGTTCAGATAACGGGACACTCCTCGCCGCCGGGTGTGAGAACGGATCGGTTCACCTCTGGGATCTCGCCGCAGGGAAAGCTCTGTGGGAGCGCAATGATAGTCTCAGCAGAGCCAATCAAGTCCGAGTTACCAAACATCGACTGGCCGTCGCCCAACTGGATCTCGCGTTTCAGAAAAGCGAAGTGACCCGACTGACCGCGGCAAACAAGTCGCTGGACGAAGTCCTGAAGAAGGCGAACGAGACGATCACAACTGCCAGCAAAGTCCTGCCGGATCGAAAGAAGGCATTCGAAACCGAGGAAGCTGCCCGGGCCGCGGCTCAAAAGACCGTAGATGATCTTCAGTCCCGAATCATGATGTCCGAGGGGATGAAGAATCCTGAGCTCGAAAAACAGCTGGCAACCGCCCAGCAGGCGCTGACCGCCGCAACGACAAAGGCGGACGAAGCAAAGAAGATGCTGCAAACTTCCGAACATCATCACAATGATGCACAGGAAGAGATCGCCATTGCGACTGCGGCGAAGGACCGAAACACGGAACAGCTGAAGGCCGCTGAAGCCGCATCCGTCGAGGCCCAGAAGCAGAGCGACTCCTTCACTGCCGAATCGAAGACGCTGCAGCAGCCACTCGAAAAATCCGGCCCCGTGACGTCAGTGGCCATCGATCCTGAACAACAGGTCGTCGCCGCGGTGAATGCTGAGGGAGCCGTTCGGGTTTGGGCCGTCGCGACTGGAAATCCCATCGCCGAGTTGCCTGCAGGTGATAAATCGGGCACCGCACAGGTATCGTCTGGCAAGGGCGTTGTCGTCGCAACCATGTCCAACGGAGCGAGCGTCCAGATTCAGACGCGTCCCACCTGGATCGTCGAACGGGTGCTCGGAGGAGATGCAGCTCCCGAAACATTTGCTGATCGAGTCAACGCCCTGCGGTTCAGTCCGGACGGAAGCCTGCTGGCCATCGGCGGAGGAGAACCGTCTCGCAGTGGAGAGATCAGCCTTTGGAAAGTCGATTCAGGCGAACTCGTCACTCGTTGGACTGATCGTCACAAAGACACCGTCTTGAGCCTCGACTTCCTCCCGGATGGTTCGGCGATTGCCTCCGGAGCGGCTGACCAACTCGTGAAAGTCACCGAGGTTGCGACCGGCAAGCACCTGCACCTTTTCGAGGGCCATACGCACCATGCACTAGGCGTCTGTTTCCGGGCAGATGGCCGGTTTCTGGCCAGCGCCGGCGGCGACAATATCGTGCTGATCTGGGATATGCAGCGGGGCGAGCGCAGCCGCAAGGTTGCCGGCTGGATCAAAGAAGTCACCGCTGTCCGGTTCCTGGGAGGGACGACAACTTACGTCACCTCCGCCGGAGACAATCAGGCCCGAGTCCTGAATGAAGCGGGCGGACAAGTCCGTGCAATCGCTGGGCTCCCTGATTTTCTCCACTGCGTGGCGTGTCCACTCGACGGCAGTTTCTTCATCGCCGGCGGTGAAGACGGAGTCCTGCGAATGTGGAAAACCGAAGACGGGAAAGAACTGGCAAGTTTTCCGATTAAGTAAACTTGTCACCTGACTGACGGATTCGAGTCCGCAATTGCTGACGATGAAATCACTTCCACGAATTCGCAGACTTGGCATCAACGCTCGCCACGCATCACTGAATACTGATCTAGACTGCATTCTCAGTATTCCCGGGATTTCTGCGCGAACTTCCTCACGTTCGTTCTCGCTCTGATATTCAACTCGTCACCTGTTCATCAACCTTCTATAATTCTCCTGCTCATGGGAAAGGCGAGACCTTTCCTGAGTCAAGGAGATCACGCCATGAACGAATTTGTCGAACCTCTCGGCCCGCGGATTCTGATCCGGAAAGATGAAAGTCGTCATCAGACGAAAGGCGGAATCGTTCTGCCCGACCAGGCTGAGATTCCGACGATCACAGGGCGCGTAGTGGAAGTGAGCGTGGAAGTTGCCAACGACGACGAGTTTCCCGTCGCCAAGTACGACAAAGTCCTGTTCCATCCCAAGAATGCGATTCCGGTCGATCTTGAACCCAATAACGTCCTGTTTGTCGTCCCTGTGGATGACGTTGTCGCCGTCTTCCGGCGGACACCACGTCCTCAGGATGCAACTGATGACGACGATGATGAAGATGTAACAGGCTTCTCCGAATTCGATGATACGGAAGAAGCCTGATGAGATCATTCAGCGTCGGCTTCAGTCGACGATTCTGAGTTCGAACTCCCGTTGCGGCCGGATGATTGACATC